>NZ_RHNU01000029.1 GCF_003946015.1 Companilactobacillus insicii
AAGATTGGATCATATTTTGTCATAAAAAATGCCCTACAATCGTTAGATTTCTTGTCTAACAATTGTAGGGCACTTCAAATAAAAATAGCGATTTTTTTGTTATAAGTTACTATTTACTTTGATGGGGGATTACCTTTTTTATTGAGTCCATTGGCTGGATTGTTCAATTTGTTACCAATAATGTATTGATGGAAAATGGAAATGAATTGATTATTAGCAATCATATCTGAATGCTGAGCCTTACTACCAGTAAGAGTGATCAAGGTGTATCGTTTAATGTTACCTTCGTAAATATATTTACCAGCATCGACACTGCCGATCGGAACGATACCGTCATCAGTGTACAGTTGTGTTCCTGCAATCGAGTAGTATGTCAAGTCACTTGGCAATTTGTCTTTACCCTTAATAAAGTCATTTAGCATTTGTGTTCTATTAGAACTATTTTTTTCTTCGAAGTTATACGGTGTTCCGACGGTTAACATGGAGTCCATATTGATAGATGAATCATCGAAGTAATGTTCCAAAAAATAAGTCCAAATTAATCCACCATTGGAATGTCCGAAAGCATCAAAGCTGCTGAATCTATAACGCTCTTTTAATTGATTGAAAGCAATGTTAAACCACTCTGATTGTTTTTTTATATTGTTGTATCCGTCATTATTGTTTATAAATCCTACGACAATAAATGGGCGCTCATCATTTGGTTTGATGGTACCTTTATAAGTGATTTTCCCGTCGGTATTAACTGTTAATTTTAATAGGCTGTGTTTTTCGCCATACTGATTGTTAATAGTCTTAACTAAATCGTCAAACCTGTCTGCACTTGCACTACTTCCAGGAATCATAATGATTGGTGACATTGGTGAGTTGTAGCGTCCAGCTAATGTTGAAACATTTCTCTTAGTCCAAATATATGAAGGAATTCCCAGTACTATTAATATTAGAGCCAAGGCAATCAAATATTTAAAAGACTTATTAGATTTATTTTTGAAGGTTCTCATCATTTGATGCGCCTCCTTCATCAAGGGCTAGATTATCGATAGTTTTGAGTTTTTCAGCAATTTTTACGAATGGAATATAAATGTAAACCGACACAACCATACTTAATATAGAAAATATTAAGGCTTGCCAACTACCGTCTGTGCCAATAAATGCCGATAGGAGGCCGGGAGTTCCAGTTGGTATCGGATATACACTTGGCGGCATTAAATGAAGCTGTAGGGTAATAGCGGCCATTATCATGCATGTTAGAGGTGCTAGTACAAAGGGAATTATGAATATGATATTAAATAGAACTGGTATCCCTGACATGACACTACTACCTAAGTTAAAGATACTTGGTATCATAGTCCATCTAGCTACTGTTTGAAAATCTGAATCTTTAGATACGATAAAAATTGCGATGATCAATGCAAGAACCGATCCAGTGCCACCTAGAGTGGCGAAAGCATGATATAGAGTATTACTAGTAAATAAATTTGGTGCTCCCCATGCTGTATGATAGGTCAAAGCATAATTAAGATTTGTCAAAACTGTGGGATCGGCTTTTTCGACTTCGATAGGTGAATAAATTCCTGACCATCCGAAGAATGAAGCAATAATCGTGTAAATGGAAAATCCTAGTGTACTTAACAACTGAATAATTGGATTGGAACTGTGATAGTTTGTGGCTAGTGAATAAACGATACTATTGGGTAAGTCGGAATAGTAAGTAATGTTAACTAAAAAGCTAAACACAACAGACACAATCATGATTATAGATATAGGTTTAAGCGAAATAAATGTTCGCTCCAAAATATTGCTTGATAGATGTTTGGCAAGATGATCTGGCGCGGAAGGGCTTGATATTTTAAATACCCAGCCAATTAACATTCCTAGTAATATTGCAAATAATAGTCCACGCATTCCTAAAACTGTACCGTGAAACGAAAGTGGCTGAACTTTAGAATATGTAAAAGTGATGATCAGCAGTGAGCTAATACTAGTCAATCCCGCTAGTTGATCATCACGATTAAAATGCTTTGCAGTGTATTTGGCGGCACCAAAAGTGGCCATTACTGCTACCCATCCGAGGGTCAAACTATATAATGCTGTCGCAATATCGTTGACGTGGTTAAAAATCCAGTCATTATTGAGTTTGGGTATAATTGCTGTTAAAAAACTGTCTTTTCCTAGAATGGTTATTTGGATAATTTTGATAAAGCTTCCGAAAAGCACAAACGGAAAAATCATTAGGACAGTTCGTTGAATTATACGATAAAATAATAATCTTTGTAATTTTAAAGTTATTTGAGCTAATTTTTGTTCAAACTTATTTTTAAATAAATCTTCCATAATCAACACCTGCGACATTAGGGGTTTATAAAATCATTTAGATTATAACGTTAATAAAAAGAAGCCGCCATTATAGCGACTTCTTTTTTTTGTTAAATTGATGTATGTAATACAGTGGTAAACCTAATAATGTGATTAGAATACCAGTGAAGGCAAGTGTGGGTTGTCTAGTAAGTGTGGAAATAATAATATATCCACCACCCAGCATAGCGATTATTGGAGGTATGGGGTAGAAATTGATCTTGTATGGTCGTTTTAAATCTGGCTCTGTATGACGAAGAATAAATACTCCAACGAACATCATCATTGAAAAGATCCACATTACAAAGACTAACATGTCAGTTAAGAAGTCGAAACTTCCCATAAAAATCATTATTATAGCAATTACAGTTTGTACGATTGCTGCATTCAATGGCACACGACTTTTTTTGGTTAATCTAGCAAAGAACTTACTGAAGATAATATCGTCATCTGCACCGAGTACATAACTTACTCTAGGACCAGTCATAGTATAGCCATTGACTGCTCCAAACACAGAAATCAAGATACCTATTGTAACGATTTTTCCACCAATATCACCAAAAATCCTAATGGCTGCTTCTGATGCGGCGTTTTGATTACCAGGAATTAAATGGAAAGGTAATTCTTTGATAAAGATAAAACTTATTGAAACGTAGATAAGCGTGATCAATAGTAATCCCAATATGATTGAACGTGAGAGATCTTTCTCAGGTTTTTTCATTTCACCTGCTAAATTGCCCACATTCATCCAACCATCAAAAGCAAACATTGTAGCTAATAGTCCACCACCCATTGAAGACCAAAAGTCAGGATGGGTTCCTGATGTAATAGGGAATAGCGAAATATTATTGCTTGATTTTGTAAATAAACCTACGACAACTATTAGGACAATTGGAATTAGTTTAGCAATTAAAGAGATCGATTGAATAGACCCACCAACTTTTGCTCCTAATAAGTTTACTGCAAACATAAATATCGCTAATGCGATAGCAATTGGAATTTGCCAATTGGCAGGAAGATTGCATAGATTAATTACTTGAGTAGCAAAAATTATTGATAATGCCGAAATACCAGCGGGATAGTATATGACGGATTGTGCCCAGGCCAAGAGAAATGCTGGTACTTTTCCGTATATGTATTCAATGTATTTGTAGATACCACCTGCAACTGGTAGTGCTGCTGCCAGTTCTGCAATTGTTAAGCCAGCATTTATTGTTATAAAACCGGCTAAAAGCCAAACAAAAATAGTTAAGCTAGGTGAACCAGTTGCGGCGGTGACACTTGAAATCTTAAAGAAAACTCCCCCACCAATTACTAACCCCATAACGGTAGATAGAGCGGAGAAGAATCCAAGATCACGTTTTAAACTGAACTTATCTGTTTCTTTGTTCATGATTCTCAGCTCCTAAGCGAAAGTGTAAAATATTATAATACACCTTATAGGTAGGGACTGTAATGTTTTTAGTGGTAATTAGTTCTATATATAAGTAAAATCAATATAGAGGTGATTTTATGATAAATTTAGCAATAATCGGAACGAGTTGGATCACGCAGCAGTTTATTGAAGCTGCGGATGAAACAAAAACATTCAAGTTAGCTCGAGTTTATTCGAGAACTGAGGAGAAGGCTCAAGCTTTTATTGATGGCTTGAGTAAGTTAGATGGATCTGCTGTAAAAATCAGTACAGATTTAAATAAGTTTTTTGAAAGTGACGATTTTGATACTGTTTATATTGCATCACCAAATGCTTTGCATTTTGCACAGGCACGTTTAGCTATTGAGAATGGCAAGAATGTAATCGTTGAGAAGCCAAGTACTTCAATAATACGTGAATATACAATTTTGGATACACTAGCACATGAAAAGGGCGTATACTTCTTTGAAGCCGCTCGTCAAATCCATGAGCCTATTTTTAAGAAGGTTCAATCATACGTTGATGATAATCGTGAGCAATTGACTGGTGCTACCTTGTCATACATGAAGTATTCAAGTAAAATGGATAGTTTCTTAGCCGGTAAGAAACCTAATATCTTTAATCCAAAGTTTTCAGGTGGCGCATTGTATGACCTTGGAGTCTATGCCGTGTATGATTCAATTGTGTTATTTGGAACACCAAATAAAGTTGATTATGAACCAGAAATTCTTAGTTCGGGAATTGATGGATCCGGTAGTTTGACACTTAAGTATGATAATTTTGATGTTAATATCATTGTTGGTAAAACTAAGAATTCATATATGCCTTCTGAAATATACTTTGGAAAGAAAACTCTATTGATGGATAGTGCTGGTGACATTACTAAGCTAACAGAAGCTGGATCAGATAAGAAGTTATCGGAGATTCCAACAACTAAGAGTGATAATCCAATGGATTCAGAAGCCGTTGAATTCGCTAGAATAATGAATGAGAATGACACTGAAACGTATGCTAAGTTGAGTAGTTATGCACGTAAAGTAAATCGTGTACTAGAACAAGCCAGAACCAGCGCTGGACTTGTATTTGAAGCAGATAAGGAAAAATAAAGTGGAAATACCAAAATTATATCAAGACTATTTTAAAGAAAATAAATTCGAAGCGTTGACTAAAATTCAAGAATCAGTCTATATGCCATTTAAAGAGGGCAAAGGACTAGTAGCTATGGCACCTACAGGATCAGGTAAGACATTAGCTTTTGCAATGCCAATGCTTGAAACATTAGTACCTGGAGATGGACTACAAGTATTGATCTTGGAACCATCTCAAGAATTAGCGATTCAAGTTAGAAGCGTTATCCAACCGTTAGCTAAATTAGTTGGTTGCAGGGTTCAATCCGTAACTGGAGGAGCTAATCCTCAACGTCAATTGAAGAAGCTAAAAGAAAAGCCTGAAATTTTAGTTGCAACATTAGGTCGTCTTAAAGAATTGACTGAAATGCGTAAAGTAAAATTAGGAAATATTCAAACAGTCATAGTTGATGAAGCTGATGAAATGTTGAACGAATCTAAGTTAGAATCTGTTCGTGAAACTATTGATCAAATGCCAGCTGACGTTCAAATGACATTTTTCTCTGCCACTGGTAATGAAATTTTTAAAGAGATGCATAAGTGGTTTGGACAAGACTTCTTAATGATCGATCAACGTGATGATAGTTCATATACCGCTGGGATTAAGCATTACTTTATTAATGCAGCTACAGATAATACTAAAGATGCCTTGATTAGAGAATTGGCTCATAATAATAAGTTCAAAGGTATCGTGTTCTTTAACAATTCTCGTTCACTTCATAAGATTATTAGTGATTTGCATTACAATAAAACTAATTTTGTAGCGTTAGATAGCAAGATGTCTTCGCAACAGCGTAAGTCCGCATTACAATTATTTGCTAGTAAAAAGGTGAATTTGATGTTAACGACTGATGTTGCTGCCCGTGGGATGGATATTGATGATATTACTACTGTTATTAATTACATGATTCCTCGTGATAATAGTGAGTATGTCCATCGTGGTGGTCGTACTGGTAGAATGGGTAAAGCTGGTAATGTTTTGACATTTGGTAATAGTCACGACTTCCGCAACCTACAGGACTTCACTGACGTTGAAGTTAAGAAAGTTTTCTTAAATCGTGATGGGACATTTTCAGATAAAGAAACTTATCGAAAAGAAAAGCGCCATGCTCAAAAGACACAACCTAAGGCTAAGCCGAAGAAGCGTCTTCGTGATCAGAAGAATAAAGGAAAGCGTCGTATCCCAAAAGAAGATAAGTGAATTTAAATTTGCTTGAAATATGAATAATTTGGTGGCACTATTATTAGTAGTGCCATAATGGTCCCTTGGCCCAGTTGGATAGAGCAACTGCCTCCTAAGCAGTAGGTCCCCGGTTCGATTCCGGGAGGGATCATTTTTTATATCAGAGCGCGTCGATAGACGGGAACACCTGAGCATTACCTAGAATAAGAGAGGTGGCACGAAGTGACACATCACTTATTCGTAGTAAGCGGAGGGTGTTGTCTATCGTAAGCGCGTTTCAGTATCAGAGTGCGTCAAGGAACGGTAATGCTTGGATATTGCCCTTTATAAGCGCGTTTCGAAAACAAAATAAAAACCGTGAAATCCTATAAAAGGGAATTCACGGTTTTATTTACCTAAAGATTTTATAAACTCAATATCTTTTTCTTTTTAACATCATAATAATCATCGAGGGGCTTTTTTGAGCATCTTGTAAAAATAAAGGAGAAATTAACTATGAACGACGATGAAAAAAATGAACTAAACGACGATAACAAAAAAGAACTATTGGCAATTTTTAATAAGGTACTGGATGACGGAGAGTCTTTCCTACTTAGATACAGTATGCACGATGGTGATGATAGACAAGGGAGCCTTAACGTTAGAAATGCCGATGAGGGAATGCTTATGTCTTTAGAAATGTTGCTGCAGGTCTTTGCAGCAGTATATTTTCTTGACATTAGTAGCAAGGATAGGAATGAGATAGCCGCAAATATTCATAGTTACTTGGAAGATGTGGCTAGGGATTTATCTTCTAAATAGTAAAGGGTGATATATTGTAACGTGTTGAAGATCATTTGATAGAATCGTCTATGATATAGTTCAACCCTTTTGTTTTGACATTGACAAAGTATTGTAAATCGTAGTTTGTTTGGCCTTGTTGCATTGCGGCATTAATAGAAAATATTTCCTTTTTGGCATCTTCGTAACTACGATAGTATGCTAACATCTTTTTTTTGTCTCCAAAAAGTCCGGAATCATAAATTCCCCAGACAACTGCTTGAGGTCCATTTGAATTGCTTCCAATTATTTTGCTAATTGTAAAAGCATAGTATGAAGCGACTGAATCAAATGCTTCTAAGGATTCAAAGTGTGACGAAATTGCTATTCTGTCGGACTTTATGGGGGCAGAATTATTATTACTCTTAGATAGTAATAAAAAATCGATGCTTACATCAAAATATTTTGCAATGGCAATTAACTTATCAAAGCTGGGCTCTGTAACTCCACTTTCATATTTAGAAATAGATTGTCGTGAAACGTCTATTATTTCGCTTAGTTGCTCTTGAGAAAGCCCTTTGTCAGTGCGCAATTTCTTTAGGTTTTCACTAAACATGATTATCACCATCCTTATTTCTAATTATCAAGTAATCGCCGCCTAGACACAACCAATTATTGGTAGAATTTAGGCAACTAACGGTTGCTATTTAGTTAAGTACTGAGATTGAAATTATTAAAATAAAAGCCATAACCTAATTATATCAATGGTTACGGCTTTTAATTTTTATGATTTGTGCTTAAAAAGAATTATTGTGTATTTTACAAGCCCAATATTTGTTTCTTTTTAATATCAAACTCTTCTTGAGTAATAGTTCCATCATCGAGAAGCTTTTTGAGTTTTTCCAATTCGTCTAATGATGAATCATTAGACGAATTATTATTCATATGACTAAAACGTCGATTTGGTTGAATATATCCTTCTGATACTAAGGTATGATAGTCACCTTCATCAGATGGTTCGAATCCTTTTTCTATAAGATCGTTCACATAAAATTTGTTGTAAAAGAAAGCAAAGATGAAGTTGAATAGTAGTGATCCACCGCCCCAAGTGAATATTCCTAGACCAACGTCTACTAATAACATGATCAGTAACCATTTCCAATCACCTCTAAAGACTGCAGGCCAAAAACCGAAGAAGAATTCTGTCCAAGAGAATCCAACTTTAACGTTTTTTACTTCGTTAGTATTTTTATTAACTAGATTTGCGTACATAACAATTCTCCCTATAATTTATACATTCATTTAATGAATTTTAATTATACCGCAGAATCATTGTATTCGATATTTTTTAGGAGTATTTCTTTATTATTCCAATCATAGTCTTTCTTTGTAACATGTCCGAATAATAAGAAGATCCAACTTACTAGGGATAGAGCTGCACTAAAGATGGTTAAGTTAGTTGTTTTATAAGTCATTTTGTAATTTAGTAATTTCATTTTTCTAGGGACCTTAGTTTTTACAGTTCCATTTTTACTAGTTGAGATTTTAACTGATTTTCCGTTAAGTGTTAGGTGAGTATTTTTATATCGAATTATTGGTAGCTCTAAGATAGTGTTCTTTTGCATTTCTCCTAGCTTGAAGTCAATTGATTCTCCTTTTGTTTTGGGATGAAAAGTGATTTCGTTACCGTTTATTTTACCTGTTTGCCAAATTGTCGATTTAATAAATTTACCAGCTGCTGCCGGAGAGTATTGTTCATAGTAATCTTCGTAAAATGATTTATGTTTGATCTTTCGACTTGTGATTATTTGTGATTTTTTAGATAAAAATGGTTGCTGTTGAGAATTATGAGCTGATGATATCCAGAATCCACATAGGATAACTGCTAAAATGACAGCTATCGGTAATTGTAATTTATACAGGTTAAGTGTATCAATTGCCATCAACAATAGTTTGGCGGCGATTATTGATGTTAAAAGAGTCGCTATCATTAAGAATCTAAATGGAAATTGAATGACTCTAATTGGTGTATTTTGTAGTAGTTGCCAAGGGAATACATTGGTCGTCATGAAGAATGATAAAAACGCTAGAACGTAGATACGTTTATAAAGTGTGGGGAACTTATAGAAAAATATCAGACCTAATATTAAAGCGACGATTAAGAAGACACCGATGTTATAAGTATTGCCGTCAGCACTTTGAACACTACTATTTAAAAAGCTTGATGTGATCATCTTTTCCAATACTTTACCCTTTAGTGTATATGGGGAAGGTTGTTCATAAGGTTGAAAGGTTATTTCATTTAAGAAAGGTATGAGAAAAATGGCACTGGCGCATATTGTGGCAATCATAGCTTTAATAAGCGATTTTATTCGCTGCCAATAATCGTTAATTTTAATAATATATAACAACAAAATGATTACAAAAAAGACTGAAACTATCACTGCAGACAATAAATGTGTCAGCAATAATCCCGACATTCCAATTGCTAAAATGTACCATTTGTTAAAATCTCTAAAGAAGACTTCGTAAAATCCTAGAAAACAAATCGGTAATATTATAGTAGCTATAAACTCTGCAATATCCGTTCTTGGTAAGACTTCTATTAATAAATAGTTTGATAAGTTATAAAAGAGCGAAAAAATAACGGCATTCCAAAATGACTTCGAAAATTTAACCATTACAATATGGCTAATAAAAAATGAGATAAAAAAATAAATACCAATACCCGTGTAAAACGCCGTGACAGGATTGCTAAATATAGAAAATAAAAAAGCAATTGGGGCAATCGTTATCCACGGATAAAATAGATTTATGCCATAACCAATATGTCGGAAGTTGGAATAGGATACACTTGGTATGAAATTACCGTGTTGGAATGAATAATTCAGAGTTACTAAACGCCCAATATGAAAGGGTGCATCGTCACCACCCCAGACAATCCCCTTGGAATTCAAGGTTATCGTCATGATGATCGATAATGTGGCGTAAAGTAAAACTAAACCTAGAAATTTTAAGACGTTTTTAGTTTTATCTGTGATGTGCATGGTTTCCTCCTGGTAGTATTATATCGAAGAAACTGGACGATTTGAAAATAAATAAAGTAAGACAAAATGTATACAGTATAAAGATAGATTATCAAGAATCACAAAAATGTGGGATTGATAGTCTTTTTTTATGATTATTTTTTAAATATCAATTTATATAAAAAAATATATTCTTTAATGACACCATATCCATATAACAATTTGTGATAATGATTATGAAATTATTTATCAATTAATAATAAAAAAGGAGAATGTATCATGAAACAACATCGAATAAAAAAGATGCTGCTAGTATGGTCCTGCCTTATTTTATTTGCTGCAATCGCTGTTTGGATGGGGAAGAATCATAGTGTTGTCCAAAATGTGCGTGCAGATGATGAAGAAATAGTTGTTAAACCAATGGAAAAGCCAAATAAAGATGTCGTAAAGTTCTTAGGTATCTGGTTGACCAATGGTTATTCATTGCAGCCTGAGAACGACTATTATACTCAAGTTGGGCAGACGGTTATTATTAGAACCAGTGCTGGTAGATCTGTTTGGTCTGTTTTGACTGGGTTATTGGATAGTCCGCATTATAGATGGTATAAGACAACGGATGCGGGTGAAACTTGGTCGGCCGTTCCTGAGTCAGAAGGCGGATATCGTATGAATTTCCCGGTTACACCTAAAGAAATTGGGACTACTTGGTATCAATTAGATACCCAATATTGGAACTATTTAACTGGATGGCTTGCTAAAACACATATTTATTCACAAGTTACAGCAGTTCATGCTAAAGAACCAGTGAATGCGTCTGACTTAAAGATTACTACTGATGATGATTATTTGTATAATCTTGGTGATAATGTATTAGCGAATAATAATACTTACGTTCATGCACATCCGACTCCGGCAGATGCTAATGGTGAAGTGACTTATTCTGTGGATAAACCAGAGATAGCTGACTTTGCGACTGATAGTGAAAATGGTGGAAAAACAACGCAATTAATTGCTAAAAAGGGTGCTGTTGGAACTGTTGTTATCACTGGTGTAATGAAGAACCCTAATGGTAGTGAAATGAGGGCTCAAACTAGCGTCAGAGTTGGTGGAGGATTAGATGATCAGACCGTTAACATTGGTGATACCGCCACATATACGATGTATGGAGACACTGTTGGAGACGATGATTCTGAGAACAAGGGTAAGATTACTATTGAGTGGTTTAAGTACGATCAAAAAGGTAAAAAAACTACGGTCGCCCAGAGTAATAATACAAATTACAAAGATTACATTTCTTATACGACACCTCCAACAACAATGGATGATGACGGAACACAGTATGAAGCCAAAATAACTTTTAAGTATGGTACTTTGAATCTTCAAAGTAAGACTATGACGACTAATAAGGCTAATTTAACGGTTATCAATAAGCCAGATATTACTGTTAATAACTCGGTTATAAATACGACACATGATGTTCAAGATAACGATGAACATAATCTTAATGATGTAAGTAATGATGATTTAATAACATATAAGGCTGAACTAATCGAGAACAGTGATCGTGGTGTATTGAAAGATGGATATTACGTGATACCAATGCACAAGAATACTAATATTTTAAATGTTAAGTTGGATGATGTGATTTTAGATTCCAGTAAATATTCAGTTATCGAAGATACTGATAATGGAACTGCAGATTTGGTTATAAGTGGAATTGACTTTGATGGTGTAAACATTAGAAATCATTCTATTGAGGTTGATACTAAAGTGGCAGGCATTACTGATGCAGAAACATTAACATATACGCCTTATGTATATGGCAACTCGAATAGTAATGAAGTTTACATGTCAAAGGGGATTACTGAAAAAATAAATTACACCATAGATGGTTTCAGTGTCTCTATTAACGATTTAAATTACGGAAGTGTAAATGCCTTTAACACGAAGAGTTTGCAGTACCGTGAAGACGAGCATAATCTCCCAAATGGAAATGTTGTTGAGATTGATGACCGTCGCCGCGAAAAAACTGGGAAAAAGGCATATGTTACTCAAGCAACACCGCTTATGAATGAAAATGGAGACCAGTTATCGTCAAGTATCAGATATTACGAAAATGGCAACTACACTAATATTTTGAATAATAAGACTTTCATAAAGGAAACTAAGTACGGTGAGTCATTTGATTCAATCGGATGGCAAAAGAAAGATGGGCTATTATTATTTTTGGATGATATTGTAATGAAGCCAGGAATTTACTCATCAACGTTGACGTGGGTATTTGAGGATACGGTATAATATTCATATCTAATACTATGAAAAGGAACTCTAAGATATGAATACTATTAATGTTTCTCAAACTTTGTCTATCAGTAATCATCGTGTATTTTCATCTGATTTAAACGAACATAACACGGTTTTTGGCGGCAAAATTTTAGCCACGATTGATGATAATTCCTCAATACCAGCTTCGCGTGTGGCAAGAATTGAAACAGTTACAGCATCAGTCGATCAAGTTAATTTTATTTTGCCATTTAAATTGCAAGATTCGATGTGTACGGAATCATATGTCTCAGGTGTTGGAACTCGATCAATTGAAGTTTTTACAAAAATCATTGGTGAACATCTTAAGACCGGTGAACGTTTCTTAGGATTGACTTGTTTTTCGTCCTTTGTAGTTACGGAACGTGGAATTGAATTACCAAAAATAATTCCAGATACAGATGAATATAAGTTTGTCTGCCAAGGTTATGAAAAACGTCAAGCAGAACGAATGAATAAGTTGAAACAGCAAAGAGAGTTTAATAATAATATTAGTTTGAAATTTCCTTGGACGAAAAATAATTAAGAAGTTGACCTTTTTATATAGAGGTCAACTTTTTTAATATATTATAATAATCATGAAGTCTTATAAGTTTGAGAGGGAATTGCTATGACTTTTTATTCGTATGAACATTTATATAACCAAAACCAAGAACCTAATTTTTTGTTTATTTTTGTTATTTTGACTCTATCAATTGCTTTAATAGTCACGGGGGTAATGTATTTCAAGAACCGCAAAGATAATAAATATCGAGATTTGCTAGTAATTTTTGTTTTTTCGATAGCGTTATTTTTTGGAATAAATTATAACAACTATGAAAAACAAATTGATGTTAATAATCAGACTAATCAAACGTTGACTTTAATGCGTTCGATTTCAAAAGAAAAAAAGATTTCTAAAAAGAAACTTTATTCTAACAGTTCAAGTCTGAGCGAGGGAATGTTGATCAAGGCAGGCAAGGATTATTACCGTGTCAGTTTTGACAATAATGTGAATAGTTATACGTTGAATAAAGCTAGTATAGTTGATTCAACTCAAATTAAATTGATTAAGTAGGGAGAAATTATGGAAATATCGTATGGAAATTTAGCATTGAAATTGACGATTGGATTTCTCTTCATGGTTATCCAAATCAACTTATTTGGAAAGAGCAATATCGCACCAACTAGTGCAATCGATCAACTTCAAAATTATGTTTTAGGTGGAATTGTTGGTGGTATGATCTACAATTCGAGTATTACAACTTTTCAATTTACTCTGGTATTGATAATTTGGACATTGATTGTTTTTATAGCCAAATTCTTATCAAATCACAATGTTTACTTTAGAAGAATGATTATTGGTTCTCCGAAGATGATTATAAAAAATGGAAAAATCGATGTAGATCTGGCATTAAGAAATGGCCTTTCAGCCGCAGATTTATCATTTAAATTAAGGACTGCAGGTGTCACAGACATTAGTAATGTTAAGCGTGCAGTATTTGAACAAAATGGTCAGCTTACGATTATTATGAAAGACGAAGAAAATATTAAGTATCCAATTGTTTTAGATGGAAAAATAAATACCGATGAATTAGAGATGATTGGTCGTGATCCCGAATGGGTTGAAGCTAGACTAAAGGAACAAAATCTGGATATTGCAGATATATATTTGGCTAATTATGTTAACGGTAAAATTATTGCATATTCGTATTAGAGAATTGTGATTTTACGTCTGTTAAGCTCAATCTTATGTTCATCGACTAGTGACCTTAATTGACGACTGAGTGTTTCTGGTGTGATTCTAAAGTGCCCCATAAATGTTAGATGAGAATCTTACATTTAGAGGGCACTTTTTTGTTGATATATCGCTTATATTTAGATATCTATTATTATACTTATGGAAACTGTATTAAAATATAAATGTAAAAAGTTTGGTGGTGATATTTTGATGGGTGAATCGAAAGTGTTTTCGGTATTCATGGTTATCTTTTATGCCATACTACTTTTTCTCGTGATTGCTAATAAAAACATGTTAGCTATGTATATGATGGCTATCGGAATGTTATTAGAAGCAATTGTGAATGCTTTTGAGGTTTTCAAAAAGTAAGATAAAATTTGAATAGAAGGCGAAAACATTGGGAAAAGCAAAAGTTTATAATGATTATTTTTTTGATGAGCCGATATTTGACTTACACGATGGTGGATACATTCCTTTAGAAATTCCGAATGTACCAGAGAAGTCATTGAATATTCCAGAATTATTGAAGCCTGATAAGGTCGAAGGTAATGATGTTTATTATACTTTGACGGCTCAAGAGGGTGAAACACAAATATTACCTGGAAAAAAGACTAAGACTTGGGGTTATAGTGCAAGTATTCTAGGTAAGACAATCGTCTACAAGCAAGGTGTACATTATCATGTACATTTGGTTAATAAATTGCCAGAAGTTACGACATTCCATTGGCATGGCTTGAATGTTACTGGACCTATTGTCGACGGTGGACCACATGCACCAGTTTATCCTGGTGGTAGTCGTGATATTGATTTCACATTGGATCAACAAGCACAAACTGATTGGCTTCATGCGCATCCATGTCCAAACACTGCTAGACAAGTATGGAATGGACTTGCTACAGCGGTAATCGTGACTGATGATGAAGAAGCTAAGTTACCATTCCCAAGAAACTACGGTGTTGATGATATTCCTGTTATTTTGCAAGACAGATCTTATCATGATAATCAACTGGATTATAAGTCTGATTATGATATGGATGGTACATTGGGTAAATATGCCTTAGTAAATGGAACTATTAACGGTGTGTTCAATGTAACAACACAACGCGTTCGTCTACGTATTCTTAATGGTTCTAATCGTCGTGAATGGCGTCTACATTTTGATGATAATCATGAATTCACACAAATAGCTTCTGACGGTGGAACATTACCAGAGCCAGTACATTTCACTAAATTAATGCTGACATGTGCTGAACGTGCTGAAGTCATTGTTGATTTTGGCGATAAGAAGCCAGGCGATGTCGTTACATTGATGACCGATAATATTCCTGTCATGAAGTTTAAAGTTGGCGAATACAAACGTGATGATGTTGAATTGCCAGATCATCTAGCAAACATACCTGAACCAGTAGTTACTCCAGGAACTGAAGTTGTCCACACGGTTATGTCAGGAATGGATGATCAAGTACGTCTTGACGGTAAGCTTTTTGATATGCAAAGAATCGATAAAAAGCAAAAGATTGGCGACACAATCATTTGGGATGTTACTAACACCAATGATATGGACAAGGGGATGATTCACCCATTCCATATGCATGGTAATCAATTCCTAGTGTTGAGTAGAAATGGCAAAGATGTCTATCCTAACGAACATGGTTGGAAAGATGTTGTTGGTGTAAATGCCGGTGAAACTGTTAGATTAGCAGTTAGATTTACTAAGTTTGGTGTTTACATGTATCACTGCCATATTCTGGAACACGAAGATACTGGTATGATGGCTCAAATTGAAGCTTATGATTCTAATCATGAACATAAATTCCATTTGATTTCTATGGATGAAATGCAACATCCATCAAAAAATAAATAGTTTATAAATTATGAGATGTTGGGACAAAGCTATTTTTACCTTTAAACGTGCAGCATAAACGCGCAACTAAACAAAGCTTTTTCCGCCTAGAACAAATAACTCCAGTAATCCGATTTTGGATTACTGGAGTTATTTACTTTAATGCTCGAAAGCTGCCCGTGTTTTGTTGACGCTATCCTTTTCTCTACTTAAAAAAAGTAATAACATAAACTTATTAAACACAAAAAGGGTGGAGTAAGTTGGTGGAAAATAATAGTTTTAAAAAGAGAATGGGATTTTTGATTTTTGCCATAGTTCTTGATGCTGCTGCTAATGCATTGATGATCGATAGTAACGTTGGTAGTGCCGTTTGGATGGCATCGGGGGTAAATATATCTCATTTGATAAATGTCCCATACGGAACGACTCTCTTCGTCTATGCGATAATAGTAACTATTGCTAATCAATTGTTGATCGGTAAGTTTGATGGACACATATTTATTTCTAATCTATTATTTTCTTTACCGTTTAGTTATTTAGTTGGTTTTTTCTCTAATTTATATTCTCCGTTGCATTTTGAACAACTCAATGTTTTTTTGCGAGTATTGATCGATATATTAGGTTTGATCGGAGTCTCTGTTGGGACGTCAATTTATCAGCGTTGTAATTTGATACAGCATCCTAATGACGAATTGGCATATTTATTGAGATTTAAATATCTTCATGGATCTGCTGGTTGGGGTCAATTATTGAGTTATACGCCACCAGTAACAATTATGGTAATTTGCTTCTTTAGTTCTGGAAAATTGTTGTCAGTTGGAATAGGAACGCTTCTGGCTGTATTTGTTCAAGGCATAATTATTGGAATATCTGATAAGATTGTCGTGCCATCATTAAAGCATCATTACGTTCTTTAAGTTCGTATTAAAATAATGTTAAAAGAATATAAAATTGCAACTATTAAATTTAAAAAGAGTTAAGATAATTTGTTGGAATACTATTGCGAACCTAAGCCATATGTTGTACTATGACTTTTAGGGACTACCAGATACAAAACAACTGATTCCTTCCCGAGGGTGAAACCATATGGTTTCATCTTTTTTTATTCTTGTTTAAATATGCAGCATAAACGTGGAACCAAACATAACTTTTTCCGCTTTAAACAAATTACTCCAGCAATCCAAAATCGGATTGCTGGAGTAATTTGCCTTAATGCTCGAAAGCTGCCCATGTTTTGTCCCACTCTCTTAACCAAAGGTAAATGTTTTATTTTCAACAGTGATACGATTGCGTCCGGATTCTTTAGATGCATATAAGTAATGATCGACACGTTTGAATAGGTCGTCAAAATTTCTATCTGACGCTTGTAACTGCGAAACACCAAATGAAATACGGATATTGAGTTCGTCACCATTGTATTCTAGCGGATCGTTAATTAATTGAAGTCGAATCTCTTTAATGATTTTGACAACTTCATCATTAGTTAAGCCACGGAAGATGATCACGAACTCTTCACCACCATAGCGAAATATTTGACCGCGAGTTGTATGTTTGAATAGTTGTCGTTCGAATTCACCGGCAACATGATGTAATACTTTGTCTCCAGCTAAATGACCGTAGTTATCATTAAATAATTTGAAGTGATCAATATCGAACATTGCTACTGTTAAAGGTATGTCGGTATCTTTGCTGTAAACTTTGAAGACTTCATTTGATACTTCATCGAAGTTCGCACGATTTCTAATACCAGTCAATTCGTCGTAGTTAACTTTTTCCGACAGATTGTTATAGTTGTTAAATGAGTTTCTGATCCATTTGGCTACTAATCTAATCAGCCACATGTAAATTATGAAACCTATTAATATATAAACAGTATTGATAGGTGAGAAACGATAAATTGGCCAGATGATTAGCCACCAAATGCCACCGTATACGATTTGTAATGCCATATACTTCCATTCATCGTTTAGTAACGTATTTTTGTTCCTTGCAATGTATATAACAGTTATTGCCATTGCAATTAATGCACCTATAAAAATTATATTGTAATTGGTATTTCCTTAGAACGAGTGATGTCCGAATATATAAAGTGGAGCGATAATATTAACGATCTCTATAACGGCGTTTTGCATCGTATATAACGAATACAAAAGAATCGTCATTTGAGTAGTAGCATAGAACCAATTAGCAGAGTCACCAGCGTTTAGTGCTTTGAAAATATGCTGAACTAAGATCATACTGATGACAACAACTGCCCCCTCAGTCAGTCCTAAAGCTATGTCATATATTCGACTCTTATGTCGTCTGGAGAAATCCTCAAAACTATATGACATAATGGTGAGAATAGTTATGAGTCCAACGGTAATTAAGCCAATGATTATCGCATTGATGTTCGCGTCCACATTTAAAAGCCTTGGAAATACACTGGCCTCTAACGTTGTTGACATTCCGCACCTCTATTTTTTGACATTGGATAACTGTGTTTAGTAAACAGTTCATCCATACTTAAGTATACTACATTATATTAATAAAATTATAATCATAATATATAAAAAGAAGTTGGGGTGTTTGAACTCCTCAACTTCTCTTTACGTTAAAAAAACTTTTCAAAACTAACTATTTTGTTTTCAACAGTCATTCTATTTCTACCGGAATCTTTAGATTCATACAAATATTTATCGACTCTACTAAATAGCTCTCTAAAGCTCTTGTCGCTTTCTTGGAGTTCTGTTACTCCGAATGAAACTTTGATATTTAACTCTTTTCCATTGTACTCAAGAGGGTCATTGATCAGACCATTTCTGATTTCACGAATAATACTTGCGCTTTCGTCGGCAGTTAGACCACGGAAGATGATTACGAATTCCTCACCGCCATAACGGAACAATTGTCCTCGGGTCGTTTGCTTGAACAGTTGATGTTCGAAGTAGGTAGCAACGTGACGCAATACTTTGTCACCAGCCAGATGACCATATGTATCGTTAAATGATTTGAAATGATCAATATCAAACATGGCAATAGTTAATGGAACATCTGGTTCTTTACTGTAAACGTTAAATACTTCTTTAGAAGCTGAATCGAAGTTTGCGCGATTTCTAATACCAGTTAATTCATCATAGTTAACTTTTTCAGATAAGTTATTATAGTTTTTGAATGAGTTGCGAATCCATTTTGCTAAATAACGAATGAGATACATGTATGCAATGAATCCAACAATCATATTGATCGTATAAGAGAGGGTAAATTTATGGAATGGCCAAATTATTGCCCACCAAAATGCTCCATACATTACTTGTAATACTATGAATCTCCATTGTGACGATAATATGAGATCGGTATGTCTATAGATGTATATAACTGTTAATGCAAGCATGACCGTTGATATTGCAAATAGTAATAGATAGTTGTTATACCCAGTTAACGCACGATATCCGAAGATATAGATTGGTGCAATGATGTTCATTATTTCAATGATGCGATTATGCATCGTATATAAGCTATACAATAATAAGGTTAATTGAGTGGTCGCATAAAACCAACTACGCATGTCACCTGAATTAATAGCTTTGAAAATATGTTGGACAAGAACCATCCCAATTGCAAGTACAATTGCTTCAATTAGTTCAAACGTCAAACGATAGCCGATGCTATGGCTACCGTGTAGGATGTTTTCAAACGAATAATTCATGATAGTTATGATTGTTATGAGACCTACTGTTATTAAAGCGATAATTATTGCATTAATATTGCCATCTACACTTAAAAGTGACTGGAGACTATCAAAATTATAGTTAACTGACATCCTTCACCTCTAAATATTAAATTATAAAATTAATTTGCTGTAACGTAGTTAATCCGTAAACTAGTATAAACATCACAGCAACTAGTATAGATATTACCATGAAGTAGAATATATTGTTAGATTATAAATAGAAAAATATTTTAGTTATATTTGATGTAAAAGCTAGTAATAGCGAAATACATAAAATAATTATCAATAATTAGCTATTTATGTCTTAAGAGAAACTTTTTTGCTGAAGAAATTGCCTTATTATCAGTATTTCGTATGATTCATTTTTTAAATTTTTTTGAATATTTGTTAGAATTGTTAATGGTTGTTATGACATAAAATTATTTATCTAATAATAAATTTGTAAATAATAATTATAATTGCTGTATCATTAATATGATAATGCTTTTCAAATTGGAGGAGTTTCAATGAAAATTGTTGTAGTAGGTTGTACTCATGCGGGAACAGCCGCTGTTGATCAGATTTTACAAGATCATCCAGGTACTGAAGTGACTGTTTATGAACGTGATGATAATATTTCATTCTTATCATGTGGAATTGCCCTGTATTTAGGACATAAGGTAAAACGTCTTGAAGACATGTTTTATTCAGATCCTTCCGAATTGGAAAAACTCGGTGCTAAGGTTTTTATGAAGCATGATGTATTAAAAATCGATTCAAAAAACAAAAAATTGATGATTGAAAATATTAAGACTGGTGATGTATTCGAGGATACATACGATAAGTTGATTATGACAACTGGTTCTTACGTTCAAGTTCCACCAATTGTGGGAATAGATAATTCAAAAATTTTGATGTGTAAAAATTATGCACAAGCACGTGAGATCTATGAAACAGCTAAGACACACAAACATATTGCCATTGTGGGTGGTGGATATATTGGAGTTGAATTAGCTGAAAGTTATGCCAATACTGATCATGAAGTTACTTTGATACAAGCAGGAGATCAAGTCTTAAATCATTATATTGATAAAGAAATGTCTGAGAATATAACGAAGTTATTAAGAGACCATGGAGTTAATGTTTTCTTAAATGAACGTGTCAGTGGATTCTCAGGTGATGATCAAGTTGTTATTGAAACTAACAAAGAAGATCATAAGGCTGACTTAGTTATTGTATGTACTGGATTTATTGCCAATACTGAATTACTCCGTGGTCAAGTTGATATGGATCGCCGTGGTGCAATCATTATTAATGAGTATGTCCAAACATCTAATTCTGATATTTATGCTGCCGGAGATGCTTGTACAGTTAACTTTAATCCAACAGGCAAGCCAGCTTATATGCCTTTGGCAACCAATGCCATTCGACAAGGAGCCTTGGCAGGTGTTAATGTGTTCGGCAATACTCAAAAGTATATGGGAACTCAGGCTACATCAGGTATGGAACTATTCGGTTATACTTTAGCTTCAACTGGATTAACACTAAAGAATGCATTAGAGTGGGGCTTTAATGCCGATGCAGTTGTATACCATGATTATTATCGTCCTGACTATATGCCAACTACTGAAATGTTAACCATTCGTTTAGTTTACGATAAGGATAATCGTAAGATATTAGGTGCACAGCTCTTTAGTAAGCACGAAGTAGCACAGTCAGCTAATACTATTTCCGTTATGATTCAGAATAATAACACGATTGATGATTTGGCATTTATCGATATGTTGTTCCAACCTAATTATGACAACCCATTTAATTATTTGAACTTAGTTGGTCAATTAGCTGTGGCCAAAGAGCGTAATGAAAAGAAGTAAAGAATGTTGCTCTTATCTAATTAATTAGATATACTTTGGATAACATAGAAACGTTGTTCATGAGGGAGTAACTAGCAGCGTATGCTGTAGCAATATCACCAGCCCGAAGGGATTTTTCTGGTATTGCTGTAAATAGTGAGACTTATGTGTGTTTTTAACACGCGTAGGTCTCTTTTTGTTTTGTAAGAGACCTCGCAATTAAAAGGGAGGCATCATGATGTCAGGACAAAGGCGTGCTCAATTGTCTAATGCGTTTTATGCGCAAAGTGAAACAGAAGTATTAACTGAGTTGGAGACAAACTTAAATGGTTTGAACTCCGAACAAGTTAAGAAGAGAACTGAAGAATATGGTTCAAATAAACTGGACGATGGAAAAAAGAAATCTATCGTTCAAAAGTTTTTGGAACAATTTAAAGATTTAATGATTTTGGTATTACTGGCTG
The DNA here is from genome assembly GCF_003946015.1 of Companilactobacillus insicii. Lineage (GTDB taxonomy): Bacteria > Bacillota > Bacilli > Lactobacillales > Lactobacillaceae > Companilactobacillus > Companilactobacillus insicii. The sequence goes on from NZ_RHNU01000029.1 coordinate 21,758, forward strand.
CGGCTATCATTTCTGCGGTGGTGTCACACGATGTGGTGGACTCGGTCATAATTCTGGCTGTAGTTGTAATTAATGCCATTTTAGGTGTCTTTCAAGAATCACGTGCGGAAGCAGCTATTGATGCATTGAAGAAAATGTCAACACCACATGCAAATGTGTTACGTGATGGAGATACTATAACTATTAAAAGTACGGAATTAGTGCCAGGAGATATTGTCTTGTTGGAAGCTGGGGATGTTGTTCCAGCAGATTTAAGATTAATGGAATCTAATTCCTTGAAAATTGAAGAATCAGCATTGACTGGCGAGTCAGTTCCTGTGGAAAAAATGATTACGATACTTGATGATCAACAAGCAGGAATTGGAGATAGGGTTAACATGGCGTTTTCGAATAGTAATGTTACTTATGGTCGTGGTAAAGGTGTTGTTGTTAATACTGGTATGTCAACTGAAGTTGGTAAGATTGCCGGAATGTTAGCAAAGGCTGATGAGACGACTACTCCTTTGAAGCAAAATTTGAATCATCTAGGTAAATTTCTGACCATTGCCATCGTGATTATTGCGGTTGTTATGTACGTTGTTGGAACTTTCTTTAACGGTATGGACCCAATTAATATGATGTTAACATCGATATCTTTAGCTGTTGCCGCTATTCCAGAAGGTTTACCAGCAATAGTAACGATTATTTTGGCTTTGGGAACACAAGTTATGGCACGACGTAATGCGGTGATACGTAAACTTCCTGCAGTAGAGACGCTTGGATCAACGGATATTATTGCATCTGATAAAACTGGTACATTGACTCTTAATCAGATGACTGTGGAAAAAGTTTATACTTTCAATCAACAACAATCCGCAAAAAAAGAGTTATCAACAGACAGTATGATTTTGAAGGTAATGAATTTTGCGAATGATACAAAGATTTCTCCAGATGGTTCGATGATTGGGGATCCAACTGAAACAGCACTAATAACCTTTGGTCAGAATCAAGGTTTTAAACTGGATGAAGAATTAAACGAGTATCCGCGTGTTGAGGAATTGCCATTTGATTCTGATCGTAAGTTGATGTCAACCGTCCATAAGCTGCCTGATAAATTCTTAGTGGCAGTCAAAGGTGCTCCAGATATATTGCTAAATCGTATTTCACAGATTCAAACTGAAAATGGTATCAGAGATATTACCGAGGATGATAAAAAGGCGATTCTTTTTAATAATCAAGATATGGCTAAACAAGCTTTGAGAGTTTTGGCGATGGCTTATAAGTATATTGATGATATCCCGGAAGATATTAATTCAAATAATCTCGAAAATAATTTGGTTTTTGCGGGATTAGTAGGGATGATTGAACCTGAACGTGATGAAGCTGCTGATGCCGTTCGTGTGGCTAAAGAGGCTGGAGTACGTCCACTTATGATAACTGGTGATCATCGCGATACTGCAGAGGCCATTGCGGTAAGACTGGGGATTATCGAAGCCGGAAATGATGAGGCAGTTTTAACCGGAGCAGAATTGGATCAGATGTCTACTGACGAATTTAATCGTAAAGTAAAAGACTATTCGGTTTATGCACGTGTATCTCCAGAACACAAAGTTAGAATCGTCAAGGCTTGGCAAAAATTAGGCAAGGTTGTTGCTATGACGGGTGATGGTGTCAATGATGCCCCTGCATTGAAGCAAGCTGACATTGGTATTGGAATGGGAATCACTGGCACTGAGGTTTCAAAGGGAGCTTCTGATATGGTTTTGGCAGATGATAATTTTGCGACAATTGTTGTAGCTGTTGAGGAAGGGCGTAAGGTATTTTCGAATATACAAAAGGCAATTCAGTACTTACTGGCTGCAAACTTAGGTGAAGTATTAACATTATTTATTGCCACGTTGTTGGCTTGGGATACGATGTTGCCAATTCACTTATTATGGATCAACTTAGTTACGGATACATTCCCAGCGATTGCACTAGGTATGGAACCGGCGGAATCAAACTTGATGAATCACAAACCTAGGGGAAGAAATTCTAATTTCTTTTCAGGTGGTGTCTTGAGTAGTGTTATTTATCAAGGTATTTTCGAAGCAGCAATGGTCTTGATGGTTTATGCAACAGCAATTATTTGGCCAGTTCATTCTGGTTATGATGCTATTCATGCTGATGCTTTGACTATGTCATTTGCTACTCTAGGATTGATTCAGTTATTCCATGCATTTAATGTTAAATCAGTTCATCAATCAATTTTTAAAGTTGGATTATTCAAGAACAAAGCTTTTAACTGGGCAATACTATTATCATTAATCATGATGATGGCGGTTATTCTGATTCCTGGTTTAAATGATGCTTTTAGAGTTTCTCATTTAGATTCACATCAATGGTTGATCGTTCTAGCGTCATCGTTTGCAGTAATTCCATTTGTAGAAGTGGTTAAATTATTACAACGAAAATTAAATAGAGAGTAAAAAAAATAAACCGTTTGATTTCAAACGGTTTATTTTTTGTTGAAGACATCATCATCATCTTCGAGCTTAAGTAAGTGTGGCTTACCATAATAGTATCCTTGACGTAAGTCTATTTGTAGTGAGTCTGCTAGTTTATCATCAGCTTCATTCTCTATACCTTCCAATATCAAACGTAGGTTGTGTTTATTTGCATAGTCACGCCAGAAGATAACTCTATCTTCAATGTTTGGATCTCTAAATTTCTCTTTAAAGTTTTGAAGTGCAAATTTTACTTCAGATGCCATTGGTATTAGTGGCTTGATATGGTCCAATTTGTTCTCGCCAGTACCGACATCGTCCAGACTGAAGTCCATACCGTAGTCGATAAATTGCTGAATCAACGGAATCATCTCTTCGTTAGTCCACTTTTCATCTCCTGGTTCTTCAGTTAATTCTACAACTAATTTTAGTGGACGTAATTGAAGTTGTGACTTGATGATAGCTTTTCTAACTTCAGGATTCATTAATTGTGTTCTATTAATATTGACTGATACTGAACCAATCTTCAATGATAAGCGTTTGGTTGTGGCAATCAGTACCTCGGCCATAATGTGTGACGGGATATCAGAAAAATGTAATGGTGGCCGCCAGCCGTCTGTGGTCTTCTTTTTCATTAACAACTCATAGCCAATTAAGGTATTGGTGTACTTGTTCAATTGTGGCTGAATAAAATATCTGTACATAAATTTCCCCCTAAAACTGATTGCTTATACATTCCATTATACAATAACCTTAATTATTAATCCTAAAATGTAAATTTCATATCGTGATGAAGGATACCAGCTTCACGATATTGTTCTCCAATTACCTTGAATCCTAATTGAATATAAAAATCTTGGGCATGATCTTGAGCTCCCAAGATTATGTAGTTGTATCTGGCAGCTTTGGCCTTGTTGATTATATCCTTTAGTAATACTGAGGCTAGTCCCTGATGTCTGAACTCCTTTAAGACGGCTACACGCTGAATATGAATGCCATTGTCATTAGTTGGATAATAACGTGCTGTTCCAGCGGGAATATCATTAACGTAAATAGTTACGTGGGTACATTTGTCTTCTCCGTCGATTTCAATATTGGAATCCACGTTTTGTTCTTTAATAAAGACTTTTTTACGAATATCAAGAGCATCTTGATACGTTTTTGAGGATAAATCTTTAGAGTAAGTAATTTTTTTCATAATAGTCCTACCTTCAGTTGTTGAATTTAAATTATTTTACTCTTAATTTAATAATCTTTGTAGTGTAATTTGATATTACATGACATATTATTAGAATATAAAAAATATTCCATTTGAATATTCAAATTTTGATAAACGAATTTGTCATAATTGGTAGTGACAAGGTGTAAAATTAAGCTATAATCCAATTAGATATAGTTCACAAATTTCAGGACAATTAAGTAAAATAGAACGCGCAAATATGTTACTTTTATAATTAAGGGCTTTTAGTTTACTTAAAAATAAAAATAAATGCAAAAACGTCCTATGGGGAGGCACATTTTGAAAGTTATTATTGTTGGCTGTACACACGCTGGTACAGCTGCGGTTGAACAGATTTTGAAGGATCACCCTGAAACAGATGTTACTGTATATGAGCGTGAAGACAACATCTCTTTCTTATCATGTGGAATTGCTTTGTACTTAGGTCGTATTGTTGATAGACTTGAGGATATGTTTTATGCAGATCCAGGTACATTGGAAAGTCTCGGTGCAAAAGTTAAGATGAAGCATAGCGTTGAGAAAATCGATGCTAAGACTAAAACAATGATTATTAAAGATCTCGAAACTGGAAAAGAATTCGAAGATAAATATGATAAGTTAATTATGACTACCGGTTCGGTTGTAAGTACCCCTGACATTGATGGAATTGATAGTCCACGTATTATGTATTGTAAAAATTACGAACAAGCTAAGAATATTTATGAATCCGCTAAGAACTATCAAAGTATTGCTATCGTTGGTGGTGGATATGTTGGTGTAGAACTTGCAGAAAGCTATGCTAATACAGTTCATGAAGTTACCTTGATTCAATCTGGTGGTCAAATTCTTAAGAACTATATAGATAAGCCACTATCTGATAAGATTATCGGATTGCTGAAGGATCATTATGTTCATGTGTATTTAAATGAACGTGTCCAAGGTTTTGAGGATGGTAAGGAAATTACCATTAAGACTGATAAAGATACTCATAAAGCTGATTTAGTTATTGTATGTACTGGGTTTGATGCCAATACTAGTTTACTGAAGGGTCAAGTTGATATGGACGAACGTAATGCATTAATTATTAATGAATACGTTCAAACTTCTGATCCTGATATCTATTCAGCTGGTGATGCTTGTGCGGTAAACTTTAACCCAACTAAGAAACCATTGTATATTCCACTAGCTTCTAATGCTGTACGTCAAGGTGCATTAGCTGGTAAGAATGTCTTTGGTAACGTTCAGAAGTATATGGGAACACAAGGCTCAACAGGTATGGAATTGTTTGAGCACACATTAGCTTCCACTGGTATTACTTTACGTAACGCTTTAGCGGCAGGTATTAATGCTGATAGAGTTGAATATCATGCAAATTATCGTCCCGACTTTATGCCAACGAACGAGATGCTAACGATATTCTTGGTATATGATAAGGACACACGTAAGATCTTAGGAGCTCAGTTATTCAGTAAACATGAAGTTGCACAATCAGCAAATGCTGTATCTATAGCTATTCAAAATGGTAATACAATTGATGATCTGGCTTTTGTTGATATGTTGTTCCAACCAAATTATGACAATCCATGGAACTACTTGAATTTAGTTGCTCAAATGGCAATCGATAAGTTAGACTACGGTATCGTAAATAAGGATAATTGATATGAATCAAGTTTAGACAATTTTTATAAAAAAAATTGTCTTTTTTTGTGCAAAAATATTTAAAAATCTTTAAAAGATGATATATTTAAGTTGTGAAAGTGATAGCAAATACGATTCGTATTACGAAGGGAGTCGTAAGTATGGGTAAGGCGAAAAGTATTGAAGGTCAGCTGGCAGGAAATGTTATGTGTGCTTTGGAAGGTGTAATTGATCCAGAATTGGGGGTTGATGTAGTTAATTTAGGGATAATTTATAATGTTGAAATAGTTGATAATACATGTAAAGTAACTATGACATTAACTCATATGTGGTGCCCAGCTAGTGATTATCTCAAAGTAATGATTTGCCGTGCAGCTGAATCAGTTGATGGTATCGATTCTTGTGAGGTGGAGTTAGTTTCGGAACCAAAATGGACGGTAGACAAAATGAGCCGTGTGGCAAGAATAGCCATGAATATGGAATAACAAAAAAGAAACCTAAGACGGCAAATATCTTAGGTTTCTTTTTGTTAGGGGTTTGTTTCTTTAAAACTGTGGGGGATATATCTATTACGAAAACTTATCCACGCTTTTATTTTTCCAGGGAGGCTAAATTAGGAAGTAGAGCAGGCGTGGATAAAATTGTTGAGTATACCAATATTATCACAGGACCTCCTTACTTAAGAGATTTCTCTCTTATTTATGCTCATATTATAGCAGGATTAATTGCAATTCACAATATACAAATACATTTTCATTGTGCTTTCACAATTGGATACAGTGTAATACGTTACCATTTAACGATACTTGTGATAATAAAATTCAAAAATATTTTTCACAATATATAATTTTCTGTAAAATATCAATTATAACTATACCAATTATAAAAAGCAAAAAAAAAAGAGAGATGATATCATCTCTCTTAATAACAAACTATTATAGTGAAGGTGTACCGAACCACTTGATACGTTCCTTAGTTGTTTCTGTAATAGCCTTTGCACCAGGTGCTAGTAACTTACGTGGGTCATAACCCTTTTCGTCAATATCCAAGTCTTTCTTAGCTTCGATATATTCACGTGTTGCTTTAGCAAATGATAGTTGTAATTCAGTATTAACGTTAACCTTTGAGATACCCATTGAAACAGCCTTGATGATTTGTTCCTTAGGAATACCTGAACCACCATGAAGAACAAGTGGTGTCTTGATAACATCAGCTAATTCCTTAAGACGGTCAAAGCTTAAACCTTTCCAGTTGTCAGGGTAAACACCATGAATGTTACCAATACCAACAGCAAGGTAATCAACGCCTGTAGCTGCAAGTGTCTTAGCTTCTTCAACATCAGCTAATTCACCAAGACCAACGATACCATCTTCAGTACCACCGATTGAACCAACTTCAGCTTCAACAGAGATATTCTTAGCATGTGCTAATTTAACGATTTCCTTTGTCTTTTCAAGGTTTTCGTCGAATGGTAAGTCATGTCCATCGAACATAACTGAGTTGTAACCAACTTCGATACATTCCTTAGCAGCTTCATAGTTACCATGATCCAAGTGCATAACAACTGGAACAGTGATACCCATTGATTTGATTGTGTCTTGTACTAGGTGTAAGCAAAGTTCATAACCACCCATGTACTTTGCAGCACCCATTGATGTTTGAACCAATACTGGTGTGTTTGTTTCTTGGGCTGCAGCTAAAATAGAGCGAGTCCATTCCAAGTCGTTGATGTTAAAAGCACCAACAGCATATTTGCCTTTACGGGCATTGTTGAAAATTTCGTTACCGTTTGTTAAAACCATCGATAATCCTCCAATAAATTCATCTTTGAATACAACTGATATTTTAACTCAAAACTTAACGAATTCATATGTTTTTTGTAAAAGTATTTACAGTAAAGGTGTACCTTTGATGTGAAAATATACTATGAAAGCAATTATATAAAGGATTATAAGCCCCAATAAAATAAACCACCAGTATTTCTTACCGTTGGATTTCATAAATGTATTGTAAATTGCCATTACAAGAAAAAAAGCAAGTAAAGTTGTTAGGGTACTGAGTATTATAAGTATCGGAATATTTATTATCATGGAATTAATTATAGCAAGTTTTTTCAGAAAATAACTATAATATTGTAATCTATTGTTGACTATATAATATTTGTACATTCTGATATACTTTGGGAAGGTTATTGAGGTGATTATATTGAAAAAAATCAAAGTTATGACAGTCTTTGGAACACGTCCAGAGGCAATTAAAATGGCACCATTAGTTTTAAAGTTAAAACAAAATAGTGATCGATTTGAAACTGTTACGGTTGTAACGGCTCAACATCGTGAAATGTTGGACTCAGTTCTTGAAATATTTAAGATCAAACCTGACTATGATTTGAATATTATGAAAGAACGCCAAACACTTAGTGGTATCACTGGATTAGTTTTGAAAGAGTTAGACAGTATCATTGAGAAAGAAGAACCAGATATTGTTCTAGTTCATGGTGATACAACAACTACATTCAGTGCTGCATTATCAGCCTTTTATCATCAAACAAGTATCGGACATGTTGAGGCTGGCTTGAGAACTTGGAATAAGTATTCTCCATGGCCAGAAGAAATGAATCGTCAAATGACTGATGATTTGTCTGATTTATATTTTGCTCCAACAAGTCAAAGCAAAGCTAATTTATTGAAAGAAAATCACGACGGAGATAATGTCTTTATCACAGGTAATACTGCTATTGATGCACTTCGTAGTACAGTTCATCAAGATTATCATCACGATATTTTGGATATCATTGATCCTAACAAGAAGATGATCCTTATAACAATGCATCGTCGTGAAAATCAAGGCGAACCAATGAAACAAGTCTTTCGTGCTATGAAACGTGTAGTAGAGAAGCATGATGATATTGAATTGATCTATCCAGTTCATTTGAATCCAGTTGTTCAACAAACAGCTAAGGATATCTTGGGAGACGTTGATCGTGTACACTTGATTGATCCGTTGGATGTTGTTGATTTTCATAACTTGGCATCGAAGAGTTATTTCATTATGACTGATTCTGGTGGTGTTCAAGAAGAGGCACCTTCATTAGGTAAGCCAGTATTAGTGCTTCGTGATACAACTGAACGTCCAGAAGGTGTTACCGCTGGTACATTGAAGTTAGTCGGTACTGATTCAGAAGTTGTAGAACGTGAAATGAGTCGATTGATTGAAGATAAGTCTGAGTATGATCGCATGGCTAATGCTAAGAATCCATACGGTGATGGTAAAGCATCAGATAGAATCATGGATGCTATTAGTTATCATTTTGGACAAACAGACGTTAAACCAAATGAGTTTGAATAAATAAAAAAGAGTGAAGCAAGGATTTAAAATTCGGTTCTTTCTCAAGTTTGGTTATAAGAGATTTAGACCGGATTAGTAATCCAGTTCTGATTAAACTTTTGAAGATTAAAA
>NZ_RHNU01000003.1 GCF_003946015.1 Companilactobacillus insicii
GTGCATAAAAATAGGCATCCTCATTGAGGATGCCCATAGGCCAAAAATCATTCATCAATACTATTTGACAAAGAGCCTTTTTAATTCAATTTCAATGTTAAAAACTCTTTTAATCCAGTCGCTGGACGTCCCATTATTTTTTGATAATCATCAGTTAATGTATCAAGTAAACCCATACCACCGGCTTTATACATTGAAGCTAACATATGGCCTTCTCCACCTTGATCATACATATCACCAAACTCTTTTAGAGTAACTGGCTGATAACCAATCTTATGACCTGAAACTTCAGTTAAAACAGATGCCAATTCAGTCATAGTATAATTTTTATCTTGAGTTAATGTATAGACTTTGCCATCCTGACGCAATTCGTCATCTGTAGCAACCTTGGCAAAAGCTTTTGCACTATCTTCTAAGCTAATGAACGACAAAGCTTCTTTTCCGACTGGATAAATTACATTTTTGCGCTCAATTAACTCTGGCAAATATGGTACCAACGGATCAGCATAGAGCGCATTTTTAATAATCGTATAATGCAAATCTGATTCTGCCAATCGACGTGGTAAGTAACCGTAGAACGCTGACAAATCAAAAGGATTGTTTGCCTGATCCGCAATAAATCCCATTGCCAAAATATGACCAATCTTAGCTTTTTCAGCTGCCGAAATAACATTCTCTAACTCAGTTACTCGACTAAAACTGTCATGACTTTTACTTGGAACATAAATAAATACGTCCTTGCCAGTTAAAGCCTTGACCATCATATCCTCGTTTAAATAGTCAATTGGCAACACTTCTAATCCTTGATCAGATAATTTTTTTGCTTTACTTACAGTATGAACACCAACACTTATATCAGAGTTAGGTACAAGTTTCATTACTTCTTTTAATATTTGTGATCCTAAATGACCCGTTGCACCAGTAATAATATATTTCATATTTGGATACCTCTCAACTTTCAATACACACATGTTACTCAATTAGTTACAAGTATGCAAATATTCAGTTCTTAACTATGTCTTGCCACAATCTTATAGTCTTTTCTTATTTAGTATCAGTATCGCCAAATAAATAATTACTATTGATGAAACGATAGTAATCCAAATTGCAGGCATAATAGTATCAATTTGTTTAGTCCCTTTGATTAGCGACATATTATCGGTCACTAAAGCAATAGGATTATAATGTTTGAACTCTTTAAATAAATTCAATAGTGTCAATATAATAAAAACAACCACCGCAGTTAAAAATCCCATGTAATTACTATTACTTAAAGTTGAACCAAAGATCGTGACTGCAACAAACATCAATCCAAATATTATCAACAGACTCATACCCGACCAAACGTTAGGTGTCTTATTGTCGGGGAAATAATATGCTGTATACGCCCAATTAATCAAAAAGGTAATCAATATTGCGAAACACCACTGCATATACGCCACAAAATATTTGGCAATAATAATTGAATATCTCGATAATCCTTTTGTAACGAGATTTACCAAGGTACCTCGAGAAACTTCGCCACTAACCGTTCCACTAAAAATAACAACTAAAACAAAAATCCCAATTTGTGTCATATTTTTATAATATTGTTGCCAAGCATCGATACTTGTCGGATCAGGCATTTTGATAGTAAAGCTACTACTCGAAGCCATCTTTAATATATCCGGCGTTAGTTTAGCCATAAGTGGACCTTCAATTCCGAAGATAATAAAGACAATAGCGATAATTAGTAGATGATAACTACGCAATGATTCTAACGACTCTTTTCGAATAAAAAACCATGTATTCCTCATGACGTTACCTCCATGAAAATATCTTCTAAACTAGTCTCCTGACTCTTCATAGAGATTGGAACTAAATGATTTTTTAACAGTAACTTCAATGCTGACTCCGCATTAGTATGATAATCATCCTCATAATTTAATATTACTTTTCTTTGCTTAAGAATACTCTTAGGTCCAATAATCTGATTAGCTCGTTGGGCCAACGCATTTGATTCGAATTCAAAAATAATTTGTGACTTGGCATATTGTTGTTTCAAATTATCCAAGCTATCATTAGCCTTAAGTATACCGTCATGCAGAATTCCAACACGATCACTAATACGCTCTACATCATTCAAAATATGTGTTGAAAAAATTATTGTTGTTTTTCCTTTTAAACTAGCTAACAAACTAAGAAATTCACTACGTCCTATTGGATCCAAAGCTGATGTTGGTTCATCACAGATCAACAATCTAGGACTATTAAGCAACGCTTGAGCAATGCCTAGTCGCTGTTTCATCCCACGAGAAAATCCATGAATCCTACGTTTGTTAATAGGTAAATCTACAGTTTTTAACATTTTTACAATTTTGTTCGGCAAGTCTCTCTTGGGAATACCTGTTAATTGTCCACATAAAGTCAAATATTCAGTTGGATTCATATAACCATAATATTCTGGTACATCCGGTAAATATTCAATTTCACGATTAATATTAGAATTTCCATAATGAACTTTTGTACCATCTATCAAAATATTTCCAGAATCAATCGTCTCCAATCCTAAGATCATCTTCATTGTAGTAGTTTTACCGGCTCCATTCTCACCAACAAATCCGAAAATAGAGCCTTCAGGAACCTCAAAGTTAAGTCCTTTTAATACTTGCTTATCGCCAAAGCTCTTTTTAACATCATGCAATTCAAGAAGTGCCATCAGTACGTCTCCCGTCCAATAATGAAGTACAAAATAGCTCCAATTGGATTAAAAAGTAGTGTTAATAAGACCCACAATAAACGATTACCTACACGGTAATTTTTGTGTCTAAAAATATGAACTAAGGCGGCAACATCTAAAATAACTTCAAGTAAAATCAATGGAATAAAAAGTGGTAAATTATTCATAAAAATATCCGTATTATTCATTGCTCATACGCTCCTTTACGCGATTCAAACGTTTAATAATAGCTTCAAATTCTAAATTGTCCTGATATTGTTTTAAAAACGGATTTTCAACGACAATTGTAATAAAGTCTGACTTGAGCTGATTACCGTCACGAGGTAAAGAATGACCCAAATCAGTTTGATTCAGCCAATCATCAATCCCGTCGAAATATTCATCACCGTGTAATCTAATAGGAAATTTCATATTATCCAATAAATCAACATATTGTGACAAACAATCCAACACTTGAGTAGTTCTTTTCATTTGTGCAAATCCCATTATCGATGAAATGTAAAAATTAGCAACAATGGTTGGGTTAAGTTCTTTCAATGAAAAAGACTCAACAAGTGATAGTCCCTTTTTGTAAGTTGAAACGAACTTCTCAGGCTTGTCTATTAATAATTGTAAATAATTGTTGATTTGACTAAGCATAACAACGACATATTGGAATAGAGAACTTTGAACAGTGGTTATTGCCTTTTGCCTCTCTCCTTTTGCTTTATATGCCCAGGCAATTAGGCTTTCAGTAGAATAATATTCCGGAACATACTCCCCCAAAGTATCTAGAACTTCATCCGGCTTATTTAACATTAAAGAACAATATGCTGAATAGTTGGTGGCCTTATCTAGCAAGACTGGATCATTGGATATTTCTAAAACATGACTAAATAATTCTTGAGCTTTACTCAAATATGTCTTAATTTTATCCTCCTTAGATTGACCTGGAAGCAAATCACCATGGTTCAACAACAACTGACCAATTTCCAATATAAATGGTGCACATGAATAATACCGATGTGTTACGTCTTCAATTGAATTCCAAACTTCTTCCGGAGTTTTAGTTTCAAATTCAGCAGATATAGATGTATAAATATGACGAATTTGTTCAGTTGAAAGATTATTACTATAATCCATCAAATCATCGATAGAAATATTAAAATAACTAGCCAAAAGTGGGACCAACGTAATGTCTGGATAAGATTGACCATTCTCCCACTTAGATATAGATGCTTTAGAGACACCAATAAAATCAGCGAGTTGCTGTTGCGTAATTTTCTGTTTTTTGCGATTCTGTAAAATAATATTTCCCATATTCAGCCTCATATTTGCCTCCAATAAATTACTTTATAAACTAATTATATTAGGTAGACAAAATTAAGTATAGCGATACAAAGTTAACTATACATACTAATAATCAACTATGGAGAAACAAAAAAGCTGCATTTCTGCAGCTTTTGCTCTATTTATTAATGTTTATTAACACGTCTCTTGCGATATTCCAAAATAACTAAGATCATTACCAACAAAATTGCGATGATAAAGGCAATCAATAAGTAATTTGGTCCTGAATTCTTAACGACAGATGTCTTAGCTAGTTTCTTAGCCGTTTCAGTTGTAATGGTGAACTTACGGTCAAAGTGCCAGCTAGTTGTGCCTGATTTAGCATCCAATACAAGCTCATAAGTTCCAGACTTCAAAGTTTGCGATGGACTACCAATTAAATAATCAAAGTCGCTATTTGGTGCCATAGATAATTTAGATCTCTTTTGAGAGTAAACTTGTTTACCTTTCATATCTTTGACTGTCGCATTGACAGATATATTATCAATTATTGAAGGTGTAGGATTAATCAAATTAGCAGCCACATAATTATAGTTGTTAAACTGTTTCTCACTAATGTCACCTAATTGAATCTTAGGTTTGATTTTATCTTCATTTTGTTTTAATTCCAATCCGATAACATAAGCATATTCATTATTAATGCTGATGCCTTTTTTCTTTGCTTTTGGTGCGGAAGTTATCTCTTGAACTCTAATTCCACCAAGAATCACTCCTGAAAAATTATCCTTAGGAGAATCTAGATGAACAGTTACTAATTTAGTCGAGTTAGCATCAACTACTACATCTTGCGGACTTGTTACTAATGATTCAATATTGTATTTTAATTCATCTTTTTCAGGTGATCCATGGGTACCATAATCAATAATACCATTGTTATTAGTCAGGCCACGATTTACTGACACTTCATAGTGGTGGCTCTCATTATCTTTATTATTAATTTTGATAGTCAAATCTTGACTTTGTCCTGGAGTCACTTTCAGATCAAAGTATGCCCCAGACTTTTCAATTTGATTGTCCGGCAAATCCGCCCCGACCGTATAATTCAAAGTATCGGCCTTAACAGAAGTGGTTCCCGCTACTAAAAATACAAATAATGCACTGAACATTAAAGCAATTGGTAAGAATATTTTCTTTATCATTATCATCCATCCTTCCTAGTCAAGAACGAGATGTGAGGTTACAAGCCTCAAATTTCGATAAAAGAAAGGCAATACATTTTAGTATTGTCCTTCAAAAAATATTTTAAAATACTTTCTATGATGGAGCATCAGACAACGTCCAAGTCAACGTTGATTCATATGCGGCTGGTAAATTACCAGCTGGTACGTACAATGATGCTTCATTGTTTGCATATTGCGTTGTATAAGCACCAACACCAGCTCCAGCGGCAGCACTTTCAACTTGAACCGCCGTTGAACTCAATGTAAGTGGTGTAATGTATGATGGTGCAGCTGAGACATTGGTTGAATCATCAGCTGTGATTGGATCTGTAGTGGTTGAATCTAGTGACAACGTAGCACCCTTAAGAGTTAATGCGCTACCTGAAGCCGTATCTTTAAATGGTGTAGTTTGGGCAACAGTTACATTCCAACCTGAAGCAAATCCTGGGTTAGTTACATGTAGTGCAGAAATAGCAGTAGATGCATATGTTGTTTTACCAACAGAATAGTTTTGACTACCAAAGCTGATTGTTGGAACTTTATCCAAAGCTAGAGAACCTGTTTGTAGAATTGTCGCATCAGAAGCTGACGTTTGTGGTGCTGGACTCGTTTCTGGCGATGTCGTCGTGTCGGCTGCTACCGTCAAGACTGTCGAGACTGCCCCAAGGGCGATTGCTCCCAACACAGCCGTTCCCTTAATTAATTTTTTCATGATTTAATCCTCGAATAAAAAAGCTTTCTCGTAAAAATACTATTTTATTTGGATGCCATTAATATGTTTAAACATCCACCGTCTTTATAGTCCTTTTATTATCCGTTATCAAAATAAACGCTCAAAAAAAATAAACTAAAGACATAATAAAAATATCTTTAATTTATATTATCAAATCATTACCATTTATCATGATTCCACAAACGTCCATCAAGTTCATGCTGTATTTGATCAGTTCTAGTAGTTTGTTCAATGACAACTTTTTTCAATGCTGTTAAAAATGCACGTTTTTCATATTCAGGTTGAGAATCTTTTAGTTGATCAATCTGTTGGAGCAACCACTCTGATTGTTCATTCATATTATTCATCCTCACCTTCCTTAATCATCTTCAAAGTGTCACTAACTTGATCTAAATCTTCCATATTCTGAACAAAAGTATCTAGAATCAAGTTACCCATGACTTTATCACCATTCTCAAGATTATCAACAAAATCATGAAGTCGCTGCTCAAACCACTGTTGGCAATTTACTAACGAATCAGGCAATTGTTGAGTTAAATAACGTTGATAATCAATTAACATCTGCATTTGTTCATCCTCTGACATGTACCAAAATTGTGGCACTGCAAACAGTGGCATGATCTTCATTTTTCCTAAATTTGCAATCGCTCGATATGGCGCCATGGCTTCATCTAAGGTGATGTTCTCGGTCGCTCCTTTTTTGAAATCCTTCAATGGCATACCTGTTGTTACGACAATACCAAATTGCTTGTTTTCTAATGGAAAACTTCCATCACCATAAATAAAATTACGAGTAAGAACCTTATCTTCCCACTTTTTCAGCCCATATGGCGCAGCATACCAATACAGTGGAAATTGAAAAATAATTCTATCCGCCTGACGTAACAAATCCTGTTCTTTTGATATATCGATGCTATCCAAAGATTCAACATGATGCCAAACGGCTTTTGATTCTTCTGCACCTTTTTTTAAAAATTGTTGTGTTTGAGAATTATCAATTTCTGGATGTGAAACAATAATTAAAGTTTTCATAATTCACACCTCCATAGTGTTTTTAGAATAACATATTTTGATTATTACAGCTTCTCACAAGATTCGGTCTAAGTGATATAATTAGTGAATATAAACGTAAACATAAATTTGTTATTTAAATTACTTGGAGGATAAAATGCAAAAAATTATCGTTGATCCAGAATTCTGGGAAATATTTCCTGATGTTGAAATCTCTTGTATGACAGCACACAATATTGATAATCATGATGATAGCAATGTTCCTGATAACTTAATTCAACATGCTAATGAGGTTGCTAAGAAATGGGTACCTGATGACCCAATTAGTGCCAATCCTGTTGTACACGCTTGGCGCGAAGCATACCGGAAATTCAAAACCAAAAAAGGTGCACGTAACGCCGTTGAAAACCTTCTAAAACGGGCTAAAAACGATAAAGGAGTTGGTAATATCAATCCGGTGGTTGATGTTTATAACTCCGTATCGCTTGAATATGCATTTCCAATTGCTGCTGAGGATTTAGATAACATAGTTGGTGACGTCCACTTAACAGTAGCTAAAGGTGGAGAACCATTTGTACCAATCGGTGAAGATGAGACTGAAGAAGCACTACCTGGTGAGGTTATTTATCGCGATGACAAAGGTGTTCTTTCTCGTTGCTGGGCATGGCGTGATAGCTCTCGTGTAGAAGCCACTGATGATACCAAAAATCTATTATTCTACATGGAAAATATTCAACCTGAACGAAAAGACGATCATACTGAAGCTGGTAAACAGTTAATCAGTCGTTTCAAGGATTACTTAGATATCGACATCAACGATTTAACTATTATTAGTAAGGAAAATCCTGAGTTCATATTTAAAAAATAACTTAAAAATCGGATCAACATCTATTAATTAAATGTTGATCCGATTTTTTGTATTCAGCCAATTGAAATAAAATTAAATATTCTTAATTCCATCTATTAAACTCCAAGTTATTTTCCCAGAATATTTACCACTGGTGTTACGACCATTAAGTTTAAGAAATATTCCAGTTTGACTATCCCACTGTTTAGCAACATCAACCGTCTGACTGGAATTTGAATTCTTAATATTCGTATAAATACTTGTTAGTTCGGACAAGGGCATTAACTCTCCACCCAAGCTTTTATAAACAATATCACCATCAAGTAATTTTTTATTTTCTTCGTTAATCATCTTATCTGCTTCTGCTTGCAAGGTCCAACTACTTTCACCACTTCGGCCATCAGTAACCTCTAATTGCCATGGTTCTTTTCTTGGGACCAACTGACCAGCATATCCCACATTTACTGAATTAAATGAAACATCACGACTCACTTTTCCAAACTGTAACCCCCCACCGATAAATATGTTAATCACACTCTGTGACGTTGTTTGACCAGAATCGTCGGTCGCATATATTTTGACTGTATTCGGACCTATAAACAATTGAGATTTAAGAACATCAAAATTAAAAGATGCAAAATTTGATTGAGTACCTGTTAATTTGAAACTATTTGCAGGATTACTATTAACAATATAATGTAATGTAACCTTTGATGGATCTATAATTTGGTTATTAGAGTATTTAACAGTACCCCGAATTGGCACTAAATCGGGTACTGCATCCATCGAACCATAGTTAACTGTACCTGATGGATCAGTCGTTAGTAACATTGACGGTATTGTAATATTAAACTTTGGAGTATTATCATCCACGATAAAATTATCACTAGCAAAATGTGCATGTTGTTCCCCAACAGAAACGGGTTGAGTCTGATTATTAACGGTTGTGTGTAATTCTATTTTTGCATGTCGATTATCATTTGATAAACTTTTTAACAATAAATGATTTACTTTTCCATTATTAAACTCAGAATTAGAAATAAACTCAGGGTGATCTGGATCATCATCATAAGTTATTATTCCATCTTTAAAAGTAACTTCAGATGGTAAGTACATCGTTGCGGAAATCTCATTCCACTCTTTTGAACCATTTTTATAATCTAAATCATAAATAAAATCTAAGTCATCCCCAACATTTACCTTATCGTCATTTCCCGGAATAGTATTGCCCTTAGTTAAATCTTTTAAACTAACTGTAGAATCAGCATTAACAAACGAAGGAATGGACTCAAACACAATTAAATTATTCTCAAAAAATTTACCTGTACTACCAGTAAATCCCCATCTTAACTTCTTACTATCACCTAATTTAAAATGACTCATATCTAGTTTTTGTGAACCACGAATAGTCGTATCTTGTGCTATACCATTTAAATCCTTATCATCAAATGCATAAGACAAGGTACTAGTTTCATGATTAAATTTAACCGTTATATGATGCCACCTTGCATCGGTTAAAGATACTTCATCACGAAGGTTCTTGTGGTTCATTTTATAGAAGTACTTACTCCCCCCATTACCCCAACTATCACTGCGCTGATATGTGGCATTATGATCAAAAAACTCTGGATCTAGATCATTATTTTCGTATCCGTCGGGATAATCCATACTAATATGTTGACCTTTTATCTGTTGATAGTAGTCAAAACTTCCACTTGGATTCCTACCCGCTAAAATATCCGCATCAAACGAGACTCCTCTCCCATTGATATCATCTATAGCCGTAAGTCTATTTAGAAAAGTATCAAATTCAATGGCAAAACTATTCTGAATCGCAGTTTTAGATAATTCAAACTTACTTTGAAGGTTATTAAAATCTGCTCCCCAAACACCTAAAGTTTCACCATGAGCTGCTTTCCCATTATACCTAGATATTGCTTCAATTCCACCAAATGGATTTAGTGCTGAGGAATCAGGCTTTGCATTTTGTAAAACAAATGCCATTCCATCACCGACTTCTTTGGGATTTTCAGGATGTAATGGTCTTCCAAAGTACAACCACATAGACATGGACTGATCTTGCGAAACATCTAAGAAATTAGATTTATCTATATTACTCCAAATAGATCCTAATTGATTAAAACCATGAGTAACCCTTAAAATACCCGTTTTATCATCTGGATTTTCAGGAGATCTCAAAATCACTTTTGATGAATTAATATTTTCATCGGAGCCTGGATCTTTAAATTTTCCTAATAAAAATGTGGGATCAGAAATATCCAATCCTCTAGGAGCAGTATCCAAGGCATTTTTAAAATCCACAGGATCGGCAGATTCTGCATCAGCTGGAGTAACATACGTACCTTCATCTGCATCCGCATAAACTTCAGTAATATTTCCATCAATACTCTTAATTGTAAATAAATTAAAAAGCACAAAAAATATAAATAATATTTTATAACGTTTTTTATTAAACACCATAAAAATACCTTTCTTAGAATTTACTATTATCATTTTTATTTACATATTGTATCAAAAAAGTGAAAATAAATCTCATAAGATATACATTTATTTTAAAAAAGTATCAACTGTTTACATTGCAGTGCTGATGAACGTGAAGTGCCCCCTAAATGTTAGACAAAAATCCAGCATTTAAGGGGCACTTCATCTTGTAATTACAAACTTATTTTTCATTACATATTCTTAATACCATCTATTAAACTCCAAGTTATCTTGCCAGAATAACTACCACTTGAATTATCACCATTGAGTTTAAGAAAGATACCTAATTTATTATTCCAATCTTTAACAATATCCACTTTTTGACTGGTATCAGTATCTTTTTTATTCGTATAAATATCAGTTGGTGATGCCAATGACAAAAGTTCACCAGCAGTGTCCTTATAAACCATCTCACCATTTAGAGCTTCTTTAGTATCTAATTTATTTAATTTAGATGCCTCCGCTTGTAAAGTCCAGCTACTCTCGCCACTTCGACCATCTATAACTTCAACTTCCCAACCACTTTGCCTTTGTACAATCTGACCATCATATGAAAGATTTACTGGGTTAAATGACACATCTTTACTTACGTTTCCAAATCGCAACCCACCATCAACATTAATAGTTATCTGTACTTCTCTTGACTGCAAGGTGGCTGTCACACCATTATTAGTAACATTAGAAACAGCATGTAACTTAAGTATATTGGGACCAACATGCAGCTTATCTTTAGGAACATTTAAGTTAAACGTAGCGGTCTGAAAATCCTTTTGAGTGGTTAGAACCATGGGATCGTTTTGTTCACCATTTAGAGAACTATACATAGTAATATTGCTTGGTCTTATCAACATACCAGTTCCATACCAGACAGATCCCTCTATTAATACATTTTCAGGTATAGTATCAATATTTGGAAAACTAATTGTATCTGACGGATCGGTACTAATCATCAAATCATCTACAGTTATTCTAAATCTTGGGGTGTCATCATCAATAATAAAATTATCACTTTTGAACGAGGCATGTTGCTTAGCAACTGTGGTTGAAGTTTTAACAGGGTTCACTGTGGTATGAAGTGTGATTTTTGCATTTGGGTGATTATTATTCAAGACCCCTTTTAAAGTGTGCTGTATATTATTATCCTTTAGCTCATCGGCACTTATATGTTCTGTTAAAGAACCATCATCATAAGTTATATCTCCAGACTTAAAAGTCACTTGCTTCGGCAAATTAATATTGGCTAAAATATCTTCCCAGTTTTTAGACCCACTGGTGTACTTTAATCTGTAATTAAAATCTAAGTTATCACCTATATTTACACTGTCATCAGTATTGACAGGTTTATTAGTTGTCAAATCATCAATAGTTACATGCGATTCAGCATTAATAAATGATGGAATTGACTCAAAAACGATTAAATTGTTCTCTGTAAATCTACCGGTCGTACCGGTAAATCCCCAATGAACTCTATGATCCGCATTTTTGAAATTAAAATTATCGGTATGTAAATCAACCGTTTTGTAATAGGTTGTTCCCTGGGCAGTACCATCCAAATTCTTATCATCAAGTGAAAAGCTCATTTTTTTACTTGACGGATCCCATTTAACGGTCATGTGTCTCCAAGTTTGATTTGTTAATTTCATAAATTGAAAACCATCACCATGATTCAGAACAAAATATTGCTTTGGATCACTAGAACCTACTGAAGAATTCGTTAATCTATTATCATAAGTTAATGGATTAGCAGGGTAATTATTACCTATATGTTGTCCTTGTCTATCCATATCAAACGAAACACCTTTTCCATTCACTTGCTCAAACATTTGTAATTTGTTCACAAAAGTATCAAATTCCAAAGCCCAACTATTCTGAATGGCTGTCTTGGCAATATCTTCCTTAGTAGCATACTTACCATTATGAGCGATATTATCAAAGTCAACCCCCCACACGCCAAGAGTCTCACCGACGGCTGGTTTGCCATCATAAGTTGAGATTGCGCCATATTCTCTAGGATCATTCTGTAATACAAATGCCATTCCGTCTCCAACTTCCAACTCATCGCTTCCAAAGGGACGACCAAAATACAACCACATAGATAATATTTGCGGTTTATCTAAATCAAAATAATTATCCGCAGCAAAATTACTCCATATGGCACCTATTTGATTAATATTATCAGTTACTTTAAGTACTCCTGAACGATCATTAGGATCATCATTCCGACGAAGAACTTGGGCTTCATTCCCATCAAAAGTTCCTAATTTAAACGCGGGATCGTCAATATCTAATCCTCTAGGGGCTGTCTGCATGGCATGTTCAAAATCATCTTTATCTAATGTTTCCGCCATAACATTTATCGTCGCAGAATTAAATATAGTAACCAACGCAAGAAAAGTGATCATTGTAAAAGAAATCAATAATATTTTTTTATAAAATAGCATAGAAACCCTTCCCTTAGAGTTAATTATTATTGAAACAAATCAAAAAATACTAAATATATAAATATAATTTTATTGCTTTATTTAATGGCCTTTATTTTATATCACTTTTCAAAATTTATTTTTATCAATTTTGCAACCATATTGTATCAAATTAGTATCAATAAATCTCATATAACACACTTTTATTTTCAGAAAAATATATTCTTTTTGAAAACAATCCTTTTACAACTTACACACAAATAAACTAAAAAGCAGTCTAAGATTAATTCTAAATAAAGATAAGTCTCTTTACTCAGAATTAATCTTAGGCTGTTTGATTTACATGACAACTTCAACATTACGAATGTCCTCAAGATAAAATTGTTCACCAGAATCAATATAAAACAAATCATCATCATAACCACTGACTTTGCCAATCAAATCAGCTTCAACCTCGTTATTTTTATCATAAATGTTTAGTTGTACTTTGATTACTCGATTATATGTGAATGATTGCATCAAGAGTTTTGTTATTTCAGTACTGGTTTGTTCTTGTCGTAATTGATTAGTATGTTGAATTTGTTTCATCTGTTGATTTAATGCAGCTGTGTGATCTGATAAATAAAATCCTTGCCATTTCATCTTTCCACGATCGTGATAATAGTTATCAAAAAATGACTGCACAGTTGCAGGATCATATTCATATTTACTACTCATCTTTATGTCGTCTTTTCTGAATTAATTCTTGACTCAACGGCCAGCGCAAACCTACGAAGCCATCATACTTAATTGAGAATTGATATTTCTCGAAAATTTTATTAATTAGTTTTTCTAAATATAACAACCGATAGTCCTCAACCGTATGCAAAGGAATGGAATGTACCCTCTTCCCACGCGGACTAATATTGAAAAAAAAGTTATACGTTTCATCGTACTTATCATTCACGACTTGCAAATAATATTCGGTATCTCGACGTCTAATAAAATATGTTTCAATCCGCGAAATAATAATGCGAAAATCATTATCACTACTCATAAGCATTGCCACCATTGTGACCACCAACTAGCGTAGCACGATGGATTGCCGTACCACCTTTTAATAAGCTATTTGCATATACTAATGAATGAAATCCATACTTGGAGCGAATTTCATCAATAATTGCCAGCTTATCTTCTTTTTGAAATTGCTGCTTCACTGGGGTAAAAAAGTCTAACTGTTGAGCTGTTTTGGTAATCAATTTTGAAGAATAAACTGCCAAATTTCTAACCGGTTGTCCTTGCCATTGACTTTCAAACAAATATATCAATAATTCAGAAATATCTTGGTCACTATCCGTAGGATTCAAATTGTCAGCAATACTGAAGCCACCACGTTCTCCTTCGGCTCGGGCAGAATATGAATACGTCACACTCAAATAGAGACATCCTGCCTGTTTGTGATGATGCCGTAATCGTGATGCTACTTGTTGACCCATCTCTTTAATCACTGTCTCAATTTCTTTTTTGTCAAAATAATCTCGTGGTAAAACTTGTGAATTTCCAATACTGTGAGACTTGGGCGTAATATTATCCGCTAAGCGAGTTCGATCAATTCCCCAGGCAATTGCAAAAATCTGTTCACCAATCAAGCCAAGCTTTTCTTTCAAATAAAATGGATTACTTAAAGCCAGTTCTCTCATATTATGAATACCAAGGCTTTTCAAACGTTTTTCAGTTCGTTTAGCAATACTCCAGACATCTGTCATATTCTCAATTGTCCAAATCTTTTCAGGGACAGTCTCATAATGAATTTCACCCATTAGTTCAGGATCATGTTTGGCGTAAATATCCAAAGCAATTTTTGCTTGAACTGGATTGTCACCAATTCCTACGGTTGTGTATAATCCCAATCGGTGTCGGACTGTCTTTTGAATCAAGCGTGCTACTTCCCTAGGACTATCACCGAATAAACGCCACGATTTAGTCATATCAATAATGGACTCATCAATTGAATATGGCCAAACATCACACTCAGCAGCAAACTCACGAAAAATACTGTTAATTTGAAGATTTCGTTTAATATACAAATTCATACGTGGTGGTACAACAATTAATCTAGGATCTTGAGGCAAATTGCGTTGACGAGAAACATTGGCTTGAAGATGGAATAATTTTTTAGCCATTGGAGAGGTTGCTAAAACTAGTCCTCCATTGGTATTGTCAGCTTCACTCATAACAACGAGTAACTCTTTTAAAGGATTCAGGCCTCGCATTGTAGCCTCAACACTGGCATAAAACGATTTATTATCAATTAAGAAAAAAACACCATGTGGTTCTTTGCTATAATCCATCGTTAATACCTACCTTCTATTACTTAATAAATATCTTACAAGTCCAATTATACGAACATATGTTCTATTTTGTCAATCTATTTTTTATCCAAATTAAACATCAAAAAACATCTATGAAAAAAATCATAGATGTTTATATTATTTAATCTTGAAATAATTTTACAAGATCTTCAGATTTAAGATTTTGCTTTTCTTCGCCACGTACATCTAATTTAATCTGACCATCCTGCACCATAATCAGTCTGTTTCCATACTTCAAAGCATCCGACATCTTGTGGGTTATCATCATTGTCGTCAATCCCTCATGCGTAACAATTTCACGAGTTATATCCATAACATCACGACTAGTTTTGGGATCTAGGGCAGCAGTATGCTCATCCAACAACAATAATTTTGGCTTACTTAGAGTCGCCATTAATAGCGATAAGGCCTGACGCTGACCACCTGACAAATACTTAACTTGGGTCTCTAGTCTGTTTTCCAATCCCATATTCAATGTTTTCAATAGTTCTTGATATCTATTCCAACGGTCAACTCTTCTAAATCTACGAAGACTAAACGTATTAGTATGATCCTGAGCTAAAACTAAATTTTCAGCAACGCTTAAATCACCTGCAGTTCCCATCTTTGGATCCTGAAACACACGTGACATCCAACGAGCACGATATGAAACTGGCCTTTTAACCATATTATGATTATCCAAAACAATTTTTCCGGCATCAGCTGATAAAGTTCCAGCAATTGTATTTAATAATGTTGACTTACCCGCACCATTATTACCAATAACTGATATAAAGTCACCGTCGTAAACTTTCAAACTAACATTTTTCAAAATATGTTTCTCATTCTCCGTCCCTGGAAAGAATACCTTTTGCAAATTCTTGACCACTAGTATTTCCGACTTCGTTTCGTTGTTCATAATCTTCACCTTCCGATAACTGTGCTAGATACTGTTTTAGCTGTCTCTTTGTATTTATACGATTTTGAATAATTGGAACACAGATAACAATAACTAAGATTATTGCTGACAAAATCTTCAAATCATCTGGTGGGAATCCTAATCCCATTGCAATTGTGAGTAATAGACGATAAATTATTGCCCCTACTACCATTGCCATCAATCTCACCATTACTTTTCGACCACGCAAGAATATTTCACCTACAAGAACTGAGGCCAATCCGATGACAATTGTTCCAATTCCCATTCCAATATCAGCATATCCATTGCTCTGAGCAATTAGGGATCCCGATAAAGCTATCAATCCATTTGAAATCATGTAACCAAATATAATCATGCCATCAGTTTTAATACCATTGGCGGCACTCATAGCCTTGTTATTACCAGTTGCCATCAAAGATAATCCCAATCTTGTCTTGAAGAGGCTATACAGAAGAAACACAACTATTGACACAATAATCAATCCAACAATAATCGTCTGGACATCTGGATTGATGCTATCCGGTAAGTAATTAGTCAATACTTTTTGGTCTAACAATGGAATATTAGACTTACCCATAATGTGCATATTCACTGAATATAAACCTGTCATTGTTAAAATTCCCGCCAACAAAGAAGGGATTCGCAGTTTCGTATCCAAAATACCAGTTATCATCCCTGCCAAACATCCAGCAACAAACCCAGCAAGAGTCGCAATAAATGTTGAATGTCCTTGAAGCATCAAACTAATTGTGACTGCAGCACCAAATGGAAAACTTCCTTCTGTCGTCAAATCTGGTATGTCCAAAATTCTAAATGTGATGAAAACACCTATAACCAAAGGCGCCCACAGCAATCCTTGTCCTAAGCTAGATATAAGCATATATGAATATCTCCTTTTAAGGTTTTGTAATTGAGCTAGGATCGATACCAATTTCCTTAGCATTTGCTTTATTAACATATAATTTTAAAGTCTTTGAAGTTTCTACAGCCATTGTTTGTGGCTTTTTCTTATTGATCAATACTTGATAGGCCATATCTCCTGCCTGTTTACCAAGGTCTTTATAATTGATTCCATAAGTCGTTGTACCACCGTCTTGCGCCATTTCGATAGATCCAGTAACTACTGGAAGTTTTGCTTCTCTAGCTTTTTTACCAATGGTTTTCATTGAACTTGCCATCAAATTATCTGTTGGTAAGTAGATACCTGAAACATTATTCTTCATTCCTGAGACTGCACTAGCAACATCATTAGTACTTGTTACACTGACAGTTTTAATTGCAATATTATTTTTCTTGGCATATTTTTTAGCTCTATTAACCAAAAGTACTGAGTTCTCTTCAGATGAGTTATACATAATACCAATGGGTTTATCATTTTTAACAATTGACTTTAATAGCTTCATTTGCTTCTCAACGGGTGCGCTATCGCTTGCTCCCGTTACATTTGTATTAGGTTTATTATTTGATTTAACTAAACCTGCGCCTTTAGGATCTGTGACAGCTGTAACAATGATTGGTGTTGTTTTTGTTTTTTTAGCTAACCCCTGTGCTGCTTGTGTCCCTATTGCCAACATGAGTGAAGGCTTTTTTTGAACCAATTGTTGACTCATTGAGTTCACATTCGATTGATCACCTTGAGCGTTCATATACGTATAATTAACTTTCATTGACTTATCATGCTTTTTAACAGCCTCAGTTAATCCTGACTTGAAGCCATTTCTAGCAGCATCAAGTGATCCATGTTGAACATTTTGTAAGATACCAACATTGATCGTCTTGCTATCCGATTTTGATGATGAAGAGCAACCAGCCAATACTACCATTGCCATAATTAGTGTTATTAATCCCATTAAATATTTTTTCATAAGTAATATCCTCCCGATAATTAAAAAAGGTAAATAAAAAGCCAGATAGATTTTTAGAAAATCCATCTGGTTAAACATCGGGCCCGAATATTGTCTCCAGATAGATTTTACCCGTATCTATCTGGCTCATGACATGTTCAAAAACTTTAGCCAATCAATAGATACGAACGCTACTGCTTACGCGTCCGCATCCAGTTGACTGAACACAAACGCTATCTAAAGAAAAAGCTAAAGGCAAATTGACTATTCAAATGTGTGCTATTGCTATTCAGTTTTATCATAGTTAATTACCTTTCCTTTCATGTCTTTAATTTACAATGACTAGTAAACCATGCAAAAATTATACTGTCAACAATTAATTTAATATTCAAATAATATTATGAGTAAATATCTAATTTATCAAACTGGCTCAAATACTGTCATTACAACGTTTATTATTGGCCGACTGCATTATTATAAATATTTGAAATTGTTTTTTCATAATCAGAATTTGATACTCCAAAAACAATCTTCATATCACTGCCTTCTTGAATTACCAACCTTATATTAATTAAGCTTTTATCCAAAAACTGTATTATTCTACCAGCAATAGCAGGACGACTACTTAATTCCGTCGAAACTGCTGCAATAAGTGCAATATTATCATTAACAAATACACTATCAAGATTACAATTACTCTTCAACTCGGATATTACAACGTTAAGAATTCCCTTTAACTCATTTTGCGGTAGCATAAATCTAAATGAATCTGTACCTGAAGGAACTGCATCAACAATTAAATTATGCTTTTGAAAAATTGACAGAACACTTTGTAAAATCTCAAGATGCTTGTTCAATTGATACTTCTTCACAGTAATAATTGTATAATTCTTTTTTCCAGCAATCCCTGTTATCAACTGTTTACTGTTTCTTTTAATTGTGTCGACAACTAATGTCCCACCACTATGAGGATGATTTGTATTAAGGATTTTTGTTGGAATATTCTTTATTCTAACTGGTTGTACAGCTTCTTCTTGAAAGACATTAAAGCCCATATATGACAACTCTTGCAGCTCACCATAAGTTAACGAATCAATTCGTTTACACTTACTGACAATTCTAGGATCAGCCATTAATATACCAGATACATCTGTCCAGTTTTCATACAAATCAGCATCCAAAATATTAGCCAAAATGGCGCCAGAAATATCACTACCACCGCGTTGCATTAGTTGTATTTTTCGATCTTTTATACCATAAAATCCTGGTATAACAACTCTTTCATTACTTAGATACAGTTTACTGAATTTTTGCGCAGTCTGTTGCATATCAATTTCATTATCAACAAAAGTCATAAAATCTGCCGCATCAATGAACTTGAATCCCAAATATGCGGCCATCAAATGTGCAGTTAAAAATTCACCACGAGAAATCAAGTAATCACTAGAACAATCTTTCAAATTATGCTCAATAATCTTAATTTCACTTTCAATATCAAAATTTATTTTTAGATCATTTTTGACTTTTAAAAATCGATCAGTAATTTTGTTTAAAACTTCAGAGAAATCTGCTTTCTTCAGTCTCAAATCATCTAGTTTTATCAATAGATCAGTAATTTTTATTTTTTCAGTATTACTCTTACCAGCCGCACTAACAACCACCACTTTGCGTTCGTCATCATCATTAATAATAGCCTTTACTTTTGAAAATTGTTCTGCATCTGCAACTGAACTGCCACCAAATTTAACTACTTTCATTATGCGACTACCTCCCTGGGTAAACTAGCCATAAAGGCCTTACTGTCACAGGAAAGAACCTCTTTCATAAGCTCATGCATTTGACCAGCAGAAATTTGTTCTACACGAATAAAGTGACCTTCGCGATAAACTTTATAATCTGAAAAAATATCACTAACATCAACTGACGAACGAACAAGATAATCGCTCTTTGTTAAATTGGAACAATATTCTACTTTACTGTCAAAATCACGTACCAAATGATTTTTGGATTCTTTTATATCCAAGATATCTTGGACGACCGCATTAGCAGTTGGTAACATTCCTGCCCCTTGACCAAAAAAATCTAGCTTTCCAATCGTGTCACCATTTAAGGAAATCAGGTTGTAATTATCAGGTGTATTAGCTTCAAGAGTGTGACTTAAAAATAATGTCGGTTCAACTATATAATCAAACTTATTTTCACGTTGATGTGTCTTACCAATTAATTTGATAGACATTCCTTTTTTAGCAAAATAAGCAATATCACTGGCACTAATATTACGAATTCCAAATATAGGCATCTTGTCTTGATCTGATATATCAATGTTATAGGCAATATCTGCACTGATGGATAACTTATTGGCGATGTCAATTCCATCAATATCTGCACTAGGATCTGCTTCAGCGTATCCCAAATTCTGTGCTTCTTTTAATACTTCAGAAAAAGATTGTCCGCGTTTACTCATCTGATCAAGAATGAAATTACTAGTTCCATTAAAAATACCTTCAATAGAATTGACCCGATCGATTCTCAGAGCTTTTTCAAGTCCTTGAATCCAAGGAATACCGCCACCAACACTGGCTTCAAAGTAAAATTTCACACCATTATTACGTGCTGCCTCAGTAAACGCTTTGAGATACAACGCTATAACGGCTTTGTTAGCCGTAATAACATGTTTTTTATGTTTCAAAGCTTCAAGAATGTACTCATGAGCGGGTTCAATACCGCCAATTGCTTCAACTACTACATCCAAATTTTTATCATCCAAAATTTCATCTATACTATCTGTCATTTCTGGCAAAATACGTTTTTTATTCTTACGAATTAAAATATGATCAACATGGAGGCTTTCGGTCTTACCACTAGCCTTCTTTACTATTTCATAAACGCCTTTACCTACTGTACCAAATCCCAAAATAGCTATGTTCATGGTAATAACCTCCTGTTTTCTGTGTTCATTATTAGTAAACACTTGTTTTTTATTTAAAAACAAGTTATCATAATAACATTCAAATTGCAAGGGGTTAGGATAATGAATAATTTTTATACAAGTACAAGAAACAATACAATTAAAATTTCAGCTAAAGATGCTATTCAACAAGGATTCTCTGAGGATGGTGGACTATATGTCTTTCCAAACTTCAATAATGTTTCCATTAATATAAAAGAATTGAAAAATAAAAGCTATCAAGATATTGCTAAATTGGTATTAAGACAACTTTTACCCGACTTTTCAGATAAAGAAATATCTGATTGTGTTAATTCTGCCTATGATTCAAGCTTCGACACAGATGAAATAACCCCTGTCACTGATGTCGATAATTTTCATATACTAGAATTGTTTCATGGACCAACAAGTGCCTTTAAAGATGTTGGATTGCAATTACTTCCTCAATTAATGAAACACTCAATTGCTAACAAGCGCGTAATGATATTAACTGCAACTAGTGGCGACACTGGTAAAGCAGCGTTAGAAGGTTTCAAAAACTCAGATAAAATAGCCATTACTGTTTTCTATCCTCATAATGGTGTCAGCAGGGTTCAAAAACTTCAAATGACTTCAACCACAGGTAACAATACGGAAGTAGCCGCAATTGAAGGCAACTTTGACGATGCCCAAAGTAATGTTAAAAAAATACTAAATGATGCTTCACTAAAAAAAGAATTAGGAAATAACATCAGCCTATCTAGTGCTAATTCAATTAATATTGGACGTTTGATCCCGCAAATTGTTTATTACTTCTATTCATATAAACAACTGTTGCAAAACAACCAAATACATACTGGTGACAAGGTTAATTTCAGTGTCCCAACAGGAAACTTCGGCGATGTTCTTGCTGGATATCTTGCCAAACAATTAGGATTACCTGTTAATAAATTTATTGTTGCAAGTAATGAAAACAAAGTTCTAACAGATTTCTTCAACAGCGGTATCTACGATCGAAATCGTCCCTTTTTTAAAACAGTCGCACCAAGTATGGATATTCAAATATCCAGTAACTTCGAAAGACTACTGTATTACAAGAGTAACGGTAACTCAGAATACGTCAAAAAGTTAATGAATGAACTAGAACAAAATGGAAAATACAAAGTATCTGATGAGTTGCTTAATAGCATTAAAAAAGACTTCTATTGTGGGTACAGCACTGACGAAGAAATTAAACAATCAATCAAAGATGTCTACGATAAGTACGGATATCTGATGGATCCTCACACGGCCGTTGGATATAAGGTTATGCGAGACTATGAAAGAATTGACGATTCATGTCCAACAATTCTATTAAGCACAGCTAGTCCTTATAAATTCGTCAAAGTAGTATCAGAAGCCATCTTAAAAAATAACAGCGATGATGATCTACAATTGATGACTGATATTCAGGAAAAAACTGGCATTGAAATACCAAAGAACTTAGCCGCAGTTTGGAACCTAGCTATCTTACACAAAGATGTTATTAAAAAAGAAGATATGAGAGACTACGTCAAAATGAAAGTTGAGGCCGACTTATATGATAAGAATTAAGGTTCCAGCAACAAGCGCAAATATTGGTGTTGGTTTCGACACACTGGGATTAGCTGTTTCTTTTTACGGAATAGTTGATTTTGAACCAAGTGAAAAAAAATTAGAGATTAACGGATGTCCAAAGAAATATCAAGACGAAAATAACTTGATTTATCAAGCTTTTTCAACAGGATGTGAGTATTTGCATCACAATATTCCCAAAGTGAAAATAAATATCAACAATAATATACCAATAGCTCGTGGTCTTGGCAGCTCCGCAATTTGTATCGTTGCCGGATTAAAAGGAGCAAGTGCTTGGTTCGGTGATGCTATGAATAATGAAGAAATTCTAAATCTAGCCACAAAAATGGAGGGTCATCCCGATAATGTTTCACCGGCTATCTACGGTAATTTATGCGCTTCAATAAATCACGATGGTAATATTCAAGTAGCTCACTACAAAGTGGATAATAACCTAAATTTCATTGCTATTATTCCTGATTATCCAATTAGTACTGAAGCGGCTCGGAAAGTACTACCTGATAAAATAAGTTATGCTGATGCGGTTTATCAAATTGGACATTTAGGAGTATTAATCAAAGCACTTGAAATTGGTGATATGAAAATGATTAAATCAGCTATTGTTGATAAAATGCATGAACCATATCGTAAAAAACTGATTCCCGACTATGAACACATATCTAAAATTTGTGAAGAAGAAAACGTCATTCTTTATATCAGTGGTAGTGGTTCAACTTTAATGGCAATTGCTCAGGATGATCAAATCGATTCATTATTTGATAAAATTTCCGGTCAATTTCCAAAATGGCAAATAAAACCTTTGTCAGTTGACACTAAAGGTGCGACAACAAACATAATTTAACAAAAAGTACCCATAAGAGACGATGAAACTACCGTCGTTCTTACGGGTACTTTTTTGTACCTACTGCACTTTAAAGTACGTAATTGTTTAATTGATCTAACCCCTTATAATGATATTCATGTTCAAAAACACATATAAGGAGTTGAAAATATGAACAACAAAAAAATATCACCAACATGGATCCTAATGTCATTAGCAATAAGTGCCTTTGCGATTGGATCAACAGAATTTATTAGTGTCGGAATAATGCCAATACTAACTAAGACATTCAATATCTCGCTAGCAACTGGAGGATTGACCGTTTCCATCTATGCTGCTGGAATTATGATTGGAGCACCGATTCTAACCCTGATTACAAATCGCTGGAGTCGGAAAAAATTATTAATTGGTATTATGGTTAGTTTCGTAATCGGTAATTTAATTGCCGCACTTGCCCCAACATTTTGGATTCTATTATTAGGTCGTATTGTAACGGCACTATCACATGGGATTTTTATGGCAATTGCATCATTGATTGCCGCTGATGTAGTGGCTCCAAATAAACGAGCTTCAGCTATTGCCGTTATGTTTACAGGACTAACAGTTGCGACCGTTACTGGTGTACCACTAGGTACTTTTATTGGTCAAAACATTAATTGGCGTGCATCCTTTTTCTTCCTAGTTATTCTAGGATTGATTGGATTAATCACAAATATTATCTTAGTACCGAATAATTTGCCACTACCTAAGCCAACTAATGCCAAAGGTTTGTGGAAGATTATCAAACAGCCCGAACTATTACTAATTCTCATTATTACTGCACTCGGATATGGCGCTACCTTCCCTGTTTATACTTACTTAACAACAATTCTAAACAAACAAATGGGTTGGTCAGAGGCTGCAATCGTAATTATATTGATTTTTTACGGTGTCGCTGTTGCTATTGGAAATACTATGGGTGGCCGACTGGCTAATAATAACCCACTTAAGGCCTTACTAAAGATGCTAGTCGGACTTGGAGTAGCTCTTATTCTTGTTAGGGTTACTATGAATATGCACCTCTTAGGGCTAATCTCTATTCTAATTATGGGACTATTTGCATTCATGAATGTTCCTGGATTACAGCTATACATCGTTCAATTAGCTGAGAGATTCACTCCTAACGAAATATCTCTGGCTTCAGCATTGAATATTTCAGCTTTCAACGTTGGAATAACTTTTGGCTCATCAATTGGTGGACAAGCAGTTGCTGCCAATCAACTAGTTAACACACCTTGGTTAGGAATCGGTATGTTAGTTGTTGGTATCGTATTGATCGTTGTTCTACAAAAGATAGTCGCCGCAAAGGATATGACACCTAAGGATATCGAATTAGAAAATTGCTAAAACTTGAGTAATCTATAATTGATGGTAAGATATTAATACTAGTCTATAAGGATGGTAATTACTGATGAAACAATCTATTTATAACATTGGCGTCGAAGCTACGATGAGTATCATTGGCGGAAAATGGAAACCAATCATCCTTTGCCACCTTAAACATCAAACGATGCGTACTGGCCAATTAAGACGTGCCATTCCAAATATCACTCAAAAAATGTTGACGCAACAATTACGTGAACTGGAAGACGATGGCATTGTTGCACGTAAAGTCTACAACCAAATTCCACCTAAGGTAGAATATTCATTAACTGAATATGGAGATAGTTTAAACCGTATTCTTGAAGAACTATGCCTCTGGGGTGAAGATAACATTGCTCGCCGTAAAGCAAAAGGTGAAAATATTATCTTACTTAAGAGTGATTACATGGAGACACAAGAACTACCTGATGTTGAATAAAATAAAAAGAACAGTTCATCTGAACTGTTCTTTTTGATTGAACATTAGTCTATCTATCGTGATATACTTTTAAAAGAGTTATTACAATTTAAAGCGAGGAGATTTATCGTGGAAAAATATTATATAGTTGACAGTTCTATTCTCCCAGAATCATTTGACAAGGTTATCAAAGCTCGTGAACTATTAGAAACTGGAAAATCCAGTAATGTCAGTGAAGCTGTAAAAATGGTCGGAATAAGTCGTGGTACTTATTACAAATACAAAGATTTAGTATTCTTACCTGACGAAGATATGAATGATCGAAAAGCTTTAATTTCGATGATGTTAAATCATGAACAAGGTATTTTATCTAAAGTACTAGGAATCATTTCAGAAACAAACGCTAGTATTTTAACGATTAATCAAAACATCCCCATTCACAATATTGCTAGTGTTGTTATCTCACTAGATATAAGTCATCTAACCGGAACACTTGATGATTTAATGGATAAACTACGTGAATTTGATTTCATAAGTAATGTACAACTAATTTCCGTTGAATAACTACTTAGGCCAAGCAATATACATTGCCATGATTACGCCAAAGGTACCAATACAGTAAAAGAATTTTGAGATATACTTGCTCTTAATGTGACTAGCTGACAACAAAAATGACAACCCTATGACAAATGTCAAAGGAATCGTTAAAAAATTCATGTATAGTCCTCCGTTTAATTAAAATAATTGTTATTACTAATGTAACTAAAAAATGTGACGAAATAATGAATATCATATGTTTATTTAATGCTCAAAAGGGAATCCAAATTGGATTCCCTTTTGCTTTATATTTAATGAACTTTTTTCATCTCATCTCGAACTTGCGAAATGAAATACAGAGATCCGGTTATGAATAATACATCATCTGAACTCATCTCAGATTTAATATCATTCAATCCCTTATGCCAATCATCAACCAAAGTTATCTCATCAATATTTTTAAGACCAGCATAATCATCCAAATTTAATGAACTTGGAAAATCAAAAGTTGTAATGGTGATTTTTATATTAGGAACTTGATCTAACATATCCAACATTTCATCAATATTTTTAGTTGTAATGGCAGAAAACAAAACATTAATTTTTTTATCGCCAAACTCATTAATCATATTATCGGTTAAACGGCGCATGGCATGTGGATTATGTGCTCCATCCATAATAATCAATGGTGATTCACTCACAGTTTCCATTCGGGCAGGCCAACGAACCTTTTTTAGTCCTGCCCGAATTTGATTCTCATTAACTCTAATATTTTCATGCTGACAATAGAGTGAGAACAATTCCAAGGCCACACCAGCATTCTCCGTCTGATGTCTACCTTTGAGTGGAATTCGTAAATCCTTCAATTGGAATTGATGATTTCTAAAATTAAATCTTTCATTACGATTTCTATCAAAGCCAATGTAATCAACTAAGAAATCTCTATTTTCACTGTAAAAAGGTGATTTAGTTCGAACAGCTTGATTGCGAATTACTGCCAATGCATTCTCTGGAATATCGCCGGCCACGATTGGAATATGATTTTTAATGATACCAGCCTTTTGCTGGGCAATCTTCTCTAATGTATCACCCAATATATCAACATGGTCCAAACCAACTGTTGTAATAGCTGCAAGCATCGGATGTACGACGTTTGTGCTGTCCATCTTACCACCAATTCCAGCCTCAATAATGGCGATATCAACTCTATCCTTGAAGTAATAAAATGCCATCCCTGTTAAAATTTCAAATTCAGTTATTCCCCGCAAATGCTCATCTGCATCTAATTTTTCAATTAAGGGAATAAAAATATTTACTAATTCAACAAAATCTGCTTCTGGAATTGGTTGTCCATTTACTGAAATTCGTTCGTAAAAGGTTTCTATATACGGTGAGGTAAATGTTCCAACTGTCAAGTCAAGTTCTTCAAGCAAGCATCTAAGATACATGACAGTTGATCCCTTTCCGTTCGTTCCAGCAATGTGAACACTTTTAACATCATCTTCAGGATTACCAAGCATCTTTAATAATGCGTTGATCCTATCTAACCCTGGTCGTGAACCAAACTTTCTTCTTGTATGAATCCAAGCTACAGCTTCTTCGCCTGTTCTAATCATGACAAACACCCCTTTATACTGCTGTAACTAAGCAGCGAATCTCTTAGATAATGACTTAAATGGTATTACGTTACCAAAGAAAACAATCATAACAGTTTGAAGTGGCAACATAATTGATGCTTTAACAATGCGAATCATCCACAATCTTCCATCAGTAAATGGAATCTTATACATAATCGACAACCATAGTGGTGTTAGGAACAAGCTGATAATTAAAGTATTTAGTAATACACATAAAAAGGCATTTTTCCAACTAATTGGTTTCTTGTAGAAGAAATATCCGTACAAAACACCTGTAATAAATGCATTTAACGTAAATCCAATAAAGAATGCACCCTTACCAAGAACTGTACTACCAATTAAATCAGCGATTACTGATCCGATACCAGTCCAAAGAGGTCCAAATAAACTAGCCATTACGACTTGTGGTATAAAATCAAAAGTTATCTTTAATAGTTGTGTTTCAAAACCAAAAACTTGTGACAATACTATCATTAATGCAATTAATAATCCCATTGTTGCTATAAATTGTGCGTTGCTTCTCTTATCCATTCTTAGCATCTCCTCTTCGAGCTGCCACATAAATCCTTTATGCAGCGAATGCGTTGGCAAAACCGCAAATGGATTGTCATTTTTCGTTCGGGAAGCACATTCCGTCTCTCCGACACTTAACGCTCTGCCAACTACTCTGTCCTATTTGATATATTTTTAATGATGAAACTTGTAACTGAAGTAATAGAATCCTGATACAAATATAGAACTGCCAACAATATTTCCTAAATAAACGGGAATTAAATTATTTATAAAATCTCCCCACGTGACTGCACCCTCAAAAATGGCTGCAGGAATTACGAAACAGTTAGCAATACTATGTTGGAATCCGATTGCAACAAAGATCATGATTGGAAACCAAACACCTAATATTTTGCCAGCAGCATCTTTGGCCCCATATGAAAGCCACAAAGCTAAACCGACAAACCAATTACAACCGATGCCTGAAACAAAACTTGGCATGAAGGGTGATGCTACTTTACTTTGAGCTATTCGAATTAAATCTTCACGAAATATATCTGAATGAGTTAATCCAACAAGATATCCAAAGAAGTAAGCAACAAAAAGTGCACAGATCAAATTGGCAAAAGTAATGACTACTAAATTTTTAACAAAGTCTAACCAAGAAATCTTCTTAGCATAAGCAGCCAGACTAACTGCCATCATATTGCCGGTAACTAATTCTCCACCAGCTAAAAGAATGACGATTAAACCGATAGGGAAAACTGATGCACCAACTAAAGATGCAATACTAGCCAAGTCCTCAGGTATCGACGCCGATACTCTGATATAGGCTAAGTATCCTAAGGAAATCATGGCTCCACCAATAAATCCCAGAATAAGTTTTGCCAGAAGCGGCTTCTTGATCTTGGCTGTTCCCTTGGTAATACTTAATTCCACAATTTCTTCAGGACTATACACGTTTTTTCATCCCCTAATCTTTCACACTATATCTAATTCTTCAAACGTACCAAGTATCTTAATATCCTGTGATACGCTGACAAACGCTTTTGGATCCACTTCTTTCATGATTGCGGCAAGAATTTCCATTTCATAAACAGTAATAACCGTAATCAGAACTGATTGAGTATTAAAATCATAAGCACCATATGCTTGTGGAATAGCCGTGATACCTCGTTTGAGTTTCTTTTGAAGTGCAGGAATAACTACGTCGGGTCGTTGGGTAATAATCATAACCTGAACTTTTTGATGTTTAACATAGACCAGATCTGTAACTTTTCCACTAACAAAAATTGAAACTAAACTATAAAAAGCATATGGCCAGCCGAACAAATATCCAGCTGTTAAAACAATCACACCATTAAATGCCATGGAAATTGCTCCAACACTAATCCCAGTTGCTTGTCGTAACGTGATTATTAAGGCATCCATACCACCGGTAGAAATCCCATGTTTAAGAGCTAATCCCATCGAATAACCATTAATTAATCCACCAAAGACTGCACAAATTATTGGATCTTCAATCAAAGTCATATTAGGCATTATTTGAATGGCAAATGAAGCAAATGTAACTGCGATGATAGTAAATACAACAAACTTACGATTGATTTTGAACCACGCCAGAATAAACATCGGAACATTCAGTAGATAATAAATAACTGAGATAGGTATATTGATATTATCAGCTCTTTCAGCAAGTGTAGATAATATCTGAGCTATACCAGTTAGTCCACCAGAATAAATATGTCCTGGCTGCCAGAAGAAATTCAAAGCCATGGAATATAAGACGGCATATATCATAGCAATCGTTAGTTTGGTAACAACATCTTGCCAAAACCTCTCTCGCTTATTATTCAACATGTTTTAAATTTGTATCCCTTCTTAATAACTTTTGATAAAACAAAGAACAAGTAAAAAGGTTCGCAGCGGTCTAAGTCATTCAACACTTTTTACTTGTTCATTTGTTAATTATTTAAATTGAATATCTAAGTCCACTGTATTTTCAACAGCGTCTAATAATTTACCATTTTCAAGTACTTCGGTTGCTTTGTTAAGTTCATCGTAAATTTCAATATCTTTATCATTTTCAATAAAGTTAACTGATTTACGGAATTCTTCATATGCAGGTTGTGTACCCTTTCCGAGTCCGTGTTGACGTGACTTGATATCAAGGGCTTGGCAAGCGGCCATGATTTCAGTAGCAACAATTCTTCTTGAGTTACCAATAATTTCTGCGGCTGTACGTGCAGCAGTTGTACCCATACTTACGAAGTCTTCTTGGTTTTCACATGAAGGAATTGAATCGACACTAGCAGGATGTGCAAGAATCTTGTTCTCTGATGCTAATGAAGCACATGCATATTGTGTGATCATGAATCCTGAGTTAAGTCCTGGATGTTTAACTAAGAATGAAGGCATCTTACTTAGTTGAGTATTAACTAGACGTTCTACACGACGTTCCGAAACATTTCCAATTTCAGATGCTGCAATTCCAAGGAAGTCAAATGGTTGTGCCATTGGTTCACCATGGAAGTTACCGCCTGAGATAACCTTTCCTTCGCGTGTAACAATTGGATTATCTGTAACTGAATTAATTTCGATTTCTACTTTTTCTTTTACGTAAGCAACTGAATCTTTACTTGCACCGTGAATCTGAGGGATACATCTTAGTGTGTATGCATCTTGAACACGATCTTGTGTTGCTTCAGTTGTATAATCTGATCCATCTATCAATCTACGAATATTACGAGCAGTTGCTAATTGACCACTTTGTGGGCGAATCGTATGTAAGTCTTCTTCAAATGGACTTGAGATACCTGAGTGAACTTCAAGAGATAAGGCACCAGCAATATCTGAGAGTTTTAGTAATTCAATTGAATCGTAAGTTGCTAGAGCACCCACTGCTGTTAAGACAGTTGTTCCATTAATAAAGGCAAGTCCTTCTTTTGCACTCAATTGGATTGGTTCCAAGCCAGCCTTTTCCATTGCTTCTTTACCAGGTAGTAATTCGCCTTTATAGTAAGCTCTACCTAATCCTAATAGTGGAAGAACCATATGTGCTAATGGTGCTAAATCTCCAGATGCACCTAATGAACCTTTTTCAGGGATAAATGGATGTACTCCGGCATTTAACATATTCATTAAAGCTTTGACTGTACTTAAGCGAATTCCTGAAAAGCCTTTAACTAGTGAGTTAACACGAATCAACATAATTGCACGAACTACATCTTCTGGGAATGGATCGCCATAACCTGATGAGTGTGTTCTAATTAAATTCTCTTGTAATTGAGCTGTATCTTCTTGAGAGATACTTACGTTACAAAGTGAACCAAATCCTGTATTAACACCATACACAACACGTTTGTCTTCAACGATCTTATCGATGATCTTACGTGAATCATTAACTACTTGTTCTGATTCCGGAGCAATACTTACCTTAGCGTTGTGACGTGCTACTGAAACGACATCCTCTAATTTTAAACTGTTACCGTCTAATACGATTGTCTTTTCTTTGATCATTTGTAAAACCCCCATTTATTTTTGAATTAACTAAAAATCTTAAGCTGGATCTACATCATCTGAATCAGTGTCAGAGCCTAATTTCTTTCCTTTAATAAACAAGAAGTACATTGTACTTGCTACGATCACACCGACTAATCCAGCAATCAAGTTAACTGGATTAGCTGCCGCAACTACCCAAACACTAACAATAATTGAAATTATAGGAATAACTGGGCCAAATGGTAATTTGAATACTGGTTCGTTGTCCATTTTCTTCTTTCTTAACCAAATTACGGCAAGTGCAGTTGGAATGTACTGGAAGAAACGGAAAACAACACTTAATTCAGCTAATTGTTCAAATGAACCACTTAGTAAGAACAATACTGTAATAATTCCTGAAACAATAATTGCTACAAATGGTGCACCCTTTTTGTTTTGTTTAGCAATGACTTTAGGTAGTAATCCTTCATCAGAAATTGATGCACCATAACGAGGAATCATTAATGAATCACCCATATTCAATCCAGCAATTGATACTAATGCACCGATTGAAATAATCCACTTACCAGCAGGTCCTATCATTTCTACGAATGCATCTTGTACAGGAGCGTTACTTTGTAAAATACCCGTACCGAGCATTGCAATAGTACCTGCAATAATCATGAAGTAGAACAATGAAACAATACTGATTGATCCGATAATAGCCTTTGGTACGTTCTTTTTAGGATTACGCATCTCACCAGCAACAACTGGCAAGGCTTCGAATCCGATAAATGCATAAAATACTGTTAAAGCTGTTGATGAAGCAGCTTTAGAAATTGTCATACCTGGACTTAATTGTACAAATGGTGTGAAGTGTCCAACTTTAATACCATGTTTAATGAAAAATATTGTAACAAGAGTAAATGCAATAATTGGAATAATCTTTGCAATAGTAATTGTGATTGTAAAAACCTTTGAAGTCTTAATACCAGTACTATTGATAATTGATAAGAACGTTACTAATAAAATACTTATAATTGTATTTTTTCCTTCTAGTGAAGGGAACGTTTGAATCAACAACTTGGCAAAACCGGCTGCCATTGCGGCCCAAGCTACAATGGTAACGAACCAGCCTAAGATACCAACATTGAATCCAACAAAGTCACCAAATGCCGTTTTAGCATATTGGAAAGCTCCACCGTTCTTATTAAAGTACCCAGAAACTTCAGCGAAACAAACTGCTAGCATCAGAACAAGTAACACATCTAACAACATGGCAACCAGTGAAGCTGGTCCCAAGTCTTTGTAGATGTCCTTTGGTAGAAGGAAGATTCCTGATCCGATAACAGCATTGATACCATAAAGCGTAGCTCCATTTAGACTAAACTTTGCGTCTTCGCCTACCTTATCTAATTCCGGAATATCCTTGATATCTGAATCTTCAGGAATTTGGCTTTTACTTTTCATGTTTGATTCTCCTCTCAGTGTTTACATCTGTTCTTGAAGCGCAAATCTTAAATTGATTCCTTCTCACTTGTCCAAACTAAAATGGCCATAGGATTTATTGAAGAACCTGCCGCACTTGTCACAAACATTGTCGAGGTTGAATTTGTCTTAAAATATAATGAATCATTTTTACTAACGAATTTACTTTGCATTGATTCGTCGTCTTTAAAAATCACTGAGCATCCATGTAAGAAATAACAAATGTATTCTGTATCTTCCTTAAGCTTCAAAGATTTATTATCGATTAGAAAGTTTATATGTCCGTCTAGATCAGAACTATATATCAAATTAAAATCAACACATTTGCCATGACTAATAATTCTGTCATCTCCTGCAAAATAATACTTTTGGAAAGGTGCTAGAGTGATAGTCTTTGAATTATTTTCCAAAGTTAATTGATTTTGCAGAGGTAATATTATTCTGTTATAACCCGGCAAGGGCGTAAATTCTGTCGTGTCTAATTCAACTGTCGCACTAGAAATCCGATAGTCAAAATTGCCTGGTCGATATTGTCCATTGGTTGGAGATAAGTAAAATTGTGTCGTTTGTCCCCCACTCCAACTTGTTACTTGGTAGTCATTCTCTGTTAATCTTTGCAATTGCATTTCTAGAATAATCCAGAAATATTTCCATTCTCATCAACATCAATACGTTCTGCGGCTGGTGATTTTGGTAGTCCTGGCATTGTCATGATTGCTCCAGTTTGAGCGACAATGAATCCGGCACCGGCAGAAACTTTCAAGTTACTGATTTTAACTGTGAAGCCTGTTGGTG
Source organism: Companilactobacillus insicii (assembly GCF_003946015.1). Taxonomy (GTDB): domain Bacteria; phylum Bacillota; class Bacilli; order Lactobacillales; family Lactobacillaceae; genus Companilactobacillus; species Companilactobacillus insicii. The sequence goes on from NZ_RHNU01000003.1 coordinate 33,444, forward strand.
CGCCTAACTTCTTAGCATCGTCAGAGAATGAGTATTGTGTCTTAGCCATACAAATTGGATAGTCATTGAATCCTAGTCTTTCCAATTCTGATAATTGTTTACGTGCGCCACGTGTGAATTCAACACCTTCACCGCCATAAACTTTTTGAACAATTTTATTTAATTTTTCTTCGATTGAGTCTTCTAAGTCATATACAAAGCTAAAGTTATTAGGTTGATCGGCTGCTTCAACTACTGCATTAGCTAAGTCAACAGCACCTTCGCCACCTTTACCCCATACATCTGATAGAGCAACTTTAACGCCAAGATGCTCACAAGCTTTTTGTACGACTGCCAATTCAGCATCTGTATCATTAGGGAATTTATTGATTGCTACAACTACTGGCATTCCATAAACATTTTGAATATTATCAATGTGTTTCTTCATGTTAGGCAAACCTGCTTCAACAGCAGCAGTATTTTCTTCATTCAAGTCTGTCTTCTTAACACCGCCATGCATCTTCAAAGCACGAACTGTTGCCACAAGTACAACTGCGTCTGGCTTCATATCAGCTAAACGACATTTGATATCGATGAATTTTTCAGCACCAAGATCAGCACCGAAACCTGCCTCTGTAACTGCATAATCTGAATATTTCAAAGCAAGTTTTGTAGCTAAAATACTGTTACATCCGTGGGCAATATTTGCGAATGGTCCACCATGAATAAACGCTGGTGTATGAGCAAGTGTTTGAACAATATTAGGATTGATTGCATCTTTTAATAATGCTGTCAATGCTCCTTCTGCTTTCAAATCACCAGCTGTAACAGGATCTCCATCCATGTTATAAGCTACGATCATTTTACGTAATTTTGATTTAAGTTCAGTAATATTATTTGATAGACATAATACAGCCATTACTTCTGAGGCAACTGTAATATCATATCCATCCTCACGAGGAACACCGTTTACACGACCTTGCAGTCCATCAACAATATGACGTAATTGACGATCATTCATATCAACTACACGTTTCCAAGTAATCTTACGAGTGTCAATGTTCAATGCATTACCTTGGTGAATATGATTATCTAATAAGGCAGCTAATAAGTTATTTGCAGCACCGATTGCATGGAAATCACCTGTGAAATGAAGATTAATATCTTCCATAGGAACAACTTGTGAATGTCCACCACCGGCAGCTCCACCTTTGATACCGAAGACAGGCCCTAACGATGGTTCACGAACAGCAATGGCTGCTTTTTTACCAATATTTGATAATGCATCGACTAGACCAACTGAAACAGTTGTTTTACCTTCACCAGCGGGTGTTGGTGTTATAGCTGTAACAAGGATAAGTTTTCCACGTTGACTCGCATCGTCTAAATCTTTCATATTGTTAATATCGATCTTAGCTTTATATTTTCCATACATTGATAAATCATCTTCAGGAATACCAACTGATTCAGCAATGTTTTGAATTGGTTCCATTTCAACTTGACTTGCAATTTCAATATCAGATAAATTTGCCATAATATTTAATTCCGCCCTTCTCATCAGTATTAACAGCTATACAATTTTTAAAGTTTCTTCGTAAATTTTGTCTGCCAAAGGACATCCCTCTTCTAATAAGGTTGTTCCTTTTTGTTTGTATTCATTAACAAATGCTTCGTCTTTGATGCCAGATAAATTAATTAAAACATTCAACCATGCCCCTTGAAGTGCTGATTTCAAGTTCAAAGCCGCAACTCCTAAGTCACTGGCAGCATTTGTATTTGATTTACCGATAATTGATTCAGTAACTCTCAATGCTTCAACACACTTTTCCATGATACTGAACGGTGCTTTTGTTGCACCTTGAAGTGCCTTTTGCATAGCAGCTCTACGCGCTGCCTTTTCTTCATCAGTTGATTTTGGCATTGAGAAAACCGCTGATACTTCATTGAATGCTTCAGTATCTTTATCAATTGCATCTAACAACTCAATCTGTAATTTACTAGCTTCCTCACGAGTTTCTTTTGCAATATCTTCAAATTCAAGGTATTTTTTCTTTCCGATAGTAAGTTCAGTAACCATCTTAGTTAGTGAAATTCCCATTGAACCAGCAAGTGCAGATGCTGAACCTCCACCTGGAGCTGGCTCATCAGAACCAAGAACAGTCATGAATTCACGTACTTGCATGTCAGTTAGTTTCATTGATTGCTCTCCTTAAATTAAGTGATTTTCAAGAACTTGTTTATGATAATCAAAGTCTTCAACTTGTAGATAATATTCAGCTACGTCTACCAATGCTTTAGCAGGTGTTAAACCGATTACTTCACTACCAATAATATTTACTCCATAACGTTTTGCTTCAAATTTGATTGTTTCAAATGTACGATACAATGGTGTTCCTTCATAATTGACCATATTCATGGAGACCTGAGCAATGTTACGATCTTCAAGCATTAATCCAATACCTTTACAATACTTGAATCCGCCACTTGAACCACGAACAATCTTGGCAATCTTCTTAGCAATTGTTACATCGTCTGTATCAAGATTTACGTTAAAGGCAACTAATGGCATACGTGCACCAATGGCTGTAACTCCCGCTGTAGGATGAATCTTTCTTTCACCATAGTCTGGTGCCCATTCGTCTTGAAGAAGTTTTTCTGGCATTCCTTCAAATTGACCTTTTCTTACTTTGGCAAGATTTCTACGAGCAGGTGTTGATGCTGAATCTTCATACAAGAAGATTGGAATATCTAATTCATCATTAACACGTTTTGCAACTTTCTTTGAAATTTCAACACATTCTTCTGCGGTAATGTTCTTGATTGGTACAAATGGAACTACATCTGTTGCACCCATACGTGGATGGCCACCTTCGTGCTTAGTCATATCGATGTGTTCACTAGCATATTTAACAAGTTGGAATGCTACTTCTTGAATTCCATCCTCGTTACCTACTAATGTAAATACACTACGGTTATGATTTGTATCTGAAGAGTGATCTAATAGTGTAACACCTTGAACGCTCTTGGCTGTATCAACTAAACCATCAATTGTTTCTTGATTTCTGCCTTCACTGAAATTTGGAATACATTCAATTAATTTGTCCATGATCAAACATCCTTTCAAATTTGTGTACTTGTTTGCTTTAATAAAAGACAACAAATTCAGATTTTTTATGGGTCAAATTTATTTTTTATCACCTCTGTTTATCTAAAAGTTATCCAAAATTTTTGGATATCCCCCGAACCATCTTTCCAAATCTAATTTATCTGTTATCGCTTTCATTAACCGCTATTAATCTATCATGGTACTTATAACCGGTCAATAGCAACCATATCAAGGGTTTCAGCGATTTTAATATTCAAAATATTTATAATTTTTTTAGTTTTATGAAATAGTGTTTAAACACATTTTTATAAAAATCAAAATTTGACACTTTTTTGACAGTTCACTTTTAAAATTGCATATTATCAAAAGTTGTATCTATCAACACTTCAATTAATTTTATCGATAGGAACTATTAATTTTATTAATAGAAAACCCGTTACGATAAGCGGTATTCAAAAACTAGTATTTTCGGTGAACTAATTGTCAAGTGAAACATTTCTCAACATGCTCTTATTTGACGTTTAATAGATTCAAAGATTAAAAAAAAATCTCTAAAATTAATTTTTTCTAATCATCCAAAAAAACAGAAAAGACGCTAAAAATGACATTTCTCGTCAATTTTAGCGTCTCTTCTAATATTATTTTTTTAATTTACTAACTATTCTTGGATGGACTTGTTTCGTCAAAAATACTATTTAAATATTGTAATTCAAATCGATCACGATACTGACTCAGATTTTCCTTTGCCTTTTCAAGATAATACGCTTCATCTTGATTGAGTAATTCACGTAGTGAAGAGTCACAAATTCTCTCATCATTGATCATCTTCTTAACAATTGCTTGAATAAAATAAACGATTCCCATATCTCTAGGATTGGATAAATGAGTGTAATACTCATTGAAACTTAAAAGAAATCTTAATACAGCATCATAGTCCCCATCGTGCAATTCATTTAATGCTAAATACGCATTAAGTTGCGTTCGTTTCCATGGTGACGTCAAATTATCGTACAGCTCCTTAGCTTTACACAGATACATTTTTGAACCAGAATAATCTTTTTTTGCGTACAAAGAAATTCCCATATCAACATAAAAGATAACCAGACTAGTCTTTAATCCTGTTTCTTCGCACAATTCTATTGCCTTTTTCTCATAGTTTACTGCTTCATCATAATTTTCACGTAGACGTTCTATTTCAGCAAGATAGTCATACGCCGCCGCAATATTACTTGAATACTTCTCTCTAACTTCATCAGAAATTGTAAAAATAGTTACTGATTCAACTAATAGATGTTCAGCCTCAGTCAAGTTTCCGACCATTAAATAATACAAGCCCTTTAAGCGCAATAATATACCAATTGATTGATGATCATTACATTTAATTGAAATATTCATGGCCAAATCAATGTAGTGGGCCATGTCCGTTGCGTTATCAGTTTGAATATAGTAATAAATCATTTGCCTGTATCCTCGAATCAAGAAATAATCATGATGAAATTCCTTTGCCTTAACAATGACTCGCTGAATATTTTCAATCCCTTGATTGTAATTACCATAGTTTATGTAATAACGACCCTCAAAGTACAAGTATTTCATTAATAATAACTCATAAGTTTGATTACCTTCATACTGATATTCTATTGCTTTCAGCCGATCACCAATTTGTTTGAACTTAGCTAATTCATCATGCCACTCTATTCCCTCTAATTCGACGGACTCTTTATTGTATTCAGTATAAATTGGGAAAAGTTCATGCTGAAATTTTAATGATATTTGCAAGTGCGACAATTCATAATCTAAGGACTTCAATTCTTGATTGGCAAATTTGTAATGATATGCAATTTGCGATAGCAACGTCGATTCATCATCTGATGTGCGCAACTTTTGTTCTAACAAAACAGCAATTTTTTCATGGACAACTCTCAACTTGGAGGGTGCTTGTTGTGAGTATACAAATTCTCTAAATTTTTTATGAGTAAAACTTAATTGAATCTCCCCTTCTAACATATGCTCGTTAATTAGCTGATGATCCTTGATAGTTTCAATGTCCCTAGCGATACTGCTTTCAGTTCGATTTAACAACGTTGAAACAATTTTTAATGGAGCATTACTTGGAAAATAAGAAACCATCTCTAATATTTCGTTCTCTCCAGGTTCCAAATCCTGAAGGATAAATTTTAATTCCTTTTGAATTTTAGGCGTCATATAATCAGGACGAAGTCCCAATTTTATTTGTCTGATATATTCCATTAAGAAAAATGGATTTCCTTCTGATTCGTTATACAACTCGTCTAAAGTAGCAAAGTCTAACTCATTACAAGGAATCTGTTTATCTACAAATGCTGTCATTGATTCACGACCAAACGGCTGAAGATCAATAATGTTCAACTTGCCATAATGACTGACTGTATTAATAAAGTCGTCAATATGTGTCTGATAATTGGATCTTAATGTTAATAAGAATAGAGTGTCATTGTCATGTAACATCAAACTAGTTAGCAACCGTAGGCTCCATTCATCCATCCACTGTAGATTGTCAATATTAATTATTAATTTGTTGTCTTGTCCAATAATCTTCAATGTCTCTAAAATAATCTGTGATAAATAATTAATATCATCATTAGTTAATTCATCATCAAAATTTTTTAAACTATCTTCAGAAAAATTAGGGAAAAATTTTTGGCAAGTTTTTTCAAATACATTTGAAGTTACGATTTCATTGTCCTTTATTATAATCTCAATTTTTTGCAATATCTCACGCCATGGACGCAGCGTAAAACTTCTTTCAGAATGGAAACAAGTGAAATTAAGTAACAAATGGCTCCTACGCATGTTATTAAGAACTAGATCTGACAATGCTGTCTTACCTATTCCAGCATCTCCTTGAATAATAATTGATTGAAAATCATGATCATGAAAAAAACTATCAAAATTAGCTTCCAAGGTTTCTATTTCTTGTGTACGACCAAAGAATTTAAAACTTTCGGCGCTTTCTTCGTGATTCTTTCGTCGATTAACAATTTCCAAGGTTTTTTCATAAATTTTTCGTGTTTCTTCACTAGGCTCGATCCCGAGCTCTTCTTTTAAAGTACTGACCAATTCATAATACGCTTCAATGACCTTACCATTACGATGACTATCTTGATAAAATCTCATCAACAATTGATAGTTTCGTTCATCATATTCATCAATAGAAATCAATCGTTGAATATTACGTTCAACATCATCCAAATGATTATTGGCAATATCACTAGAAACTTTTCGATAACAATTTTGTACAAATTTTTGTTCATAAATATTACGCATTCGCGTAGTCCACTGGTCAAAATTCTCAGAATCCTTCAAAAAGAATCCTTTCAAGAATTCACCCTGATACTTAATCAAATGTTCAGTCGGATTATCAATAAATTCTTCGACATCACTCTGAACTGGTAATTCTTCGTTTAACTGTAGAACAGATTTGTTTGGCGAGACGATATAATCGTCACCAAGAACTTTGTTAGCCTGATAAATCGTATTACGGAGATTTTTTCTGGCACTCTGTTCAGACTTATTTGGCCACAACAATCCAGCAATTTCATCCCTGCTAATAGATTGATTTACAGCTAAATAATACAAAAGAGCATTGATCTTGGAGAATGAGAAAAAAATCTGTTGATCGGCTAAGTATATCTTGGGATTACCAAACAATTGAAATTTTAGTGTTTTCTTCATATTATGCTCACCCCATAATTACTATACGTCAAAAAATTGTCAAATAACACAATTTAGTGAAACCGATAACAAAAAAATCAGCTCTCAATCATTTTTTGAGAGCTGATTCATTAAATTTTTAATTAAACTCTTTGTCTTTCCTGAACTACTAAGTTACCGTTCTTGTATACTTCACTTACAAGATTACTTGCAAAGAAATAGAATGGATAGTCTATATTAGGTGAATCAAAAATTGTAATATCGGCATTCTTACCTTCGTCAAAACTACCGATACTTTCATTACGACAAACTGAATATGCAGCGTTGATGGTTACGGCGTTTAGCACTTGGATAGGTGTTAATTTCATCATGAATGTTCCTAGTTGCATAATAAATTGCAAATTAGACGTTGGACAACTACCTGGATTACTATCGGTCGTTAACGTAATAGCCATACCATGTTCAATCATCTTCTTAGCAGGAGCATAAGTATCTTGCATCAAACTAAAGGTTGTTCCAGGAAGCAAGTTACCAATAACATGAGCTTTGCTTAACTTATCAATTCCTTCATCCGTAATTACCATAAGATGCTCAGCACTGACTGACTCTAATTCGGCGGCAACATCTACCCCACCGATTGAATCGATCTCATCAGCATGAATTCGCAATTTGAACCCTTGATCTTTAGCGGCTTGCAATAAGCGTTTTGATTGTTCAGCAGTAAAGACACCCGTTTCACAGAAAATATCACAGAATTCTGACAAATGTTCTTCCTTAACCTTTGGTAGCATTTCATTAATAATTAAGTCAATAAATTCATTTGATCTGCCTTTGTATTCTGGTGGAACTGCATGAGCTGCCATAAAGGTTGAAACTAGATCCATGTCATGATCTTCATTGATCTGTTTGATTACTTCTAACTGTTTCTTTTCGGTCTCCCAGTTTAGTCCATAACCACTTTTAGCTTCTACTGTCGTTACTCCGTGGATAATCATATCATCTACTAGTTTTGAAGTTTTATTGTATAAAGTTTCAAAACTTGCATCCCGTGTGGAGTTAACTGTACTTAGAATTCCTCCACCTGCAGCCAAGATATCTAAGTAAGGAACTCCGTTTAATTTCTTAGAGAATTCATTTTCACGACTTCCTCCGTATACCAAATGCGTATGGCAATCAATCAAACCTGGTGTAGCCATCTTACCAGTGTAATCCACCACCTCAGTGGTAGGTGCTAACAATTCACTATCTGGTTCTCCTTGCCCAATAGCTAATATCTTGCCATCTTTAATAGCTATATAGCCATTTTCGATAACTGTAGCATCGGACATCTCCTCACCTCTTAATGGATGACCAATATCTGAGGGACAAAAAACCTGACTAAAATTCTTTAGTATCTTATCTGCTTTCATTATGCACACTCCATCAATTATGACTTTTCTTCATTCTAAATACAGGCTGTCAAATTTGTGTCAAAAAAATAGTAAGCGTTTCAGAGGCTGATACAGCAATATTTATTTTCCAGTATAGACTCTCAATTGACACATTCTTAATATACTGAACGTGCAGTATTAAATAACACAGTCTAAGTCACAGAAATAGAGTACATACTAGGAGGCTATTAAAATGATCGATTACAAAGAAATGGAAGCAGCAATGACAATCAAGTTAGACGATGAATTACCAGAAAAGACCGTCTTCCAAGAAGGTATCAGACGTGCGCCTGATCGTGGATTCCGTTTGACTAAAGAACAAACAGAACTTGCTTTGAAAAACGCACTTCGTTATGTACATCCTAAATATCACGATGTAGTTATCCCAGAATTTCTAGAAGAATTAAGAACTCGCGGACGTATTTATGGATACAGATGGTATCCAAAAGAAAAAATCTATGGCAAACCTATTGATGAGTACGAAGGAAACTGTACTGCTGGTAAAGCGATTCAAGTTCAAATAGACAATAACTTGAACTTCGACGTTGCTCTATATCCATATGAATTAGTTACATATGGTGAAACAGGATCAGTTTGTCACAACTGGATGCAATATCGTTTAATTAAAAAATACTTACAAGCTATGACAGATGAACAAACATTAGTAGTTGAATCAGGTCACCCACTTGGCTTATTCAAATCAAAGAAAAGCGCACCTCGTGTTATTATCACAAACGGACTAATGGTCGGTGAATATGACAACATCGATGACTGGGAAGTTGCTGAAGAAATGGGTGTTACTAACTACGGTCAAATGACCGCAGGTGGTTGGATGTATATCGGACCACAAGGTATCGTTCATGGAACATTCAATACCCTACTTAATGCTGGTAGATTAAAACTTGGTATTCCTGACGATGGAGATCTAACTGGTAAATTATTCATTTCATCAGGTCTTGGTGGAATGAGTGGTGCTCAAGGTAAAGCTGGTGAAATTGCTAAAGCCGTAGCTATCATCGCCGAAGTCGACAGATCAAGAATTGAAACTCGTAAGAGCCAGGGCTGGATCAGTCAATTAGCAGAAACACCTGAAGAAGCTGTAAACATGGCTGAAGATTACATGAAACGTGGAGAAAGTACATCTATTGCCTTCCATGGTAATATCGTTGACTTACTAGAATATATCAACAAGAACCATATCCACGTTGACTTACTATCTGACCAAACATCATGTCACAATGTTTACGAAGGTGGTTACTGCCCAGTTGGTTTAACATTCGAAGAAAGAACAGCAATGTTAGCTGATGACAAAGAAAAATTCCGTGGTCTAGTAGACATGACTTTGAAACGCCATTTTGAAGTTATCAAATCATTGGTCGCTGATGGAACTTACTTCTTTGATTACGGTAACTCATTCATGAAGTCAATTTATGACTCAGGTATTACTGAAATTTCAAAGAATGGTCATGACGATAAAGACGGATTCATCTGGCCTTCATACGTTGAAGATATTATGGGACCTATGTTATTTGACTACGGATATGGACCATTCCGTTGGGTATGTTTGAGTGGTAAACATGAAGATCTTATTCAAACAGATCATGCTGCAATGGAAGTTATCGATCCTAATCGTCGTTATCAAGACCGTGATAACTACAACTGGATTCGTGACGCTGAAAAGAATGCTTTGGTTGTTGGAACACAGGCACGTATCCTCTATCAAGACTGCTATGGTCGTGTAAATATTGCCTTGAAATTCAACGAACTAGTTCGTGAAGGTAAGATTGGTCCAGTTATGCTTGGACGTGATCACCACGATGTATCAGGTACAGACTCACCATTTAGAGAAACATCAAACATCAAAGATGGTAGTAACGTATGTGCCGATATGGCAACACAATGCTACGCAGGTAATGCTGCACGTGGTATGACATTAGTTGCTCTACACAACGGTGGTGGTGTTGGTATCGGTAAAGCTATCAACGGTGGATTTGGATTAGTCCTTGATGGTTCAGAAGAAGTTGATGAAATTATCAAATCATCAATTGCTTGGGATACAATGGGAGGAGTTGCTCGTCGTAGTTGGGCACGTAACCCACACGCTATCGAAACATCAATCGAATACAATAAGATGAATGCTGGTACTGACCATATCACAATTCCTTATCTTGCAAATCAAGATGCTGTCGATGCAGCTGTAGATTCAATGTTCAAATAAAAATTAAAAAATATATTTAAATTTAGTCATACAAACTAAAATGGCCCCCTTTTTATAGGATGTCATTTTTTTACGCGTGTTTGATTATGAAAAAAGAGTTCTCAAAATGAGAACTCCATATTAACTTAATTGAAAATACGAACACCAAATGATGGCTCAAAACTTGAAGAAATTGTATCGATTTTGACATTAGTTCCTGGACGAAGAGCATTCAAATATTGATTGTTACCTAGATATAATGCGACATGATAACTTGCTCCCGCTGGACCCCAAAATACTAAATCACCACGTTGTAATTGATTAAGTGAGACCTTAGTACCAGCTGTTTCTTGTGGCACTGTCCATGATCCGATATTTTGACCGGTAACTTGACGGAAGACATACTGCATCAATCCTGAGCAATCGTAACTATCCGGTCCCTTTGCGTTCCAAACATATGGTTTGCCTAATTGTGACTTTGCTACTGAAATAATGTCATCAATAGTTTGTTCTTTGGACTTGCCATTTAGAGATACTGGCGCACGATTACTAGTTATTTGAGTTGAAACACCTGCAGGAATATAGCCACCACTACTCAACTCGTACCAAATTCCATCACTTTCTTGCAAGGTGGAAGAAACCTGAAGTAATGTTCCTGCTGATACACTACCCTGACTGCCTGATCCATAATTATCATTGTTATAAACTAATGTGTCTTTATTTACCTTAATAGCGGCAAAATTAGGATCCCAAGTATTAGCCGCATTTTGGTCAAAAACTTCATTAGTAATCTTAGTATATGTACCATCGATCCATTGATTACCGCCAATACGATACCAAGCATCCCCATTACTATCAATTACTTTTTCAGAGAATTTCCATTCGGTACCATTAGTTAACTTTTGACCAGAAGCAACTTTATTAGCACCATATCCGTTCCACAAATCGATACCGCCTTGTGGTGCATAACTGATTGTTGCTGTACCTGTATTATCATGTTGTAACTGAACATCACTTACTTTGACGTATTCATGTGTTGCCACGCGATAAAAGTTGCCCATATCAGCAATCGTTATTTTTTTATCAGTCGCCCAAGGAGTATTAGCTGCTAAAGCACGATTTGTAATTAATTTTCCGCTTTCGTTATAAATAGAAGTTACTTTTGTTGTCCTGACTACTTTATTAGTTGCAGCATCAACGTTGGTTGGATTGGACACGGCAATACCGCCAATGATTCCAGCACTGATTAATAGCGTAGTTAATATTTTTTTATCCATAATATAATAATCCTCATACTTATTTGTTTATACCTCTCTCAGAGTATCATCTACTAAGGATGTATTCAATGAAAAATATTATATGTTATCACACAAATAATAGTCACTTTTTAATGTAAAAAAGTGCATAATTAAAACATATTCAGACAACGAATTATATACTTGGGACATATTATTATTTGAGCCATTTTTTACTATCAAATTATTTGCAATTACATTTTTGGTTTATATTGAAACGATTCTCGGATTAAAATTACTGGATGTATGGGCATGTAAACATAGTGACGCGAACGGAAAAATCATTAGTCCTTATAAATAAAAAACATTAGAGGAAATTATTATGGAATCAGCAATATCATTAATTATTCTATTATTTGCGGTTGCAATCAGCATTATAGTCTCCAATATTATTCCTAAATTATCTGGAACATATATAAGTTTAATTCTAGGTATAATATTGGGCTTAATACCTTTTACCGATAGTTCAGTACTAGCATTTAACGATAAAATTTTTATGTTATTAGTTATTGCTCCCCTTCTTTTCTTTGAAGGACAGGAAACTAAGACCTATATAGTAAGAAAAAAGTTAAAAAATATCTTTAGTACTGCCATATTTTTAGCAATTATCTCTGCCATTACTACGACATTAATATTACATTCAGTTATAGGATTATCAGCATCATTGGCACTAATAATTGTCACAATCAGTGTTCCAACGGATGCAACTGCAATGGGTTCCGTAAGTGATGGTTTAATAATCCCAGATCAAATAAATACCGTCTTAAAAATGGAATCTTTATTTAATGATGCAACCGGAATTGTTTTATTACAGGCCGCTTTAATCTGGTTCAATACTGGGCACTTAGCATTCAGTCAAAATATATCATCGTTCCTTATTTCGGCAGTTGGAGGAGTATTGTTTGGCGGTATAATGGCATTACTATTCATGATATTCAGACAATCACTAGTTAGAACTAACTACAATTCGATAAATGCACAGAATTTACTATATTTAATGACGCCATTTATAATCTACCTTTTATCGGAAAAATTAGAAGTCTCAGGAATTATCGCTGTAGTTACTGCCGGATTAATTTTCAACAACGAAGCAAGACGTAGTAGATTTTCAGCGCCAAGACAATTCCACACCGGTGTTGAATTGTATAACTTTTTAACGGAGATACTTAATAGTTTTGTGTTTGTAGTCTTAGGCATTAACTTGACACGTATTGCTAAACAACAACTGAACGGTGCAAAATTACCTTTTAACTGGTTTGTGATTGCAATATTAATTTACATCACATCATTATTAGTACGATTCATATATAGCAAACTGGTAAGTAAATTTTCAACCAAACAAAGTATTATCTTCGCATTTGGTGGAGTACATGGATCTGTAACATTAGCAATGGCATTCTCAGTTATCGGTTCGAGTATTAGCAGTAATTCAAGAACTTTTAATTTCATTATTCTAATTGAATCAACCGTGATAATTATGAGTATGCTGGTACCAACTTTATTATTCAAAATTCTTTTACCAAAAGACGAATTCGATAATGAATCAAAAGTAAAAATTGATAACATTAGAAATAATATGGTCCAACTAGGAATTGAACATGTTCAAAATATGGATATAGACGAAGTCGTTAAACAGAGTGTCATATACGATTTGCGGGATCAAATAAAAAATAACAAAGTAAGCTCATTTCTTAAACAATGGAAATTTGCGGGATCTCAAGAAGCAATATTCACGCCCCATCAGAAACTTCAAGAACGCAGAGCTTTAATGGAAGCTTTCACATGTGAGACCCAATATCTCTATGAAATTGCATTGAAACACGTAATTGATTCTAAGTATATATATGATTTAAATAGTGAAGTATTATTGTCAGAATCATTAGTGTTAGATCCAGAAAACAATTTAACCGAGTAAGAGGTGTTTTTTCTCTAATATTTAATCCAATCACTGACCTGTTTATCGGCACGATCAACTTTGTTACCATCCACTACCAAGGCTGGGGCAAAGGTATTATTAACCGCTCCTTGTTGTCCAAGAATTTCTTTAATTACTTGAACACTATCACCCTGACCATATCCTCCTTCAGTCATGAAGGGGGATATTTTTTTATCAGACAATTTATTTCCATAAGTATTCAAAAAGGAGTTCATTGGATGTGATAACGTCATTGCCCAAATTTGATATCCAAGATAAATTGTTTGATATTGATCAAGACTTGGTAATTGCATATTTAGTTCTGGATAAGCCTGATTCTCTCTTTCAAAATTAGCTCTTGCTAACGTTCTTGGATAATTACTCGAATAAGGCTTTTTCACAGTGATTTCCAAAACATCGGCATTAGTTTCTTTTTCAATTTTACTAGCCAATAATTCAGTACTACCTGATCTTGAGAAATAAATAATAATACTTTTAGCAGAATCTGTTAACTTGCAAATAGGTTGATTATTTTTATTAGTATCCATTCCATCAGATGGAGTTCCTGCACCGTTAGCCCACTCAATACCAGTTTTTCCTAATTGATAAGCCATTATTTTTTGATCATCAATCGTTTCATTTTGTAATCTTTTGTTCAATTTCATATCCTCCAAAAATCAAATATCAATGAAAACAAAAAAGTCTAGTTACTTTAAATGAAAATAAATCTCCCACGTAACTAGACAATTTTAATTGTTTTGTTCAAATATAGTTCTGTTCCTTAATATACAGGTCTAGTCTCACCTTGTGTTGCGGCATCGGCGATACCAACTGAATCATCCTTCAAGTATTCTGGATCAGCAATGATTTTTACGATCACATCAGCCATACTTTGACGAGATCCTGAAACACCAACATATTGTTCACTCTTGTATGTGATATCATACTTAACTTCATCACGATCATTCAACCATGGAAATCGTAGTGTCGTTTATGGCAATCCAGATTCTGCAAGTAGTTTGTCAGCATTAATTGCAGCATCCAATCCACTCTTGACCATGCTGTAATTCCAACGACCAAACTCACCAGGAACTTCGTTATACAAACCTAACAGGCTTGATTCAATGACACGTTCAACCTTATTTTCTTTCATAGCTTTGATAACATTCTTAGTCATAGTATTGTTAGCATCGTGGTCAACAAAAGAAATATAGACAATATCTTGACCCTCCATCGCTTTATTAACTGTTTCAAAATCTTTGACATCACCATCAACCAAAGTAACGTTCTTATTAGAACTTAATTCAGCCAGACGATTACTATTACGTAATAATAATGTTAATTCAACATCTGATTGTTCCTTCAAAATACGATCTTCAACGATTCTTGCAATTTGTCCATTTGCGCCTAATACTAATACTTTTTTCATTTTTATCTCTCCAATTATTTTAGTTTAGCTAAACTTGTTCCAAATATTTGTTCAATTGTTACAGGATCACGGTGATCGAAGAATTGACTTTCTCCCTTATCAAGGCCATTCATAACCTTCATTTCATCATCTGTTAATTTGAAATCAAAGACATCGATATTTTCTTCCATACGATTTTTGTGTACTGACTTAGGAATAACGGTGATACCTCGTTGGAGTAGCCATCTTAGGATAACTTGACCATTTGATTTATTGTATTTATCTGCGATTCCTTTAATAGTTTTATTTGCAAAGATGTCATGCTTACCTTCAGCGAATGGCGCCCATGCTTCAACACGAATATCTTCTCCTTGATTGAAATTAACTTCAGAATTCTGTTGATACCAAGGGTTAACTTCAATTTGGTTAAGTACAGGCTTGATTTCATTTGATAATTCTAAGTTCTTTAATTGATCAGCGTAGAAATTAGAAACACCAATGGCATGAATCTTACCAGCTTTATAAGCATCTTCCAAAGCACGCCATGCACCTGAAACATCCCCATATGGTTGATGTAATAAATATAAATCTAGATAATCAACCCCAAGATTGTCTAATGATGTTTCAATAGCCTTTTGTGCTCTCTCAAAATTGGCATCTGAAACCCAGAGCTTAGATGTAATGAAGAGTTCTTTACGATCAACTCCACTGCGCTTGATAGCACGACCAACGGCTGTTTCATTTTGATAAGCTGCAGCTGTATCGATTAAACGATACCCAGATGAAATTGCATCAACAACTGCTTGTTCACATTGTTCTAAGTCTGTTACTTGAAATACTCCGAATCCTAACTGTGGCATTTCAACTCCATTATTTAATTTAACTGTTTCCATATTACTTACCTCTTTATTTAATTCATGAGTTCATTATATGTTCACATTGGGAGCTTGAAAATTACCAGATAAACATGCTACCATACGCTTGACGTATAGCATTTTAATGAGGTGATTTTTTGATAGATAACTATTTACTTGAGGAACTGGTTACTTTTAACAAATATGGAACACTTGCAGCCACAGCTGAAAAACTAATGGTAACTCAACCTACTATTACTAGAGGTATGCAGAAACTAGAAGATGAATTAGATGTTAAAATATTTGATCGCCAGCCTAATCATGTAGCTCTGACAAAAACTGGTATTTTGGCGGCTAAAGAAGCACAAAAAGTTCTTGATCAAAATAAAAGCTTCATTGATACAGTTCAAAAATATGAAGCGAGTCACACTACGATAAGGATTGGATCAATAGCACCCGGACCTATTATATTGTTGAAGTCTTTGAGTAATGTTGATGATAATGTTGTAATAAATGATTCTCTATTACAAACAGATTCAGTTATATCTAGTATAGAGGATCGTAGTTTTGCCATGATTATTACCAATCAAGAGATTATGACAGATTCGATTGAATCCCGATTCATTGGCAGTGAAAAATTATCAGTAAACTTAGACAAGTTCACCTACCTTGCCAACAAGACCTCGGTTACATTTGAAGAACTAAAAGGAATGAGTTTTGTCGTTGTCAATGATATCGGCATTTGGAAAAAAATTGTTCAAGACAATATTCCTGATGCTAGATTCATGTATCAAGAACAATTTGATGCTTTTACCGAAATAACTCAGTATTCTAACTTTCCATATTTCAGTACAAATGTCTCAGGTAAAGATAGCCATCATCTTCCAAATAATGACGATGATCGAATCAGAATTCCCATCAGTGACGATGCTGCTACGATAGACTTCTACGCTACTTATTTGAAGAATCAAAAGTCTAAAGTAAATCCTTTAATTAAGCTCATGTCACAAGCTTGGAACTAAAAACAATCGCTTCAAAAAAAACAGAATTCCTCTGATTATGAGGAATTCTGTTTTTCACATTATATATTATTTCAAATACTTATCTTTTTCAGCCAAAATCTTACGTACATCGTCAGTAGACTTAGTATCCATCATCGCATTTCTCAAATCAGTTGCTCCCAATTCTGGACGAGCATAAATTTTGAAGAACCGCTTCAAGGATGGAAAACGTGGTACATCATAATGAGTTGAAAAATCATCAAAGAGATTTAATTGCATTTGTAGTAAAGCTAATAATTCATCTAATGAATGTTTTTTAGGTTCTTTTTCAAAAGCAAACGGATTGGCAAAGACTCCTCGACCAATCATAATCCCATCCAATCCAGGGTGTTCCTTATATAGTTTCATGCCCGCTTGGTAATCCGGAATATCACCATTGATCTGAATCAAAGTCTGTGGTGCAATTTCATCTCGCATTTTAATTATGTCATCAATAAATTCCAGATGAGCAGGCACCTTACTCATTTCCATTTTTGTACGTAAGTGAATTGTTAAAACATCAACATTTTGGTGCAGTAAAAATGGAATCCAATCTTCGAATTCTTCCGGCTTACTATAGCCAAGTCGTGTCTTAGCACTGACGGCTAAGCCTGAGGTTTTTGCGGCAGCAATCACATCCTGAGCCCATTCATGATTACGTATCAAATCACTACCACCGTGATTTTTAATAACAGTACCATCAGGACATCCCATATTGATATCAATAGCTTGAAAACCTTGTTCTGCTAAATAAACAGCTGCAGTTTCAAAATCAGTCGCTTCATTTCCCCAAAGTTGCACAACTGGACGATTTTTTTCTCTTGAATCCATATAAAGTCTTCCGTGAACAGGAAACTTTGTATTAGGATCAGTGATGGCTTTAGCGTAAACAAATTCACTAAAAAAAGTGTCCGGCGCACATGCTTGGGTGATTACTTGACGAAAAACTGTATTGCTAACAGCTTCCATCGGAGCCATTGTAAAGAACGGACGATGTTCTTCTTTTGCTTGATTTGAAATTTTTGACCAAAATGCTGATTCTGTCAAACTAGTTTACCTCTTTAGTTATTAATTATTTTCTATCATTAATATATTACTAGTTTGCTTTCGAAGAATCTAATATTTAAATTTGAAACCAATCATACATACTAACCAAATTTAAAAACTAATAGAAAATTTATTAAAAATGTATTGCCTTAAAGTAAGGTTCAAGGTTTATGATAACCATACAAATTAAACAAGAAGGTAAATAATGATGACAAACGTATTAATTATCGGAGCCACAGGTTCCGTTGGCCAAACAACTCGCAATTACTTTTTAGACAACACAAATGACAATCTAACTCTAATGTCACGTCATCCACAAAGATTGAATATCGATGATACCCGTGAAAAAGTTATCCAAGGTGATGTTACTGATCAAACAATTATGAGTGAAGCACTTAAAGGACAAGACGTTGTCTTCGCTACACTTAGTGGTAATCTAGCAAAAATGGCTGATAGTATTGTGAAGGCTATGGACAAATCAGATGTTAAACGTCTCCTATTCATTACTTCAATGGGTATCTATAATGAAATTCCTGCATCCATTGGTGCCGGTGGTAACCTCTCATCTAATCCAATGTTACAAACATATCGTAATGCAGCTGATATCATTGAAGCATCTGATTTGAATTATACGGTGATCCGTCCAGGATGGTTCGATAATAGTAACGATATAGACTACGAGATCACACATAAAGGTGAACCATTCGGTGGACACGACGTCTCAATTAAAAGCATCGCCAATTTAGTAGTTAGATTAGCCCATGATTCCAAACTTGGTTCACGTGATAGTTTAGGAATTAATAGAAAATAATAGTTGAAGATAAACAAAGAATGAAAAATACAATGGACATTGGCAAAATTATATATTCTGCCAATGTCTTTTTTTCTAAAAATATTTATAATTCATTGGAAAAAATCATTAACTAAGTTAAACTCTTTAGTTAGAAAAAACAAAAGAGGGTTTTATTTATGAGTAAGTTCTCAGTTTTAATAACACTTTTCGCCGCCTTGGCGACTCCACTAATAATGGCACGTTTTCGAATCACCAGAATTCCCGGAACAGTTGCTGAGATAATCATGGGCATTATTATCGGTAAAACAGGATTAAATATTATTCAACCAAGTTCCACATTAACCTACTTAGCCAATCTAGGTGTTATCATGTTGATTTTCCTAGGTGGAATGGAAATAGATTTTTCACTATTTGAAAAAAAGCCAAAAGGATCTGAAAAATCTCCTCTAGGTTTAGCATTCGGTAGTTTCATATCAGTTTTAATCATGTCAATAATTTTAAGTGTGGCCTTGTATTACACTGGTCTCTTTAACAACATTATTTTAGCAACCATCTTAGTCAGCACAATTGCCCTAGGCGTCATCATATCGTTGCTTACAGAAGTTGGACTACTAGATAACGAATACGGTCAAACCATGTTGCTGATTTCAGCAATGGGAGAATTTATCCCCTTAGTTGCTTTGACAATTTATTCCGCTGTTCAACAACGAAATTACTTTTCAGCCTTCCTTTTACCAGTCATCTTCATTGCTGCCATTGCTCTATTGAGACGATTCAAGCCCATTTACGTCTTCTTCGACAACATAGACAAAACAACAACTCAACTAGATATTCGTTTAGCTTTCTTCCTAATATTCACACTAGTAACTGTAGCCGAACAAATTGGCGCTGAAAGTATCCTAGGTGCTTTCTTGGCAGGTGTAGTTATGAAATTGCTCAATCCCAAAAAAGATACTCAAGAAAAGCTTAGTTCAATGGCATATGGTTTCTTTGTACCAATTTTCTTTATAGTTACTGGAGTAAATCTAAATCTCAGAACTATGCTTAAAGATTACAATGCCCTATTATTGATTCCAATATTCTTTGTTGCTTTTATATTAGCCAAATCAATTATTTATTTTGTTTTGAAACACAAGTTTGGCAGAAAATATTCGTTTGGTGCTTCAATTCTTATGTCAACGACCATTACTCTAGTCCTTCCTATCTTACAAGTTGGTCAAAATCTTAAAATTATTAATGAAGCACAAAATGGCGCCATCACATTGGCAGCTATTATTACATGTATCGTTTGTCCAATAATATTCAATAAAATATTGAGTTCTGACGAACCAGAAATTCAGGAAAATTAAAGACTTCAATTGAAGTCTAAACCATGATATTATGTACTTGGAGGTGAATTGATATGACTGTTACATCATTAAGATTTAAAGACGATCAATATAAACAGGTTAAAGACTTAGCAAAATTCTACGGTATCTCGGTAACCGAATTTATGAGACAAACCGTACTTGAAAAGATCAACGATGAAAACGATTATCAAGATGCTATGAGGAACCTTAAAGAAAGTCATGGCGAAACCGTTAAGCGTACGGAAATACTTAAAAGATTGAATCTAAATTGAATACATATACTTGGGAATTCGCCAAAAAAGCTGATAAGGAATTCAGCAAACTAGACAAGCAAATTCAAATTAGAATTATAAAATGGCTAGACATGCATATTGAAGCTTCTAACAATCCTCGTGCCTGGGGAAAAGCATTGGAAGGCGACTTAGGAACGCTTTGGAGATATCGTATTGGAAAATATCGATTAATAGCGGATATACACGATGATAAATTCGTAGTTGTAATTCTAAAATCCTCTAAAAGAAATGATATTTATAAAAATTAAAAATAAGGTAGAAACCATCTAAAAATGATTTCTACCTTATTTTTTAATTTTACATATGTGAAGTCAAAACTTTAACAAATTCAGCTAGCTCAACTTCATTATCTTCAGTGAATCTATTCAATGACGGTGAATCAATGTCTAAAACACCAATTTTTTTGCCGTCTTTAGTAATTGGAACAACTATTTCAGAATTACTAGCACTGTCACATGCAATATGTCCTGGAAATTCATGAACATTAGCAACGCGATGAATACTTTGATCTTTAAAGGCTGTACCTACCACACCGGATCCTACTTTGATATGCATACAGGCAACTTTACCTTGAAAAGGTCCGAGATCTAACTCACCTGTCTTATCGTTATACAAATAAAAACCAGACCAATTCAAATCATCATATGTATCATTAATCAAAGCACTGGCATTAGCTAAATTCGTAATCAAGTTGGTCTCTTGATATAATAGCGCATCTAACTGTTGATTCATCAATGTCATTTCTTTTTCTTGCATTTAAAGTTCCTCCTGAATTATGGCTTCTTAACTATATTACGGTTAACAATGTATCGAGTGATCACTCCTCTAATATCAAACTGAGCAATCAACGTCGCCATAATAACCAAGCTTCCACCTATAATTAAATTTTGAGTTAGAGATTCAACGTGGAATATTACTGAAACAATGCTGGCAAATAACGATTCAGTCATTAATACTAATCCAGCAGTCACAGTATCAGTGTATTTTTGACTAATCATTTGAATAACTTGTGCTGCAAACGTAGCGACTACACCCAAATAAATAACTGGTCCAATAGCCACTCCCCAATTTATTTGAGGTAACTTACCGACATCAACCGTTAATGAATACAATATGCCACAAATAGCCTGAACAAATCCTAATTGGAATGCCAGTACTTGTGGCCGAGCATTCTTTGTCGCATATCCATAGTAAGTCATTTGCAATGCATAAAAAATTGCACTAAGGATTGTTAAGAAATCTCCAATATGGAATTTCAAACCACTCGAAACAATTCCAGTCAAAAACACCATCCCAAGTATACATAATACAATAGATACGTAAATTTTTAGTGGCGGAACTCTTTTGAAAAATAACCAGGCAATAAATGGCAGCAAAATAACATAAATTGATGTTATAAATGAACTATTACTTGGCGTTGTGTATTCCAACCCTGTTGATTGTAATTGAACCACAACAAAATTGAAAACGGCGCAAACCGCCCCAATTTTAAACTCTTTCCAAGTCATCGTATGGATGATTCTTCGAAAAAAAATATAGACTAATATTGACGAAATAATACCTCGCAATGTATTAATAACTGACGGTGGCATATTGCCCGCAATCGCCATTTTGATAAATGTGTAACTAGTTCCCCACATGAAAGCAACCAGCAATAGATTCCTATTTGCTCGTGATTGCACCATCAAACCACCTGTTTCGATAATTAATGTTGATAATATTAGTCTTACTATGATTCATACGCAATAACATTTTTTATATTTTTTCAGAAATCTTAACTATTGTTCTACCAACATGCTTACCTTGCCTTAATTGTTCTATAACTTGTGGAACATTATCCAAATTCACTTCATTATATTTTATATTTTCAAAAATATTCCATTCATCGACAAAGCGATTCCAAATCACTGAACGTTTTTCAATTGGATAACTGACAGAGTCTATTCCGAGTATATTAATACCTCTTAATATAAATGGTAAAACAGTTGTATTCAAACTTATTCCGCCAGCATTTCCACACATTGTCATACTGCCACCATAACAAATCTGAGGAAGTAATTCAGACGCTACATTGCCACCAACAGTATCTAAAACAAAATCAAATCGTTGTTTCTCTAGTGGCTTACCGCTTATTTGAATATTTCTTGAATCAACCACGTTAGCCGCACCTAGTCTCATTGCTATTTTCGATTGATAGTCTTTTCTCACAAGTGAATTTATATGATTGAATCCCATTTTTAACAATATTTGTACCGCAACACTGCCAACACCACCAGTTGATCCAGTCACTAAAACTTGAGGATCATCTTTAACAGACATACCGTTTGCAAGCAACTTTTCAACTGACAATCCTGAGGTAAATCCAGCTGTCCCAATCATCATTGATTGTTTCATTGACATACCGCTAGGTAATTTTATGATCCAATCCGCTGGAATTCTGGCATATTCTGACAGACCACCCGTGTGCGACATACCAACTTTGAACCCTGTAACTAACACCTCATCACCAATTTCAAATCTGATATCATCTGACTCAACTACGATTCCGCTCAGATCAATTCCAGGAATCATTGGATAACTCCGAATAACTCCCCCATTAGGTTGAACTGCCAACATATCCTTGTAATTAAGTGAACTGTACATAACTTTTATCAATACGTTACCAGCTGATAAATCATCAATCGATAGATTTTTAATACCATACCCATTTTCATCCACAGTAATTGCTTTAAATTTTTTCATAAAAATACCTCAAATTATCTTTCCATTTAAGAATATCATGAAAATTAAAAATACCAGAAACCCCAATAAGGATTTCTGGTATTTTAGTTTGGTTTTGTTCAAAAAACAACTGATTCCTAGTGACTATAGATTAAAGTACTTCAACAGTAGCTGATGTTACACCGTATGAAGGGATTGATGCATTAGGCATAGCAACGTCCAATTGTTGTGGGTTGCTGTATGCAAATGTTCCTGTATCATTAACTGTTCTGTACAATACTGTACCGTCAGCTAAAGTAATCTTCAATTGTGTACCCTTAGGGAATACTGACAAGTTAGCAGCAACACCGCTGTAACCCATGTTTGAACCTAATACAGCTGGATCATAGAAACTGATTTTGAATGTTCCTTGCGATACACCTGATGTACTTGTAGTGTTTTGTGTTTGTGTAGCTGCTTGTGTCGTAGCAACTGGTGTTTGTACTTCTTGAGTTGCTGCAGGTTGTGCAGTTGTTGTATCACTTGCTTGTGTTGTAGTTGTTGCTGAAGGAAGATATACTGTTTCTCCTGGGAAAATCAAGTCAAATCCACCGACAACACGTCCGTTAGCTTGTTCAAGTTCTGCAATTGTAACTCCATTATTAGCAGCGATACTCTTGTAAGTATCCCCTGCTTCAACTGTCACGCGAGTGCTGTCTACGGTGATCGCAGCTTCAGCAGTCTTTGCAGTTGCTCCCATTGCAGTTAGGGCTGTTGTACTAAGTAAAGCAATAGATAATACTTTTTTCATAAATTTAAAACATCCTCATATTTTTTTTAGCTCTCAACGCTATGAGTGATACTATAACAGGGTTACATTACATATAAACCTAAATAATATTACAAAAACTGAACTTTACGTAATATAAGTAACACAAATGAAACAATTGATAAGTAAAAACCTATCGTATCAATAAACACCGCCTACGTAAAATTTCAGAAAAATTATTATAATTTACAGGTTTTTTTGAAATTTTTTTTAATAGTTTATTAGGCAAAAATAAAAAAGCCCGTAATATAGGCTTTTTACTATTTTTCATCTTATGAAAAATATTTCAATAATTCAAAGCTCATTCTAATAAGCTCAAACGAATGTTGGTTTTGCAATTTATTCAAGGATAAAGTATTATTACTCATTTTTCTTAACTCATTTAGATCCTGAAATGCCTTTGCTACTAAATTATATTCGAATAATTCAGGCCCAAAGTAAGTAGAGTAAATTCGATTTTGTTCTACGAATGGCGCACCGTATGGCTTTTCTAGTAATTTATCAAAAAACTCACTGTCAAATTGTTCCCAATCATTACCAGGATAATCTAAAACAAAATTGGCTAGTTTGGAGCTTTGAGTAGAAATAAAGGATGTCATCAAGATCCAGCTCATTTTTTGAGATGTTTGCATTTTCTTAGCCAGAGCTGTTGCTAAATAGATTTCAAATGAATATTTGGAATCTTTAATACCATACTTTAACTCCAAATCATCAATCAAAGTAAAGGCATTATCTAAATAAACATCCCCACAAGTTTTTTCATTCATAAAATCATCCATCGTTTCCTGATCATAAATGCTCAACTTGCCAATATCGATCAAATCATCTAATGATAATCTCGAGTTACCTTTTAAACTTATAAGAACACCCTTACTATCGCGTTTCAAAGTTTGAATTACTTCCCTGCTACTCTTAGTCCACGGTTGAATCAATGAATCATTCTTCATCACTGAATAATAAGTTACATTAGACATTTTCTTTTTGATTCTCTAATTCCTCTTCAAATTTTGCCAAGTGTTCATCGTAAGTATCTATCTTCATAGAAATACGATCGTATGTATTCTGCATATCATCAAGCTTAGACTTGATCAAAGAACGTTGCTCCTCAAGAATTTCCTTGCGACGAGCTACTGTAGAATCACCTTGACCAAAAAGCGAAATATATTCAGCTAATGATTCAACCGACATTCCAGACATTCTCATGCATTTGGCAAAATTGATCCAATTTTCGTCTTCTTGTGTAAAATCTCGATAACCAACATTATTACGATGAACAGGTGGGATCAAACCAACCTTCTCATAGTATCTAATTGTTGCTTCACTGAGTTCATATTTTTTAGCTACTTCTTTTATATTCATTTAAACACCTCTAAGCTCTTGATATTCCAAGACTTTCATTTTGATATAGCGTAGGTTCATTAATAATACGAGTTGCTAAATCTGCAACACTTCTTCTCGAAACATTTCTACCGACAAACGTCTCGCCCTTAAATGTAATTTGATAATTCAGGTCAGTATTATTATCGAACCAACTCGGTCGAATAACTGTTGAATCAAGATCAGATTCTTCTATAATATCTGCTGCTTTACGATAAGGAACTAATACGGGTTCAATATTTTCACTATCATTATCCGAAATTTCATTATAAATTCCCATAGAACTAATCAAAATAACTCGTTTTACCTCATTATTATGCATGGCATCCACAACATTTTGAGTAATTAATGGCAAATACCCAGTTACGCTAATAAAAACAACATCCTGATTTTCGACCGCCACATTAACATCATTAGGATCTGTGGCATCTCCAGAAAATACCGTCTCACGTTTCTCATCAATTTCTCCCAGTCGACTGGAATCCCTCACGAACAAAGTCAAATGATTATCACTCGAATTCAATAAATCTCTTCTAACTACTGAACCGATTGATCCACTAGCACCAATCAATAATACATTTTCCATTATAATCGCCTCTTGTTTCCTTCTCGATTCATTCTATGATATTAATATAAACCTTAAACTACACTTTAAAGCAAGACATTTATTTATATTTATTTATTCTAATAACTATTGCTATAAAGCCTACTTGAAGGTTTATTATTATAATGAATTATTGGAATTCATCTTTATCCTTTTTTCAAATCTGTTAACTTAGACAGACTAGCAAAACATACTTCGAATAATAATGAATGTGAAAATAATCACCATTTCATATTCTTATTGGTTTAAAATATAAATATAGCTAATGAAGGAGCAGCTTATGAATAATGTTTTAATTTTGGGAACCCCAGTAACAAATAATTCAGAAATATATAATCTAATTGATAGTCGATCTAGAACCACTATTATAGGAAGAAACTTTTTAAATCGAAATGTACTAGATCCTGCTATGAAGGGTCAAGATACTGTCATAGTAACTCTAGATGAAAGTTCCAACATAGATTTAATTCCTACGATTGTTGAATCAATGAAAATTTATCAAGTAAAAGAATTAATTTTACTTGATAAACTCTCCAACACAAATTCTAGGGTGGATAATATTTCAACTGAGTTTTTAAAATTATCAGGATTAAACTACAAAATACTAGATCCCATTGATTGATACGCTGTTCTTAATTAAAGGAGGAATTATTTTGAAATCTATTGTTATTTATTTTTCGTTATCAGGAAATACCAAAAATGCCGCTGAATCAATTGCCAAAAAAACTGGTTCTGATATTAAACCTTTAAATGTTAATCAAGCTTGGCCAACAAACTTTGATGACTTAGCTGCACTCGCACAAAAGCAACGTGACACTGACACTCATCCCGAAATTTCTAGTGAAATAAACTTAGACAATTATGACAAAATCTATTTAGGATATCCCACTTGGTACGAACAACCACCTATGGTAATAAATAGCTTCTTCGACAAATTCAACGTAAGCAACAAAACGATTGTACCATTTTCAACTAGTGGTTCGAGTACCTTCGAAATCACCGTTCCGTACGTGCAAAGAATGATAAAGGATAAAAATATTAAACTAGAAAAAGGCTTCAGAGCTAACTCTGAAGATGAAATTACAAATGGATTAAAGTAATGTTTATAATCAAAACATGAAAAAGACCAGATCGTGAAAATCTCTGAAGATTTCTCGAACTGGTCTTTTTGTATAAAAATATAGACACTATAATAACAAACTACTTATCCATTCTTTTCTTAAAATATAGAAATACTCCAACAATCAAACCTATTCGTACTATTTGAATAACCAGGTACGAACTAAAAAGTGTCCAAACTAATTGTTCTATTTCAATAATTGTCATATTTACACCCTAATACTTCAAAAGAGTTCTACCTTTCGAGTGATTATTTTTGGCCGTCGTTTGTGCTAATCTAACATCCTTATAATCATATATATTTTGAATATAGGAATGTAATTCTTTGTTTTTTAACATATCTAACAATTTTTCGTAATCCTTCGGAAAAATATTAGGTTGAATAAATTGACCTATCAAATTAGTCGCTATTGAAACTATTTTTGCATTACTTAACATGCGTGAAATAACGTTTAATAATTCTACACTACCGGCTGTATCGATAACTTTAGTAATATCCTTATTCTGTAAAAGTAGTTCAGATATATTTGTAGTGTAATCAATAGACACATCAGCCCCAACATTTTTCAAAAAATCCATATTTTCCGTATGACCAATAGCAACTACTTGAACATTTCTTAGTTTTAATAACTGTATTAAATACGTTCCAATCCCACCTGAAGCACCGGTAATCAGAACTTTATCAGGATTATTAATATTTAATTTGTTTATAATACCCAGTGCAGTATCAGCGCCACCAATAATAGTGGTCGCTGCGGATAAATCAACACTCTCTGGTACTTTAAATAATAATGGTGGAATTCTTGAATCTACAAATGTACTATTAGAACCCGACATAGTGGCACCAATTACCTTTTGACCAATCAAATTGTTACTTCGTAAGCTGCCCACATCTTTAATAATTCCCCCAAATCCATAGCCGATAACTATGGGTAATTTAACTGGACGAATAGATTTCAATTCACCATTTTCAGTCCGCCAATCATATGGCAATACCGGAGTAAATTTTGTTTCTATTAGTGCCGATAACGGACTTACTTTAGGATCCGATATCTCTTTTACTTTTAAACCTTCAATTCCATCATAAGTATCTTGAATAATTGCTTGCATTTACTATCTCTCCTTTTCTTTAGGGAAAATATAGCAATTAACATTATTTATCGATAATAAGAGTTCTTATATTCATTGCGGTTCAATTAAGACATAGTTATACTTATTTCAAAATACGTTTAAATTTGGAGATCAAATGAATAATCTAGGTGAAATTTTTAGAGCACGTAGAATTGAATTGAAATTATCACAAAAAAACACGTGTGAAAATATTTGTTCTCAACCAATGTTATCTTCCATTGAGCAAGGCAAATACATTCCCAATTCCCAAATTCTAATCTCATTATGCAAAAGACTAAAAATTGACATGAATTCATTAAGCCTTCATGATAATTATCAAATCAGCAATCTAAATGATTTTAATAATACAATTGAGAATCTTTGTAATAATCATAAGTATGTTGAATTGAAAGAATTTCTACTATCTGAAACAACAATTAAAAACATAAATAACGAACAACAGGCTCAAGCTTATTATTACTATCTAAGTATTTCATATATACAAGCAGACAATGACCTGGACAACTTTGAGTATAATTTAAAGTTAGCAATGGCTGAACATAAAAATCCTACTAAATTAACAACATTGGATAGATTAATTTTTATTTCAATGTCTACACTTTATGCTAAAAAGAAAGATAAGAATAAATCGCTGGAATATCTAACTGAGGCTTTTAAAAAATTTGAAATTTCTAATTTTGAACACAATCAGATTATAATTTTTTATTTGGCCGCATATTCTAATATCTTACTAGAAAAAAATATCGATGCCCTTAATTGGATTAACCAAGGCATCGACTTTGCTACAAAAAATAATTCTCATTATATGCTAGCTAATTTATACTACTTACTTGCAAAAACTCTAGTAATAGAAGGCAAAGATACTTTAGCTCTAAACTCTAAAAATAGAGCTGAAATATTCACCGAATTGTTCAAAGAAAAAATCTTTGAATTTAATTGATTTTTACTTAATTTGATTGCTTACGCAATTTATAAATCTTGCTGGAATTCTGTAATCATTTTATATTCTGGTTCTAGCGATTCAGTAACTCGTTTCCAAATTGGAAACAGTTTCTCATAAATCTTTGCATTATCAGCATTAGGACGCAAAACATCAGTAATTCCAATCATATTCTTTACTTCTGAAATATTATCAATATATCCTAAGCTATAAAATCCTAGAACCACCGCACCCAAACAAGAACTCTCGAAACTTTCAGGTATTGTCACATTTTGATTAAAGATATCAGCTAACATCTGACGCCACAATTCAGACCTAGCGAACCCACCAGTTGCTTGTATTCTAGCAGGCTTACCAGTAATACTTTCAATCAAACACATAACTGAATACAAATTAAAAACAATTCCCTCAAGAGCTGAACGAATCATATGAGCTCTAGTATGTTGCCGGGTTAGTCCAAAATATGATCCACGTGCATATGCATTCCAAATCAGTGCTCTCTCACCACCTAAATATGGTTGAAATAGTAAGCCATTTGAGCCGGCCGGAATTTTACTTGCCATTTTAGTCAACTGATCATAACTAAACTCTGAATTGAATAATTGATCACGAACCCAGCGAAAAACAATTCCACCATTATTGACTGGGCCGCCAATTACCCATTTATCCTTAGTAAGTGCATAACAAAATAACTTTTCATTAGGATCAATTATTGGTTTATCTACAACAACACGTACAGCTCCACTAGTGCCAATCGTTACGGCGACAACTCCATTTTCGATAGCATTGACACCTAGATTAGATAAGACTCCATCACTAGCACCTAATACAAACGGAACAGTTGAACTAATATTTAAAATATCACTATACTCTTTATTAATTCCTGTCACATAATCTGTCGTATTAACAACATCAGGCAAACGTGTTTCTTCTATATTAAGTAAGTTCAAAACTTGCGGTTCCCACTTTAAATTAAAAATATTAAATATCCCGGTCGCTGATGCAATTGAATAATCAACTTTATAAATTCCGAATAATTTATAGAAAATATAGGACTTAATATCAATGAATTTTTTAGCTTGACTATACAACGTTGGCTTTTCATTTTTTAACCACAGAAGTTTTGACAATGGGGACATGGGATGAATAGGTGTCCCTGTTTTTGCATATATCTCTGAACCAAGTCCATTTTTACTTAATTCATCTGAGTATTTGGCAGCTCGATTATCTGCCCACGTAATTGCACGAGTTAAAGGACGATTATTTTCATCCATTAAAATCAAACTGTGCATAGCCGTCGAAAATGAGACAAATTTTATTTTACTGGTATCGATATTAATAACAACTTCTTTAATAGTGGCAATCACTGCTGAAAAAATCTCATCAGGATCTTCTTCAGCCATACCTGGTTCAGTCTGATACAACTTATATCCCTTGTTGGAATGAGATATTACTTTGCCCTTTAAATCATATAACACACACTTCGTACTAGTTGTTCCAACATCAACACCAATTACATAACCCATATTTAATCTCCTAATCAACAATGTAATTTACATTTTAAAGCTAATTATCGTGGAATACAAAAAATCTATTACGATTTAAACGTAATAGATTTTTGTTAATTATTGTTATAAAAAACCCTTGTATCAATTCCATCATTCTTATGTGCAACAAGTATAGATGAAAATACATCTGAATCAACATTCAATATGGTTCTCAACATACCTACAAACCAATCAACACCTGCAAATAATGCTATGCTTTCAACCGGTAATCCCATTTGTGGAATAACTATAGCTAACGAAACCAGTGCAGCACCCGGTACAACTGCATTAGCTAGTGAAGCTAATGTTGCTAGCAGAACAATATACATATAAGTTTGCACATTATAATGAATACCATAAATTTGTGCAATGGTTATGATTGTAATAGACATATGCATAGCTGATCCATTAGAGTTTAGAGACATACCTAAACTCAAAACAATTTGAGCAATTTTATCTTTAATCCCCAATTTTTCCTTTGCATCTTCCAATTCTGTTGGAAAAGTAACTGCAGATGATGTAGTAGCTAAGGCCATCAATGACATATTCCACATATTTTTAATCAAATTTAAGAAGTTTAGCTTTGTTACTATTGTAATACATAAAATCCAGAATATTAAATAAGTCAAAGTTGCAAATCCATAAACTAATAGATACTTAATCATTGGAACAACTACCTTGATACCTAATTTTCCGATAGCTGAAGCAATCAAGGCAAATATACCAACTGGCGCTATTTTCATAATCAATGAAATCATTTTGAGGATAACTTGATTAAATTGTTTTAAAATATCTAACAATTGAAATTCATTGGTAGAATGACAAAAAGCTGATAATGCTATACCAAATATAATGGAGAAAACTATGACTTGTACAATAGATCCTTTCGACATTGATTCAAATATATTACTAGGGAAAAAGTCAGCAATGACTTTTGAAAACGACATTGATTGATTAGCCTTAATATTATTGTTTGACAATCCATTTATTGAAATTCCTATTCCAGGTTTAAATAAAATAACCATCAAGACGCCCCATAATGCTGCCAAAATAGACGATGTGAAAAAAACAATAATAGTTTGCCTAATCATTCTTCCAAATTGACTTAGGTTAATATTACCAACCGCTTCAATTACCTGACCCATAACAAGCAATATAATTCCCATTTGAATCAACTTTATAAAAATATCACCAATTATTTTCAAATTGCTAGAAAATGATTTAAAAGTTAAGCCTATTATTATTCCCAATATCATGGCAATTAAGATTTGACCTGACATTGAGATCTTTATTTTTTTAGTCATGATTTTCACCTCTCATGGCGCTAACATTCGACTGATTTAACCTTAATTAAGAACTATTAAATTACTGAATAATTATGTCGCAAAAAAGCTGATAATCGAAACACCTATCATACTTACTTCCAGAGCATGATAGGTGTTTTTTATACTATGCAGCATTTACATTATTTTTGTCACTTGTAAATCCAAATAAAATCATTCCGATTAGTAATAAGGCAGCTGCTAAATAGAATCCTATCTTCATTGAACCAAAACTATCAGAAATCCAACCTGTAACATATGGTGCTAAAATTGAACCTGACATACCAATAAAGTTATAGGCGCTTAAAGCAGTGGATAAAGATGATCTTGGTGCATTTTTTGTAACAAAGGCAACAAGAATTGGATCAATTGCCAATTTTCCAGTGAGTCCATAAACAATTAACACCAAAATTAATAGTGTCTTGTTTGTAACAAATGCAATACCAAATACTGAAATTAATGACAACGGAACTAAGAAGAACATTAAAGCTTTAGTTTTCTTTGTCTTATCGTAAATATGTGCAAATAAAATTGCACCAGGAATTGATGCCCAAGGAACTAATGAAGCAATGAATCCAACACTTGTTCCCTTAAAGCCTCTTTCAACTTGAAGAAATTGTGGTAACCAAGTAATAATAACGAAGTTAGCATAAATAGAGCAGAAACACATTATGTAAGCAAAAACTAAATTACGATTTTTAAAAAGTGAGCCAACACTGACCTTTTCAGTTGGTACTTCAACATTTTCTGATTTTTCTTTTGTCTTACCTTGATCCTCAGGTCTGATAACACGTTCTTTTAGAATGAAGTAGAACAATACACCAACAATAACAGTAGGAACTGACATAATATAAAACGGTGTTTGCCAAGACATGCCATTTTGTAGTACCAATGTACTTGATAATAAATAACCACCTGAGGTACCAAATGCCATACCACTATTGATAATAGCTGTACCTAATGTTAGATCCTTTGTAGGAATTGCTTCAGTAGATAAGGCATATTGAGGTCCATAATACGAACCTTGACCAATACCAGCAATTGCTCTAATAATTAAAAACAAAGCAAAACTAGTAACAATACCACTTACAAAGGTCATTATTCCGAATACAACAAATCCAATCATAATGACCAAACGTCTTCCAAATTTATCCCCTAGCATACCAAATGGTATTTGCGTAACAGCGTATGTTAAGAAGAAAATACTGTTAACTATTCCTAATTGAGTATTACTAATATTAAACTGTGATGCTAATTGTGTCTGTACTGGATTAAGAATCGTTCTATCTGCATACATTAATATCCAGCCAAAGAAACATAAAGCTACTACTTTCCACCAATATTTCTGTGAAACATTCATTGCTTTATAGCGATCCGTAATGCTTAATGGTTTCGTTGCTTCACTATCCATTATTGCTCCCTCCAATTATTTCATTAATTGCCAAATTCATCCCAAATAGCGTATCTGCTCCTGAAGTATGTCCCATTTGAAGAACATCTTGCATGCCATGAATTACTTCTGACTTATCATTTTTCATATTTAACATTAATTTTTTTATGTCCTTGCTTATATAGCCGTTCTTAACGGCTTCCAAGTATGCTGTACTAACTTTTGTAGTTCCAAATTTTGAAAAACTATTTAGAACACCAAGCCATCTAGAAGTTAACTCATTGCCACTGCTAATCAACACTGACGAAAAACCAACTAGCATATCATCTCCACTGGGAGTTAAGCCTTTGCCTCTACCTAACATATAACCTATCAACTGTCGTAAATCAGAATTATTTAAATCATCAATTCTATTAAATCTAGGAATTATATAATTTAGTGATATGTCATCCAAACCAATCTTGGATCTTATTTTTAGCTCTTTAAAAGAGTCTCTAACTACTACACATTCACTTAACGACAAATTAACTTTAGGAATGTTCAAATTGACTTCTTCTAAATCTAGCAAATCAATTTGAAATATTTTATTAGATGAATAAATTTTCAATACGTTATTCTTATATATAACTAAATCATCCAATGAAATATTATCTAATATTTCATTCAATTCCGTTGAATTAACGGTTATACCTAATACCGATAATCCTCCTGAGTAATTACCTATATGAAAATACAAATTTTGGAATTGGATATTAAAACTATGTTGAAAAATACTATCAATAATTCCTGACTGCTCATTCTCCACAAAAGAGCGAAGCATATTACTTCGCTCACCTTTTAATTCATTATGCTTCTGTAGCAAACTCTTTTTCATCATCGACTAAGCCCATCTTCTTACCATAAGCAACTAGTGCCTTTTCAAAACAAGCAAGTGGAGCATGAACTGTTCCGGCACCAACTTGACCAGTACCAGCAATCTTACCAGCAATACCTGTATTGATAATTGGTGTGATGCCAGTTTCAACAACTTTACAAATATCAATACCAAGTGGTGTTCCTTTAAAGTCCCAAGTAGGAATTGTGAAGTTAGGATTGTGTTCTGTACAAATCTTCATCATTTCATTGGATACACGTTGAGCATCTTCAAAACCACCAGCACCAACAAATCTTGTAACACCTGGTGCAGCAATCATTGACATACCACCAAATCCAACTGTTTCAGCAATCGCACTATCACCAATGTCTGGGTTAGCATCATCTTGACTAAATCCTGTAAAGAATAATCCTTCAGGAGTATTAACAGGAGCTTCGAACCATTTATCGCCTAAGCCACTGACTTTAATTCCAAAATTAATACCATTTCTAGACATTGTTGTCACGATAGTTCCTTCTTCTTGAACACGTGCGGCATCAACAATTGACTTACCAGTTGCCATCATGATATTTAAGAAGAATTGATCTGTGTCAGCTAAGAACTTGATAACTTGTTGTTTAATATCATCACTAATGGATAATTTGATAATCAACGGTGCAACTTCCTTAAGGAATACCAAACTGGCAGCTATATTACGTTGATGGAATTCATCACCCATTGTGATAGCTTTAGCCATCATAACTGTAATATTTAATCCACCTTCTGTTTGTTTAATTGCTTTACTCAAAGTTGGTCCAAGTACATCTCTCATCCAAATCAATCTATCAACAACTTCTTGTGAATAAGCGCCAAAACGCAATACTTTACCAATACCTTCATTTAAGGTACAGAATGCTTGATTATTCTTTAGACGATTTTCAATTACTAGAACCGGCATATTAGCAGAAGTAATTCCACCCATAGGTCCAACTGCACGAACTGAATGACATGGCATGAATCTTACTTCACCAGAATCCAATAGTTCTTTAGCTTCATCTTCATCCTTAGCCCAACCTTCAAACAAGGCAGCACCAATACATGATCCCTGCATAGGTTCAGTCATATCCTTAAATGCTATTGGAGGACCAGCGTGTAACAAGGTCTTATGATTTTCATCTGCTAATTCTTTAATAACATTTTTAGCAGGAACAACATCAACTAGGTATGGTTCTGATTTCTTGAATGAACTAAGAATCTCTTCATTTTGTTTCTTTAATCCATCTAATTGACGAACTTGTTTTAGAAGCTTAATCATCTTAGGATTACCACCGGCAACGGGCTTCCAATCAAATTGAACTGATTTTCCGTTGTATTTATTAATAGGTTCATTAAAGCTTTCAACACCAACATTAACTACACGTGGTTTTGTATAAAGTAAATCAAGAATTGCCTCACTAGATTCTGGAACTGGATCATGTGGTTGTGTGTAAGGAACTACTTCTTTATCGGGTTCATTAATATCCATTCCTACTAAATTAAGTCCATAACGAACTGCTTCAGCATTAGTATCACAAACAGTAACTCCAGCTGCTTCAAGAATGTGATGTTGTTCGTCATAATCCTGAGGGTCTTCATTTGTACCAACAATAGTTGCAACAAATGCTAATTCACGACCGTCATCATGTGCTGTTTTAATAGCTGCTTTAATTGATGGTGCTAAGGCAGATGCCATATCATCTGTAGTACCATATCCAAGAACATCATCTAGAAGAATTACACCAGTTTGTTCATCGTGTGATAATTTTTCAATTTGCTGAATTCTAATACTTGGATCAATCATTGGATGTGGACGACCCTGTGTATAAATATCATCACCTAAATCAATAACATCATATCCATCTGATTTAAGAACATAACCATTATCGGTAATAATTCCACCCAAGTTTAATGATTCTGAAATTAGCATCCCGGCTTCATATGCTAAAGTACCTCCAGAATACAATCCTTTAATTTTCTTACCTTTAAGTTTTTGATTTACATCAGTTATTGGATCAGCAGTATAATAATTTTTCTTTACTTCTTTATTCAATGAAAGATCCATGGCAATTTTTGCTGTTTCTTCCAAAGTATGTGCAAGATATACACCTTGTTCGTGGTGATCTGGTTTCTCACCCAAGAAAATGGCAACTACTGGTTTGTCAATATCGTGCAATAACTTAACTACTTCATCACGCACTTCTTTTGCTGGTGGCTTTGAAATAATTCCTAACACTTCTGAAGGATCATGATGTGCCAAGCCAACAAGAGCATCAATCATTGTACGAGCTCCAACTTTATCAGATAAATCACGTCCACCAGTACCAATGGCGTGGATAACACCACCACCCATACGTTCGATGGCAGCTGTAACTTCCTGAATACCCGTACCTGAAGCACCAACCAAACTAATATTTCCGGATCTAATAACATTAGCAAATGCCATTGGCACACCACTTATAATTCCAGTACCACAATCCGGACCCATTACTAGTAAACCTTTTTTATGTGCTTTATTTTTAAGTCTGGATTCATCTTCAATTGATACATTGTCACTAAAAACAAATGCATTTAAATTATGATCCAAAGCATTATCGATTTCATCAGCTGCATAAACACCAGGCACTGAAATCAATGCTGTATTTGCATCTGGTAATTTGTCCATTGCCTCATCCCAAGATGTGGCATGTGAAGATCCACCTGATTGTTTAGTTTTTTTATTTGAAAGATCGTCTATAAATTTATCAATAGCTTTTAAAACATCATCCATAATAGATTTATCATCTGTATCAAGGACAATCATCATGTCACTTGGTTTAGCTTCCTTAGCTTCATCAGTAAGAAGACCAGCACTATTAAAGATATCCTTGTTAGCATCAGTTCCCATCATTACTTGAACTTTATTAACACCTTCCATTTTGCTAATTTCTGTTGTTAATAACATCAAATTGATAGAATCTTGGTAACTATTATTTTTCAAAACCGTATACAACATTTGTGTCACCCTTTCTTGATTACAAATTCAATGGTAACCGCTAACATAAAAATATTCATTTACCAAAAAAGTAAAAAGAATGCCAGCCTCTTTATCCACTATGGATAAAGAAACTGGCATTCTGTGGTTTTATAATATATATATACTGGATAAGGAGATATCTATATGGACACTTCATTAGAAGAAATTTTGAATTTAGATGCTTTATCTACAGCAAAAATTATTGCTGGTAAAAGTGATATCAAAAAAAATGTCACAAATATAATGATTATGGAAGGTCATGATGTAGAAAAATGGGTTAAACCCGGATATATAATTTTAACAAGTCTTTATGGTTATACGGAAAAGAATCAAAAGGAATTTATTGATTTATTTCATAAATTATTTAATTTAAAATGTAGTGCCATAATTGTCAAACTTAATCGCGCTATAAAAATGGTTCCTCAAAAGTTAATAGATGTTTGTAATGAATTGAATCTGATTTTAATAACAATTGATGACAATATAGGTTATAAGGATATAATTCTTCCAGTTATGCAACTGTTGTTCAATCAAAACAATTTATTATTAAACCATTATAAAAATGTAAACCAAAAATATATTGAGCTAGCTGCATCAGATGCAAAAATAGAAAACTTAATTCAACAATTGGATGTTATTATTAATAATCCTGTTGGAATTATTTCGGGAATCAATTCAATAGATTATGTTATATCTAGTCGTACGTACTCCTCACAAATATTAGGTACGAGTAATGCAAAGTTACTAAGATCAGATCAATTTCAAAATTACGATTACTATGTTCGAAATATTACACAATATGATCACCTTAACCCAAATGTAAAACAAATTTTGGTTAAATTGGATAATGACGATAATAATAAACAATACCTTTGTATAACTGAGAGCAATCAAACATTAAAAAGTGAAGATTACATTGCAATTGAAATTGCTCTTAATTTTATTAATTTAGAAATTTTAAAATCAAACGCATTAAAAAATGCAAAAAAAGATACGGTAAACGAGCAATTTGACGAATTCTTATCTGGAAATCTACCTTTAAATGGCGTTGTTCCAGAGATTTTTGAAGAAAAGAATTTTCAGATGAATAAAGAATATCGTTCATTTTATTGTAAAATTTTTAATTATAATCAATCAAAAAAAAGTTTATTGAACAAAAAAATTGCCATTTCTAACTTAAAAAGTAGATGTAAAGTATACTGGCCTAAAGTTGCTTACCGAAGCTGGATGGATCAAATTTACATTCTTGTAGAAAGTGATGAATCAATCGTCGAATTCAAAAATAAAATACGTACGATAGTAAATTACATTCAAAAAACGTCTGATAGTAAACTAACTATTCAAATATCTATTAGTAACAAAGAGAAGCTACAATCTATTCCGAAGATTTCAAAAACATGCCTAAACAATCTGCAAATCGAGTCAAAATTAGAAAATGGTGATTTCATAATATCTGAGGATGACTTGGGAATCCTTCAACTATTATCACTTCCAATAAATAAAAATGAAATATTAAATCTCTTACCCAATGAACTTATATACATGAATAATAAAGAACCCGAACTGACCAATACACTTGATGCATACGTAAAAAATCAAACTAACATTACTCAAAGTGCAGAATATCTATATATTCATCCCAAAACTATGAGATACAGACTAAAAAAAATTAAATCTAAATACGCAATAGATTTAGATAATCCTAATAACATTATGAATATGGGAATAAATATTAAGTTACTAAAATTGCTTTAAGGAGGATAAAATGAAACAAATAATCATTAATCAACAACAAAAAATAAACTTTTACAAAGCAGTGAAAAACAGAAAAGACAAAACTATTATCTATATTCACGGTGGTGGTCTACTTTATGGGAATCTGAATGATTTGCCTAACGAATACATCGATTTATTTTTAAATAACGGTTATGATTTTCTATCAATGGATTACCTATTAGCTCCGGAATCAAAACTACCTGAAATACAAAAGAGTATCTTTGATGCATTCACTTGGTTTCAACAAAATTTCTCAGCCAAATTGAATTTATCGAGTTCCAAATATATACTGTTTGGGCGTTCGGCAGGTTCATACCTCTGTTATCAACTAATAGCACAATTGGATAAATCTAAATTTGATCTACCAATCGCTATGTTAGATTTTTATGGTTTTTTTGATCTAAATTCACCAAAGCTAAAAGTACTTAGTAAGTACTACCAACAGTACCCTGTCCCGCCTGATAATATTCTCAATTCATTAATTGAGGACCATAAAATATACGAGGGAGATATACAAAAAAGATTCTTACTATATGTTGCAAGTCGTCAAAAAGGCAATTGGCAGAAACTTTTATTAAACTCAACAAATGATCAAATTATATTAAACTTTAAACAAGTTCCTCCAACTTACATTGTCCATTGTACGGAAGATTTTGATGTTCCCTTTTCAATTTCTCTGAGTAAAAAATTCAAAATAGAAAATACTAATTTAGTCTCTATAAATAAAAAAAGTCATGACTTCGATCGAGAAGTAACAAATGATAATATTAAAATTTATAACGATATGATTGATTGGTTAAATAACATATAAATACGTTGGAACCGATGAGTCAACGTACATTTTCCTAGTATTTTGATTTTTAACACGAACATAACCCAATACTCCAAAAATAAATACTAATATAACGAATGATACTATAATGGTCTTTTTCTTTAAACTATTCATAATTCTGTTCCTTAGTAATTACAATTTTAAAATATACTTATGCAATACTGCTACAGACTTCCACAAAATATTCTCATCAATATCAAAATTTCCATTATGGAGTGGATAATTATGTTCATTTGGTTTTTCGGCAGTAAAAACGAAAAAAATTCCTCTAGCAAAATTAAAGTAATCAGCGGCACTGTCTCCTGATAAGTATTCACTATCAACAAGTCTTGATTCATTACCAAAAACTTCGTCACCAGCTAATAAACCTATATCTACCAAATTAGAATCACTAATTATAGGTAATATCGGTGGGTCAGTAATCTCAATTTCAATCTTTGCTTTAGTATTTTTTTGAATTTTATCAATTCCACTTAATAACAATTCACGCAATTCATTGTAATCAGACACTTTAATCGCTCTTAAAGTTCCTTCCAATAATGTCTCATCGGCAATCACATTCGATGCACGCCCGCCATTAATTCTCCCTATTCCAATGACAAAAGGCGATTCCGACTTATATTGATCATTCAAACTATATATTAAATCTAATACCTTTCGAGAAATATCAATCGTATCTACTCCGTTATCTGGTAATGCCCAATGACTGGCTACTCCTGAAATATTTATTTTGATAGAACCAATTGCAGCCGATGAAGCTCCCTTATTGAGTTCTACTCCTAATGGTGCATCATTTGCAAAGTGCAGCATAGTAAAATAATCAACCTTAGGATCACTCATTACCCCTCCATCAATCATAATATCCGTACCTTTGCCATTTTCCTCTGCCGGTTGAAAAAATACTTTGACATTATTATTTAATAATTTACGATTTTGAACGCAAACCTTCGTAGTAACGAGTACTGAAGCCATAATGGCATCATGACCACAGGCATGCATTAATCCATCATTTTTTGATTTCCATGCAAAATCATTTTCCTCTTGAACAGGAATGGCATCCATTTCGGCACGTAACCCGATTGTCTTAGCATTAGGATTATTTGACCAGATCATGGCAACTATTCCATTTTCACCGATTCTTTTTGTTTCTAATCCTAAATCATTAAGGTATTCCTCAACAAATCTTGATGTCTCTGTCTCTTGTAAACTTGATTCTGGTT
Organism: Companilactobacillus insicii; assembly: GCF_003946015.1. Taxonomy (GTDB): domain Bacteria; phylum Bacillota; class Bacilli; order Lactobacillales; family Lactobacillaceae; genus Companilactobacillus; species Companilactobacillus insicii. Next base: position 74,535 of record NZ_RHNU01000003.1, read on the forward strand.
GACTATGCAACTGTCTCCTCAAGTTCACCACTTCATCCTGAAATTCTTGATAGCGTATTTTATCCAATATCTTTTCTCCATTTCAAATGAATTTGACTACGTACTGTAATTATAATTGGAAACAATATAAAAGACTCCATTATTTAGAATAAAAAAATAAGCTTGCGTCGATATTCACGCAAACTTATCTTTACTCAACTTTGATACCAAATAATCCTATCAATGTTGCCGCTTGATACTGATTAACAATCAGGCCACGTGCCAACTCTGGACTAATTACTAATGTTTCAAACTCTGATTCCTTCAAATCAAATCCCTTAAGCTTAGTCTCACTGAAATTAGCTTCAGTTAGGATAGAACCTGAGTACGAGATACTCTTTTTTACTTTTAATGCTTGAAAAAAGCTGCCAGTCAAATCACAGTCAACAAAACTAATACCTTCAAATCGACTTTCTGTGAAATTAGCGTATGGCATTTTGCAATCCTTAAAATCCGTATTCTTAAAATATGAATTATTAAAATCCGCTCCTGATAATTGCATACTACTTATCTTGCAGTTATACCAATTACTTTGACTAAAATCACTACCAGCAAGTTGGCTATGATGCCATTCAACGTTTCCAAAACTAACACGACTGAAGTCAGTCTGTTCAAAATCACAATGATCAAAAATTATATCCGTATAATTCATCGTGTCACCATAAGAAGTGAAATGGCATCTTTTATACAAATATCCATCCTCAATATCATTCATAGATAGTGTCTTATCAACTACTGTTTCAATGGGTTCCATTATTTTATTGCACATCCTAACCAGTTAACTATTATTTTAGAGTATATCATTAATGAATATTTCGATAAATCAAAAAAGATTACAGACATTTTTCTGTAATCTTTTTAATTTTTAACCTTTATTAACTGCTGGCTCACGACTACCAAGTCTTACTTTGCCAACTTCATGCACATTGTCTTCCAAGTCTTGTTCCTTGAATCCAAATAAGTATGTACATGTAAATGAGACGATAATTGCAGCAGCGGATGCAATTAGGTAACCTGTAAAACTACTATCGATACCTTTAGGATTGATAAATGAGGCAAAACCGATAAGTGATCCAGCGAATCCCCACATATCAACATGTAATAATCCTGTCAGTAATCCTCCCACTGCACCACCGATATTAGCAGTCCAAAAGATTCTTCCGTACTTCAAGTTAATACCATACATAGCTGGCTCTGTAATTCCTGAAAAGGCTGAGATAGTAGCGGCACCAGCAATTTGCTTCATCCCTATATTCTTCTTGGTCTTAAAGAACACTGCCATTACGGCAGCACCTTGAGCAACCATCGTAGCTGAAACAATTGCATTTAGTGCACTATGTCCAGTTGTAGCAATTTGATTGGCAACAACTGGAATAACCGCCCAATGTAGTCCAAAGATAACCAAGCATTGATAGAATGCACCAATTATTAAACCTGAAAGTGCTGGACTGAATTTTAATAAAGCTACAATTCCCATTGCTAAGTATGAACTTAACAAAGTAATAACAGGTCCAACAATTACTAAGATAATCGCACTAACTACGAATACCTCTACTAAAGGACTCACAATCATTCTGACTGTTGCAGGAATGTGTTTTTTCAACCATGGTTCAACTATTGATGCCAACCATGCTGCAGCAATCATTGGGAAAATAGAATAAGTATAATTTGCGACATGAATAGGAAGTCCGAAAAAGTCAGCATTCATATTCATCTGAACTGAACTAGTTTTGGAAGCTAACTGTACTAATGTCGGATATGCAAGAACACCACCGATAACTCCGACTATTATCTGATTTGCACCTAAACGTCTTGCAGCTGTGAAACCTACTAATATTGGCAAGAAATAAAATACTGAATCACCCATAGCATTAATGATCATATAGGTAGAGCTAGTTGCCGACAACCACTTAGCAGAGACTATTAAAGATAATAATCCTTTTAGAATACCAGCTGCAGCAAGTAACCCAATAATTGGCATCATACTAGCAGTAATAACACCAATCAGGGAACTGAAATAATATTTAGTCTTAGGCCAGACCCCTTTGGGTGCTGGTTCTTTTTTTGCATTTGCTTCATTATCATTGGTTCCAATACCAGGCCCTAAATGATCAACAACTGCATCAAATACATCTTCAACAGCGGGTCCTATAACTACTTGATATTGCCCACCGGCTTTTGCAACATCCAAGACCCCATTGAGGTTCTTGATAACTTCATCATTGGCTTTGGACTCATCTTTTAAATAGAATCGTACACGAGTAATACAGTGAATAACATTGTCTACATTACTTACACCGCCGACATTTTTTACTATTTCTTTAGCTAGAGCATCAAAGTCGACTTTTTTATTATTCGATGTATCAGGAATTTCTTTCTCACCATTAGCAAATTTGCTAACTGTAGCAGCACTGTCACCACCGTCTACATTACCAACATGGACATTTATTTCTTTAAGAATACTAGCCGTATTAGTAATCGCAACTATAACATCCGTTACCTTACCAGCATCTTTAACTTTAGCGATATCCATTGTAGCCAGCTTTTGACCGGCTTTAATGGTATCTCCTTCTTTGACATAGACATTAAATGGCTCACCGTCCATCTCAACTGTATCTACTCCCATATGTACCAACACTTCAAGTCCATCATCGGTATCAATACCAATTGCATGTTTCGTACTTGCGACAAGTACTACTTTACCAGAAACTGGTGAAACAATATTACTATCACTAGGTACAACTCCAAACCCATCGCCCATAGCCTTTTCAGAGAACATAGGGTCGTGAACATCGGTTATCTTCACGAGAACTCCGCTGACTGGGGAGAGCATGTTTATAGTGTTTTTCATGTTAGGACACCCTCCTAGTTCTTATTTGTAAAAAGCGGCAGATAAGTTGTAATCAAGAATTCTTTTCTTATCTGTCGTTTTTGTTTACACATATAAGATACTATATTCAAAACATGTTTAAACATCATATTTGGATAAATATTTTTATAAAAACTGTACCATTTGTTTAAACAAATAATAATATAATATCAATAAGATTACATGTGTTTAAACATGTATAAAATGATTGGAGGGTAATCATGACACCACTATACTTAACCGTTACCGACAAACATATTAAATACTCATATGAAGATCAAAATACTACTGCTACGGTTCAACAAGATTACAATATTAACCCTAAGCTTCCATTAACTGAAAACTTTACCAACTTTAAATTAAAACTACCGGAATATTTTGATGTTATCGTAATTCTTAATCCTATTGACGTTGAAATGAAAGACACAATTGTCAGTTGTCAAAATCAACCTATAGATATTGGACTATATATGGAAAACATTTTTCATATTCCAACTGTTGGTATTCATCAAGTAGCTAAGTTAGGTCTTAAACAAGCAGCCTCAATTGAAGCAGAGTATGCTGGCTGGCATCTAGACTACTATGGATATGAAAGTGGCAAAACACAGTACTCTCAAGAAGCAATGCAAACATTAGGTAATGGGTATTTTGGATTGCGTGGCGCCTATGTTGAATCAAAGGCCGACAAGAATAATTATCCAGGAACTTACGTTGCAGGAGTTTACAATCAACTAACTACTAGTATTAATAGTAAAGAAATCGTGAACGAAGATTTGGTGAACCTACCAAATGCACAGTATATTACCTTCAGCATCGACGATACCGAGAAATTCAAACTCAATGGTGATGAACTAGAAGACGTCTTCCGTTCACTAGACATGAGAACTGGTCTGTTAACAACTACAATGTTATTACAGTTAAAGAATGGTAAACGTCTAAAAGTTGTTAGTCGTAAAGTCGCTGATATGAAAAACTATCATAGCTATTCATTACAGTACACCGTTCAACCTCTTAACTTCTCCGGAGAGATGAAAATCCATACAGAAATTGATGGACGGGTAGTTAACGCTAATGTTGAACGTTATAAAAATCTTGATAGCCATCATCTAGTAACGGATAAAACTATCAATGAACAAAACACGGCAATACTTCTCGCACATACACGTCACTCAAACATAAATATTGCTGTTGGTTCTAAACTAGACTCACCTAACTTAAACGATTTGAATGTCCATACCGACAAAGCACATGACAAAGTATCACAATCAGTAAAATTCGATGTCGTCGAGGGGAATTCATATACTCTAGAAAAAACAGTAAGTGTCTATACTTCTCTAGAAACCAAAGGTGATTTGGTTGAGGCGGTTAAGTCACATTCGTACCACAAAACATTCGCCGATGCAGTTAATAATTCGATGGAATGCTGGCAAGATATTTGGAGTAATGAATACCTTGAAATTGATGGAGATATTACATCCCAAAAATTACTGCATCTCAACGCCTTTCACGCGACTGTTTATGCTCAACAAAATGTTAATAAAGATCTTGATGTATCGGTTGGAGCTCGTGGTCTACACGGTGAGGCATACCGTGGTCATGTTTTTTGGGATGAATTATTTATCTTACCGTATTACAACCTACACTACCCTGATTTAACTAAGTCGTTATTAATGTATCGATACAATCGTCTAGGTGCCGCAAAAGAATATGCTAAGTCAAATGGAAATGTTGGTGCCATGTTCCCTTGGCAAAGTGGTATGAAGGGTGACGAACAATCACAAATAATGCATTTGAACCCTATTACCAATCAATGGGATCCTGATAATTCGCGTAAACAACGCCATGTTTCATTGTCAATTGCCTACAATATCTGGAATTATTACAGCATGACAAATGATGAAGAATTCATACGTGACTACGGATTAGAAATGCTTCTTAACATCACTAAATTCTGGATCAGTATGACTGATTACAATGAAGAAACTGGAAAATATTCAATATCAAATGTCATGGGACCAGATGAGTTTCATGAGGGTTATCCTGATAATGAGGAAAGTGGTTTAACTAATAATGCTTATACAAATATAATGACTAGCTGGGTATTCAAAAAAGTTGATTATTTTTCCAGTCATGAACCTCAGGATATTCTCGATGATAATTACAAACGAGCCGATTTCTCAGAGAAAGATTTGGAATTAACAAAAAAAATCAGACATAATCTAGAATTAGAGTTTAACAAGGACGATATACTCGCTCAATTTGATGGTTACTTCAATCTCAAACCAATCGATTTTGACTACTATCGCCGTCAATATGGTGATATTTCCAGAATGGATCGTATTCTAAAAGCTGAAGGAGATAATCCTGATGACTATCAAGTAGCGAAACAAGCCGATTCTTTGATGGCACTTTACGCTTTAAGAGAACCAACTTTTTTTCACATAATGTCTGATTTAGGTTATGAAATCAAAGACAAGCATGATTTCATAACAAAGAATATCGAATACTATCTAAGTCGGACAACCCACGGTTCTACCCTTTCGAGAATTGTTTACGCTATGTTGGCTCTAAAGGTTAACAACAATGACCTCGCTTGGGAACTGTTCTCACAAGCCTTAACATCTGACTACTATGATATTCAAGGTGGAACAACCGCTGAAGGAATCCACCTTGGAGTCATGGGGGCAACTCTTAACGTTGTAACTTGTTTCTTCGCCGGAATCGATTACCGCGGTCCAGAAATTGAAATTGATCCGCATGTTCCCCCATCATGGCAAAGTATCAAGTTCAACATGTCATTTAAAGGAACACACTTCTACTTCACCGTAACTCACGATCAAGTACGTGTAATTCCTGACAACGATATTGTTGTAGTATTTAAAGGCAAAAAAGTTCAATTAGATGCTCATAAAGAAAAAATGTTAAATTATTAAAACAAATTTATTGATTAACCTTCACAAAAGTATATGATAGAGTGATTGTGATTACTTTTGAGGGGGTTATTTTTATGACTGATTTAACAACTGGAAGACCCATCAAAGTTATCTTTTTATATACAATTCCATTGTTATTAGGTAACTTCTTCCAACAATTCTACAATTTTATCGACACACTCATTGTTGGTAAAACTATTAGTGTCAATGCTCTAGCCAGTGTTGGTGCTACCGGTGGCTTGACTAGCTTGGTCGTCGGATTTGCGATGGGAATGACAAGTGGTCTTACTATTCTAACGGCTCGACGGTATGGTGCCGGTGATGAGAGAGGTGTAACAAAGAGTTTTGCTTCTGGAATTTTGATTTCACTCTTTATCACTGTTATCTTTACTGCTATTGCAATGTTAGTAGCATATCCACTATTGGTAATAATGCAAACACCAAAGGTTTTGTTGCACAATGCTTTTGTATTTCTAGAAATAATCTTTGCTGGAATATTTGCATTCGTTGGTTTCGATTTCTTAGGTAATACTATGCGTGCACTAGGAAATTCCCGTGTTCCATTATTCTTCTTAATGGTAAGTACTGTTTTAAATATCTTACTTGAATTAATCTTCATTTTGTATTTACACATGGGCGTGGCTGGTGCTGGTTTAGCAACTGTCCTAGCCCAAACTATTACGATGGTTATATTGTGGTTCTATATTAGAAGAAAAATTCCATATCTAGTTATTGGATTCTCAGACTTCAAAATCGATAAGGATGAACTCAAAGAATTATTAAGAATGAGTTTACCAATGGGATTTCAATCTTCAATTATTGCCATTGGATCAATTATTTTGCAATTTATGCTTAACACCTTAGGTGCTCAAGCAGTTGCTGCCTACACCGTTGCTGGTCGTGTCGAACAAATTGCCACCCTTCCAGCCATGAGTTTTGGTATTGCCTTGGTTAACTATACCGCTCAGAACCTTGGAGCTAAGAATTACTCACGGATCTTGGAGGGTGTCAAAAAAGGACTTATCATGTCCATAACATCCAGTATTATTATTGGTGCTTTACTAGTTTTATTTGGTAGGAACATTTCACACTTGTTCATGAATGGACCCGAAACACACGTTTTAAATTTGATCCAAATTTACTATTGGTTTAACGGTACTATGTACTTTATGCTTTCAATTCTATTCATTGTAAGATATACCTTACAGGGACTAGGTAATCAAAAGGCACCAACGATTGCTGGTGTAGCAGAACTATTAATGAGAATATTTGCTAGCGTTGTTATGATTCGCTTCTTCGGATTCTATGGTGCAGCAATGGCTAGTCCACTAGCTTGGATCGGCTCCGTATTGGTTTTGGTAAGTACTTGGAATATCGAACTACGCCGACTTAAAAAACTTCAAGATGAGTCAGAACAAATTGAAAATGCAACAGACTAAAAAGAACTTTATTAACTTAAAAATAATAGTTAATAAAGTTCTTTTTGTTTGACTAATAATTAGTATTAAATATCGTTACGTAAATAAATCACTATCTTAATAGTAATAATTAACTGTAGATTGTCAGTGAAGGAACCAGCTGTGAAAATTTTGTTAGGTCGGTGATTTTTCGGCCTTACAAAATGGACGAACTTTAAGCTTTGCTTTGCAAATCTTAAAGTCGAAGTCCCAGACCGATTTTTGGCTGGGACTGGTCCCACAGCAGATGGAATCACTGACAATCGGAAGCAGAAAACAATCTACAATCTCTTAGCACACTCATAAATAGCATCTTCACTAGCAGCAGCTTTGCCAACTAAATTCAAGAATGCATGTGACATACCACCATAGCGAATATACGTTGCATCGCACCCTGCCATTCCTAATTTCTCAATAAATGCTTCATCTTGAAGGCGGAATGGATCATATTCACCAGTTAACACAGTTACCTTTTTATATAGTGACGGATCTGAATACATTGGTGAAAGTATCGGTGATGTCAAATCTATATCTTGTTCAGGCAAATACAACTCTGTCATTTTTTTATCCAACTGCTTGAATACTTCATAACTTGCATGAAGAACATCACGTTGTTCATCAATGATTGGAATACGCGAATCATCCCATAAGCCACCGTTAAGATCAGAACCATGAATAACTGTTGGATAAAATAGCAACTGACTAGAAATATCGCATATACCCATGTAATGACTTAATTGACTCAGCCCCAAAGCCATTGAACCACCGGCGGAATCACCAGCTAATGTAATATCATGTTTTGTTTTTACAACTAATGATAATACTGAGAGGCAGTCCCAAAGTCCAAATGGATATGGATTTTCTGGAGCCAATCCATAATCAACGGTGTAAATAGTTCCATTAAATCTAGTTGCCAATAGTCGCAATGGAATTAGTGAGTCTTCTGCACTACCACCGTAATAAGCACCACCATGGATATAAATTAATGCACGGTCATTATTTGCGCAGCCTTTTTTGAATATTCTTAAATAACGTACCTTACGACCTAATTCATATGAATAACGAGAATCAACACAAATATTTGGGTACTGCATTTCAGGAATTGGTGCAGGTTCTGTTCCCGCACGAAGTACAGTTAAATCATTTGATAATACTGGGTTGTCTACAACTCCCTTTAAATCATTCCACGTATTTGTCTCATATGAATGAGCGTCCACACGATCTTTGATGACCATATTTACGTCTTCTAATCTTGGAACCTCAACAGGTTCAACACGTTTGAGACGATTTAATTCAGTCAAATAATTACTTGTGATCATAATATCCTCCCTATCAATTTATTAAGCTTCAGCAACATTAGATTGATGCTTCTTTGCTTCAATCTCTTTCATTTCTTTCTTTTCATTCAAATTGTAAAATACCAAGATTCCAATGATCAAAATAGCTAATAAAATTGGAAGCCAAACGAAGTTAATATTAATGGCCAATTGAGCCTTAGCAGCTTGTGTCTTAGCAGTTGATTGGAAGCCACCCCATGTTAGAATCCATCCTGATAGAGCGCCACCAATACCCATACCAATCTTTGCTCCAACAACTGGAACTGATGATAAGAATCCTGGTTCTTCAATGTGCAAATGAGTTCTTGCATATTCAACAGTATCAGCAATCATTACGAAGGCAATTGTAAAGACGGAACCCATGGCGATCATTGCAATACCATTACCAATGAACAATAATGGTAGATTCTGTGATTTTTCACCTAAAGGCATTAGTATTTCACCGATAACGAAGACAACTAATGACATATCCATAACATCACGGTTCTTAAACTTCTTTGAAAGAATAGGAGCTAACAAGTTACCAGGTACAGCAAAGATTGTCATACCTAAGAATAAACCAACAATTGCAGGGTTCTTGTATACATAGTTAATATAGAAAACACCTGAAGCCATTCTGACTACCCAGAATGTTTGAATACAAATGAAGCTCAATGTAAGAATTACCCAAGGACGATTCTTGAATGCACCTCTGAATGATTCAATAACACCCAAATGACCTTTGATTTCTTCTTGGCCTTCTTCTTCAGCAATGTCTCTTTCTCTCAAATTTAAGAATGCAAGGAAGAAACAAGCAGCAATTACCAATCCAACAACGGCTCCCCAAATTGCGAAACCTGTTTGTTGATTCTTACCACCAAAGAAACTAACCATTGGTAATGTGATGGCACCAATAACAGCTGTACCAGTATTTGTCAAAACCATTCTGGCAGATGCAAGATTAGCACGTTCATCAGCATCATCAGTTAAACTAGGTAAGATAGCAGTAATAGGTGTATTAGATCCTGAATATACCAAACTAAAGACGGTATAAATAACACTGATCCAAATCATTTGAATAGTCTTATTGCCACCAAATGATGGGTTAAAGAATAATAGAAATGCTAGAATTCCTAACGGAATACCAAACCATAAGAAGTATGGTCTTGCCTTACCGTATTTTGAATGAGTGTGATCAATTAAAAATCCGAAGAACATTCCATCAAAGGCATCGACGAAACGAACTAATAAGAATAATGTTCCGACAAATGCGGCTGATATTCCTAAAACAGTTGTGTAATAGAATAATAAATATAATCCAACCATTTGCCAGATAAGATTTCCAGCCATATCAGTCATTCCATAAAATATACGTTGTTTCCATAGCTGTAACTTGTTCATAGTATTTCCTCCTTCCAATAGCAAGATATTAACAATTCTTTTTAAATCATCAATATCTTGATATCTTTTTCACCTACATTATATATCCTGTTTAAACATATTCAAGACGGATTGTGTAATTTTTTTTTACTGAAATTGAGTATTCACTTATATGGCGGCGTTTACATAAATATTTTAGTAAATAAAAAAGCTTGCACATGGCAAACTTTTACTAAAACATTATTTATAAAATTGGAGTCCATATTTCACTATAAGCACTTTGTTGTTCGTCTTTGAATATAGTAAACGAAAAACTAGGAATGTCTCGTATCTTAAAATCAGTTGACGGTAACCATTCTGAATAAATCCTTCCAGTAACATCCTGCATAGCTTGTGGAAATTCTCCTGTCACATAAAATACCGCCCATTTACTATCCGGTACAACTATTTCCTCTAGATCATCAAAAATGTTTTCCTCAGTAGTAGCCATCCCTATCATATGAGTTAAAGAGCCCTCCTTTTCAGGATAACTATCATCAAAATCATAAGATACATTTAATGGATGGTTAAGATCCATATCAGCTAATTGATGCATTTCATCCCTTTGTTCAGCGGTTATAGACTTTGCTAACTCCAATATACTATTATTCTCACCCTTAAATTGCATCGGTATTTTTCTAGATACTCCCACAATATTAAACTTTGGCATTGATTTGATTTTGTATTCCATGGGTATTCCTCCTTTAATATCAATGAAAAACACAAACTTCGGTACCTCTTTTTGAATTTTGTTTTTCATAACATCTGAAGGTAAGAAACCGCTCCATTCTTTGAACGCACGAGCAAATCCGTCAATGGACTGATAACCATATTTATATGCAACATCAGTGACTCGACTACCAGAAATCAGTTCTCTATTAGCTGAAGACAAACGACGATTTTTTATATACTCATAAAAACTCATATTAGCTAAATAAGAAAACATTCTTTTAAAATGATAACTCGACATCCCTACTATCTTTGATATATCATCATCCAAAATTTTTTCTGTCAAATGTTCTTCAATGTAATCCATCAATTGGTTAAATTCCTTAAGCATTATCTTACCCCCATGTATTACATTTTAATTCGAACATTAATATCAAACTCGACAATTAATGAACCAGATTTATCGAATTATCATCTTACGAATATAGTCCACGACTCCATTTTGATTATTGCTATTTGTAACATGACTTGCAGCACTTTTTACCTCATCCGTTGCATTACCCATTGCAACACCATCACCAACATACTCCAACATTTCAATGTCATTTCCACCGTCTCCAAAGGCACACATTTCTTCAGGACTAATGTTCAAAAGCTCACTTAGTTTCTTCAATCCTGTGGCCTTATTGACTCCCGGTTTAATAATATCAATTGAACCATGACCACTAGATACTGGTATAGCAATACCGTCCAATGAAACCATCAACTCAATAACCAATTTATCGGTTACTTCATTCGGACAGTTAGATGCAAATTTCAAAATTTCATCATCTACGTCTTTAAAGCTCGTAACCTTTTTCAATCTAAAATAATACTTATTAATGTCCTTAAATAATTCATCGGAAATAGTATCTAAGACATACGCACTCTTCTTACCACATGCCACCAATTGTAAATTTGGTATTTGTGAAGCAATATCAACAACTTTCATATAATTAATTGGTGTAAAACTTGATGACCAGTATTCTGTACCATTGAACATTATCAACGCACCATTTTCGGAAACGTAGATTGTTTCAGGATATTTCTCAAAAAAAGAACGTAACTGAAAATATTGATTTCCACTGGCCACAACAAACTTTATATCATTGGCATCTATTAACTTGTGCACTTCTTCAAATGACTCAAAATCATAACTGTTCTGGCTATTCAAAAAAGTCCCATCCATATCAGTTGCAATCAATTTAATTTTAGACATTAGTTACCTCTAATTCTCAAAATATTTTTGCTTTTCCAATTCCCAAGTTTTGTGATCTTCTTCAGTGATTTCCCGTAATACGCGGCATGGATTTCCAACGGCAATAACATTATCAGGAATATCTTTAGTAACTACTGAGCCTGATCCAATAACAACATTACTTCCAATAGTAACTCCTGGATTGATAATGGCACTAGCACCAATCCAGACATCATTTCCAATCGTTATTGGTTTCCCATACTCATATTCTTGGTTACGAACAATTGCATCGATAGGATGTCCAGCCGTATACAGTCCAACACGTGGACCAAACATTACATTATTACCAATTGTAATGGGTGCAATATCTAGAAATATACAATCATAGTTCGCATAAAAATCCTCACCAATAGTTGTATGAATTCCATAGTCAGTATGAAATGGTGGTTCAAAATAAATATTTTCTCCAGTTTTTCCAAATAACTTTTTAAGTATATCTTTACGAATCTCACCGTCATCTTCAGTCGTACGATTATATAAACGAGTTAAACTTTTTGCGCGATGTGAATCACTCGCTAATTCAGGATCACTGGCAATATAAAGATCACCAGCTAACATTTTTTCTTTTTGTGACCGCATATTCTTCTACCTCTCATATTTGTAAATCGGTTACATTTTAAATTCTATCATTTTTGGGCAAAGAAAAAACACCCACAATTGTGAGTGTTTGGATACTGAAGTATTCTTATTAATCTTTAACTAGCAATGAAGTAAATGCTCCAAGCAACAATGAAATCGCCATAAAAATAAAGGCATTAGCAAAGTTACCACCAGATTGTTGAACAATACTACCAATCAATATTGGAGCAATAAAACCACCTAGTGTACCACCAGTACCAACGATTCCTGAAGCGGATCCAATGATTTCCTCAGGAAAAATCTTCTGTGGCCATGAAGCAGTGGCCGCAAAAGTAGAAACAATAAACATCCCACTTATTGCAACACTTATAATTGCAACGACCAGACTCTTAGCCAAAATCAGACCAACAATTCCGATTACGGCAATAATTGCACTACCAATAATAAATTGTTTCTGTTTACCTGCGAAAACTCTTGTCAAAATAATACCAGTTCCCAAACTACCAATAATTTGCATAATAGCACTAACGGCCATAATTGCTCCAGCTTGAGCAACAGTCAAATTAAAAGTATGAGTCAAATAACTAGGCATCCATGACATAGCTCCATAGGTAACGATATTTTCAAGTAGTAATATTATAAAAATCAGAATCACACTGCGATTTTTAATCGTCTGACTAAAAGGCATTTTCTTCTGTATTTTGACCTCAGATCTAACCTCACCTGAATCATTTGGAAGCATAAATAAAACACAGATGAACGCTATAACGAATAAGGTACCCAGCATATAATATCCATAACGCCAATTAGCAGAAATAACATTTGCACCTAGTGTATAAGCTAAAATTCCACCAATACCAGTTGTCGTTAAAATACCGGACTGTGCAAGAACTCTCTTCTTTGGTTCAAAGTTCTCAGCAATAGCCTTAGAAGTAGATGGCGGATAACCTCCGTGACCCAATCCTGCTAAAAATCTAATACCTATAAATAAGACCAAACTACTTACAATACCAAAGAAATACGAAGTTACTGCAATACTTGCTAATGATATTAACAAGATTCTCTTAGCTCCAACTTTATCAGCCAACCATCCACCAGGGATTTGCATACATGAATATGCTAAGAAAAAAGCACTCATGATTAATCCTGTTTCAGTAGTTGAAAGATTGAAATCTTTAGCAATTGGAATTACAGCCGTTGAAATCATGGTTTTATCCATATAAACCATCGTATAACCAATCATCAAAGCTACAATAACTTTCATATTGCTTCCCGACATTCTCGGTTTAGTTGATTCTTTTCCCATAATATCACCGCCCTTCAAATATATTTATTTAAAGAAAATCGTGTTTAGATTATCTAAACACGGGTTTGCTGTTACGATACAACACATCTTCGACGCCTTCAAGAACATTGGCATACCTGGCAGCAGCAAAGAAATAATCTGACAGGCGATTAATAAATTTCAGTACTTCACCATTAATTGACTCGTCTTGCATTAAAGATACTATTTCTCTTTCTGCTCGTCGAGTAACTGTTCTCGCCACGTGAAGATATGATGCCACAACTGAGCCACCTGGTAAAATAAACTTTTTTACTTGTGGTGCTGCAGCCATATATTTATCAATTTTTTTCTCCAACCAATCAACAGTTTCATCATTTTTGAATATATATTCATGTTTATCATCGTCATCCGGCGTTGCTAGATCTGTCCCACAATCAAATAATAATTGCTGTATTTCTTGTAATTCATCTTTTAATTCCGAAGTTTTATCATTCAAACTTGCTGCAACAAGACCAACTAATGAGTTAAGTTCGTCAACTGTTCCGTAAGAATCAATACGCTTATCAGATTTGTACAAAACGTCATTTCCAATAATACGAGTCTGCCCTTTATCACCTGTTCTTGTATATATCCTCATTAGTTACTCCTTCTTGATAAATAAATTATATTTTTCTTTGTAGTTATTAAACATTTTAATCCAACGTTTGCCGACTAACAATAATAATACTGCTGTAAATACGGCATGTATTAAATCAAAGTAAAAACTTCCTGCGATTGAAATACCTACACTTTTCCAAGTAATCGGATTTACAAATCCAATAATATAGTAAATATCCATGATCCATCCCATAATAAAACCTGAAACAAATCCCCAAACAGTCAGAACCCAACGTTGCATGAATTTACTAGACATTAATCCCGATACCAATCCAATTATCCCCAAAGCAAACATCTGCCATGGAGTCCATGCACCTTGACCAAAATACATATTAGATGTCAGGGCAATTATTGTACCCATCAAGAACCCCGTTTCCGGTCCACTAACGATTGCTCCCATAATTAAAATAAATAATTCTGGTTTGACAGATGGTAAACTTGCAAATAAAACTCGTCCTCCAACAGCTAATGCACAAATAATGGCAATAAATACTATCTCACGAGAGTTTTTGTGAGAATGCTCAAATTTTAAAAAGTAAATTCCAATAGTCAACGCTAAAAAAATAAACGATAGTAACAAATAATTCTTACTCCCAAAAATTGCTAACAATACCAAAATAATAATTGAGATGGCAATTAGTGAGATTGATTTCTTGTTCAAAAAAAGTTCCTCCTTCAATCATCATCAAATAATAGTTTAATTTAAATCAAGCCATAATTCTTAGTTTTTTTTAAAATAACTCTTAAAAATGGTAATTATGTTGTCAACTATGTATAATATCTGTAAGCGATGGCATTACTAATAAAATGGTAATTATATCGAATTCTAATATATTTTTATGCAATTATTTGCACAAAGGGGTGTATTTTATGCAAGATAGTTTAACTTTACAATTACTAGGTGAATTTATTGGAACTTTAGTTCTAATTTTACTTGGTGACGGTGTTGTTGCAGCTGTTAGTTTAAAAAAATCAAAAGCTGAGGGTGCGGGTTGGATTGCAATTGCACTTGGCTGGGGACTTGCAGTAACTCTTGGGGTTTACTGTTCTGGATTCTTAAGCCCAGCTCATCTTAATCCAGCGGTTACTTTAGGAATGGCAATTGCGGGATTATTCCCGTGGTCATCAGTAATTCCTTACATTATTGCTCAAACATTAGGTGGTATCGTTGGTGCGGTATTAGTATGGATTAACTACTACCCACATTGGGCAGAAACAAAAGATCCAGATGCAATCCGTGGTATATTTGCAACTGGACCTGCAATCAGAAACTATCCAATGAACTTCATCAGTGAGTTCATTGGAACATTCGTTTTAGTATTTGCACTACTAGCATTTACTCGTGGTAAATTCACAGATGGATTAAATCCAATGGTTGTTGGTGTATTGATCACATCAATCGGATTCTCTCTCGGTGGTACAACTGGTTACGCCATTAATCCTGCCAGAGACTTAGGACCAAGAATTGCTCATCAAATCTTACCTATCGCTAACAAGGGTGATTCCGACTGGGCATATAGTTGGGTTCCAATCTTAGGACCTATGGCTGGTGGTGCCGTGGGTGCACTTGTCTACTTATTAATTCCTTAAAACAAAAAGATATAGGACAAATTTTATTATTTGTTCTATATCTTTTTTAGATTATCCCACGTTAAAGCATCCGGAAAACTATCTCTGGATGCTTTATTTATTTCGGTTGTATAAAAAAATTTATCTTTAAAAAAATCAACTGGCTTCTTAAATTCACTTAATGTTCCATCAAACATCATTGATACATAATTAAATCTTGTAGCGAACACCAGATCATGACTATTACAAAAAAGAACTCCACCCGTTGCCAAATAGTCATCTAACAACTCATTCAACTTCAAAATCATATTAGGATCTAAGCCCTTAGTTGGTTCATCTAAGAACAATACTTCAGGATTTTTAATTAATCCGATTATCAATGCTAAAAACTCTTGTTGACCACCGCTTAAATCATATGGACTCACATCTTTTAATTTCAACAGACCATATTGCATCAGTATCAAATCAACTTGCTGCGAGGTTATTTCGGGATTATGTTGCTTAAGTTGAAATTCTATCTCTCCGAAGACAGTATCTGCAATAAACAGCAAAGCCGGATTTTGAGGTAAAACAAAAAGTTTTTTGTAAATATCGTTACTTTTATTCTTAACCGTCTTCCCATTTAAAATAACTTTTCCAGATTGTTGCTTCAGCTGTTGTGAAATAACCTTGATTAGGGTAGATTTACCAACACCGTTAGGACCAACGAGACAATAAGAAATCCCTCTCTTTAGTTTAAAACTAACTTTATCAACGATCTTTCTAGATTCAAAACCAAATCTGAACGATAGATTCTTCGCCTCTAATACATTTTCTGTATCTAACACATTTTTAGAATTATCAATATAGTGAATTTCATTTTCGTGCTTCATAAGTACTTGGCTAAATTGACTATTACTTAATGGTAAGGAAACTGAATCATTATCCAATAATTCAAGATATGCACGATCAATTTGAGATAAATAATTCTTATAAAAATCGTCTTTGAACATTTTTTTTAATGCTGAATTAACGTTATCATCCAACAATATTGATCCGTCTTCAATTATCGCCAAACGACTGGCATAAAATATATTTCGTTCCAATGAGTGTTCTACTAAAACAACCGTTATATTTAATTCTAAGTTGACCTTATGAATCATTTGGATGAGCTTCTCAGCAGAAATTGGGTCGAGTTGAGATGTCGGTTCATCTAGTAGTAAAATATCTGGACTTGTGATCAAAGCTGCAGCCAAATTTATTAACTGTTTTTGACCGCCTGAAAGTTCCTGTTCAGTTAAATCCAGCAAATCAATAATTCCAAAGTAACTAGCTACTTCAGCAATTTTCATATGGCGTTCATCTATTGAATAACCCATGTTTTCTAATATAAAGTTAAACTCATCCCTAGCACATTCAGTTATCATCTGATTATCCACAAATTGAGAAATATAAGCTACGTTCTTATCTTCTACCTGACAACTCAAATTCCCTTTAACAACATTGCCAACCACTAGACCAGACTTCAATTGCTTCAACAGAGTACTTTTTCCGCTACCAGTTTTGCCGATTAATAATAAAAAATCACCCTTATTAATTCTCAAATTAACATTATTTAACGAAAGTTTTTGACTGTTGGCGTATTTAAAACTGTAGTTCTCGAAATGTACCATTTCCACCATAAGTATTGAAACACTCCTATTAATATTGGCATTAGAATCATAATTACGTTTATTAAACAAATTACTAAAATATTACTGTTAATTAGAAAAGCAATTTTTGCTGAACCAAAATTGACTTTCCCTATTTTTAAAAATGACATTATTAAATCAAATAGGATCGCAGATCCGCTAATCAATAATAGTATATAGTCACTTATATTATTTAATATTTCTTTTGAGACCTTACTTCGATTGTTATAACCCTTAGTTATTAGTACATCCGATACATTCATAAAGTTAGCAATCGATTTATTCAACACAATTTCGATCAAATCCATCTTTTGGGTAATCTTAGCTTCATCATTGTTACTTTGATAATAACGAAAATTGTATAAATAATTAGTATTTTTAAATATCTCAATAGTCTTAGGTATGAACTTTATTGTTAAGATAAAAATAATTGCAATGCTACGAAAACTACGTGATATTAAATCAAAAATGATTTTTACATTGGTCAGCGCATCATAGATGTAAAAAGCTAATAATAAATTCACAAATGAAAATGCTAAAATACCAGCATTCATTAATGATTCAAAAGTTACTTTTAAAAAGGGTATTTGAAAAATAACATTGGTTCCCCTTTGATTGATAATTATATTAAATAAAAAAGTAGTAATAAAAATAATCAATGAAAACTTAAAATAGCCTTTTGATTCTTCCCTCTTAACGAAGTTCACCATTATCAAAAGTGATAAGAAAATTGCCATAATAATAAGCGGATTAGTAAATACAAGTGATGAAATAATGACTGACAACAAATAAATTAACATTGAAAAATTATTCGTTGAATTTCTAAAACCAAAATAAATTTTTTTCAATTATCCATCACTCTCCTATCTACTCACTAGCACTTTTAAGAATAACACAGTTCAAAGATATAATTGCTCCTACAAAATCCTTATATATTGATAAACAAATTCTCTGATATAATTAGAAACCGTTGAACAAATTTTATCTACGAGGGAGTATTAATCATGAAAAAAAGAATCACGATTTTATTAATGTCATTGTTATTGCTAGTTGGTGTTATCGCACCCGCTGCCACAACAACTGCAGATGCAAAGACTAAAAACATTAAGGTTACTTATGTTTTGAAAAAAAATAAAAAGAAAATTGCTAAGAAGACTGTCACCTTAAAGAAAAATGCTTCTGTTATGACTGGTGTTAAGAAGGCTTGGACTGTTAAAGAAAAGAACAACTTCATTACTTCAATAAATGGCAAAGCTCAAAATAACAAGAAAAAGATGTACTGGACATTTACTGTAAATGGTAAAAAAGTAAATGTTGCTGCTAATAAGAAAAAATTAAAGAACAAAGATAAAGTTACCTTTACACTTGCAAAATATAACGGTTAATAAAAAGATAGCAGGAATAACTTTAATATAGTTATTTCTGCTATCTTTTTTTTGCAATTTACTTCAATTCATCTATTTGTGATTCTACACTAAGCATTTGTACGATCCCAATAGCACATTCAGTCCCCTTATTACCTGACTTACCACCAGCACGGTCAACAGCTTGAGCTAAAGATTCAGTCGTTAAAACACCGAACATAACTGGAACATCACCCTGTAATGAAACCTGACTTAATCCTGACGCCGTTTCTTTGCAGACATAATCATAATGGTTAGTTTCACCTCTAATAACTGCGCCTAACGCAATGATTCCATCAACTAGGCCGCTCTTTGATAATTTTTGAACAACTCGGGCTAATTCCATTGCACCAGGAACATGTACAACTAGGATCTGATCCGAAGTGACAAAATTTTCTTTGAGTTTCTGAACAGTACCCATTAACAATGCATTAGTAACGATACTGTTAAAATCCGCTACCACAATTCCTATTTTTTTAGAATTTTTAATTTGTTTAGTAGTAATTTCTTGCATTTTAATTTACCTCATTCAATATATGATGAAATTTTTCTTTCTTGGTTTTTAAATAAGATTGATTTTCTTTAGTTAGACCAACTTCTAATGGAATTCTTTCAACAACTTCAATCCCCAACTCCTGCAATTGATTGATCTTATCAGGATTATTGGTCATTAGTCTTATTCGGCTAACACCCTTAGATTTGAGTATTTTAGCAGCGAGATCATAATGGCGAGCATCTGCTGGTAATCCAAGCACATGATTAGCCTCAACTGTGTCCATACCCTGATCCTACAAATGATAAGCTCGTAATTTATTAGTCAATCCTATTCCACGACCTTCTTGTCGCAAATATATAACTGCACCACGTCCTTGTTCTTCAATTCTACGCAAGGACTCTTGTAACTGTGACCCACAATCACAGCGAAGTGAACCTAGAGTATCACCAGTCAAACATTCACTGTGAACGCGTACTAATAATGGTTCCTCACCGGTTATATCTCCCTTGGAAATTAGTAAACTTGGTTCCTTCATGCCATCACCATATGCTTGCAACTGAAAATGACCATAAGTAGTTGGCAAATCAACGGTTGAATAAGGTTTAATATCGAGATTATCCTGATACTCTCGATATTTTAAAATGTCGCCAATTGTTAAAAATTGAAGTTCATTTTGTTTAGCAAGCAATTGCAGATCTTTTGTTCTTGCCATCTTGCCACTATCCTTAACTATCTCGCAAATATATGCCACCGGTGTCGCTCCTGAAAGTCTTGCTAAATCAACTGCCGCTTCAGTATGACCACCACGAACTTTGACTCCACCTTCTCTAGCAATAAGTGGAAAAATATGTCCTGGATGATAAAAACCATCCCAATTACTATCTGGATCTGCCAAAGCTTTGATAGTATCAGCACGGTCATAAGCTGATATCCCAGTAGTGGTTGTTTTAGTATCAAGGGTAATCGTAAAAGCTGTTCCAAAGGCATCTGTTCCATGCGAAATCATCGGTTCTAGTGATAATCTATGAGCTACTTGCGGACTCATTGGAGCACACAATAATCCTTTGGCTTGACTAATCATCATATTGACAGAATTAGGTGTCACAAAATCTGCCAAGCCGATCATGTCTCCTTCTCCTTCACGATCAACTGAATCGGCGACAACAACCAAGTTACCCTTCTTTAACTCTTCAATGGCTGATTCAACTCTTTTAATAACTTCACTTTTACTCATAATTAGCTACCTCTTTATTCATCTTCACAGCGTATTTACCTAAAATATCTGTCTCAATATTTACTCTTTTTCCACAAGCTAAATTTCCTAATGTTGTTTCACTTAATGTGTAAGGAATCAATGCTACTTGGAACCAATCTGCTCCAACGGACACAACGGTTAAACTGACGCCATTGATTCCAACTGATCCTTTCTCAACAATAAAGGGCATCTGATTTGAATTTATTTTAAAAGTAAAAACCTTTGAAGTTGATTGCTTCTCAATATTGCTTACCACAGCTGTTGTATCGATATGTCCTAAAAGAAAATGTCCGTTTAAACGTTCTGTCACTTTTAAAGCCGGTTCCAAATTGACTAAACTACCTGATTGAAGTTCATCAAAAGTAGTTCTTCTTAAAGTTTCTGGCATCGCATCAACCCCAAAATCATTATTTTGAAACTTAGTAATTGTTAGACATACGCCATTAATAGAAATACTTTCACCAATTGAGAAGTCCTTCGAATTGATTATTTTTGATGCAATCCTAATTTGCTTTGTTCCATGGTCTTCTTGAAATTGAACAACTTTTCCCTGTCCTTTGACAATTCCTGTGAACATCAATACACCCTCTTTGCAAAAACTTTTAAATCTGATCCTAATTGAGAAACTTTTTCGATTTTAAAATTCACCATATCAGAAATTCCTTTACCCCAAACACTAGGAAGCCCAGATCCTCCAATCAATTTTGGTGCAACATATGTAATCAATTGATCTACTAAACCACTCTCAATAAAATCCGCATGAATGTGACTTCCACCTTCAATTAACAAAGATTGAATTCCTTGTTTCGTCAAAAAGTCGATAATTTCTTTGGGAGTCCAGATATCATCTACTACCACATGGACATTTTCTGGTAAATATTGTTCATTTTTATGATTAGTTAAAATATAAATGGAACCTTTTTCTTTAAATATTGATTGTTGTAAATTCAATTTTCGAGCATCACGTACTAATACGACTCTATACGGTGGAAATAAAGGATTAGTGCGAACCGTTAATTTTGGATTATCAATCTTTAGAGTATTTTCACCAATTAAAATTGCTTGATTCATCGATCGTAATTTTTGAGTATCTTCAAAACTATCTTTTCCAGTTAATTTAGTTCTATAACCATTTTCCTGATTAATTTTCCCATCTAAAGACATTGCATATTTCAAAGTAATAAGTGGTCTGCCATTTTGAAAGAAAAAATTATAGGCTTGATTTAGCGATTCGCTATTATCCAAGTTAGTTACTTGAATACCATGTTCTTTCATACGGTCAACACTCTTACCAGAAACTTGTGGATTAGGATCAATTTGACCGATAACTACTCTCTTAAAGCCCAGTTCAATTATTTTATTAACACATGGTGGCGTCTTTCCTTGATGACTACAAGGTTCCAAAGTCACATAAATTGTCGCCCCAGTAGCCTCTTTCTCGTTTTTTAAATGACTAATAGCGTCAATTTCAGCATGTTTTTCACCAAAGCGATGGTGATAACCTTTTGCTAAAATTTGACCATTTTTAACAATAACTGCACCAACCAAAGGATTCTGCCAAGTTTGACCGAATCCCTTTTTAGCTTGATTCATTGCTATTTCTAAATACTGTTGATCTGTCAATCTTATTCACCCCACAAAAAAAGACCCCGCATAAAATGCGGGGCCCCATTATTTTTATTAAGCCAAATAAGACTTCTTTCGAAGACAATCTCAAACAAACGTACTGAGTACGAAAAAATCTTATTTTCTTCTCCCATCCAGACTATACTGTCGGTTCCAGACTCACACTGGATCCACCGCAAAAAGCGGGTCACGGACTTCAACATTTAGTTGTTACCGTCGGTCGGGAATT
Source organism: Companilactobacillus insicii (assembly GCF_003946015.1). Lineage (GTDB taxonomy): Bacteria > Bacillota > Bacilli > Lactobacillales > Lactobacillaceae > Companilactobacillus > Companilactobacillus insicii. The sequence goes on from NZ_RHNU01000003.1 coordinate 97,303, forward strand.
GCACCCTGCCCCGAAGAAATCATTATTTAGTTTTCACAGGAGATAGTATCACAGTAAAAAAACAATTGCAATTATGCATGGTGATAATTAATTACATAAATGAATCAATTAGTATTATTAATATGACGTTCATGAAAAGCCTTATAACCGTGCTCTACAAAATAGTTCATTAGTTTTACATCATGCTTCCAAGCCGTTGTTCTTTGCCAATGATGTTGATAATTAACATAAAATGAGCCTCGTAAAGTGTACTGAAATAACAAATCTGCATCTTTTTGATTGAGACTGGTCTTTTTCATAATATCCGGAATCATTTTCTCTTTTTCATGTGCATAAATTCGACCAATAATATACTCCGTCAAATTTGAGTCCATAAATAAGGCTTGATATTTACCCGATTTAGCAACCCTTTGACATGCCGGAATAAACGATTCATTGTTAAATGACATATTTTCAGAAACAAGTTCAAAATCAAGCGCATCATCTAATACAGAATTTAACAATGAGGTCACATTATCAAAATGTAAGTAAAAGGTAGTACGAGTAATACCAGCTTTTCGACACAATTTTGCTACTGTTATTTTTGAATATCCATTCTCATCAACTAACTTCAAAAACGAATCTTTCACTATTTGTATTGTATATAAAGTTCTACGATCAACTTTTCTATTTATATTCACCATTCTAAACTCCATTACACTTTCCAAGTTATGTCCATAAAAGTACAGCTTTATAATAACTGTTATTAACTTTTACTTTCCATTGGTTAGAATAAACTTTATTAATTTCATTACACTGTGTCAAGAAGTTAATAAATAACTTTTGGAGGAAACCTTCATGACTTTTTATGAACAATTAGTTTTACAATCACAACAGAGCTTTCAAAGTAATTATCCTATTTATGCTCAGGGGAAAACTCCCATAAAATTAAGTACCAAACGACAGGATTCGTATGAAACACAAATCGAAAAATTTAGCCAAATGATCAACGAGGCAGAATATATTGTAATTGGCGGTGCATCAGGTTTGTCAGCTGCAGGTGGTGGTGATTTTTATTATACTGACACTCCCTCGTTTTATGAAAATTTTGGAAAGTTTTCAAAAAAATACGTCTTTAAGGGCGCTTTTGCTGGTATGCAATATCCCTTCCCAAATCGTGAGACTTACTGGGGATATTTAGCAACATTCTTACACACAACTTTAAACGCCCCAATAAGACAGCCATATCATGACTTAGCGGCAATTTTAAATGATAAAAATTTTGATATTGTAACTACCAATCAAGATACACAATTTATAAAAACATTCGATGAAGATAAAGTTTCTGAAATTCAGGGAGATCATCGCTATTTTCAGTGTTCTAATGCTTGTACTGATGATGTTTGGGATGCAACTGAATCCATCGAACAAATGATTGAGGCTATGGGTGATGATACTCAAATACCTACTGAATTAATTCCACATTGTCCGCACTGTGGTGCCGAAGCTTTTCCATGGGTACGTGGCTATGGTAACTTCTTGGAAGGAAAAAAATATCAAGCTGAGTATACCAAGATATCGAATGCACTTCTAAAGCATCAAGGTGCAAAAACTCTATTCATCGAGCTCGGGGTGGGACGTATGACACCTATGTTTATTCAAGAACCCTTCTGGACTTTGAGCTATAATTTACCAAATGCCAATTATATTTCAGTAAACCGCGACAATGCTTTCATACCTGAACAAATAGAGAATAAAGGTTTAGCTATTCAAAATGATATTGCTAAAGTATTGCACGACGTGCGGAATCAAATAGTGGAGATCAAAAATGGCAAATAAATTAGACCAAGTTAAACAAATCTTGAATTCACCTACTCCCATTCTAGTTACCGCTAGCAATGGTTTTTCAATTAGTGAGGGCGTCAATATTTTCCAAAATAACGCTGATTTTCAAAAGATATTAGGCGATCTTGTTCCCAAATATCATTTTAATTCTATACTTTCAGCTATATCATATCCGTACAATAATCTATTAGATGCCTGGCAAGTTTGGGCTCGTTTGATAAATTATTTTATTGGTAATTACCAAATTAGTCCACAAATGAAATATTTAAAGCAATTACTAAAAGACAAAGATTATCTGATTGCCACGTCTAACGGTGAATATCATTTTAATCTTGCTGGTTTCAATGACGAATCTATTTTAGCTACTGAGGGTGATTGGGGAACACTTCAATGTTTTGGTGAGCATGATAATCGTCGGCTAATTAGATCATTACCTATTGCTCAGAAAATTGTAGATGCTGAAAATAAAGATCAACTTAACTCTGACTTATTACCAAAATGTGAAATTTGTGGAAATGTACTGCTGCCACATCTGCCATTTAATTCACAATATATAAATCCTGTACAAAGTCAAAATACATTCTCAAAATTTTTAAATTCAGCAATTTCTATGCATAAACCCTTAACCGTTTTAGAGTTAGGAGTTGGACAAAATCATCCCAATTTGCGTAAGCCAATATTTGATATGATGAGATCTGCCACACAGGTCAACTATATTATTATTAATCGAGACCACATCGTTGTTCCAAATTCAATTGAAAAACAAACTACGGAATTAGCCGGAAATATTGAAGATATTTTATGTGAGCTAACATTACCAAACACGAATAAATCGTAATAAAAAGATAGCATGAATAACTATATTAAAGTTATTCATACTATCTTTTTGATGTTTACTTTTTAATTATGTGGCAAAACATTAATGATATAGAGCAGTAATAAGAAGACAAAAAATAGTCCGTACATAATACCATTAACTTCTTTTCTTCTACCTGCTGCCATCATTGTCAATGGATAAGCTATGAATCCAAAGGCAATACCATAAGTAATATTATATGTAAGTGGCATTGCTAAAACAGTTAAAAAAGCTGGTAAAGCAATCTCAAATTTCTCCCAATGAATTCCCTTCATTGATTGCGCCATTAAGGCACCAACGATAATCAATACTGGCGCAGTAACGTTTGATGTGACCACAGTCAATAATGGTGAAAAGAACATGGAAATAGCGAAGAAAACACCAACTACAACTGACGTTAATCCTGTTCTACCACCGACAGCAATACCGGCACTAGATTCAACATAAGCAGTTGGAGGAGTTGTACCAAAGACGGCCCCACTAACCATGGAAATTGAATCAGCCATCAATGCACGACCGATTCTTGGCATCTTACCATTCTTCATAATACTTGCTTGTTCAGCTAGTCCAATCAATGTACCTGCTGTATCAAAGAATGCCACAAGTAAGAAGATAATGACAACAGCCCACATTTGTGGTTTATCAATGATTTCACCAACATGTGAAATACCAACGCCAAATGTTGGTTTCAAACTTGGAATACCTGAAATAATGTGCTTAGGCATGGGAATTAATCCCGTAACCAATCCGGCAATAGTAGTAAATACCATTCCGATAAAAATTGAACCTGGAACCTTACGACACATAAGTCCTGCCGTAACAATCAATCCAACAATCGTCAACAAAGTCGTGGGATTTGTGAATGATCCAATTTCAACTAGTGATGATTTACTAGCTTCAATCAATCCACCACCTTGTAAGCCAACAAAGGCAATGAATAATCCTAACCCTGCTGAAACGGCAAGTTTCAAATCTTGTGGGATTGAATTAATAACTAGTTCACGTAGTTTTAATAACGAAACAATCAAGAAAATAATACTAGCAACGAAAACCCCTGCCATAGCTGTTTGCCATGGAATACCCATCGCAATAACAACTGAATAACTAAAGAATGCATTGTCCCCAAGACCTGGTGCAATAGCAATTGGATAATTTGCCAAAATACCCATCAAAACAGATCCAACAATTGCCGTCAAAGCTGTAGCGGTGAACAATGATCCTTTGTCCATTCCTGAATCCCCTAGTACTTGAGGATTAACGAATAAAATGTATGCCATAGATACAAAAGTTGTTAATCCTGCTAGAATTTCACGTCTAACAGTTGTATTAGCTTCTTTTAGATGAAACAATCGCTCTAAGAAACTCAAGTTCTTTCTATCGTCTAATGATTCCAATATAAACGCCCCTAATCAATACTTTTTTCACGAACTTATATAGTATTGCAAAGTTTTATAATTTTTTCAATAGAAATAGAAACATTTTTTTAATTAATTTATTTATAGTTCGTGTTTTACTGAAATTTTAAATATTAGTAAGTATTATTTCAGAAATTAAGTTGATATACCATAAATACACATACAATTGGTGAACATTATTTTAATTATAAAAGTAACTTTGTTGATTCTAATAAAGCATTAAAATACGAACTTTCTCACAAAAAAAAGAGAATCAAGGAATTTTCTTGATTCTCTTTTCTATTAAATTATTTATTCTCAGAAATCTTAATTGTTCCATCTACCAAGTCAGCCTTAAGATTCTTTACATCCAAGTTATCCAAGTAGAATTCAGCAACCTTATCTCTGATTTGTTGCTCGATAACACGACGTAATGGTCTTGCACCCATTGCTTCATCGTATCCTTCGTCAATCAACCATTCCTTAGCTTCAGGAGTTACTTCAAGTGTAATATTCTTCTTAGCTAAGTTCTTATTAACATCATTCAACAATAAATCAACAATTTGATTCAAGTCATCCTTTGAAAGGTGAGTGAATTCAACAATTCCGTTGAATCTATTCAAGAACTCTGGACGGAAGTATGGTGTTAATTTATCCATTAGTTTTTCATTCTTCGTTGCTTTATCACCGAATCCGGCATTTGATGTGGCAATGATAATTGTATTCTTGAAATCAACCACATTACCTTGACCGTCAGTTAAACGGCCATCATCCATAACTTGTAATAACAACGTCAAAACTTGTGGATTAGCCTTTTCGATTTCGTCTAACAAGACAATTGAGTATGGATTACGTCTTACACGTTCAGTCAATGTATTACCATTATCTTCATATCCAACGTATCCAGCAGATGTACCGATCAACTTAGATACAGCAGTTAAATCTGAATATTCACTCATATCCAAACGAACAATTGCATCCTTGCTACCAAACATATCACTTGCTAATTGTTTTACTAATTCAGTCTTACCAACACCAGTAGGTCCAACGAATAAGAAACTACCAATTGGACGATTACCTTCGTCAAATCCAGCACGATTACGACGGATAGCACGAACAACCATATCGACAGCTTCATCTTGGCCAATTACATGCCCCTTGAGACGCTTGCCCATATCCTTTAATCTTTCAATATCGCTAGCGCCCATTTGTGATACAGGTACACCAGTTAATCTTTGAACAGATTCAGCAATATCGTTCACAGTTGCAATTGGTTCAGCTTTGCTACCCTTATCGTCCTTCAATTTAGCATTCAAATCTTCAATCTTGCTCTTCAAATCAGCAGCTTTTTCAAAGTCCTCTTTCTTAGCAGCTTCGTCTTTTTGTGCTTCAGCTTCTTTCAAAGCTTTTTCCAAACTTACCTTATCAGTTACTGGATTCTTAGCAGCTAAGTGAGCAGCGGTCATATCAATCAAGTCGATTGCTTTATCAGGGAGTGATCTCTGTGGAATATATTGTACTGAATAATCCACAGCGGCTTTCAAAACTTCATCAGGTAACTTAACGTTATGATGATCTTCATATGCTTTACGCAATCCCTTTAGAATCGCCACAGTAGCATCTTTACTTGGTTCATTGATAGTTACATCATTGAATCTTCTTGCTAAAGCAGCATCCTTCATGATTGTATTACGATACTCATCTTGAGTTGTAGCACCAATAATTGAAATCTCACCACGACTTAAAGATGGTTTGATGATATCAGATAATCCCTTGCTACCGGCTTCTCCACCAGCAGCACCAGTTCCGATAATCTGGTGAATTTCATCGAAGAACAATACTACATTGCCTGCTTTTTTAACTTCTTTAAGTAAGTTCTGAATATTCTCTTCAAATGATCCACGATATTGAGTACCTGCTTCAAGAGCAGACACATCAACAGAAATAATCTGCTTATCTTTAATTGCTGCAGGAACATCGCCCTTAACAATTGCTTGAGCTAATCCTTCAACAACCGCAGTCTTACCAACACCAGCATCACCAACCAAAATTGGATTATTCTTAGTACGACGGCTTAAGACTTCAGCTGTCTCTTGAATTTCTTTATCACGCCCAATGACGGGATCAAGTAAACCATCACGAGCCTCTTGTGTCAAATTACGTCCTAATTTATCTAATAGTTTCCCGTTACTACCAGTGCCAGTCTTCTGTGCTTCATCATTAACAGGTACTTGTCTACCAGCAGTACGCATTTCCTGATATCTAGCCAATTCTTCAGGTGTTAACTCATGACCATTGACATAATATTTAGTGCCATTACCATTGTTATTTTCACCCATTAGTCTATTAAAAATATCATCCATATCATTGCTTGAAAATAAATCGTCATCCCAAAATGATCTTGCCATATATACTACCTCCTAAAAAGAGTCACAAGAAACATTTTCGTTCCGTGCGACTCTCCTATTTTAGATAATGCAATTCCAAGTCACGTAGAACACGCCACATCTCAATATCTTGCGCTTTCGCTAATGCTTCAATATCGCGCAAATTTAGCGGCGTTGCGGAAGATTGTTCCTTATTAAAGGACTTATGCAGAGTGGTATAACCGTATCCACTCTTCTTCGCTATGAAGTAGATTGTTAAATGCTTATCCTCTAAATAGGTTTTAATGTCTATTTCCATATCTCCAACCTCCACAAATACATTATAGCACGTCTGTGATATAACGCAAGTGTGAAGTACCACAAATGTGCTATATTTTATAAAAATTATACTTTAATATCAATACTTTGGTACACTGAGAATAGAGATCTCGAGGTGATTTTATGAAAGAACTACTCAAATCTTTAGACAGATTAAACAAGATATATGAACAATTTGATCTGTTAAACTTTCGAGCACATAAGGCAATGCCACTGACCTTTGATAAAAATGACAGTAAGGAATTATTGCGTCAAAACAAACGTATGAGTTTCAGCTATTCATATTTAAATAAAGAAAAAACCAGACTTACCAATTTGATACTGTCTCAAACAGTAAATTTAAAGGATCCAATTTTTAAGCAATCAAAAATGTTCCATCCTGAATTAATCGACAAAGCATTGAAATTAAAAAATATTGACGAAACACATACTAAAGAAATGGATACCATTCCTAATCGTAATCGTAAAATCAACAAGTTAAAGCGTCTCATTGCAATGATTCAAGACGAAAATATTGGCTTATGCAGAGGTTACTTAACTCAGATGAAAGTATTGATTTACCAGAATAAAACCACTTTATTTGAGACACGAACTGAGAAGTATCAACCTAAAGAACTATTAGATGATTTGGACTTTAGAACTAGAATTATGCAATTTGATTATGATCGATACATGTTCGAAGAATTTACACCAGAAAGTTTTTTAGATTATTTGATTTTTGAAAAAGTCCACCGCCATGCAACATACATTCGTTCGTATGATGCTAGAGTCTTAATTCCAGGAGCTGATGCATGTGGATTCTCAGGAATTGCTTACGAAATCGAAATCGATGGTGTACGTGAATGCTATGTAACCTTCAAAGGAACCGAAGCTGATATGGACTATACTGAGCGTTCACGGCGCAAACGTCTTGATAAATTCTTGATTGAGGGATATAAAGACTGGAATTACAATGTTAATGCAATTTTAATTGGTAACGATACTGAGAATCGTCAAATATTAGTTGCCAGAGACTTTATCAACTATCTCCAGAACAATATTCAAAGAAACTGTTCCCTATATGGCCTTGGCCACTCACTAGGTGGACATTTTGTTCAAACCTTACAATTGATGGATGATTGTTTCAGTGCCGGTTATACACTAAATTCTGCCCCAATAAACCTAAAACAAATCAAACTTATTAAACCTGATTTGTTTACTTCTGAGATTTGGAATAAACTCTTCAATTTGACGAAAGACAAGACTAACGACAATATTCGTAACAATGAAATAAAAAAATTATTACCTAGAGAATATCCAGAAATAATTAATCAAAGTTTTGAACAAGATCTAACTCAAGTATTTTACGAAATACCCTATACTATCTGGATTGGACATAAGTGGGAATACAATTTGAATAATTGGAAATATCCGTTCAAGAATCATTTAGCATCATACTTAAATGCTGGAGAAATACATTCATATCAGCATTTCTTTGAACAATTATTTGCATATTTACAAGATTCTGAAACTGGTAGTCAACTTATGCGTAATTCATTAGGATTCATTCGTGCCCGCGTTAAAATCTTACACGATGACATAGATAAACCTGAAACGATTGAGTTCTTCTATGCTTATTCTAATTACTTGTTTGAATCAAAGATCTTCTTAGATCGCCCACAGCAAATCACAGAGGACTTTACTAAATCACAGCCATCTATGTGGCAATCTTCAAGAAAAGAATGGCCATTTCTAAAGAGTTTGAATATGGATATGTTAGACTTATCAGTCTATTTTCATATTATTAATGGTGTTAAATACTTTTTGAGCCGTAAGCCTAATAAAATAGAATAAAAAAAGAAAGTCAAAATACGACTTCCTTACTTAGAAATCAATTGAACAAATAAGTGTACTTGCGATATAGTACGTTTCCTTATTTCAGGTTCAATTGTTTTTTTATTCTTAATTAACAATTCCTCATAAATAGATCTTTGCATTATAGCTATTATCAAATCAGTCAACGTCGAAACATCACTGTCTGATATTCGTAATTGATTCTTAACAGACTTTACACCAACCACTAGATTCTCTCTTATGCGTGTCAAAACCTGAGATATCCATTCAGACTGTTTATTGGATAGAATGGCACGTTCACGAATTGTTATCATAAATGCACGATACCCATCATCATCAGAAAATATTTCACAAATTTCATCATATATATTTAAAATTTGGTTTTCAAAGTCTTCTAAATTATCGACTTTCAAGACCGTTCTATTAACAGATTGCTCACGCTGAACAACACCATTTTCAACTATCATATCTAATATTTGTTTTTTTCCATTAGGAAAATAATAGTATAAAGAACCGTCAGAAATTCCAACGGCTCTATTTATTTCTCTAGTAGTAGTTGCTTCAAAGCCCTTTTTGGCAAATAGATCTTGAGCGGCTTTTAATATCTTTTGTTTTTGAATGTCACTCTTCTTCACTATTTTCACTCCCTTAGGCTTCAGCGATAGTTTGGACAATTAAATAAATATTCAAAATTATCAAAACGATTGTTGCAAACCAAGCACAGTACTTGACCCACTTCTTATTCTTGAATTGCCCCATTATCTTCTCATCACTAGTAAAAAGAACCAATGGGATGATAGCAAATGGTAAGGCAACACTTAAGAATACCTGTGAGAATGTCAGCAAGTTTTCAATTTTGGCTTCATTATCATGATAATAAAATGCAAAAATCAAAACTGGGGTAACTGACAAAAGTCTTGTCAACAAACGTTGCGCCCATAAAGGCATCTTCAATCTGATAAAACCTTCCATAATAATCTGACCAGAAAGTGTACCAGTAATTGTTGAACTTTGACCTGATGATAGCAAAGCTACGGCGAATAACATACTTAAAATCGGACTAGCGATTGCACCAACCACTTGCTTGTTACTCAAGGCGTTGAATAAATCAACGAAACGACCTAGCTCACTGTTTGTTCCATAGAACAATGCGGCACCTAAGATCAAAAGTAGACTGTTAACGATAAAAGCTAAGAACAATTGGATATTTGAATCAATTGTAGAGAACTTGATAGCTTTAGCGATTTCTTTTTTATCTTTACGATTAACTTTTCTAGTTTGAGAAATCGATGAACCTAAGTACAAATCGTGAGGCATAACAGTTGCTCCGACAATACCAAGTGACAAATACAACATACCATTATTTGTAATTATATTGCTTTGTGGAAAATATCCTTCAATAATTCCTGTAACACTAGGTTTAGCTAAAAATACTTCGTATAAGAACACTAATAAAATAACTGAAACTAATGTAGCAACGATTGCTTCAATCTTACGGAATCCTAACTTCATAAGTAGTAACAGGATCAAAACATCGGCAGCTGTGATTAAGATACCAATTATCAAAGGTATATTGAACAACAGCTTAATCGCAATACCAGAACCGATAATCTCGGCAATATCAGTCGCCATAATTGCTAATTCAGCGATTATCCAAAGAATAATACCACCTGTCTTAGAGGTTTTTTCTCTGGTTAATTGTGCCAAATCTTTCCCTGTAACAATACCAAGTTTTGCAGCCATTGACTTGCAATAACATGGCAATCAAACTTGATATAAGTACAACTGACAAGAGTGTGTATTTATATTGAGCACCACCAGCAATTGAGGTGATCCAATTACCAGGATCCATATAACCTACGGCAATCAAAATACCAGGACCCGTGTAAGTCATTAACGTTCTCCAGAATCCAGCACCCTCTGGTACTTCGATACTTCCGTTAATTTCATCCAAACTCTTATTTTCTGCAGAGTTTGAACTTACAAACTTACCACGCTTAGCGGTTGTCTCGTTTGCTTCTACTTCACCACTATCTTTCATAGCAGTACCTCTTTTCTATTGGTTTAGAAATTCGGCGATATATTATCATTTATAACTTATGATGCTATCTCCGTATTTTTCATAGTTATTGGGTGCACGATTAAGTCATACATTACTTATAATTGTATTAATATTGAATAATTTGAGCGTGCGCTCAATTGACCATTGATATAATATCATGATTTATAAAAAATTAAAATATTTTTTTGGTTAATCTAAGAATATTTTTGTATAAATCAAAAATAAAGCCGTTTAAGATCAACATTAATGATCTCAAACGACTTTATTATTTATGTTTGTTCTTCACACTTTTAATTAAGCGATTCATTTCTTTTTTACTACCAAACATTCGATTTATCTTTTCATTTTCCAGTTGACGTGCATTCATGCCATTGTATGACATCTCTCTTTGAAGTTTTTGATAACTATCAAAACGTTCTTGTGTCAACTGTCCATTTTTAATTGCCGATTTAATAGCACAACCTGGTTCAGAAATGTGTGTACAATTTCTAAACTTACACTGTGCTGCTAATTCTTCGATATCCTCAAATGTCTTCGACAAATCACCTGTATAAATTTGTAATTCACGCATTCCTGGAGTATCAATAACTACTCCACCATTTGGAACCAGTAACATTTGCCTATGAGTAGTCGTGTGACGTCCCTTATCATCATCTTCACGAATAGAACTGGTTGTCAAAACATTGGTTCCTATCAAATGATTTATTATCGTTGATTTGCCAACTCCAGAGGACCCAACGAATGCAACTGTTTTACCTTCCTCAATATATTTAACAATTTGTTCAAATCCTTCCTCGTTCTCGGATGAACAAATGACGGTATCAATACCTAAACTAACCTCGTCTAATTCTGCTAACCGTTCAGATAAGTCATCACATAAGTCTGACTTAGTCAAAATAATGACTGGTGTAGCACCACCGTCCCAAGCAACTGTTAAGTAACGTTCTACCCTACGAACGTTAAAATTATCATTCAATGACATACATATAAAAATATAATCTACGTTCGTAGCAATAACCTGACCACCACCGCCAGATCCAGAAGATGCCCTGATCATAGTGCTGCTTCTATTTAATAAACTATTAATAGTTGCTTGATTATTTTCAACATTAGATAACATTACCCAATCGCCAACAGCTGGGTAATCGGTTTGATTATCAGTTTCATATATAAATTTGCCAGAAACTGTTGCTTCTAATTCTCCCAGTTCACTCATTACTTTATAACTACTTCTTTGTTGTTCAATAACTCGAGCTAATGTTAACTCGCCGTGCTTTTCGGACTCTTTTTTAATTTTTTCTGTTAGTCCATATTTTTTTAAATTATTATTCAATTTGATTGTTCCCTTCGCAAGTGTATGTACCCACAAGCTTGCGACAAAAAAGGCACAGTTACCCACTGTGCCTTAAAGAAGTAATAAAGAGATATACTCCTTCGGTCATCCATAAGGTGGGTACACTAAACAAGGCAGGACTATCCTGCTTTCTATTTTGTGTATAAAACTACCTTATTGAATATCCGACATCAAGCATACCTCTCATTTGTTATTAACAATAAAATATCATATTTATTATTTCACTACAACCTTCATACCATCTGGAACCGATGTATTGATCCACTTAGCATCAGGTATAGTTAATCTAACACAACCATGACTAGATCGTGTACCAAGCATTTGTGCTTCACTTTCAACATACTTGCCATCCTTATTAGTTGGTACCGAATGGAATAAGTAAACTCCCCAATCCTTGAACGAGGTCCAATAATTAGCGCCTTCTTTTGATTCAGCGTTGTAAAAAGAATCTCCACGATTTTGGATCTCAAAAGTTCCTTTAGGTGTTGGAGATTTTTTCTCTCTGGTTGCTGCTTTCATAGTATATAATGTTTCATTACCGTTCATTATATATACTCTTTGTTTAGCAATCGACACTTTAATATAAGCATCCTTATACTTATCCAAATCTGGATAAGCCTTCTTTTCAGATGGATGTTTCCATGCATCTGCATTTTCCTTTTTGGTAGTAACTTTCTTAGCCACTTTAGTAGACTTTGACTCTGCCTCAACTGATTTAGTACTATTAGCATGAATCGAAAAAGCAATAACCAAAATTGTAATAACTCCTACAATTGAAATTATTGCCGTAATTATCTTTTTATTTTTAAGCATAAAATCCCCCGTATATTTAATCATAATATACATTATGACGAGGAACAACGAGCTTATCAGTTATGTAATACAAATATAATGAAACTAATTTTTAATATTAAATTACAAAACAAATTTATTAATTACTTCAGCTAATGCATCTTGATTATTATCAGCCTTCGTTACGTACTTAGCGGCATCCCTTACCTCATCAATTCCATTAGCGACACTAACGGGCAATCCAACAACTTTTAACATTGGCAAATCATTACCGTTATCTCCGGCCGCAATAATTTCATCAGGATTAATATTCAGTAACTTCCCCAACTGAATTGCTGCACTTCCCTTATTCACACCTGCAGGATTGAATTCCACATATCGACCAGATGAAAATGTCACCGTCAATTTACTAGGATCAACTTTGTTTTGAACCGAACCACGCATGGCTTGACGTTCTGATTCAGTTGGTAATGCCATGATGATTTTCATAATATTTTGATTTTTGAACTTATCAAAATTTGGTGTATCCATAACTTTATAAGATACTCCCCGATTACTCAAATAATCCACATCATAAGGTAGTGGATTGTAAATATATAACTCGTCCTGAGTATAAACATGAGTAACAGCACTATGATCAGCAATCCCAACCTCAAATATATCTTTTGCAACATCAAATGCCATTGAATTAACAATCAATGGTCGATTATTCTTATTTTCTAAAACTAAACCACCATTGTACGAAATAGAATACTGATTAGACTTATCACGTAAGTTCATTTTATCTAAAGTATTTTGAAATGACGCATAACCACGGCCTGAATTAACTACAAAGTAAACGCCCTTAGCCGTTGCAGCTTGAATGGCTTCAGCATTCTTATCAGACAAACTTCCGTCATCATTCATCAATGTTTCGTCAAGATCACAAACTATCATTTTATACATAATTAAACCTCTTCATTTTTAAAGATCACTTATTAACTTTATAGAAGAATGGCAACAATCTCAACCGATAACTTAAAATTTATACCTTATCATAAAACAAAAAAGGCATTATCAAACTCATCCCTAAAAAGGATAAGATCTGATAATGACTTATTAAAAATCATCTTATTATAGACGTTCGTTTAATTCTTTACCTAATTCTTCAAAGCCTGGTTTGCCAAGCAATGCGAACATGTTCTTCTTATAAGCTTCAACACCAGGTTGGTTGAATGGGTTAATTCCATTCAAGTAACCTGAAACGCCAACAGCAATTTCAAAGAAGTAGATCAAGTAACCTAATGTGTAGGCATTTTGTTCTGGAATGTGAACGCTCATTACAGGAACGCCACCGTCAGTATGAGCAAGTACAACACCTTCGTAAGCACGCTTGTTTACGTAGTCCATTGACTTACCTTCAAGATAACCTAAGCCATCAAGATCTTCTTTTTCGCTAGGAATTTCCATTTCAAAACGAGGTTTGTCAATGACAACAACTGTTTCCATCAAGTTACGACGTCCTTCTTGGATGTATTGACCTAATGAGTGAAGATCAGTTGAGAAGTTAGCTGATGATGGGTAGATACCCTTTTGGTCTTTACCTTCTGATTCACCCATCAATTGCTTCCACCATTCACCAAAGTATTGTAGGTTTGGTTCGTAGTTCTCAAGCAATTCTGTTGTGTAACCTTTACGGTACAAAATATTTCTTAATGCAGCATATTTGTATGCATCGTTCTTTGATAGATCAGCATCTGAGAAGTCTTCACGAGCCTTAGCAGCACCTTCCATCAACTTGTCAATATCAATACCAGCAACGGCGATTGGCAATAGACCAACGGCTGTAAGTACTGAGAAACGTCCACCGATATCATCAGGAACAACGAATTCCTCGTAGCCTTCAGCATCTGATTCTGTCTTCAAAGCACCCTTAGCACGGTCAGTAGTAGCGTAGATACGTTCCTTAGCGCCTTCAACACCATACTTTTCAACCAACTTAGCTTTCAAGATACGGAAAGCAATTGAAGGTTCTGTAGTTGTACCTGACTTAGAAATAACGTTAATACTAAAGTCACGATCTCCGATAACTTCAATCAAGTCAGCAAGGTAGTTAGGAGAAATTGAGTTACCTGCAAAGTAAACTTCTGGAACATCCTTGTTGTTCTTAACGTTATAGAATGATGAACTTAGAAAATCAATAGCAGCACGAGCACCTAAATATGAACCACCAATACCGATTCCAACAAATACCTCTGAATCTGATTGGATCTTCTTAGCAGCTTTCTTAATGCGAGCAAATTCATCCTTGTCATAATCAACTGGTAAATCAATAAAACCACGGAAATCAGCACCAGCACCAGTACCGCTACGTAGTTCACTATCAGCAGCGTTTACAAGGTTTTGCATTTCGCCTAGTTCATTTTCGTGAACGAACTTGCTTAATTTTGAATCATCAAATTTAATATGTGTCATTTTCTCTCCTCCATTTATCCTAAAACTAGATTATCATTTCCACTGAAAATTTCAAATCTTTATGTGATTTTTCAACCAATTTCCAACAAAATATATCAAATATCCAATTGCTGCACCAATTGTATTCAAAATCACATCATCAATATCCGTCACACCGGTGTTTAAAATGAATTGTAGACCTTCGATAGAAATTGAAATCAAGGCACCAATCAAAACTACCTTGATAAACTTCCGGTCCTTCTTGCCCAAAGCAGGAATGAAAATTCCCATCGGAACGAACCATACAATATTACCATATAAATTATAAAAGAAATCCACTAAAGACTTGGCATTTAATAATTTAAACGTTTGTACAAATGGTATCGTGTTGATTTCTGAAAACGGCCGATGGAAAAAGAACTTGAATTCCCACAAAAAGTATCCATCCCTAAAGACAGTTAATGCAAAAAGTAGGAATACATAAAAAGCAAACACTGTTAGCCAAAACTCATGGGTCAGACTTGTTTTTTTATGTTTCCACTTAATCCAAATAAATCTTAATATAATGAAGAAAAGCGTATATAATATAGCTTTATCAGCACCATAAAAAGATAAGCGAATTAACGGAAAATGATTAATTCTAGTGGCATACATATTTGATACATAATTATACAAAGGTCCTAAAAATATCATTTTTCTCATTCTTTCCCACTTTTTACTTAATACGTATTATACTAACAATTAAGTAATTTATTTAGAAGAATATAAATTTATTAAAGAAATTTTACAAAAAAGGATTTTTATGAATAAAATTAAATCACTATTAAATAAGCGTATCGGCTTTGTCGGCTTATTAGTCTTTTTCTTATGGCTAAAAACTGTTATTGCCTACTACGCCGAATTTTCACTGGGATTAAATGACTTATTGCAACATTTCATTTTAATCATTAATCCTATCGCCACTACACTCGTACTATTGAGCATAGCTTTGTATATCAACAAGGCCATTGTATCGTACATTGTGATGGGTGTTATATATGTTTTAGAAAATATTTTATTATATGCAAATATTTTATACTACCGAGAATTTTCAGATTTTATTTCATTTAATACAATTGCCGGTGCATCCAAAGTTACTAAGGGATTAGGAACTAGTAGTGCCAGTTTAATGCAAGGTCACGACTTCTTATACTTCTTAGATTTCGTTCTTATTGTTATTTTATTTACTAGCCACTACATCAAGATTGATAAGACCAAGATTCGTAAACTAACTGCCCTTGCTACTACCATGCTAGGATTATTTCTATTCTCGCTCAATCTGATGTTAGCCGAAACTAATCGTCCGCAACTTTTGGGTAGAACTTTCGATAATAGTTATATCGTAAAATACCTAGGATTCAATAGTTTTCTAGGTTATGATGCCATTAAGTCGGCTCAAAATAACCAAGTTAGGTCAACGGCTGTTGGTACTGATATGGACAATGTTTTAGACTTTGTTAATCAACATTATGCGTCACCAAATAAAACATACTTTGGCAAAGCCAGAGGAAAAAATATCATTATCATTCATTTAGAAAGTTTCCAACAATTCTTGATTGGGATGAAGGTTAATGATCAAGAAGTCACACCTTTCTTAAATAGTTTGTATAACGACAAGAATACGATGTCATTTGACAATTTCTTCCACGAAGTTGGTAGTGGTAGAACTAGTGATGCGGAGAATATGATGGAAACTAGTCTTTATGGATTACCTGAAGGTTCATTATTCTCCAAGTTGGGATCTGACAACACTTTCCAAGCCGCGCCAGCAATTCTTAAACAAAAAGAAAACTATACTAGTGCCGTCTTCCATGGAAATGTCGGTAGTTTCTGGAACCGAGACGATGTCTACAAAAATATGGGCTATGACTATTTCTTTGATTTGAATTACTTCAATCAAAGTGATGATTCAAGTATCGGTTATGGTATGAAAGACAAATTAATGTTATCTGAGAGTGTTAAATACTTAGAACAGTTACAACAACCTTTCTACACCAAATTCATTACTGTCACTAACCATACTCCATACGATCTTGGTGATGAAGATCAAGCTCCTGACTTTCCCAAAACTGATAGTGGTAACAGCGTTGTAGATAATTACTTTGTCACAGCGCATTATCTAGATAGTGCATTGAAAGAATTCTTCACTTATCTAAAAGATAGTGGTATCTATGATAATTCAATGATTGTATTATATGGTGATCACTATGGACTTAATGCTGGTCAAGACAAAGTAGTAGCTCCAATGCTTGGATACGATACTAATAACAGTGACTTTAATGAAGTTCAAATGCAGCGTGTACCATTTATGATTCATATGAAGGGATTAAGGGGCGGTATAAATAACACTTACGGCGGTGAGATTGATGCTCTACCAACCATTCTTCACCTCGCAGGTGTTCATACCAAGGGATATGTTCAGCTCGGAACAGATCTATTATCAAAACAACACAGTGATATCGTTGCTTTCCGTGATAAGGAATTCATAACTACCAAGTACACTGTTATTCGCGGTAATGATGGTGGACATATTGTTTACGATAATAGTACTGGCTCTCAAATTAACTTAAATGAAAATGAACAATTATACAAAAAGATTGATAAGTGGCAAGATGAGGTTAATCAAAAATTAAAAACCTCTGATACTCTTAATAACAAAAATCTATTAAGATTCTATACACCAACTGGCTTCACGCCAGTTGATCCTTCAGAATACAGTTATCAAAATGAAATTCAAAAGTTAGTTAAAACTCGTAATGAATTAGGTCTTAAATCAACTAGTGTATATTCAAAGAATAACGATAAATCAACCACTCCTTTATACAACACTGATGCACCAGAACTAAATGGCGACAGAACTTACATCGATAGTTGGTCTAGTGTTCTTAAAGGAAGTAATGAAGACGAGTAAATTATTCAAGAGCGTGACGAAGCACGGCTACTTCCGAATATAATCTAAAATACCCTCGTATTTACTTAAGTAAATGCGGGGATATTTGTGATTTTTTAACACGAAAATTAAGTTAAGGTACGTTTACATAACTGATATAATAATTTTGAGTATAAATATGACACAATTTAAGGGATTAGTATGGATAATATGAAATCAAAACTAAAATCACTACTTAACAGACGTCTAGGATTCGTCTGTTTTTTGGTGTTTCTATTGTGGATAAAAACAGTTATAGCTTACTATGCTGATTTCTCTTTAGGACTGAATGATCCCCTACAACACCTCATTATGATCATTAATCCTATCGCTACAACATTAGTATTGCTGAGCATCCCTTTATACATAAAACGTGCAAGAATCTCGTACATTATTATGGGACTAATTTATTTGATTGAATCCATATTCTTATATGCCAATATTTTGTACTATCGAGAATTTACAGATTTCATAACTAGTTCTTTGATCCTAGGGGTTTCATCCGTTTCTAAGGGTCTTGGTTCCAGCAGTTTGAATTTAGTTAAAGGACACGATTTTATTTACTGGATCGATATTATCATTCTGATAGTTTTATTCATAACGAAGTTCATAAAAATGGACACTAAATCTCTAAAAAAACTAACTGCTGCCGCAACAACATCTCTGGGATTATTGCTATTTTCCGTAAACCTGATGATTGCAGAAGCTAATCGTCCGCAACTATTATCAAGAGCATTTGACCATGCATATATAGTAAAATACCTAGGCTTTAATTCTTTTTTAGGTTACGATGCCATTAAATCTGCTATGAATGATAAGGCAAGATCAACTGCTGTCGGAACTGACATGGACGATGTTCTCAATTACACCAATGAAAATTATGCAAAGCCAAGTAAAAAATACTTTGGAAAAGCCAATCGAAAAAATATTATTGTAATCCATCTTGAGAGCTTCCAGCAATTTTTGATTGGAATGAAAATTAATGATCAAGAGGTTACACCTTTCTTGAACAGTTTATATCATGATCAAAACACTATTGCATTTGATAACTTTTATCACGAAGTAGGATTGGGTAAAACCAGTGATGCAGAAACAATGTTAGAATCTGGACTCTTCGGATTACCAAGCGGCTCTTTCTTCACATCAATGGGACCAAACAACACATTCCAATCTGCTCCAGCAATATTGGGCCAAAAGAAAGGCTACACTAGTGCTGTTTTTCACGGTAATGTAGCCAGCTTTTGGAGTAGGAATCAGGTTTATAAAAACATGGGTTACAATTACTTCTTCGATCAATCATACTTTGATAACTCAATCAAAAATTCTAATAACGGTTATGGCACCAAAGACAAGTTGATGTTATCAGAGAGTGCTAAATACTTGGAACAACTGCAGCAACCCTTCTACACTAAGTTTTTGACTGTTTCTAATCACTTTGACTTTAATTTACCTGAAGAAGACAGGGATGATTTTGTAGGTCCTGAATCCTCTGATAAACACGTTTCTGATTATTTTGTATCAGCTCATTATCTCGACAATTCCTTGAGAGAGTTCTTCAATTATCTACAAGATTCCGGATTATATAAAAATTCTATGATAGTCCTGTATGGAGACCATTTTGGTATATAATCTGATAGAAATAAGGCACTAGCACCAATTATAGGAATTAATCCTTCAGATTATAATTCATTTAACAATTCACAATTACAAAAAGTTCCATTCATGATTCATCTTAATGGATTAAATGGTGGAATCAATCACACTTACGGTGGAGAAATTGACGTTTTACCAACCATTTTGCATCTGGCAGGTATTAATACAAAAGAATACATACAAGTAGGTTCTGATTTATTATCCAATCGTCATAAAGAACTAGTTGCCTTTAGAGATAAAAACTTCGTAACGTCCAAATACACTGTGGTGAATAGTAGTAAAGGACCACAAGTTTACAGTAATGAAACTGGAGAATTAATTGAACTGATAGACAATCCTGAATTAGTTGATAAAATCGAAAAATGGCAAGATCAGGTCAATGAAAAGCTAAAAATATCCGACGCTGTTAATAATAAAAATCTGCTGCGCTTTTACACACCTAATGGATTCACACCAGTGGACCCAAATGATGATTCGTATAATTATCTAAATCAAATTCAAAGATTAATCAAAACCCGTGAATCATTAGGAACTGGATCAACGAGTCTATACTCCAAGAATGATAACAAATCAACTACCCATTTATATAATACTGATGCGACGGAATTAAATGGTGATCGAACACCAATCGATGATTGGTCGTATGTTTTAAAAAATGATGCTAAAAATTAAAATGAACCTAGGTAAAATATTAATATTTTACCTAGGTTCATTTAATTTTTATCTCGATTATCTTTTTCGGTTTCACTGGCACCATGCTCATAACCTTCATCGAATAAGGTTACAGTAAACGAAGTACCCTCATTTAACTTACTATCAACGTTGATTTCACCACCATGGTTTTCGATCAGTTGATGAACAATAGATAATCCTAATCCTGATTCACCATACTTGCGATTCTTACGTGATGGATCAGCTTTGTAGTATCTATCCCAAATATTCTTGACTTGATCTTCAGACATTCCTATACCAGTATCTTCAATTTTAAAAATCGAAGCATGACGGTCATCAGCCCGATAACCAGTGACAGTAATGTCACCGCCATCAGTAAATTGAATTGAATTCTGAATAATATTAAACATCACTTGTACGAATCTATCGTAATCAGCGTATGTTTCCAATTGGTCTTCAGGGGTTTCTAGGATCAACTTATCCTTAGATTCAGATGCCTTCTTTTTCAACTGTGAAACGATATCCTTCAACGGAGTATTCGCATCAAAGACACGCTTTGCTAATGTAATTTGATTAGTACGAATCTTCTCGTAATCAAGATTTTCGTTAACCAAGCGAATCAAGCGATTTGTTTCGTTACGCATTAACTGAATACTTTGGCCCTTAGATTCTTCTGGAATAGCATCGTAAGCCAGACCCTCTAATAAGCCATTAATCGTTGTTAGAGGCGTTCTCATCTCATGTGATGCATCAGCCATGAACTCCTTACGACGTTGCTCTTGCCGTTTGATTTCCTTATCTGAAGCCTCTAATGACTTAACCATGACATTGAAGTCATCGGCAAGGTCATCTAGTTCATCCCTATTCTTACTTTCAATATGAACAGAGAAATCATTATTTGCAACCTTTCGTGTTGCACCACGAAGTCGATTGATTCGGTTAACTTGATAACGTGACAACAAGAAACTAAGTATGATAGCCGCTAAAAGTGAAATTAGCAACGCAAAATACAATCGTTTATTCAATTCCCCAATATTAGTCTGCAATTGCGAAACATCTGAGCCAGCCCAAACAGCAGCAATCAGCTTACCATTTTGGAACCAAGGAGTCAGAACATAAACATAGCTAAGATCTTCTTTCTTATTACTCAAGCGAGGATTTCCCTCTGAACTTTCTGGCTTTTGTATATTACGAATGGTCTTACCTTGTTTCAACTTGTTCCAATATGATTGTTTCAAATGTAACTTCACATTAGTTGGTGGAGTTGGATAAACCTGATCATTTTGATAGTCAAAAATTGCAAATTGCACATTCTTATCTGATAAAACTTGCTCGACAGTTTTAATATTATCCCCTGTAATATTGTGTATCTGTCCTGTTTTTGAATCAGTTTTGAGAGCTATTTTCTCTAAATTACCAGCGTAGCTCTCAAGATCCTTATATGTTCGATTATATTCTGAAGTCGTTGAAGTACTAGTTACCGAATACAGAATTATTCCTAAGGTTGTAAGGATAACGATTAAAAAACTAAGCATATTTTGATAAATTAATTTCATTGATTAATCAACCTTACGTCCAGAATCATCAAACTTGTAGCCCACTCCCCATACGGTCTCAATGACCTGTGGTCCTACTTTTTCTATCTTTTGACGTAACTTTTTAATATGTGCGTCAACTGTTCGTTCTTCACCAAAATAATCATAGTCCCATACTTGTTCCAACAACTGTTCACGTGAAAAAACTTGTTTAGGCTTACTTGCTAGAGTTTTCAACAAATCAAATTCCTTAGGAGTTAAGTCAGGAATCTCCTTGTCACCCAAAAAGGCCTCGCGGGTATTTGAATTCAATTTGAAATATCCTGTATTCACATCAAATCCATCATTTTCATCACTTGTTTCAGATTCAACATTTGTATTACTCTTAGAAGCTTCTTCGGCTACACTTTCATTACGACGATGAATGGCCTTCATTCTGGCGATCAAAGTAATTGGACTAAATGGTTTTGTAACATAATCATCAGCTCCAAATTCCAGACCAAGTACCTGATCACTCTCAGTATCACGAGCGGTCAACATAATAATTGGAACAGTCTTTGAAACCTTTCGAATTTCCTTGGCTACTTCCATGCCATCCTTACCAGGAAGATTCAAATCAAGAGTAATCATGTCCCACTCGTCAGGTGTTTTATTGAACATTTCTACGGCTTCATTACCGTCGTAGGCAAAATGTGCATCCCAACTTTCCTTTTGAAAAAACATACTCATCATTTCAGATACAGATTTATTATCTTCTATCATTAAAATTTTCATTTAACATTCACTCCATCTACTTTCGATTTAAGACTATAACAATTTGTTAAAACTTGCTACTATATATATTAGTATAAAAATATAAATTAAGTTGGTGATTTTTTGAATAATGATTATAAAGGTACTGTCTTCTTCGACCTCGACGGTACATTGATGAACGAACATTCCAAAATCGATCCTAATGTGGCTTCTGCCATTCACAAATTACGTGACAATGATTATTTACCCGCTATCAGTACTGGTCGGGCACCAAGTGAGTTATTCGATGTAATTGGTCCAACAGGAATTGATACCTATGTATCATTTAACGGCGCATATGTAGAATCAGCTGGACAAACTATTTACAAGAAAACTATCTCACCTGAAACTGTGGCCAAGGTCATCAAAGAAGCCAAACAATACAATGATATTATCACAATGCATTCTATCGACAAAACGTACACGACTAAGAGCACAGAATTCGTAAATGACTTCTATAAATCAGTTAAAATTCCTGTGCCTGAAGTCGATCCTAAGTTTTATGAAAAAGAAGAACTACCAATGATTTTGGTCGTTACTCCTGATGGTCCTGAAAGATATTCCAAAGTATTTGGTAATGAACTAACATTTTACAAAACCGGTCCATACGCAATCGATACAATTTCCAAAGGTGTTTCAAAAATGAATGGTATCAAACACTTGTTAAGTGGATTAGGTCTAGAAGACAAACCTGTTTATGCATTCGGCGATGGTCCTAATGATTTACCAATGATTAAAGAAATCAAACATAGCGTTGCTATGGGCAACGGTATTGATAGTGTCAAAGAAGCTGCTGAATTCGTTACTACAGCTAATACCGACAATGGTATTGTTAATGGCTTGAAGCATTATAACTTAATATAATTGACGAAAAGCTGGGAATTATCCCAGCTTTTTTTATTTTATTACAACTACCTTACCCATCATATGACCAGCTTCAACCATCTCTGTAGCCTCAGTTAAGGTTGCAACATCTAATCCATGAAACACCTTAGTAGTTGTTGACTTTATATCTCCATTATCCAATTTATCGGCTAATTTATTCAAATAAGTCCCTTGTGTGGACATCGAATCTAAATTATAAAATGCTTTGGTAAACATCCATTCCCAGGCAAAATCAACAGACTTTTGTTTTAAATCACCAATTTGAGAATTTCTTAAATTAGTAATTGTCGCAAAAATACCGAACGGCTTAATCAATTCAACAATTTCATTCCAATGTGGATCATTATCACTTAATCCTAAAACGTAATCAACATATTTAATATCTAAATCATGAACTTGTTGGATTAAATCTTCATGATGATTTACGACTAAATCTGCACCAAGACTCTTGACCCATTTTATTTTTTCATCCGAAGAAGCAGTGGCAATGACTTTTAATCCCGCCAAATGAGCTAATTGAATAGCAATCGACCCAACACCTCCGGCACCATTAATAATCAAAATTGTTTTATTACTGTTGTCTGATTCAGGATCAATATGTAATTTTTCATAAAGCAATTCACTTGCCGTAAGAGTAACTAGTGGCATAGATACACTATCTTCAATTGAAGTTTTAGTTGGCGCTAAAGATACGATTCTTTCATCAATCAATTCATATTCTTGATAACTTCCAGGACGTGTATGATCACCAGCAAAAAACACCCTATCGCCAACAGCAAACTTATTAGATTCTTCACCAGTAGCTACAACTTCACCATAACCATCAAATCCTAAAATCAATGGTTCATTATCATTACCAGAAAAACCTTTTCTAGTAGCGATATCAACTGGATTAATTGATAACCCTTCGATCTTAACTAAAATATCAGTTCCAGTGGGAATAGGAGTTTCTTTTTCAAATTCCTTCAAACTACTTAATTGATTATTCGTCATACCATATGCTTTCATCGAATCACCTCGTGACTTCAATTTTACAACAAAAAAGAGCATAGACCTAACATCTATCCCCTTAGTTGTAATGAGCCCCCAAGACTCATTCTTATTAACTGCAAAATTCGTTTATTTTTCTAAACTATTTCTACAGTTGCACTAGTAATTCCATATGATGGAATCATGTTATTTGGCATTGCAACATCAATCTGATATGGATTGTCATATGCAAATGTACCCGTATCATTAACTGTTCGATACCAAACATCACCTTGTGCTGTTGTAATTTTCAAGCGTGATCCACGTGGGATAACGCCTAGATTTGTAGCGACACCACTGTAACCCATATTTGATCCTAATACTGCTGGATCATAAAAACTAATCTTAAATGTACCAACATTTCTTGATACTGGTTGTTGAGCAGCCTGCGTTGTTGCCATTGTTGCGGCATCTTGTGTCTGCGCTTGCTGTTGAGCTTGTGCTGAAGCTTGTTCTTGCTCAGCCTTTATTGCTTCGTTCTCTAATGTTACAGCATCTACTTCAGCTTTAACTGGCTTAGCTACTGTAACTTCTCCCATTTCATAGTCTCTTTCGCTATTTTCAATTCCAGGAATGAATTCCTTACTTCCTGGTAATGAGACTTTTTTATTAAAATTATCTTTCTTGTTATTTGACAATTCTGACAAGTTAGACAAATTTACAAAGTCCCCCGCATTACTTATTTCTTGATTATTGTTTTGAGCGTCGGCATGAACGGTGGCTGTATACCCCATAAATCCGACTAGCACTAATCCTACAAAAAACAATGCATCTAATTTCAATTGCTTTATCAACTAATCCCCCCGGTTTTCTTAATCACAAGAGAGAACTATACAAGATAAATATTGCATTTGTATTACGCTAAGAATAAAAATATTGTGTTTAAGACATCTTTTGTAATATTTTTGTAATGTAGTTTATATTATCGACTATTATTTAGTATAATTTGACTTTTTTGCTAAAATTGTCATCATTGTGAATTTATCACAATGTTAATTTTTGCCCAAATGGAAAAAATATTGTCTTCTTCGAGAACAATTGTTTGTTGAAAAAATCGCAATATGATAATTTGGATATATAAGGAATTGGAGGAAGTAAATATGTCAAAAAAAATTGCTGTAATTGTAGGTAGCTTGCGTAAAGGTTCTTATTCACGTCAAGTAGCAAATAACTTAGTGGAAATGTTTCCAAGTGACTACGAACCAGAATTCGTAGAAATTGGCAACTTACCTCTATATAACGAAGATTTAGATACACCAGGCAACGTACCCGCTGCTTGGACAGAATTTAGAAATACTATGAAAGAAGTAAGTGGCGTCTTATTCGTGACACCTGAATACAATCGTTCAGTCCCTGGTGGCTTGAAGAATGCTATCGATGTTGGATCTCGTCCATATGGTGAGAGCATCTGGGATAATAAACCAGCTGCAATCGTCTCTGTATCATCTGGTGCAATTAGTGGATTTGGTGCAAACCACCATTTACGCCAATCACTTGTATTCCTAAATATGCCAACACTGCAACAACCAGAAGCATATCTTGGTAATATAACAAACATGCTCAACGAGAATGGCAAAGTTTCTGAGAAATCAGTTGGATTCTTACAAAGCATTGTTGATGCTTATGTTGAATTACTAAATAGATATTAAAAATTATGAACTCAAAAAAACTATAAGAATTCCATCAAATGCAGATGAAACTCTTATAGTTTTTATTTTGTTTCAAAGTATTTATGTAAATCCATATCTTTATTGTAACTTTGTTCTTTCAAATCATATTTTTCGAAAAATCTATCAGATTTCATAATGACTTTCAGAATATTAATTGCAGATTTTTGCAGGTCGCCAATGTACAAATCATTATTAGATTTCCAATTGCCCTTTAACAATACTTTATTCTCATTAATTATTTGAGCAGATCCTTCATACAACATTTTTTTTAGCTTATCAGTTATTTCTCCAGAAACATTGATTCCAATATAATTATCACCATCTTCTGACGGCTCAAAATCATTCCATAATTCCTCAGATGTTTCTTCGAATTTTGTAATATCAAATGATTTTCTAACAGCAATACTGCCATCGTGTGAAAATTCAGGTTTGAGATTGTCCACCGCTGCAAATAATTTATCCTGAGATCCACCTGGCATAATCAAATCATTCCCAGCATGCATACTGTTCTTAGAATCAGCAAAGCTGAACCAATCGGTCATCACTAATCCTTTAAAATTCCATTCATCCCTCAAAATACTAGTTAATGAATCGTAATTTTCTCCAGCAAATATTCCATTAACCTTGTTATATGAAGACATAACTGCCATTGGTTGTGACATTTTAACGGTAATTTCAAAATTCTTTAAATAAATTTCACGTAATGCTTGTTCACCGACAATACTGTTCCCAGTATTTCTAGAAGTCTCTTGATTATTAGTCAAAAAATGTTTAATAACCACTCCAACACCAGTATGTAGCTGTACTCCTTTAGTTTCAGCAGCGGCAATCGTACCAGACAGGACTGGGTCTTCTGAAAAGTATTCAAAATTACGCCCACCAAGAGGATTACGATGAATATTCATTCCTGGTGCTAACCACATGGTAACCCCAAATTCTTTCATCTCAGTGCCAACCGCAAATCCGATCTTTTGTATCAAATCTTGATTCCAAGTTTGTGCCAATAAAGTTCCAATTGGCCAAGCAGTTGCATATTGATATTTTGTCTCACCATTTTGCTCGTACACTTGAGATAATCTTAATCCCGCAGGTCCATCAGCATTTACCGTTGCTGGAATTCCTAATTTATCATTATCAATAGTTTGACCAGCAGCACCCGCTACTAGGTTAGATGAGTTACCGACCATACTTCCTTCAACATTTGGTTTAAGTGTACCTTCAACTAAGTTGATCAAATCAGACTTACTCATATTTGCGACAAACTCTTGTAAGGTAATCTTATGATTATAAACATCCAATAAGTTGGGAGTTGAGACTTTACTTACCTCAGATACATTTTCTACATAACCTTTTCCAGGTAATTCAGCACTCGAATCAGTAACATAGGTCGTAACTTCTGAACTATCTGTATATTCCACGGTTTTAGCAATATCAAAGTTTTCAGCTTTTAAAATAAAGAACGGCACTCCACCAACTTGTTCAAGGCTTACTTTATTTTCAGTTAATTCTGTTGGATCATTCTTTGGTACCAATTTATGCTGTAGATTTTCAACATTAACCAATTTATCTAATTTGAATTCTCCAATAACCTTTGTATTACGTGAACTATTACCAACTCTCAGCAAATATATTCCTGGCATCATTACCCAGCTGGCGATTTCTTTATCAAATACGGCTAAATTCTTGGTGTTAAAGCTTAGCGTCAAGGTTTCAGTTTCAGATGGTTTCAAAGTACGTGTTTTAGCATAAGCTTGTAAACTTTGGAAGGGAGTTGGAACATTTGATTTAGGATTAGAAACATATAATTGAACTACTTCTTTACCACTAAAATGTTCTCCAACATTCTGAATATTAACTTTCACATTTATATTCTGTTCATTCGCTGAAACCTTATAATTATCGATCATAAATTTGGTATAACTTAATCCAAAACCAAATTCATATCGAGGTTTAACATTAAAACTATCGAAATATCTATATCCAACGTAAATACCATCGTTATAACGGGGATTCTTTTCTCCAAAATACTTAGATGATGGATAATCACTATAATCAAAAGCCCAAGTGTCTGTGAGTTTACCCGACGGTGTAACTGTTCCATCCAATATCTCAGCAATTGCATCTCCAGCATCCATTCCGGGTTGTGAAACCAACAAAATACTATCTAATAATGGACATTGCTCAATAAAACTTGTGTCAATGACTCCACCGACATTTAAAAGCAAAACACTTTTTTGATAAAATTCACTCATTCGCTTAATATTGGACAACTCATTATCAGTTAATTTATAATCACCCTTTTCATTTTTACGATCATGTCCTTCACCAGAACTTCTGGAAACAACATATATTCCTGTTAGTGCATCTTCAAATTCTCCAACTTCCAAATCATCCATTGAAAAGGCGGGAGCTAACAATGAGGCAAGTGAGCCGTCTAACTTGTCATAATATTCTTTTTTCTTAGAATCATAATATCTCTGAAATCTTGTTAACCATGATTTAGTAGTTATTTCAAAACCACGTTTTTCAAGACCCATTATAATAGAAGAAACATGACGCTGATTTACATCACCAGAGCCTGTACCTCCTTTAACAGTAGCAAAAGATCCACTTCCATAAAGTGCAACCTTTTTATTACGTAACGGTAGAACTTTATTATCATTTTGCAGTAAAACCATTCCATCTTGTGCTGCTTTTTTAGATAATTCTAAGTTTTTAATTTCTCGCTGTGACATATCTTGTTTCATCACTGACCACTCCTTAGGTGAAACATTTCAGTTATAATTTTACGCTTTTATTTAGACTTATTTGAGAAAATTCGTCTTAAAACAAATTTATTTAGTAAAAAAATCAATATAATTATAATTATAGCGATAATTATTTCACTAAAAATAAAATTCAAATTAATCGTATTTTGAAAAAATCGTAACAGCGGATTGTTGATAAATATAATCAATAAAATTGCGATAATAATATCTATAGTTGCAGTATTCATAAATTCCTCCTATATAAGATTCATTATAATGCAATAAAACAAGGTATAATATAGTATGAAAGAATATGAGGTGACTGTATGTTAAAAGGGAAACACATTACGCTCTATGTAACTGGCGGCATAGCCGTCTACAAATCTCTAAATATTGTTCGTGAATTAATTAAAAATCAGGCTGAAGTTCAAGTTGTAATGACAAAGGCAGCTCAAGAATTCGTTACACCATTAACATTTGCTACATTAAGCCAGCGTCCTGTCTTAACTGACAATTTTATTGCTCAATCAGCTCAAGATGATTTCATTCCCCACATTAAATTGGCCCACTGGACTGATTTAGCAATCGTCATTCCAGCAACTGCAAATATAATCGCAAAAATGGCAAACGGGATTGCTGATGATTTAGCATCTACAACATTATTAGCAACCGATGCACCAAAACTAATATTTCCTGCCATGAATACCACTATGTGGAATAATCCAGCTGTTCAAAATAATATAAGAACACTAGACTTAATGGATGTCAGAATTGTTCAACCAGATTCAGGATTTTTAGCTGAGGGTGAATCTGGCAAAGGACGCCTACCTGATCTGACAACTGTAATGGTAGAAATATTTAAGACATTTACTAAACCGGTCCTTGCTGGTGTAAATGTTATCGTTACGGCTGGTGGGACAAAAGAAGCCATTGATCCCGTTAGGTTCATTGGAAACAACTCATCAGGTAAAATGGGCATCGCCATGGCTAATGTTGCAGCCGATATGGGAGCTCATGTAACCTTAATAACAACTGTACACGACCAACTCAATTCACCAAATTTAAATGAAATAAAAGTTTCCACTGCTCTAGAAATGCAAAAGGAACTAGAAACACATTTTGAAAGTAGTAACGTATTAGTCATGGCCGCAGCGGTTTCTGACTTCAGACCTATTCATAAAGCTGATCAAAAAATCAAAAAGAATGACAACAAAGAATTGTATAGTATTGAATTAAAGAAGAATCCTGATATTCTAAAAGAAATATCAAAAAAACGTGAAAATCAATTCATTGTTGGATTTGCTGCTGAAACTGAGAATCTCATTCCCTATGCAAAGAAAAAATTATATGACAAAAACGCTAATATGATTCTTGCCAATGATGTTTCAAAGGAAAATACTGGTTTCAACGTTGATACTAATCAAATCACTTTGATTCAACGTGATAAAGAACCTGTAACTTGGCCTTTGATGTCTAAGAATGATATTGCTGCTAAGTTCTGGGAATACTATGAAAATAATATAAAGTAAAAAATAAGGAATTACCGATGATGGTAATTCCTTTTGCTATTCATAGCGTGTCCATGCTGAATAAATGGACACTGTTTTATTTGTTTTATCAATATGCTGTAACACCAACATAAGCAAGTACACATATTCCAACAATGATAATAATGGAAGAAACTAATATAGAGGACCATTCTGCATACTCAACTTTTGGTGCATTCATTTGACCTTCTTTTTTCTCTAGTTCAAAGAAAACACGGGTTCCTAGTAGTTGGTAAATTCCTATAGCAATGGCCATAATACCTAGCAAAATAATAAACATTGTACTCATCTTCTTTATATTTTGCCATGATAATAGTTCCAGAAACTGCCATATACCAGCTAATTGCTCACAAATATAATTATATTAAAACATAAAAATTACTTTGGACTTTCAGAATCACTATAATAAATTGGCATTTGAATATCAAAATTAGTAATTTCAATCCAATTTAAAATCTGCGTGCCAAGATTCTTAGCCATAATTCCAGAGACCATAATTTGTTTCTTAGAAATACTATTAACATGCACTCCAGCTGTAATCGTACAGCTACCTGGTAATTTGGTCTGGATTATTTTACCGATTCTACGTGCTAAAACGTCATCTTTATGTAGGCGTCCATCATGACTAGGATAACGAATTGTTTGCATATCAGTATTGGCGGTTAATGTCGTAACGGTACCAATATGAGGATTATCTCCACCGGTTATTTCAATCATAATGTCTCTTCCAATTACTGTTACATCAGCAATTATTGTGTAATTTTCTTTAGTAGTTTTGAATTGAGGCATTAAATCCCCTCCCAGCGTCCATCGGAATCATTTTCAATTCCTAATGCATCTAATACCTTCATAGTTTGGTGGTCAACCAAATCCTGAATTGTCTTGGGATGATTATAAAAAGCTGGGATTGGTGGAATCATTTGAACACCCATTTTTGATAACTTTGTCATGTTTTCCAAATGAATTGTATTCAAAGGCGTCTCACGCGGAACCATGATTAACTTTCTTTGTTCTTTCAAAGTAACATCGGCTGCACGCGAGATCAAATTATCACCGATACCAACAGAAATACTAGCAACGGTCTTCATACTAGCAGGAACAATAACCATTCCATCAGTTATAAAAGAGCCGCTAGCTACAGTAGCGCCCAAATCACCATCATTATAATAAAAATCAAGCATATTACGAATATCTTCCAATGAATAATCAGTTTCTAATTGAAGATTTTTCTTAGCCCAGGCACTGAATACACCGTGGGTTTCAACATTAGGAATCCTCTGTAACTTCTTAATCAAATCTATCGCATAAATAGTTCCTGAGGCACCAGTTACTCCGATGACAATTTTTTTCTTACGTTCAACCATTGACATTACCTCCTATAACTAATCTAAAAACTTCTTCCAATCCGGTACTTCTTTAAAACTGGCACGTTTGAATTGATCTTTCATATCAAATGGAACTGTACCATCAAAAATAGTCTTTGAACTCATCCCTCGGAACCGAATGGACTTAGGATCGTATTCCGGTCTTTCAGATGGATCCAGTGGATGATTTCTCATTCCCGGCAAGACCATAATGTCTTTGTCACCTTGGAACCTTGTATTAAGTGTCCAAATAACATCGTTCATATCAAAAATATCAACATCTTCATCAACTAAAATAACCGTCTTCAATTCTTTAAATGCTGATAAAGCTAAAATAGCAGCCTGCTTCTGAATACCTTCATCTGTTTCAGTATCCTTATGAATTTGCATAATAGTCATGAACTTACCTCCACCAGCAGGTGGATTATAAACATTAACAACTTTTCCAGGAATAGCTCGATCAACAAGCTCTAAAATACTTGCTTCAGTTGGTATACCCGCCATCGAGACATGCTCCTCACTAGGTCCAATTGTTGTTTGCATAATAGGGTTATCTTTTCTGTGAGTTATCGCCTTAACCTTAACAACATTTACTGCTGGATTAGCGTCGCCATTATATCCAGGGAATTCAGGCATTGCCTTCCCAGTACCCGTATTGATATCCTCTTGCATAGTTTGATTAGGCATTATCTCGGCTTCAACAACATATTCTGCACGAGCAATTGCTTTTTCGTTCACAGCAACACCGTCAACTATTTGTACTGGTTGATTACGCAATGCACCAGCTACCCACAATTCGTTATAACCTAGTGGGGTTGTTGGTGGTTCAAAGGTGGCACCAATGGTAATGGCTGGATCCAAACCAATATTGATTGTAATCGGCATTGGTTTGTTCAACTTCTCAAATTGTTTTTGAAAATGTCCAATGTGACGACCACCAGGCATAATGTACATACCGATAGTATCCTTATCTTCCAATACCATACGATGAATAGTAACATCACTCATAGTTTTATCAGGATCAGATCCGAATACTAATCCCATAGTAATGTACGGACCAGCATCGTATTCAGTATTAGTTGGTGCTGGTAAAATTTTTCTAATATCGAATCCTTTATCGGTTGCTAAATGAACCACTTCTTGAACGGGGGCTTCTTTTTTTGAAACCTTAACTGGTTTAACAGGATTTTCAACTGAATCCTTCAACAGGCGACCAACTGTCTTGTAATCATGATGTAAAATCATTCCATCACGTTGACGACTAGCCATAGCACCAATGAAAACACGTGTATTTGGAAATCCCTTGACGTTATTAAACATCATTGCTGGACCTGATTGAGTAGGTCGCTCTACTGTCCCGCCAGCGCCAATGTATCGATAAACACCTGATAATTCAGCATTAGGGTCCACTTCCACATTTGTTTCATGATATTGTCCTGATTGTTCCTTCAGTTCATCAATAACTTTTCTCAAATCATATACTTTGTCAGCCATTAAATTTCCTCCTTTGGACTTATGAGGTAATTGTAGGCCGTACTATCTTTATGAACAATTCAGATTATTAAAAATACCATTCCAAATTGGAATGGTATTAAATGTTATTTTTGACAAAGCTCCAAAACATCTGATTAGCTTCAGAATGTTTACCTTTTTTACGAAAGAAACTTAATTTATTATCGATATTATTAGTCAACGGGACTAAGACAAAATTATTACTATCAAAACTCTTAGCCGTTTTTTCCATCATTAACGATATTCCCATATTATTCGCAACCATCTGCATAACCAAATCAACCCGTGAACCTTCATAAGTTATATTTGGTTGAAATCCCGCTTGACTACACAAATCCATAACCGGTTGATAAAGATTAGTCGTCGGACCTAAAATCAAAAAATTATCATCTTTCAATTCCTTTAAATTCAATTTTTTATTTTTAGCTAGCTTGTGATGTTTAGGTAATACTGCAACAAAACTATCTCTTTCCATCACAATCTGTTCCAATTCGTCATCATCAAATGAAAATGTTCTAGCAAAAATAATTTCACATTTATCAGATTTTAGTGCTGTAATTAATTTGTTACTCTCTTCTTCTTTTAGTTGTATATGAACTTCAGGATGCTGTTTTAAAAAACTAGTTATATATTTAAAACTAGAATAGCTAGGCATAGTTGGAATAGCATACATTTCAATTGTTAGGTTTTTGGCATCTTGATAATCGGTCAATGTACGTAGCATTGCAAAATTATCTTGAAGAATTTCTTTGGCATATGGAAGTATTAATTTTCCTTCATCACTCAACACAATCGTTCGATGCTCTCGGTCAAATAAAGAAACCGACAATTCTTTTTCAAGCGACAATATTTGTTTTGAAATATTACCTTGCGTGGTATAGAGATTTTCAGCTGTTTCGGTATAATTCAATGTTTTGGATAAATCTACGAAAACTTCTAATTTATGAATATTCAAAATAGCACCTCTCTCATTCCATTTCAGAATATTATAACTCAATTCTCAGCTTCTCTAATTCAAAAAAATCATCATACGAAGTAAAAGACTCCATATGATGATTAATATTATTTATTGATCAGTTACCGGTTCATTTTTATCTTTTGAATCAGTATCTGACTTTGATTTCTTAGGTTTCTTAACTCGATGAATTCTATTCTCATGCCACATTGTTAAACTAATCAACGATGACAATGTTAATGGAAGAATGATTACCAAAATTATCAATCCAAAAATAACTCCCAAGGCAACCTGAATCAATGTTGTTACTCCTGATGGCATTAATGCAGCAAATGTACCACTCAAAATGATTGCCGCTGATATTACAACTGCACCAATAGCAGTCGCAGCATTGAGCATTCTATCCTTCAAATCAGGTTGTGTTTCATCCTTAAATCTAACCATTAGGAAGATGCTGTAATCGACACCTAATGCCATTAACATGATAAAGGTAAAGAATGGTGTATTCCAACTTAGCATTGGATCACCTAATACAAACTTAGAAACAATTCTTGTAATTCCAAGTGAAACTTCATATGCCAACAGTAAAGTTCCAATAATAGTCATTGGTTGCAATATTGACTCTGTAACAACTATCAGAGCAATTCCAATACCTACTGTCATAATCAAAGCCGTTCTACCAAAGTCTCCGTTAGCCAATGTTCTTAAATCATTATTTTGAGAAGTTTGACCACCAACAGCAACTTTAGCATTCTTCAATGGGCTATGCTTCAATCTCGCTTTCATATCAGTCTGAATAGTCTTCAATTGCTTAGAAGTTGTATCACTATTAGGATCACCCTTAAAGACGACTGTTAGTTCAGCAATCTTACGATTACTATCCATATATGCATTAAGAGCTGGCTTGAATTCACTACTCTTAATAGTCTGCTTAGGTAAGTAGAATGTATCTCCAACATATGATGTTCGTAATCCATCTAAATATGTCTTCATTGTCTTATTACCCGATGCAATTGAATCAAGCCCATCATTTGCAGATGACAATCCGGTCTCTAATTGTGTAACTTCTGAACTCATTTGTTTAAGTTGTGTATTCATTTGTTGCACGCCACTATTAACTGTGGCTGCTCCACTTGCAACTCTTTGACCACCACTTGTTAAGTTTGAACTATTAGCATTCAAAGTACTTGTTCCATTGGCTAATGCTGACATCCCTGATGTAAGTGTTGGAATCTGATTTTGTAATTGACCCATTCCTGATGAAATTACAGAAGATCCGCTACTCAATTGGCTGATAGAACTTTGCAATTGAGATATTTCAGTGGCAGCAACAGACGTATTTTGTCCTGAACTTTGCATCAAGGCTAATAATTGACTGGCTTGACTAGAAATGGAACTTACTTGAGTTTGTAATTGAGACAACCCAGAAGATAATTGTTGCGAACTACTTGTTAATGTCGAAACACCACTTGTCAAAGCTGGCATTTGTCCACTTGCACTTTGTAGACCGCTATTAACGCTAGATACCCCATTAGTATATTGATTAATACCACTAGATAATTGTTGTGCTCCAGATTGTAACTCACTAGTACCACTAGCTAATTCCTGGACTTTAGCAGTACTTCCACTAATATTAGCATTTTGTAATTGTTCACTAGCGGAGTTCAATCCTAATTTGATTTTTTCTAGACCCTTAGTAGACGTATTCAAACCGTTAGTAATACTTACCAATTGATTCTTTAAATACATACTCTTGATTTTGTTACCACCTGGTTGTGTTGCAGATGCCACAGTTTTTACACCGGATTCGTGTTTCAAATATTGTGTCAAATCATCAATAGCTGCTAATTTAGCCTGAGTATTAATCTTAGACTTATCTTGAATATAGACAGTTGCTGGTGCTGACATACCCTTGCTGAAATGACTTTGAATAACTTCATAACCTTTTTTGGCCTGATAAGTATTTGGTACTTCATCGGCGTTATTAAAGTTTAGAGTAGATTCAGTATTAACTAGAAATGGTACGGCAACAATCCCAATAATTGCTAGAATTACAACTGGATATGCTAAAGCAGCACGTGATAATCCATACCACATTCTACTTTTACCACGGCCAGCGGTTACCTTACTTGGCCAAAACATCTTAGCGCCCAGTGTTTCCATAAAGAACATGTTCAAAGTTAAAAGTACTGCCAGTAATACCAACACACCAATGGCCACACCAACGGCACTTTGATAAAACGAGAACTTGGCTAACGAAAGAACGGAAAATCCAATCAAAACTGAAAGTCCGCTATATAGAATTGTTCTACCGCCGTGCCTCTGGGCATCATGTGCTGCCTCAACAGCAGACATTCCCTTAACTAACGCACCTTTAAAATAATTATAAAGTAAAATATTATAATCTGTCCCAATACCAAACAAGACCACAACTAAGAATACTTGTGTAAAGTTGGAAATAGGAAAATTAAATTTATTAGCGAGATTCATAATAATACTTAACGAAGTTACGAATGCCACACCAACATTTAATAATGATACCAGTGGAACAATTGGAGAACGGAAAACTAAAATTAAAACTATGAAAATAAATATTACGGCAATAACCTCAGTTTTTTGAATTCCTCTTTCTGTTACAGTTGCAAATTCATCATTTAAAGCATCCGAACCCGTAACATAAGTTCTAATTCCTGACATTTTCAATTGTCGCTGCAATTCCTTCACTTGTGGACCAACAGATCCATTATTTTTAACAGTGATCTGAGCCAGCTGTGTTGATTTATCTTTGGCAATCAATTGCTTCTTTGTCTCAGCATTATCGCTAGGACCCATAACTTTTTCAATTTTAAGTGAATTTTTATTTTCCAATCCATTCAACTTACGACTGATTTTTCTATTTTGAGAAGGGTTAAATTTATTATTACCATTATTATTAAAAACCGCTGTATAAGTACGTACGGATTTATTACCATTTGCTTGCTTCTCCATTTTAGAAGCTTTTTGACTCTCGGTATAACTTGGTAAAGTTATATTTCCCTTATCTCTAACCAATTGTGATACGTTGGGCATTACTAAGAGTGCTAACACCACGACAATTATCCATCCAATTAGAGCAGGCATATATTTTCTTGTGATCTGCCTCATACTGACATCTCCTCAAATTCAATCACTTGTATAACAATTGACAACTGTCAAAATACAACGATAATAATAAAATTAATGATTAAATTAGACAAGAGACAATCTATAAATAAATGTATTGATTTAGACAAATAATTCAATATGTCTAAAAGTGTAATGAAAAATTCTAAATTAAACTGAAAAAGCAAATAATTAATGAAAATAAAAGCAACTTTTCAGGCAGCAGTTAACGATATCTTTGCACTTGCAAAAATTTGTACTTATGTTACCGTCGGATATGTGGGATAAAATTGTCATGGGGGAAAAATAAGATGAAAATTGATGTAACACAACATCTAACTCTCGGTGCTAAAAGAACCCTAAAAGCATTCAGGATAGCTATGTTTGAATCATTAAGTGAAAAGGAATTCGATAAAATAACAGTAAATGATATTTGTAAAATAAGTGAATATCCTCGTGCAACTTTTTATAATTATTTCGATGATAAATTTGATTTGCTAAAGTATCTCTGGTCCTACATTGGCAAGGATATTTTAAATAAAATACCAAAAGATGCGGACGAAGAAGAAGGTATCGTAGAGATATTCAACTTGTTGCTAGAATTCTTTAATAATCATCAAGAACTACTGGCAAATATTACTAAGAATAACGGGGCAGATTCCCACTTATGGCACAGTATGTCTAGTTATCTCAGGCACGAGGCCAATACAATAGTATACGAATATTGTGCCGAAAACGAACAAGTTAAAGTTCCAGCCAAATTATTAGCAAGATTTTATAGTGATTTAATAATTGCTGTTCTAGAATGGTGTTTATTCGAACAGCCAAATATTGATGTCGAAATTGCTGATGAATATTTGGTTAATTTGTTAAATGGTGGATTAAATGAATAAAAAAGGACTGTAATTCTTCTTTAAAAGGGTTCTTTCTCGAGTTTGGTTAGTTGCCGTCTCTGGATACAAGAAATATTGGCGCTGTGGGACCGCTTGGAGCCAAGGTCTCCTAGCTCGGTTTTGAACTTCGCAAAAAAACGCGAATTTCAAAACTCGTCCCGTGGCGTAATGGCTAAAGCCACAACGCCACCTTCACTGCAGCCAACATTCCTTACACCCAGAGACTAATACATTTGTTATTTTTTATATGATGTAATTAACTAAATCAATAAATAAGTGCTATATTATTCGATAATCAAAAAGCTAGATATTTTTGGCTCTTTGTCAAATAGTATTGATGAATGATTTTTGGCCTATGGGCATCCTCAATGAGGATGCCTATTTTTATGCAC
>NZ_RHNU01000030.1 GCF_003946015.1 Companilactobacillus insicii
CGAACACAGAAGTTAAGCTTCTTTACGCCAAAAGTAGTTGGTGGGAAACTACCCGCGAGGATAGGAAGCTGCCACGCTGTTCATCATTATGGAGGATTAGCTCAGCTGGGAGAGCATCTGCCTTACAAGCAGGAGGTCACAGGTTCGATCCCTGTATCCTCCATATTGAGTCGTTAGCTCAGTTGGTAGAGCATCTGACTTTTAATCAGAGGGTCGACAGTTCGAACCTGTCACGACTCATTTGCAACAAATATATATCCCATGCGGGTGTGGCGGAATTGGCAGACGCGCTAGATTTAGGTTCTAGTGTCCTATGGACATGAAGGTTCAAGTCCTTTCACCCGTATTTCAATATTGTTGTTGCAATATTGAGAAGTTTTTATTAAAATTGAATAAGCATAATTCATTTTATGCCGACTTAGCTCAGTTGGCAGAGCATCTGTCTTGTAAACAGGGGGTCGGAGGTTCGAATCCTCTAGTCGGCATTAATGCGGAAGTAGTTCAGTGGTAGAACATCACCTTGCCATGGTGGGGGTCGCGGGTTCGAATCCCGTCTTCCGCTTTCATTATAGTAACGCCGGGGTGGCGGAACTGGCAGACGCACAGGACTTAAAATCCTGCGGTAAGTGATTACCGTACCGGTTCGATTCCGGTCCTCGGCACTATAATGAATATGCACCCATAGCGCAATTGGATAGAGTGTCTGACTACGAATCAGAAGGTTGTAGGTTCGACTCCTACTGGGTGCATTGCTTTATTTCGGGAAGTGGCTCAGCTTGGTAGAGCACCTGGTTTGGGACCAGGGGGTCGCAGGTTCGAATCCTGTCTTCCCGATAGCAGCAAATTGTTGCAAGTTTTATTTTTGGCGGTGTAGCTCAGCTGGCTAGAGCGTCCGGTTCATACCCGGGAGGTCGGGGGTTCGATCCCCTTCGCCGCTATTTATTCCGGACCTTTAGCTCAGTTGGTCAGAGCAGGCGGCTCATAACCGCTCGGTCGTAGGTTCGAGTCCTACAGGGTCCATCGCATGGAATAAAGCTTAAATTCATATTGTTATCGCGGGATGGAGCAGTCTGGTAGCTCGTCGGGCTCATAACCCGAAGGTCGTAGGTTCAAATCCTGCTCCCGCAATTGAATTGTTTTATATGGTTCCTTGGTCTAGTTGGTTAGGACGCCTGCCTGTCACGCAGGAGATCGCGGGTTCGATTCCCGCAGGGACCGTTAATATGATAGCGCCTTGTCATATTAATTGGTATTAATAGTAGGTTTTTAATGCGGGTGTAGTTTAGTGGTAAAACCACAGCCTTCCAAGCTGTTGTCGCGAGTTCGATTCTCGTCACCCGCTTTGCCGCTTGTTATGGGCCTATAGCTCAGCTGGTTTAGAGCGCACGCCTGATAAGCGTGAGGTCGATGGTTCAAGTCCATTTAGGCCCACTATATCTGGAGAAGTACTCAAGTGGCT
Source organism: Companilactobacillus insicii (assembly GCF_003946015.1). Taxonomy (GTDB): domain Bacteria; phylum Bacillota; class Bacilli; order Lactobacillales; family Lactobacillaceae; genus Companilactobacillus; species Companilactobacillus insicii. The sequence goes on from NZ_RHNU01000030.1 coordinate 1,460, forward strand.
GAAGAGGCGCCCCTGCTAAGGGTGTAGGTCGCTAACGCGGCGCGAGGGTTCAAATCCCTCCTTCTCCGTTTTCATGACCCGTTGGTCAAGTGGTTAAGACACCGCCCTTTCACGGCGGTAACATGGGTTCAAATCCCGTACGGGTCATTGATGCTTTGCATCAATACAGTTTCATAAGTTTTATTTTTTAAGCAATGGAGGATTACCCAAGTCCGGCTTAAGGGAACGGTCTTGAAAACCGTCAGGCGGGTCAAACCGCGCGTGGGTTCGAATCCCACATCCTCCTTAACTAAAAAGTTTGAGGTTCCATTTTTATTATCGCGGGATGGAGCAGTCTGGTAGCTCGTCGGGCTCATAACCCGAAGGTCGTAGGTTCAAATCCTGCTCCCGCAATTAGCTTTATAATAATTACTTTTTGGTTCCTTGGTCTAGTTGGTTAGGACGCCTGCCTGTCACGCAGGAGATCGCGGGTTCGATTCCCGCAGGGACCGTTAAATGGCTCGGTAGCTCAGTTGGTAGAGCAATGGATTGAAGCTCCATGTGTCGGCGGTTCGATTCCGTCCCGCGCCATTTTGGAGGGGTAGCGAAGTCTGGCTAAACGCGGCGGACTGTAAATCCGCTCCTTCGGGTTCGGTGGTTCGAATCCACTCCCCTCCATAGTTTAGGGATATAGTTTAAAGGTAGAACTACGGTCTCCAAAACCGTCAGTGTGGGTTCAATTCCTACTATCCCTGTTTCTACCTTTTATCATGGCGGTATTGGTGAAGTGGTTAACACACCGGTTTGTGGCACCGGCACACGTGGGTTCGACTCCCACATACCGCCCTTTATTGGGTTATAGCCAAGCGGTAAGGCAATGGACTTTGACTCCATCATGCGCTGGTTCGAATCCAGCTAACCCAATTGTTTTAATATCAATATGGCGGTATAGCCAAGTGGTAAGGCAGAGGTCTGCAAAACCTTCATCACCGGTTCAAATCCGGTTACCGCCTTTGGGTATGCTTAAGTATTAAAATGCCGGTGTGGCGGAATTGGCAGACGCGCGGGATTCAAAATCCCGTTCCTGTATAAGGAGTATCGGTTCGACCCCGATCACCGGTATTAATTGTGAAACTTGACTTATAACTAAGTTATTCATGAGTAGCTCTTAACATTGTTAAACCAATGTTAAGAGCTTTTTTATTTGTTCAATTCTTAACCCCACTTGTGAAAAAAATAGTGCATTTTTGGACACTTCTTCAGCATTATAGGCACCTTTTCGGCACATTTTTAGAATTGTTTAAATGTTTTCATTATCTTCAAGTTGACGATAGTCATTTAATAGATGAAGATGGATTTTAAAAATACCATACAACGGTTTTAGATATTAAATAATTATTTAGACAACAAAAAAGCCGCCTGCTGAGAACAGACGACTCGGTATTGCTTAATTGTGCTTGCGGGACCAATCCGCGAGCACAATTAATTATAACATATATTTTTCGATTTATTTTAATATCGTTTAATAAAAAATAATTATAGAAGTGTGTTGACTTAAAGTAAACTTCAAGTGATTTAATAGTCTTTGTTAAAGTTATTAAATCAAAGGAAGAAAGAATATGAAAAAACAAACAGCTGGTCAAGAACAATTAGGTAAATTTGCTCCACAATTTGCTAAGTTAAATGATGATGTTCTATTTGGAGAAGTATGGAGTAAGGAAGATGAGTTATCGGCACATGATAGATCGATGATAACTATTGCAAGCATTATATCAGCAGGTAACCTAGAACAATTAGATGCCCATTTAAGAATCGGTAAAAAGAATGGAATTACTAAAGAGGAGATTGTTGCTGAAATAACTCACTTGTCATTTTATGCTGGTTGGCCTAAGGCTTGGTCAGCATTTAATCGAGCAAAGGAAATTTGGAAAGATTAATTTAATGGAATCGGCTTAACTTATTGTTAAGTCGTTTTTTGATTCTGCAATATTCTTCTTGCATAGGTTATACTGTAGTAGGTATTTTTGATTTTGGAGGAACCTTATGCAGAACAAAGTTAGTAGGGGCTGGGAAAAAATATTTTTTCCTATAGTTTTTATTTATTTTTTTATATTTAGATTTTTAGTTATACCGTCTGGAGATGATTTTTTCTGGGGAGGAACTCAAGGTAAGTATTTAATGCAACATGGGTTTTATGGTCCACAAAAAATCTACGGCGGTAGTAGTAATGGCCGATGGATCGGTAATATTTCTGAAATTTTTACTGTACATCATTTGATCTTTGCAATGCTAATGTACGCAATTTTTTGGACACTACTGTTATGGTGTATTTGGAAATTGACAGGTAAATCTAAACTGTCACTTCTTTTGAGTGGTTTATTTGTCTTCACCTTTCAGGACGGATATATAAGTACAGTTTTGGCCTGGAATGCTGGATTTGTTAATTACATTCCACCTTTAGCACTGATACTTTTGTTCTTAACGTTTGTTAAAGATTTATATGACGGTAAAAAATTTGATAATCCAATTATTTTGGCATTATTTATGTTTATTATGAGTTTAATAGGCGGATTATTCGTTGAACATTTGACGTTATATCAAATTTTTATTGGTATTGCAGTTATTTTAGTTGGGCGATTTGTGTATCAGGTAAAATTTGAGTGGTTTGAAGGTAGCTATTTATTGGGAGCTTTGATGTCAGCAGCAATCATGTTTAGCCATCCGGCATATCATGAAAAATCGACTTACCGTAACACTAACTTTGATATTCATGGAATCATAAATAATTATTTTTATATCACTCACTATTGGTTTAATACGTTGAATCTGATAGTAAATATCGTGTTGATGATATCAATTATTGTGATTGCTACCAATAAATTGAAGCATTATAGTAAAATTAAATGGTCAATTAATATCATTTCGGCTTTTTTTATTGTTTATTACTTAGTTATTAACTTTTGGTTGAGCAGACATAATTATGATCAATTCTTTATGTATCGTAATTTAAGTACGAAGGTAACCTTAGTTGATGGAATAATGACTGTTGTATTTTGGTTATTCTTAATTTTTTGTACTATATATTTGTTTAATTTTAAGCGGAATTATGTTTTGTATTTTAGCTTGTTTACTTATTTTGCTTTGATTTCACCATTTATTATTATTATTTCGCCAATTAATTCTCGTGAGTTTTTCACTTCATATGTTTTTCTTTATATTGCTGCGATTCTTTATGTTTTGAAAGCAGTAAGTTATTTTGGTAAATTATCAGTAAAGAGAATGTATCCAATCTTAGTAGTAGTATTGATGATTTGTGCCGTTAATGCGGGTTATAAAATGACTATCAATTACCATGCTAATATTGTCAGAGTTCAAAATGAAAGATTCCTGTCAGGTCAAGGACAGTTACCTAATCACGTTCCATATCGTAAATATGTTCTGTCTAATGATGCTTTATTACAGCAATCTTCCACTTATTGGAAAGATTTTTTGAGTAAGTCGTGGTTACAAAGATTATTTTAAATAAAAATTCACTGCGTGATTGTAGTGAATTTTTTTAGTAAGGGGTCTTATATGAAAAAAATCATATTAAGTATTTGGTTTCTACTTGTAACAATAGTCTCTATTAATGTATTTCAAACTAGAGTTTTAGCTAATGATGATTATGAAATTACAAATTATACAGTAGATATAAATATCGATAAACAAGGTAATGCACTGATGACTCAAAATGTCACTTATGATTTTGACGGCGATTTTCATGGAGTGTACTATAATCAGGCAATCAAGGGTATTAAAGGCGTTGGAGATCCAGAAGTTGCTGTAAAGGATTCTGATGGTATTACTGATCTTCAGCAATCTAACTCCCAGGCTAATAATACTTTTTCTGTTGATAAGACAGATGATTATATGAAGCTAAAAGTGTATCACGCGGTTTCTAACGCGAAGATTACATTTGTCTATCATTACAAACTTAATGGAGTTATTACAAATTATCGTGATACGGCTGAACTCAATTGGAAAATCATTGGGGGCGGTTGGGATCATGATTTGAATAATGTGAAAATTACGATAAATCTACCATCAAAAAACATAAACTCATTACAAGCGTGGGCGCACGGTACTTTAGATGGATTTAATAAGGTAGATAAGAAAAATGGTCGAGTTATTTTAACTGTCGACGAAGTTGATGCTGATGATTCAGTTGAGAGTCATATTATTTTTCCAACTAGTATTACGCCATTAAATACTAATAATGTTGATAAGAATGCTAAAAAAGGTATTTTGGCACAAGAAAAAAAGTTAGCCCAGGAAGCTAACTATAGAAGAAAAATGCCAAGTAGGATTACTAAGATATTTATATTATTAATTATTTTTTCGATAATAATGATTTTTGTATTTAATTACATTAAATTAATAAAAAATCCTATTCATAGACATAGCATGCCAACTCCGTTGCATCATTGGTTTGATGCGCCGGATGTAGCACCTAGTATGGCAAATATTATTTTAGATAAGTCTAGTAATGGTGATAGTAAGGGATTCACTGGGGATGTCCTGATTGAGGTTAATAAGCGTAATTTAAAAATTGATAAGGAAGGTAAGACTTTTAGAATTACTGCTTTAAGAGAGCCCCAAGATGATCTTATTAAATTTATGATAGAAACTATCGGTGACGGAACTAGTGTAACTATCAAGGAAATTAATAGATATGCTAAGAAGGATAAAAAGGGAAGGTTGTACGACAAGTTTAATGAGTGGAAAAATCGCGTAGCATATCATAGTGATAAATATATTGATATCAGCAATAAAAGAACTATATCAAGATTGTTAGGATCAGCGATTACCATCACAGTTATGATGTTAATATCAGTTATTTTGTCTACAATTTTTGTAAGAAATTGGATTATTTTATTGTCCGTAATATCGATTTTAACGATTATTACTACATGGGTAATGTATTTTATCATACGAAGACCAATAAGCTATTATACGGAGAATGGAGAGCAAATAGCCAATGAATTACGTGCGTTTAGGCGAATGTTTGAAGATGTTGATGATTTGAATTTGGCTGAAGTGGGAGATTTGATTCTTTGGGAACAAATTTTACCATATGCGGTTGCTTTTGGCATTTCTAAGAAGGTAGTTAAAGCATTGAAGTTAAAGTTTGGAACAGAGGCATTTGAAGCTACACCAGGTATGATGTATTACTACTGGGGAATCGGAAGTTTGAACAATAGTATGAATCTTGATCGTGCTTTTTCTGGAGCCTTTTCATCCAGTCACTCAGCAAGTAGTTCCAGTGTTTCTGGAAGTTCAGGAGGATTTTCAGGTGGAAGTTCCGGTGGATTTGGTGGCGGTTCAGGCGGTGGTGCCTTTTAGTTGGTACTTTATATCTACCAAGTCTCCATATTGTTTAGCAAAGATAGTTTCAAAGTTACTAGTATTATTAATATTATTGAATAATTTAACACCTGATCCTAGAAGATCAGGTGTTATTTGTATTTGCAATGTGTCAATTAAATTATTATCTAGTAGGGATGAAACTAGTTTTCCGCCTCCTACTATCCAAATGTCTTTACCTTTTTGCTTTTTTAATTCATCTACAAGCTCATTTATGGGCTTATCGGTTTGTTTAACATATTTTGAATTAATTTTTCGATGTGATAATACGAAAACTTCGTTATTTGGATAAGGAAACTCATCGGACATGGACATTAGATCATCATAAGTTTGTCTCCCCATGATTATTGTATCTACGTGTTCAAAAAATGGTTGATAACTTTCACGCATAATTTTTTCATCATCGTATTTAAATAGCCAATCTAATGAATAATTTTGATCAGCTAAGTATCCGTCTAAACTTGTGGCTCCATAAAATACAACTTTTCTCATAGTTAATCTCCATTCTTTTGATGAACTTATTGTATCGAGTTATTATCACATGGTTCAAGTAAAAAAAATAAGAGTTTAAACTCTTATAAGTTCAAACTCTTGTTTTTTTATGCCTTACGACGTTCGAAATAGATAACACTTGATAGTATTAATAGACCAATAACGCTAGCTAAGATACTTGTTTGAGTACTTGTTTGTGGTAAATAAGTTTGTGATTCATCTGTGCTGCCTTCATAAGGAGGCTTTGGACTTGATGGATCCACAATGTTACCAGTTGAAGAACCATTACCACTGTTGTTATTTCCGTTATTATCAGGGTCGAGTGGGTTAGTAATTAATCCGCCATCACCTTCATTATCGTCATTGTCATCTTCGTCACCTTTACCTTCATTTCCATCAGTATCAGGATTTTCACCGTTACCATCGCCACCGTCTGTGACTTTAGGATCTGAAGTTATCAAATGTCCGAGGTCAATATCCGAATCAGTAATTTCAAATTCAATTTTTTCATCGTTAATATCGTAACCATTTGGAGGTAAGGTTTCTTGGAAGTAATATTTACCAGGAACTAAGTCACTGACAGTAATATGTCCATTTTTATCAGTCATATAACTTCCAATGATGTTTCCATCGGCATCATATAATCCATATACAGCACCAGGTACTCCAATATAATTACCGTTAGCCATGTCCCCAGTGTCAAATTTGACTAGTGATGCAGAGAAATTTCCATCTACATCAGCATCATCGTCTTTTTCATTTTCAAAGGTGATTAGGCTAGGTGTAGGATCTTCTGAAGAAATAGTGAATTCAAATGATTTTTCATTAGTAGTGTAGCCTTCTGGAGCCTTAACTTCCTTAACAATATAATGTCCATATGGCAAGTCAGATACGTGTACAATACCATTTTCATCAGTAGTTACGGTCTTCGGTTCAAATCTAGGATTTGAAGTACTTTTAACTACAAAAGTTGCACCAGGTAATTTTTCACCAGTATGCAAATCAATTTTTTGGATGATAATTGATCCTAGTGGTTCACCAACGGGATCATCTTGACCTTCAATGCTTACTGGTGTAGTAGTTTTACCTGAAACACTAAATGGGATTTCTGTATCATTTAATTGATAACCATTTGGTGGTGTTGTTTCTTTAAAGTAATAATTTCCGGGTGCTAAATTTGTTACTTTAATTTGACCATTTTCATCTGTTGTTAGTCCTGTTTGAATTGGTGTAGTGGATCCTTCTTGGTACAAGTCATATACTGCACCGGTAAGGGGATTTTCACTGTCATCACTTATTTTTGTAAGTGTAACTGATCCCTTGACATTACCAGATCCTGAACCGGAATTATCACCAACTAAATCAGAAGTAACGCTTCCGCTAGCTGATTCACGTGGTGTTTCACCATCACTACCAGGCACACCCCAAGTGATTTGAGCCTGATTCTTGAAGACATATTCTCCATTAGTTGCTAAATCAGCAGGGACACGTGTTTTCATCGTGATAGCATACATCTGATTAGCAGAGTCAGAAATGTTCAAATGGAAGCCATTTGGATTTTCGTTTAATAAATATTGGTCACTTGGTACTAATTCACCAAGTTTGTATTGATTGTTGCCAGTCCATGAAGCTTTATTAACGACTACTGAACCAGGGATGTATGTCAAGTTCTTATCTCGTTGTGTAACATCTTCATAAACATTCATGTTGTTTAAGTCTAGTTCACGACGATTAGCAAGAATAGTCCAAGTAATGATGTGATCACCATTTTCATCAGTTCCTAGTGACCCTTTCTTACTTATATTATTCTCTGATTCAATAACTGTTAAGTTGCTTGATTGGTTGCCGTTCATTGTCGGAAATTGAACGTTATTGTCACCAATAATCGCTGAATCACTGACACCAATTCCGTTATTGATGTTAATTTGTCCCTTTGTATCGTGGAACTTTTCAACATTTTCATTGAAGGTGACAGTTATTGTGTTATCAGAGTTAACGACGGCTTGTCCAATAATGTTACCTTCATCATCCTCAACGTTGAATGGTACACCAGCAGTACTCTTTGAACGCAGTTGCTCGGGTAGTTCCATGGTTAAGGTGTCTCCATCTTTAAGCTGGATACCTGTTCCAGTTGTGTCCCAAGTATATTGCAAACCGACAGTGCTGGAATAAGTATAAGTTCTGTCAGGATTGGTTATTTGAGCGCTGGATATCAAATCTTCACTGGTGTATGCTGCGGCAGAAACATCAGTAGAATTAAAGTACATTGCTGCTACAAAAATTCCTAAAGCTGCAATTACAGTAGTGAAAATATTGCGTAAATTTTTCCCCATATTTTTTCCCCTTTCATAAAATCGTACAATTTAATTATAAAATCAGACGATTAATAAAAACAAGGTGATATAAAATTTAATTAAAATAATTATATATTTGACAAGAGGCTGTATTGTTTGTTAACCACTAGTTGTAAATTTAATTCCAACAATGCTGATCAGTAATAGAATAATAAAGATCCAAGTAAGAGGTGAAATCTTATCGCCGAAAATAAGAAAACCAACTAATATTGATCCTAATGCACCAATTCCCGTCCAGATGGGGTACGCGATGCTGAGTGGTAAAGTTTTTGTAGCCTTAGCAAGTAGTACGAAACTGATAATCATGCCTATTATTGTTAAAATAGTAAAATTAAGTTTTGTAAAGCCGTGGCTTAATTTCATCATTGAAGCCCAAACGACTTCAAATAATCCTGCAACAATCAAATAGATCCAATTCATATTAATTCCTCCATTTTTTAATAAAAAAAAAAGTATCCCTAACAATTCCTTCTTTGGCCTAATGGAATTGTTAAGAATACTTTTTTTAGTGACACCCGGCGGTGTATTGATTTATCATAGAATAATACCACATTAAATATTTTATGGCTAGGGGATCGTTTAGAAATGATTGAAAGAATGACACTTGATGAAATTGATCAAGTTGCAGATATATGGTTGGAAGGTAATTTAGACGCTCATAATTTTATTAGTGAAAAATACTGGAAAAATAGTTTGAAGTTAGTAAAAAAGGAATTTGCCAGTGCGGAAGTGTATGTATACAAAGTTGATGATGCGATTGCTGGATTTATTGGACTTAATGGTAACTACATTGCAGGTGTGTTCATTAAACGTGAGTATCGTAGTCAAAAAATTGGTAAACAATTAATTGATTATGTTAAATCAAATCATAATGATTTGATTTTAAGTTGTTATGTTAAAAACTACAAGGCTTTGAACTTTTACAGAGTTAATGACTTTTCTATTAAAACAGAAGGGTTAGATAAAGATACTGGAGAAGCAGAAGTAACAATGATTTGGATGAAAAAAAGAGCGTGACAAAGCACGTCTAACTTCTGAGTATAACCTAGAATGCCCCCGTATTTACGTAAGTAAATGCGGGGGCATTCTCAGTTAAACGGAAGAAGTTGTACTTTGTCGCGCGTTTACGCTGCATAAATAATGAATTTTATAGTTATGTCACAGCCTGTGTTTTATCCTTCAGCCGCAATAATAGGGAAGCGTTTGACGATAAATGTTAAAAGATAAGATGCTGCTAAGATAACTGCAACAACCATGTATGGGTAGTGAGTGTTCCAATCCATTAGAGCACCTGACATCAAAGGTCCGATGACATTACCGATACTAGTTAACGACATATTCATACCATTAATAAGCCCTTGATTTGCCTTACTAGACTTAGTTAATAAAGTTGTAATAGCTGGACGTAGTAAGTCAAATGATGAGAATATAATCAGTGTTGCGACAATTACTGCAACGTGTGAATGAGCTTGAGTAATCCAGAATACACAGATAGCACTCAATAGGAAACAGTAACTGATCAATCCAACCTCACCAATCTTGTTGATGAGCCAGTTGAATGCTGCAACTTGTAGTATTAATGAAATAATACCGTTAAGAGTCAATACTAATGCAATCGTTCCCAATCCAAAGTTAAAAACTTGGTTTACATAGATACTGTAGATACTTTCAAAACCTTGTAGTCCAAATGAAGAAATTAATATCATACCAAATAGGACAACCATTGGTATGGTAAGAATAGACATAATTGAAGATTTATTGTTGTTGAGTTTAGCTTCTTCTCTCCGCTCAACTTCAATTGTTTCTTTACTTTCTTTAAGAAATATTTGTGTAAAGATACAACTTGTAATGGCTAAAACACCAGCTACCCAAAACGGTGTTTTATAACTGAATCCAGCTAAAATACCACCTAATCCTGGTCCTAAGATTAATCCACCACTGAAAGCAGCTGATAACCAGCCAATAACTTTGGCACGTTCCTTTAAAGTGGTAAGATCAGATCCCAGTGCCATGGAGGTAGGGATTACCATGGCAGCGGATAATCCACCTATGATACGTGATAGGTTGAACATAGGTAATGTTGTAGCAATTGCAAAAATAAATTCAGAAATCATATAGGTAAATAACCCAAATACGATAACTGGTTTACGTCCAATTTTATCAGACATTCTACCGACAATAGGTGAAGCGACGAACTGTGCAAAAGCAAACAATGAGGTCATAACACCCATTTGTGAAGTTGTATAGTGAAACTCATTTTTGATAAATGGTGTTACTGGAATTACTAATCCAATACCCAAACAAATCAAAAAGTTACTAAAGATTAAAATATAAATAGATTTCCTGTTCTTTTCCATGTTATTCCCCCTCTCAAAGGTGCGTTAAATGTGCTTAAAAAAAACCACCGCCGCGATTGGCGATAGTTTTTACTAGTTCATTCCATGTTAGATGAAAAATAGAAAAAAAGCAATATATTGTTTATGTTTCCTACTTGTTATTAATATTAATACATACAAAAAGACCATCCTCATTCGTGGTTCCCGAGGATGGCCTATACTGATTCCACCAGAAAGAATTGTACCATTGTGAATATCAGTGTTTTCAAATATTAAGAAAACTTAAAAAATGCTTATTTAACACCACTTTGTGTCTGTTCGGTTACTTTGTCATTTGTAAATGTTATTACGATTTTTGCTCCAGAGTCGCCGTTGATTCCAGATGTATAAGTTAGTTTGTTGATTGAAGTACCATTTACTGATGAGTTATCATAACCATTTGGTTCTCCAAGCAGTTTGATAATATCGGCACTACTTTGATTACTTTCGATTTGTGCATATTTCTGAATGTTAATTTTGTTATTCCGATTTACTTTTAGTCCTGAGATTTTTTTGCTTATTGCATGATTGTTAGCAAAGCCAACTGATACTGAGGCTCCAGCATCAGCATTGGCAACTTTATCCCACGTTTGAACGTCGACATCAACACCTTGTACATTACTTGTAGAGTGACTTGTAGGAGTACCGAAGATAGGCTTTATAGTATCCCAAGATGTCCCATTATCTGAATCTAGGGCAATATTATTGAATTGATCTAATGTTATACCTTCATTAGATGAAGTAGTTGAGGTTTTTTTCTTTTTTGTGGATGATTTTGATTTTTCGACTTTTTCAGTTTTGTCGTTAGAGTTTGAACTGTCTTTTTTATTATTTATATAGCCAAATATTCCAAAACCCACACCAGCAATAATTATTAATACAATGATTAACCAAAACCACCACTTTTTTAATAGTGGCTTTTTTCGCGACCGACGAAGATCCATTCTAGACATATTTCCGTTATTATTCATTTTTCCACCCCTGACTCATAAGTTGATTACTATATGTATCTATAATACCAATTTTTTGGTGAAATTTTTATTTTTGATAATTTATTAAAGAAAATTCAAAAAATAGAAAGTTTAATTTAGTTATAAAATCTATTTAACTGCAAATAAACCCGTATCTACTATTACGTAAATACGGGTTTATTTTAAGATATACTAATAAATTGACCATGTTTTGTTATGTCATCTTTATAAGTTAAATTAAAATTTGTCTTCGTTCAATGCATGTTGTGCGGCTAAGTTTAATAGACTCCATTGACGATCAAATCCTGGTTGGAAGAAGAAATCAGCCTCGGCCAGATCTTCGAGTTTTAATTTGTTCTCAATTGCTAAAGCAAGTACATTTCCTTGAGCAGTGATGTCATATTTAGAAAGTACAGCACCGCCTAAGATCTGATGACTATCAGGATTGTATGCTAGATATACGTAAACTTTTGTATTTCCCTTGTCAGCGGGTACATAAATAGGACGCAAAGTGTCGCTATAAAATGATGTTGCAATATTTACACCTGCACGTTTTGCTGTAAATGAATTCAAACCACTTTCGGCAAAATGATAATCAAAGACACCTAGTGCCGATGAGCCGACAACACCTTTGAATGGTAGGGCAGGAGTATCTTCAAATAGGTGCTTAACAACATATCTAGCCTCACGACGTACGACAGTCGCTAAAGCTATTGGTACATGTGTTTCGGCAGGGATGGAGTATGCAAGTGTGGCATCTCCTATGGCGTATATGTCTGGAACGTTAGTACGTAGATATTCGTCAGTCTTGATCCAACCACGATCATCTAAGTCTACTACACCTTTGAGCCAGTCGGTGTTTGGCTTGACACCAGCAGCTTGAATTACTAAATCAGTTGGATATTCTCCAGTCTTTGTTTTAACTGAAGTTACTTTTTTATCGCCGACGTATTTTTCAATTTGTGCATTCATTACAACGTCGACACCATTTTTAATTAAATGTTTTTCGAGGATAGAAGTCATATCTTCATCGAGGTATGTTCCTAGTGGTCGATCGATAACGTCCATCAATGTGACTTCTTTACCAGCTTTAGTTGCTGCTTCAGCGGCCTCAATGCCAATATATCCTGCACCAACAATTGTAATATGTTTTGTTGCGGGATCGTTTAGCTTTGATTTAATCTTTGTGGCCCAATCGTATCCTCTCATTAAGTAGATGTTTTCTAAGTCATTTCCAGGAATAGGTAATGATTTAGGTGTAACACCAGAACTTAAAATTAACTTGTCATATTCATAATCTTTAGACTCATTAGTTGTTGAATCTAGGACAGAAACTGTTTTTGTATCAGCATTAATTTTTTGTACCAAATGATTGTTCAAAATATGGACATTGTCTTGTGGAAAACTCTTCTCACTGAAGTTTCTAACATCGTTAACATCTGTAACGCTGTCTTCAAGGAATAGTTCCATTCCACATGACATAAATGAAATGAAGTCCCCAGCTTCAAATAAAGTAATATCTACATCTTTGTATCTATTCAATAATTCAATGATGGATTGGTGACCACCGTGTGATGCTCCAACAATAACAATTTTCTTTTTTGACATGCAAAAGCCTCCTGTGAATTGATGAAAATATTAATAATTAAATATAACGTACACTCTTAGGTTATGTCATTTCGAAAGCGTTATCAATATAATACTTATTATATTTTCGGAATTGATGGTCTTTTATTAATTACCTGACCAAATGTCTGAGCGGTTCTTTCTCCAACTGTTCTCTTTTCCTTAGGTGTCATTTGGGTATTATTTTTGTTTACCTTTTTTTTAGGTTTAGATTTCTTTTTTGATATTTTAGCTATTTTTGTATTTTCTGTATTCTGCGTTGATTAATTATTGTTAACAATATAAGTTCCGGCTATCCCAATTACAACCAAAATAAATAACCAAAACCACCGGTGTCGATAGAAAGCTTTATTCGCCATGTTTTTTTACTCGCATGACGTGGTCTGCGTGTTCTAAAGTTTCATTAATTACATCTAGAATATGTGGGTCATTTAGCTTGTAATAGTTGGACTTTCCAATTTTTTTGGAACTCACTAATTGATATTGTCGCAATAGTGCCAATTGATGGGATACGGCCGATTGTTCAATATCCAACAGAGAGACAATCTCGCTAACATTCATTTCTTTTTGTTCCAAAATATTAAGCATTTGCAATCTAATCGGGTTATTTAATATTTTCATGATCTTTTGAGATTCTTCTAATAGCTTTGGTTCAATTAATTTAATTTTTTTCAAAAATAAATCCTCCTACATATGTTGAATCTTTCATATGATGATGTTATCATATTAAAAGATTTGAAACGAGGTATGAATAAATGATAAAAGCAATTTTAACTGGTATAACAGCATATATATCTACCAGTATAGACTATTTGATAATTTTAATGGTTATCTTCGGATCAACTAAATCCAATCAAAAGTGGTTAGTTTATGTTGGTGATATTCTTGGAACTTCTGTCTTAGTAATAACTAGTTTAATTATGGCCTTTGTATTAGGTTTTGTTCCAGAAGATTGGATGCTAGGATTACTTGGATTGATACCAATAATCATGGGAATAAAGCTGTTACTATTTGGTGAGAGTGACGATGATGATGTGGTAGAAAATGGTATGAAAAAGCGTTCAAGCGTTGTACTTAACGTTGCTTTAATTACTATTGCCACATGTGGTGCTGATAATATTGGTATTTATGTGCCAATATTTGTTCAATCAAAGTTTAGCAGTTTAATCGTAATATTAATTACATTTTTCTTCATGTTGACATTATTTTGTTATATTGGTTATTTGCTGGTTAGAATTCCCAAAGTGGCTGATATATTAGAAAAATGGGGAAGATATATTACATCTATTGTTTATATTGGTATTGGTGTATTTATCCTTATCGAAAGCGGCACTTTTACACATATATTTTAGAAGTATACATATTTGCCAAATATGAAAAAGTTCGTTATTATCGTAGAGAACATCTTGGGGATGTTCTGGATTCGACATGTGTGATAGCGTGTAGGCTGCACTTCGGTTTTCGTGTTCCGTAAAAACACACAGTTTATTATAACTGCAAAAAATAATAATTCTTACGCACTAGCTGCCTAAAAACAGTCTAGTCGTGATCCGTCTAACTTTGCTCAAGGGTTAGAGCCGGGTCTCAAATTAATTGAGCTACGTTTGATTTGTCCAGCCTGAACAAGTTAAAAAGAGATTAATCGGGGTTAGCCGCTGTGGCTAGCCAGGTTGTGCGGCGTTCATAGTGGCGAAATTCTAAATAGTACAACTATGAGTGTAGAAGCTTACATAGCATTATGCTTGGACAGGGGTTCGATTCCCCTCATCTCCATAAAAAGAAGCTCAATTCCTTGTTATCCTGGAATTGGGCTTCTTTTTTATAATAATGTATTTTCAGCATGTTATTATATTAATAGTAGAAGGAATATGAGGGCGAGTATATGAGATTTATAGGAAGTAAAGCTAGATTATTAGACCAAATTGATAAATTGCTTACAAAGCATTTAAACGGTTCCGAGAAGAGTTTTGCAGATATCTTTTCGGGATCAAATGTTGTTAGTGAGTATTTTAAGTCAAGATATTCAATTATAACTAATGACTTGCTTTACTTTTCGTACGCTCTTGCAAAGGGTGAAATCGTACTAAATAGTCAACCTGATTTTACAGGCTTATTTAAATTTGGAATTCATAATCCATTTAACTATTTTAATCAATATGATATATCAAACTATAAAGGAGACTTTATAACTAAAAACTATTCTGAAGCTGGCAAGGATAAGCGAATGTATTTTACAATTGCGAATGCTAAAAGAATAGATTTTATTAGAACAACGATTCAGAAGTGGCGAAATAATAACGATATTACGGATAATGAATATTTTTATTTGTTAGCTTGTCTGATTGAAGCAGTTCCATATGTTTCTAATACTACTGGCACTTATGGAGCCTATTTAAAGAACTTTAATGACAAGCGTGCCAATAAACCACTTAAATTAGAACCCAAGCAGATTCATAATAATAAGCGGCAGAATCATGCCTACAATGAGGATGCTAATGAATTGGTGAAGAAAATTCACGGCGACATTGTTTATATTGACACACCCTATAATGTTAGACAATACGGTTCTAATTACCATCTTTTAGAAACCATTGCTAGGTTTGATAACCCAAAAATTCACGGTGTGAGTGGAGTTCGGGATTATAAGGATCTTAAGTCCGAATATTCTTCTAAAAATAATGCTAAAGATACGATGAAGGATTTGCTAAATAACTTACAATTTACACATGTGTTATTAAGTTATTCTACAGATGGAATTATTCCTGAAGACGAGCTGACCGAGATGATTAATGAGGTCGCTGTTGACGGAAGTGTTGAAATTGTTAGGATCCCATTTAAAAAATATAATTCCAAAGTTTCAACCAATAAGAATCAACTTTGTGAGTTACTTTATTATTTCAGTACTAAGCACCAAGAGGATAATGATCTATTACAAATTCAATCTGTTAAAATTTCTGAGAATGAACCAAATTATATTAAGAGCCCGTTGAATTACGTTGGTGGTAAGTATAAATTGCTGTCGCAATTGATTCCTGAATTTCCTAATAATATTGATACAATGGTCGATTTATTCAGTGGCGGAGCTAATGTGGGTATAAATGTTAAAGCCAATAAATATTATTTTAACGATATTAACGACCGTGTTATTGATATGTTCAAATACTTTCAAACACATGATTTTGAAGATATATTAACTAAAATCAATTCTCAAATTGATAAGTATCATATGAGTAAGGAAAACGAGAAGGGATTTCTTCGTTTAAGGGATGACTATAATGAGCATCCAAATCCATTAGATTTATACATTTTGTCATCGTTTAGTTTTAACTATCAAATTCGATTCAATCAAGACATGAAGTATAACAATCCATTTGGACGTAAGCGTAGCCGCTTTTCAAACAATATGCGCGAAAACTTACGTGAATTTGTATCTAAACTTCACCAAATTGATGCGACTTTTACATCGGACTATTTTAGTGACTTCGATACATCCAAACTAACAAGAGACTCGTTAGTTTATGTTGATCCTCCATATTTGATTAGTGATGGTACTTACAATGATGGTAATCGTGGATTTGGGAGTTGGACTCAGAAACAAGAGAATGACTTGTATGATTTTTTGGATTCATTAAATGATCGTAATATTAAATTTGCTATGTCAAATGTCTTTAGACATAAGGGATATGTTAATCGTGCCGTGATTGATTGGGCCATAAAATATAATATCCGCCATTTAAATGCTAATTATTCTACATCGTCTTACCATCCTAACTTGTTAGGAACAGATGAAGTATTAATAACTAATTATTAATACAGTTTGTATGTGCTTAATAAATGCTAAATACTTCTATACTTGTTAGACTTATATTGACATAACAAATGTGGAGGTATTTTTGATGAATAAACCTTTTTATAAGAAGCAATGGTTTTGGTTAACGATAATAGCCATGTTCTTCGTAATTACTGCAACGGCTTATGTAGTTGAGAATACGTATGAAGATAAGGCTGATGAAGAAAATCAAGAAAGATTATTTAATAAATCATCTAATAGTAATACTTCCACAATAGATAAATTTAATTCAATTAAGTTAGGAGCAGGTGGGAGTGATCGTAAAGCCGTAGATCGAAAATTTGGTAAGGCGGTCTATATTAGTAATTCTGAAGATGAAGAAAATTCCACTATGACTTGGAATAATATCAAAGGATTAGACGATGACGTTAGTATAGATATTACCTTTGAACAAGGGATAGCAGTTGCCAAATCTATCAAGGGACTGGATATTGATAGAAAGAACGATCTTACAATGAAAGATTATAATCGTGTCAAAAATAATGATAGTTATGAACAAGTTATAAATACTCTTGGAAATCCGGATAACTATTCAGAAAAAAATGGAAATATGACACTTATTTATACTTCTGATGTCGAGGATAAAAAGGATGATGAAGCTACTTATATAAAAGTTGTTTTAAACAATAATAAGGTAACTAGTAAAAGTCAGGTAAATGTTCAATAAAAAAGAGGCCTATTGGCCTATACTCTAAAACATGTTTTGGAGCATAGGTCACTGGACCTCTTTTTATTATTATTCTGTTAGTAACTTATCTTCTATAACAGTACAAAACTTAATAGCTATACTTGAAATTGCGACAGACATAACTGCTAGGAAGAATGACAATAGACCAGTTAACGCAATATTTCCTAAGCAGACGATACCATCAATAATAAATAAGCTGATGTATTTATCAATCCCAAAATTTTTATGAATGATCATAGGCGGAACAGTCGTACCACCACTGGACATGTCCAGTGTGTATAAAACCGCTAGTCCGATTCCAAACGTAATGCTTCCAATAATGATTGCCAAAATTTTGTTACCAGGAACAAGATTATAGACTGGTGTTATGAATAGTAGGATTGGAAGTAGAAAACTACCAAAAGTTAACTTAATGGTAGTAACTTTGTCCAAATGGAAGTAAGAGAAGATCAACATAATTATATTAATAATGAAAACTGATAAAGACGTAGGAATTGCCCACCCTTCATATAGTAGAATTGCTATACCGGTGGCACCACCTGCGGCGACCTTGTTTGGTTCGAAAAACATATTCAAACTAAACGCAATTAGCTCTAATGCAAGTACCATTATTAGTATTTTAAGGTAAAACTTATGTTTTTTATTCTGCATAGCTAATAGTATATCATAATATATGAATTAAGACAATTACCTTAAGTGTTTTCATAAATTTTAAAAGACTGTCATATCAAGGATTATAAAGATTTTTGTTGCAGAAGTATTACTAAGATTACAAAAGTCGACCAAAATGTAACTCTGAGGTGGTGGCTATGTAACATAGGGCTGTTAGTATAGCACCATAGCAATGAGAGCTAAACAATCTAAATATAAGGATGTAATTAAATTTATGAAAAAAGTATTATCTATCGCATTAGCAAGTACAATCGTATTAACAGCATTAGGAGCAACAACAGCAAATACTGTTGATGCTGCTACTACAGTTGACAGTACACACGTTACAGTAGAAAAAGGTGATACATACAAGAGTATCGCTGCTGAGAATAACACAACAATTTCAGCATTAGAACAAGCAAACGGTAGAACAGTTGGTGGATTTGACTTGATTTATCCAGGTGAAACAATCACATTACCATCAGCTACATCGAATACAACTACACAAGCAACTACATCAGCTACAACAAATTCATCAGCTGAAGCAACTAATACTACATCAACACAATCAAATACAAGTTCAGCTACTACAGGTACTTCACAAGGAACATTCAAGATCAGTTTCTACGATCCAGCTGTATTAGGTTCAAATATGGGTTACAGCGGTGTTGCTGCTAACTTATCAGTATTCCCTAAGGGTACACAATTGAAGATTACATTGGCTGACGGTACCGTAATGTACAGAACAGTTAATGATACAGGTACATTTGCTAACTCTAATTCACAACAATTAGATGTCGCTATGCCAAGTTCATCAATTCCTTCATATGGTGTAACATCAGCTACTGTTGAAGTTATTTAATAATTCGAATTTTATGAGTCGCTCACTGTGGCGGCTTTTTTGTTTTCATTAAAATCATTCTTTCATTTTCTAATAAAAATATTTGTATATCTTTCTGCTAGAAATTATATTATATTTATCAAATAATAAATGTAATTAAAGGAACGCTGATATATCACTATATTGGATGCGTTATAACGACCAAATAGAAAAAAATACTTTTCAAATCAAAAAAACTGGTTATAATAAAGTCATGGATTTGGAAATGAAAAGATTAAAAAACAAGTAAAGAAAATTAATTTTATCTGTTGACATTCTTGTTTTCAAATTGTATTATCATTTCAACGATTAATAACAAATAACTATTTCAAACAATTTGATCAGGGGAAGTAGTTCAATATCCAAAGTACAGAAAGCCTCAGTAGCTGAGAAGGGGACGCGGACTTGAACGAAAATGACCTGTGATTGGTGCGCTGAGTCCTAACGGATAAAGAGGCAATGGTTGGTACCCTTTACAGTACACGCGTATGGAGTTAATATTCCGTACGTTGTAGAGGGGGTAAGTGTAAGTTTATCCTAAATTAGAATGGTACAGCGATGAGTCGCTTCTAAAAATGAACAATTAATGTTCGTCTTTAGAAGCGACTTTTTTTTGTTTCAAATAATTATTTGTTAAAAATCAAAAGAATAAAGTATTTAAGGTGGGGAATTATTATGAAACAATTCAAGAAAATAACCAAAATTTTATTATTGGCCTGTACAGCGCTATTTATTTTTGTACTAGCTGGTTGTGGAAGTCAGAGTAAAGAAACAACCGTTAAAGTTGGGATTAATCCAACCGATGCTCCAATTTGGAAAGTTGTTAAATCCAAAGTTAAAAAAGAAGGAATTAATCTAAAAATCACTGAATTCAGTGATTATAATCAACCTAATACAGCTTTATCACAAGGCGAATTAGACATCAATGCATATCAACACAAGTACTTCTTGGATGCATGGAATAAAGCACATCATACGGATATTGTTCCTATTGGCAACACTGTTATTCAACCAATGTCAATTTATTCAAACAAGATCAAAAAATTAGATGATTTGACAAGTGGATCTAAAGTTGCACTTCCAAATGACGCATCTAATGAGAGTAGAGCTCTTGTTTTACTTGAAAATGCAGGACTCATTAAACTTGATAACAAAACAAAGCTTGCAACAGTTAAAAATGTTTCAGAGAACAAATTAAACTTGAAGTTCACATTGCTTGATGCCGCACAAACAGCTCGTTCATTAGATGATGTAACGATTGCCGTTGTTAATGGTAACTTTGCTAGTGACGCTAAGTTGAAACCATCATCAGCACTCTATACAGAAAAGATCAATGAAAGTACAAAGCCATGGATCAACTTTATCGCAGCAAACAAGAAAGACAAGGATAACAAGACATACAAGAAAGTTGTTAAAGCTTTCCAAACAAAAGAAGTTGCTAAAGAAATTAAAAAAGTTTACGGTGGCGCAGCTGTACCAGCTTGGAATGTTAATTTGAAATAATATTATAGAAATAAAAATCAGGGGGAATTCATATGTCAAAGCTAACAGATCCATTAATTCAAGAATCGATCGAAGAACTGAAGCAATACATTGCTTTACCATCAGTATCAGCAAAACATCAATCAATTGATGAGACGGCCGAATTCCTCAAGAAGTTGTTAAGTGACTTCGGAGCTAATGCAACTATTTGGAATGATTATAAGCATCCAGTTGTATTTGCAGAAGCCAAACCTGAGAAGCCAAGTAATACAACAATTCTTATCTATAACCATTATGATGTTCAACCTGAAGAACCTATAGAACTATGGAATTCAGATCCATTTAAACTAAAGATTACAGATGATAAGTTCATTGGCCGTGGTGCCTCAGATTGTAAATCAGATTTGATTAGTCGTATCACAGCACTAAAAATTTATCGCCAAGAACATGGTGATTTACCATGTAATATCAAATTCTTAATTGAGGGTGAAGAAGAAGTCGCTAGTGAACATTTAGTTGAGTATTTGAAAAAGTATGGTGATAAATTAAGCAGTGATTTGATTATATGGGAATCAGGTAGTAAAAATGAACATGAACAATTTACTATTACTGGTGGTAATAAGGGAATCTTATGCTTTGAACTTTCGGCCTTGTCAGCTGATATTGATCTTCATTCCTCAATGGCAGCGGTAGTTGATAGTGCAACTTGGAGGCTGACTAAGGCAATTGATGCTCTACGTGATGCAGATGGTACCATCAAAGTTCCGGGTTTCTATAATGATGTTATCGAACCAAGTGACCGTGAGAAAGAATTAGTTGCTAAAACAATTGAACCTGATTTAGAAGGAAAATGGGGACTAAAAGTTCCACTATTGAAAAATGAATCTGTAAATTATAATTTAACATTCAAACCAACAGTTAATATAGAAGGAATTAGCAGTGGCTGGGAAGGCGAAGGTGTAAAAACCGTTACTCCTAAGGCCGCTGTGGCTAAGCTAGAATTTAGATTAGTACCGGATCAGGATCCAAAAGATATATTTGAGAAATTAACAAAGTATTTAGAGTCACAGGGATTTACTGATGTATCAGTTAAATATTTATTAGGTGAAAAAGGATATCGTTGGGATCTTGATAGTCCGATTGTTAATACTTTGATTCAAACCGCACAAGGTTTCTATGGTGGCGAGGACAAAGTTGAGGCATTACCATCAAGTCCTGGAACAGGTCCAATGTACGTAGTTAATAAATATGCACAAGCCCCAATCGTATCAATTGGTGTTGGTTATGCCAAAGGTGGAGCACATGCACCTAACGAAAACATTCGTATCAAAGATTATTTGGACTTTATCGATTTCTTCGATGAATTTTTAGCCAAAGTAAATAAGGAGTAATTATGGTAGAAAAGAGCGGGATAGTACAATTAAAGAATATTGACGTTACCTTTCATAATGAAGGCAAGACAATTGAAGCGGTAAAAGATGTTTCAATAAATGTTCAAAAGGGTGATGTTTTCGGAGTAATTGGATATTCTGGAGCCGGTAAAAGTACACTTGTACGTGTTATCAACTTGTTACAGAAGCCGACTGCTGGTGAGGTAATTGTCAATAATCAAAAACTAACAGAGTTAAGCGCTAAAGATTTGCGCAAAGCACGAAAAAATATTGGGATGATTTTCCAACACTTTAATTTAATGAGATCTTTAACAGTTTTTGGGAATGTCGAATTTCCATTACGTGATTCTAAACTTACTAAACAAGAACGTAAGGATAAGGTAGATAAGCTACTTAATTTAGTGGGATTAACAGATCGGGCTAATAATTATCCTTCACAATTATCAGGTGGTCAAAAACAACGTGTAGCTATTGCACGTGCGTTAGCTAGTGATCCAGAAATACTAATATCTGATGAAGCTACTAGTGCTTTGGATCCTAAGACAACTACTGAGATATTGAGTTTGTTAGGAAGACTAAATAAGGAACTTGGTATTACGATTGTCATTATTACTCACGAGATGGATGCCATTAAGCAGATTTGTAATAGAGTTGCTGTTATGGAAGAAGGTAAGTTAATTGAAGAGGGTGATTTGTTAACAATCTTCGCTAATCCTAAGAAGAAGTTGACAAAGGACTTTGTTAATACATCTACTCAGATTAGTAATGTATTGGATGAGGTTAAGGAAAGTGGCATCATCGATACTATTTCGGGTCATTTAGTTGAATTGAACTTCATGGGAGATGTTACTAATGAGCCTATCATTATTGAATTGTATAAACGATTTAATATTGAAGCTAACATCTTATTTAGTAATATTGAAAGACTACAAGGTACAACGGTTGGTATCATGTTGTTCGATCTTGAAGGTGAACAAAACAAGATTGATAAAGCAATTCAATATTTAACCGATTTGAAAGTAAATGTTAAAGAGATTGATTTAACAGAAAGTGAGGGTAAATAATTTATGACACATTTTTTGAATACATACTTACCCAATGTTGTAGCAAATTGGGAGGGTGACAATGGATTCGTTGTTGCCATTCAACAAACTTTGTATATGACATTTGTTAGTGCAATTTTTGCGGGTGTTATTGGTATTATCCTAGGTATCTTGTTAGTTATAACTACAGATGATGGAATTACACCGCATAAGGCGTTTTATACAACTCTTGATAAGTTAGTTAATTTATTCCGTTCCATACCATTTATTATCTTACTTGCCGTTATTGGACCATTTACCAAATTGATTGTTGGACAGACAATTGGACCTACTGGTGCTTTAGTTCCGTTAGTTATTGGTACGGCACCATTCTTCGCTAGACAAGTTCAATTGGCTTTAGTGGAAGTTGATAAAGGTGTTATTGAAGCAGCTGAAGCTATGGGATTGTCGCCGATTCAAATAATCTTTAGAGTTTATCTGAAGGAAGGCCTCCCAGAACTCATTCGCTCGGGAACTTTAACAACAATTAGTTTGATTGGTTTGACTGCCATGGCTGGTGCCGTTGGTGGTGGTGGCCTTGGTAATATGGCTATTTCTGTTGGTTATCAACGATTCCAAAATGATGTTACCATTGTATCTATGCTTTTGATCTTAGTTCTGGTTTTTGTTATCCAAGGCCTTGGAGATTTTGCTGTTAGAAAACTAGAACACTAATTCGGATTCCATTTAAGTATTATAAATATTTAAACAATATGATCAGGGGAAGTAACTTGATAGTTGTGCAAAGAAAGCCTCAATATGATGAGAAGAGGACGCAATTACTTGTGAAAATGACCTGTGATTGGTACACCGAGTCGTTAAGATTAGGATGTAATGGTTGGTATCCATTATCATACTGGGATAGTGCATTCTGCACTACCTAGTGAGGTGGCAAGTATAAACTTGTTACGAATTAGAATGGTACCGCGAATAGTCGCTTCTATAATTTAGAAGCGGCTTTTTGTTTACAAAAAAATGGAGGATTGTAGAGATATGAATAAAAAAATTAAGGGTATATTAGCGATTTTATTTACAACATTATCAATTTTTGTATTAGCAGGATGTGGAAAGAATGCTTCTGCATCTGGTAAGGTAACAACAGTAAAAATTGGTATTACTGGATCAGATAATCGTATCTGGAATGCAGTTGGTAAAAAACTTGAAAAACAAAATATCAAAATTAAGTTAGTTGAATTTTCAGATTATAGTCAACCCAATACGGCTCTAGATCAAGGACAAGTTGATTTGAATGCTTTCCAAACAGTGTACTTCATGGATAATTGGAATAAGACTCATCACACTAATATTGTTGGAATTGGTGATACTGCAATTGCACCAATGGCATTATATTCAAAGAAAATCACTAAGTTAAGTGAACTAAAAGAAGGCGATGAAATTGCCGTTCCTAATGATGCGACGAATGAAGGACGTGCATTAGATTTACTTCAAAGTGCAGGATTGATTAAGTTAAATAAGGACAAATTACCAACTAAGAAATCTATTATCGAAAATAAATTAAACTTAAAGATTTCAGAATTAGATGCAGCACAAACAGCACGTTCATTAGGTGATGTAACTGCCTCAGTAGTTAATAGTGGTGTTGCAAGTGATGCTAAACTAAATCCTAAAAAAGCAGTTTATGTTGAAAAGGTAACCAAGGAATCAAAACCATATGTCAATGTTATCTCAGCTAATAAGAAAGATAAGGACAATGCTACATATAAGAAGATTGTTAAAGCATATCAATCAGAAGATGTCGCCAAACTATACAAGAAATATTACGGAGATTCAGAGAAACCAGCTTGGAATTATAAAATTCTTCAATAATGATTAGGCCGAAAGGCCTTTTTTTAATTTGACAAAGTGAATGAATTGTAATAATATTCATTCATTGATAAAAATGGTGGTGCAATATGGAGAATAAAGAACAACGATTGTTTGACTCTGCACACGAATTATTTTTGAAGCAAGGGTTTAAGGAGACTAATATTGCTAGTATCGCCCAACATGCTGGCGTTGCAGTTGGAACCTTCTATCGATATTTTGATTCTAAAGAAGATATTTTTGTGAAAATTTATAATATTGAAAACGAGAATGTCAAACGTAAAATATTGTCAGAAGTAGATATGGATCAGTTACCGAATAAATTAATTAGTGAAATACTACAAAAAATACTTTTATATACTAATGACAACCACATTCTTAAAGAATGGTTTAATAATTCAAAAATAAATTCAATTCTAGTCAAAGAAAATAGTAATGCAATCGAGAATAGTGTTATTTATGCTACTTTGAATAAGTTAATTGATAAGTGGATGGATAAAGGTTTATTAAGAGATGGTTTTGATAAAAAGCGCATTATTAGTATGTTTAATGCTTTAGCCATATTAGATATTCATCAATCGGAAATAGTAACAGACGATTATTTTCAGCTATTGAATGATTTAATATCAGGAATTTTGAAAGTTTGCTTAAAGTAGCTCATTAAAGTGAGTTATTTTTTTAAAATTGCAGTGAATGAATTAAATATATATTCATTCACGTTAGGAGAGACAAATAAATGAAAAGAATTTTAGTGGTGTGTGTGTTCGTAATAGCTATCTGTGTAGTCATTGCTTTATCAGGGATTTCTATACTCAATACATCTGATAAAAGATTAAATGTTAATGAAATGTCTATTAGTAAATTAAAAGATAAGACAATAAATATAGATGATTTGAAAAAGATTGATGTAAAAATCAGATCAGCAAAAATAATTGTTAAAAAATCTAATTCCAATTCGGTTTCGTTAAAGAATATTTCTTTGAATGACTACGAAATTAGTAGTCATTCTGGTAGATTAAGGATCTCACAAAAAGAAAATGAAAAACATAAACTTGAGATAGGTAAATCTACAATTATCGTAATAAATGTAAAAAATGATTTAAATTCTATTGATATAAACCAATTGAACGGAACTTTGCAGTTCAATAATATTGTTGTTAATCGTATGAGTATTAATCATTCAAATGGCTCGACTATTTCTGATGGATTAAGACTTGTTGATAATGGGTCTATTAAAAAGAAAAACGGCAAAGTTGAATTAAATAATTTAATCGTTGATGGTTTGAGTGTATCGGTAAAAAATGGATCATTTAAGCTTAATGGAAAAAAAGAGAAAAATAATTATGATGATAATAAACATAATCAGTTACTTATAAAAAATGACAACGGTCAAATTATGGTTAACAAAAAATAGTATTACAAAAGTGTAAGTTACTTGTAAGTATTTTGAATGTACTTAAATGGTGCAATATCTTATTATATAAATAAAGATAAGGGGGAGTTACTTATGCATATACCAATTAAACGTTCAAGTGATAATAAAATCTTAGCTGGTGTTGTTGGCGGTTTAGCCGAACGATTCAACTGGAATCCAGCTGTTGCGAGGATATTGTGGGTTATCATAAGCCTCACACCAGTATCAGGTATTATTGCCTATT
This sequence comes from Companilactobacillus insicii, assembly GCF_003946015.1. Taxonomy (GTDB): domain Bacteria; phylum Bacillota; class Bacilli; order Lactobacillales; family Lactobacillaceae; genus Companilactobacillus; species Companilactobacillus insicii. The sequence goes on from NZ_RHNU01000030.1 coordinate 28,166, forward strand.
TAGTATTGTGGTTATTAATGGAGAATCCAGAATAATATACGGAGGGTGAAAATAATGCATATACCAGTTAAACGTTCAAGAACAAATCAAGTAATCGGAGGAGTTATAGGTGGCTTCTGTGAAAAATATGGTTGGGATCCAGCCATCGGCCGAGTATTATATGTGGTCGTATCATTAACACCGGCATTTCCCGGCATCATTGTTTATTTAATTCTATGGTTATTAATGGAACAACCTGATTAAAAAGTAAAGGGACTGTAATTTTTCTTTAAGGTTCTTTTTCAAATTGGGTACAGAATCGAATATAAAAAGGGCTAGATATTTTTTCTTGGTATAAATCCAGAAAAATATGGTTCTATACTTTCTGGTATTGATGAATAATCAATACCAGTTTTTTTATTCCCTTTTAACACAAAAAGAACATCACTGTTC
>NZ_RHNU01000031.1 GCF_003946015.1 Companilactobacillus insicii
GAACAGTGATGTTCTTTTTGTGTTAAAAGGGAATAAAAAAACTGGTATTGATTATTCATCAATACCAGAAAGTATAGAACCGGAAAAATTATGTTTCAACAGATGCAATATTTTATATCGATAGTTAAGAATCATAGCTTTACTAAAGCAGCAGTAGAGTGCCATGTTTCCCAGTCCGCTATTTCTCAACAAGTCAAAGAACTGGAAAACTATTTAGGTGTAGAACTGTTGGAGCGAAAAGGGCGTAGTTTTGAAGTTACTGAGGCGGGTCAGTATTTCTTCACGCATAGTCAAGATATTTTAGAGTCAGTTAATCAATTAATAGATAATACAGTCAAAGTAGTCAAAAATAAAAAAGTAGAATTACGAGTGGGATACCTACAAAACTTCGGTACAGCGGAATTTTTGAAGACTGTATCTCAGTTTTCCAATGAGTATCCACAAGTCAAAATTACTATTACTAGTGGAGATCATGAAAAATTATATGACTTGTTGAAAAATGGACAAATAGATATGAATTTTTCAGATCAACGTCGGGCTTTGTCAAATGAGTACGTAAATGAGTTTTTGACTGATAGTAACTTTGTACTGGCAATTAGTCGATCTAACTTTCCTAACATTGAAAACCGATTAGATATTGCGGAATTAGCGGATATACCGTGTATATTAATTACCGATGATGATAGACGGGAGTCGGATGAATCTTATTATCGTGATATTTTAGGAGTTAAAAGCGAGTTTGTCGTATCAAAAAGTTATGATGAGGCACAAATTCTGGTCGCTTCGAATCAAGGATATTTAATCGTTAATGATCGCATCAAGGAACAACTTAATTCTGAAATTGTTAAAACAGTAAGATTAGTTAACTCTGGGCAACAAATGATTCAAAAATACTATGCTTATTGGAAAAATGATAATTCAGGTTATTATATTGAATCTTTTGCCGAGTTACTTAAGAATAATTTCCATAAGTAGTACTTATGAATAGTATTTTATTTTCGAATAGCTCTAAATCGGTCCTAATAGTATTATTTTGGTTAATTAAGGAGATACATTATTATGACTGATGAAGAAATAATTATAGAGTTATATCGTATTGAGAATGAAGCAATGGTTACTAAGAATATTACTAAATTAAATGAAATTTTAGCTCCATCTATGGAATTAATACATATGACGGGTTATGTTCAAAAGAAGTTTGAGTGGATAGATCAGATTCAAAACGAACAAATGAAATACTTTTCGTCAAAAGAAGAAAATATTAAAGATATTGAAGTAAATGGTGACAGTGCAACGTTAGTAGGGCAAAATCAAGTAAGAGCAAGTGTCTGGGGAAGTAACGTTAACACTTGGCCACTTCAAATGAAAGTTTATTTTGTTAAGCAAAATGGACAATGGGTAATTTCTAAACAAGTAGCTAGTACTTATTAATATTATTTCCTCCAAATATTGGTAACAATTCGTTTTAAATTGTAAGATAGTTTTGGATGTGGATTACAAATAAAGAATAATTGGGGGAAGTAGTATGAAAGCAACAATATTTAAGGGACCAGGTAATGTTCAAGTTGAGGATGTTGAAAAACCAAAACTACAAAAACCAACAGATGCAGTAATCAAAATTTTGCGTGCATGTGTCTGTGGCTCAGACTTATGGTGGTATCGTGGACTTGCTGACCGTCCAATTGGTTCAATAGTTGGTCACGAAGCAATTGGTATTGTTGACGAAGTTGGTTCAGACGTTACTGATATTAAGAAAGGTGACTTCGTCATTGTGCCATTCACCTGTGGTTGTGGTCATTGTGCTGCTTGTTTAGCTGGATTTGACGGGGATTGTATGGATCAAGAACCTGCTGGTAATACTGGTTATCAAGCTGAATATTTACGTTTTTCTAATGCTAATTGGGCATTGGTTAAGATTCCTGGACAACCTAAGGATTATTCAGAAGAAAAACTTAATTCACTATTAACTTTGGCTGATGTTATGGCTACCGGTTATCATGCCGCCAGAACTGCTGAAGTTAAAGATGGTGATACTGTTGTTGTTATGGGTGACGGTGCCGTCGGTCTATGTGGTGTGATTGCTGCTAAACTTCGTGGTGCAAAGCGTATTATTGCTATGAGCCGTCATGAAGACAGACAAAAATTAGCTAAGGAATTTGGTGCAACTGATATCGTTCCTGAACGTGGGGATGAAGCAGTTGAACGTGTTATGGCTCTGACGAATAATAACGGAGCTGACGCAGTTCTTGAATGTGTCGGAACTGAACAATCCGTTGATACTGCTGTCAAAGTTGGCCGTCCAGGTGCTGTTGTCGGACGTGTTGGTATTCCTCAAAAACCTGAGATGAATACTAATAACTTATTCTTCAAGAATATTGGATTACGTGGTGGTATTGCAGCTGTTACTACTTATGATAAGAATATTTTGTTGGATGCTGTTTTGAATGACAAAATCAATCCTGGAAAAGTATTTACTAAGAAATTTGCTTTGGATGATATAAAAGCTGGCTATGATGCAATGGATAAGCGCGAAGCTATTAAGTCGCTTGTTATTGTTAGTGAAGACTAATAAGACGTACTCGAGGTTGTGACATAACTATAAAATTCATCAAATTTGCAGCGTAAACGCGCGACAAAGCACAACTTCTGAGTATAACCTAGAAGTTAGACGTGCTTTGTCACGCTCTTTTTTTATTTTAAAATTAAGTATTATTTGATTCGTTCACACAATATTATTTTTAACAGGTACAATAAAAGTTATATGGTTTTGCAGAGGGGAAGCTCTTATGAATGATTTGATGCATCAATATAAGATATCTAGAACTATGAGTATTATTTTATTGCTGGGATTGTTTATGTTTGGGAATTTACCAATCATGATAATAACTTATTGTTATTTAGCATTCATTTTAATTATTCGAACATGGATGAAGGTGGGATTTAAGAGACGAATCAAATTTGGCTTAACTGCCATTTATGGTTTTATTTTAGTCGCACAAATAGTATTTGTAGTACTAACAGTATTTCCTCTGCACAATGTAAGCCTGATGTATTATCCGGCTAAGATCTTTGCATTAGTCTTGTTGGGGGTACCTTTTTTCATTGAACGATTTGAAACCGTTAATGACGGTACAGAATTTTATATGCCGACGGTTGAAGATGTCACTGCAATAAGTTTTGAGGAGTTGCACGATAATGCACATCGTATTAAATCAATGATGCAGAGTATATCCAATATGAAAAAAAGTGTTTCGGTGGATCATATGAAGACGATTTTAGAGGATATTCCCAGGCATAGTTCTACTCGATATATTAATCGTGGGAGTTTAACGGATTATTATTTTGAAGCTGCTAATAATAGTTTGAAAGATGAGCATATTTATTTGGTAGTTTCTAATACTGGAAGTCCAGCTAGCGAGATAATCTCTCAATTCACTCAAAAGCAATATAATCATGTATCACTTTCGTTTGATCGAGATTTAAACACAATCATTAGTTATAACGGTGGTAATAATGTTTATCCACCAGGGATGAATGCGGAGGCTGTTGAGTATTTTCATCAAAAAGACGATGCCTCGGTATTGATATATAGTTTGCCAGTTACCTACGATCAGAAGCAGCAATTAATAGATAAAATTGCTGAAATAAATAGTGAGGGTAGTGCTTATAATTTAATTGGTTTGGTCGCAAAGCATTCAATTAGGCCTAATATTATGTTTTGTTCACAATTTGTTTATAAGATGTTGAGTTTAGTGGATTTGAATTTTTTTGAAAAAGCGGCTGGGGATGTCAGACCGACAGACTTTATTGAATTAGATTATTATAAAAAATTGGCTTTTGAATATGAAATCAAGTTTTAATAGAGGGTTAATATGACAAAATACAAATGGCAAGCTAGTGCGATGGTTTTGGTTTCATTCATGCTAGGTTGCAACGAGTTCATGGTAGTTGGGGTAATTTCGGATATTGCTAAATCATTAGAAGTAACAGTAGCTACAGCTGGCTATTTGGTTACTATTTTTGCGATTGTTTATGCAATTAGTACACCGCTTGTAACACTCTTTACTAATCGTTTTAATCGTTACAAGACACTTATGATATTATTAGTGATTTTTTTGATTGGGAACACTTGGAGTGGTTTCGCAACTAGTTACTGGTTGTTCTTAGTATCGCGAATGATAACTGCGACCGTCGCTGGGGCAATTGAGTCACTAGTTATTTTGTTTGCTAATGATATTGCACCACGTAATAAACGAGCAATGTTAATTTCGTGGTTAGCAGCAGGTTTTAGCATTGCTTCCGTTGTTGGGGTTCCCATCGGAGTGGCCATTAGTACTGCCACCAGCTGGCACGTTGCTTTTCATTTAATTTCGATTCTAAGTTTAATAACTTGTATTGTAATGGCATTTTTACTACCACGAAATTTGGCACAAACGCCTGGAGGAATCAAAGATCAGTTAGTTTTACTGACAGATAAGCGTATTTATCTAGGTGCTGTTCTGATTCTATTCTCAGCCGCAGCATTGTATGCCTACTATACATATATTCGACCATTGCTGACAACTGGTCTGGGATTCAGTACAACAGCGTTAAATTGGCTGCTATTTGCACTTGGGATTATGAGTATCATGGGAAATCGTTTATCTGGAACGGTTGCTGAACGTAGTGGTTTGAAGAGCATGCCTAGGTATTATATTGCAGACATAATACTATTACTACTATTCCCGATGGCAATGAAAAATCCATTTGCTGGGTTTGGACTCTTTTTGATCTTGGCATTAATTATTTCTGTAGTTAATTCGCCGATTCAAATCCATTTCTTGGACGTTGCTGAGGCAGATTATCCTCAAGCAACTTTGCTGGCGTCATCTTTAAATGCTATCTTCTTTAACATTGGTATTTCGGTTGGATCAGCTACGGCCGCACAAATTTTGATGCATAAGAACCTTAGTTACTTGGGATTCGGTGGAGCAGCCTTTTCAGTATTGTCCTTAATAATTGCGATAATTTTAAACAAGGTTATTGCTCGTTCCAAATTAAAAGAGAGCGCGGAAAAACACGTTTAACTTCTGAGTATAACCTAGAATACCCCTGTATTTACGTAAGTAAATGCGGGGGTATTCGTAGTTAAACGGAAGAAGTTGTGTTTTACCGCGCGTTTACGCTGCAAATTTACAACCTTTTTTATTTGTCTAAATATTTAAACTTGTGCGTTTATAGTATCAGCTGTTTCTAACATGTGATAGGTTGCCTCAAAAACTGGACATACATCGTTAGGAATAGCGTAGTTATTAGTTGTTTTACGTAATTCGTTGAAGTTATCACTTAGGTCGTTACCATCGTCAATATCCTGTTGTAGTTTGATGTATTCATTTCTGACATCGAATACTTCTGGGTGATTTTTGCCGTGAGCGTTAGTAATAGCTTTTGTATAAAAGTCTAATTTTTCTTGACGTTCATCTAAATAATCTTTAACTGCAGTCATTGTGCAAACCTCTTTTCATTTGATACTTTTATTTTAAGAGGTAAGCTCAATGCTTAACTTGATTTAGATCAAGTTAAAATTATTTCTCGTATTTAATTTAAATCTCTGTGATATTGCCACGTTAGATAGCTTCCACCGGTGATGAAGACAATAGAGTATTTGAGTAAAAAGAAAATTTGCCACATAAATGCGTGTGGAAAGGCAATGTCACAAAGTATAAGAGCGGCAAACATAAATGTTGTCGCATAGACCATAATTTTGCTGGTTCTTTCGTCGCCAGTATTGAAAATATTCCAGCCATTAAAAAGGTAGTATCCTCTCATAACAAAGGCAACGCTAACCGCAAATAGTATAAAGCTACCACCAACTAATTGATTCCAGTTAGCAGTTGATGCTCCAGCCCATAGATGAAGTCCAGTAAAAATATCAGTGTAAATCATTTTAGTTTCCCTTCTCATATTGAAAGATTTTGGTCAATGGTACTTGGAAATAATCTGCAATTCTAAACGCCAACAAGAGCGTTGGTACATAGTTTCCTTTTTCCATAACAAAGATGGTTTGCTTGGAGACACCAACTTTATCCGCTAATTCCTGCTGTGATAGTCTTGCTAATACTCGATGTTCATAAACTGTATTCGAGATGTTGTCGCCGAAATCCTTTTTCATATATCCTCACCTCATGTATTTATAATAATGTATAGTTTTATAAAAGTAAAGTAAACTTATACAAATTCAAATTACTGTTTAAATTTAAGCAAACATGTAATAATGGATTTAGTAATAAAATTTATGAGGGAGAGAGATTATGGCAGATAAAGAATTTACATTAGATGAATTGAAGCAATATGACGGACAAGACGGCAATAAGGCTTATGTAGCAATCGATGGTGTAGTTTATGACATGACAGATGTTGGACCTTGGGAAGGCGGCAAGCATCATGGAAATGTTGCCGGTCAAGATTTATCTGAGGTGATTCCTCATGCTCCACATAAGAAGTCAGTATTACCAAAGCTACCAGTAGTAGGTAAATTAGTTAAATAGTTTTTGGAGAATCCGTTATTTTTTAGCGGATTCTTTTGTTTGGTTGTTCTGTTTTAGGTTCTGTTCGCTTCCGATTGTCAGTGAATCCACCTGCTGTGGGACCAGTCCCGGCCAAAAAACGGTCTGGGACTTTGACTTTAAGCTTTGCATAGTTCGCAAATCTTAAAGTTCGTCCATTTTGTAAGGCCGGTAAAGCGTCGACCTAACAAAATTTTCACAGCTGATTCCTTCACGGATAATCTCCAGCTAGGATATTACTGTTAATATGATGTGTTTGGACATATGAGAATAGTAGAAGGATTCAGTGGAGACAGGCAGATATATTATCCGTGTCGATGCAGTTAGCCAGCGTTTTATGCTGACTTAGTGCATGGGACGAGCTTGAAGACGTGAACTTCGGTTTCAAGGCGAGGTCATAGACCGCATTGTGGCTATGACCGTTCCCCACGGATACCTTATCTGCATGGCACAACGACATCAAATTCACATCATATTATAGAAACTCTAATAAAAGTCGTATAATAGAAAATAGATTTATTTTTTGAAATTACGGAGGGAATTATGACTGGAATTACACATGCTTATGATACATTTCAACCCACACATTATGATATCTTCATAGATATCAATCGTGGAACAAAACAAATTGCTGGAAAATCAGTTATTGACGGTGTTGCACAACAGAAAGATATCTTTATTCAACAAAAAAATATGGATATTGAATCTGTTCAAGCTGATGGAAACGATGTTCCCTTCCAAGTTGATAATAAGAAGGAAGCAATCAACATTACATTGCCACAAGCTGGTGAGACGACACTGGCAGTTACATATAAGGCACCTTTAACTGACTCTATGATGGGAATTTATCCTTCATATTATGAAGTTGATGGGGTTAAAAAAGAAATAATCGGTACACAATTTGAAACTACATTTGCTCGTCAAGCATTTCCAAGTGTTGATGAGCCTGAGGCTAAGGCCAAATTTGACTTGGCCATTAAGTTCGACGAGAAACCCGGCGAAACTATTTTGGCAAATATGCCAGAAGTTCGTAATGAAGATGGTATTCACTATTTTGATACAACTGTACGCATGTCGACATATCTGATTGCCTTTGCATTTGGTGATCTTCAAAGCAAGATTACAACTACAAAGAGTGGCGTAAAAGTTGGTGTCTTCGCTACTAAGGCCCACAAGGCTAATGAGTTAGATTTTGCTTTGGATATCGCTAAGCGAGCAATTGAATTCTATGAAGACTTTTATCAAACACCTTATCCATTACCACATTCATGGCAATTAGCACTTCCTGATTTTTCAGCAGGAGCTATGGAGAACTGGGGTCTTGTAACTTACCGTGAAGCTTATTTGACTCTTGATCCTGATAACACATCACTTGATACTAAGCAATTAGTCGCAACAGTGATTACACACGAACTTGCTCACCAATGGTTCGGTGATTTAGTAACTATGAAGTGGTGGGATGATCTATGGTTGAATGAGAGTTTTGCTAATATGATGGAATATGTTTCAGTTGATGCCATTGAACCTGATTGGCATGTCTGGGAATTGTTCCAAACTTCAGACGTCCCAGCTGCTCTGCAACGTGATGCAACTGATGGTGTTCAATCAGTTCACGTTGATGTTGAGGATCCAGCCGAAATCGATGCTCTATTCGATAGTGCGATCGTCTATGCCAAGGGTGCTAGAATGCTAGTTATGATGCGCGCTCTAGTTGGCGATGATGCTTTACGTAAGGGATTGAAGAATTACTTTGCTGCACATCAATACAATAATGCTCAAGGTAAAGATCTTTGGTCAGCTGTTGGTGATGCTGCCGGTATGGATATTGGTGGAATCATGAACTCGTGGCTAGAACAACCTGGATATCCTGTTGTTAGTGCTTCAGTAATTGATGGTAAATTGACATTGTCACAACAACAATTCTTCATCGGTGCTGGAGAAGATAAGGGTCGTCAATGGAAGATTCCATTGAATGGTAATTATGAGGTTGCTCCAACAATTATGAGTGACAAGACAATCGTCCTTGGTGACTATGACAAGTTGCGTGCAGAAGAGGGCAAACCATTCCGTGCCAATGTTGGTAATAACTCACACTTCATCGTTAAATATGATGATACTTTATTGAAGGATATCTTGGATCACCATGAAGAATTAGATGCCATTTCACAATTGCAGATTTTACAAGACTTACGTTTATTGGCTGAAGGCAAGCAAATTTCATATGCCTCAATTGTTCCATTGTTGCCTAAGTTTGCAGATAGTCATTCAACAGTTGTCAATGCTGCTTTGTACCGTGTAGCCAATGATTTGAAGAAGTTTGTTACTCCTGATTCTGACGAAGAGAAACAACTTCAAGCATTGTTTGATAAGTTGAGTTCTAAAGAAGTTGCAAGACTTGGCTGGACTCCAAAATCTGGCGAATCAAATGATGATCAATTGACTCGTCCATATGTATTGAATGCTGCACTATATGCTAAGAATGCTGATGCAATTGCTGCAGCACATGATTTATTCGTTGAGAATGCTGATAACCTTGCCAATCTATCAGCCGATGTTCGTATTTATGTATTACGTAATGAAGTTAAAAATTACGGAAGTGCAGAATTATTTAATAACTTGTTGAACGAATATCGTAAATCATCAGATGCTAGTTATAAGCAAGACTTATGCGCTGCTTTGACATCTACTCCTGATGCTAAGTTAATTGCTGAATTGATCAAGAAGTTTGAAGACTCTGAAACAATCAAACCTCAAGATTTACGTGCATGGTTCCGTGGCGTACTTGCCAATGATGCTGGTCAACAAGCTGCTTGGGACTGGATCAGAAATGACTGGCAATGGCTTGAAGATACAGTTGGTGGAGATATGGAATTTACTACTTACATTACAGTTATCTCAATGGTATTCCACACGCCTGAACGTTTGGCAGAGTTCAAAGCATTCTTTGAACCTAAGTTGGATACTCCAGGAATGACACGTGAAATTAAGATGGATATCAAAGTTGTTGAAACTCGTGTTGCTTTGATTGAAGCCGAAAAAAATGCTGTTAATGCTGCAGTTGCTGAAATTGTTAAATAGATTTTAGTTTTAAAATAAAAATAGAGCCTTAGAAATCCTAATCTCATAGGGTTTCTAAGGCTCTATTAATTTGTTCTAATTACTATCACCAAAGAGAGAAAGAATGCTCAAGAAGATGTTAATGAAATCCATTACCAAGCTAATTGAAGCAACTAATGCGATAGCACCAAGGTTTTCAGAACCTTGAGCACTAGTATAGATACGTTTGATATTTTGTGAATCAAAGGCGATATAGAACAAGAATACAATGATAACAGCGATGTTAACTAGTAGTGCAGCAACAGTACTGTGGAAGATAACTAAGTTGATGAATGAAACAACGATGATTGAAATTAATCCGATCAATAATGTTCTGTTCCAACTAGTTAAGTCCTTCTTAGTGAAGAAGCCAATTCCGGCAGCGACGATGAAGATTACCGAAGTTACTGCAAGAGATTGTACAATACTTTGTGCTGTATAAATGTAGAATACTGGAACACCGAAGACCGACATTGTTAGTATGAATAATACGTAACTAATAAATGTCATTAAGTACGAACTTGTCGCAAATCGATTTGCCATACTGATGAATGCAAATGCGACGGCAATTGTTACTAGTGAGAAGATAAGAGCGTGTCCACTCATCATATTCATAATTGGATATGCAAGTGAAGTGTTTCTAGCAATAGCATTTGCTGCTACGGTCCAGAAAGCCACACCCAGTCCAGTGTATAGGTACACTAGAGAAGTGAAACGAGCCAAACCAGTGGCTCTTGCTTTGTCTATTGATTGCATTTATTGCCCTCCTTTTGGTATTGAATATTGTAACAAATATGGGAAGGGTTTGCAGTGATGAAAGATTTATAATGTAATTAATATCTGGTATTAAGGGGAAAATAAAATGACTAATTATAAAAGACAACCGTTGAGAAGATATATATTAGATTCTTTGCAAACTCTAGGAGGTAGCGCATCAAGACAAGCAATAAAAAATGGAATAGTAGATGATAATGATAATTCTATTTCGTATGATGATGTATTTGGTGAAGTAATTTCCTCCAATGGTAACAAATATCATCCTTTTGATTTCGATTTTAATTTTGGATTGAGAGAATTGGTTGTAACTGGTTATATAGAAGAATATAAAAGGGGACAGGATATTGTTTTAACGGAAAAGGGACGTTCAAAAGACCATTCCAATTTTCCAAATAATAAGGAACTTAAGCAGATGCAGGATTACTGGGATGGAAAAAACCTGCTAAGGGCCAAGCGAAATAAATTAAAATTAGAAAAAGAAAAGCATAATGATGATAAAAAAGTAAAAAGAATTCCAATGGATAATGATGATTCTTCTGATGATCCTTCAGACACATGGAAAATAGAAATATTAGATCAGATTAAACAATTTTCACCTAAGAAGTTTGAAAGCTTTTCAAGACTTTTAATTTCAAAAATGGGAGTTATTTTTGATAACAAAAAGGGAATAATGATGTCAGGAGATCATGGAATAGATGGATATGGTTATTTTAAGTCCGATGAGTTCAGAACAAGTCGTGTTGCCATACAATGTAAAAAATATACAGATGGTTCAGTTTCAGAGCCAGAGATTGATAAATTTAAAGGTGCCATGCTGAGTATGAATGTAGACTATGGCATTTTCATAACAACGAGTTTTTTTACGTCACAGGCTAAATTAAAAGCAGTACAAGGAAGTAAAACCGTTACATTGATTGATGGACAGGGCATTTCAGATTTAATAGAAAAATATCAATTACATGTTACGCCAGTTCGCACATACTCTATCGATGATTATTATTTTGAAGAAAATTAAAAAGAAATTGTAGAGATCTATTAATTTAGATTCTACAATTTCTTTTTTAAATATCATTTATTTTGTTTTGAGCAATCTCTAATTTTTGATCTAATTCTGAAGTGACATCAATCACTAAATCTGCACTATCCATAACATAACCTTGAAAATCTACAAATAGACTACGGGCTTTATCTAAGTAAATATTTAACCAGTCAAACACCGCGGATATATTTTCTTCATCAGAGTAGTCACGTAAAATTCTTCGTGCTAGAGCAATATCCAAAGGAGTATTGATATATATTGATAGGTCGATATAAGGATTTAAATTACTATGTCTTTTAGCAAAAGGAAAATCTACTAAAATATATTCGAATTTATCCAACCGTTCTTTTAAATCAACAAGTAGGTTAGAGATATCGTATTGATTTACGGCATCTTTAACAGATGTAAAAATATCAGGTGCTGATGGCAATTTATCAATATTGTAATCATCAAATGATATTATCGAGCAATTGTTTAGCTGCTTTTGAAGTTCATTGATCAGCGTTGTTTTACCGCTAGCGGTTACTCCACTAACGACGATGACCTTACTCTTCATTATTTCCCACCATAACGATATTCAATCCAAGTAAGAACACCAGAACCAATTGCCATCAAGATAATAGCGGCAGCGTGCCAATATTTGTTACGCATGAATATGGCGATATATTCACGAATAATGGCATTTGGTAAGAAGAACTTAGCAGTATGGGCACCGATTCCATCAGCTTTTAGTCCAGCTTGTTTAGCTACCATCCCTGCGCGGAATGTATGATAACCGTTAGTAACAAAAATTGTTTTGGGACTTTTTACATCAGCTTGCTTTTCAATTATTTTTTTAGAATACAGCATGTTCTGATAAGTATTTTTAGATTCTGTTTCAGCAAGTCCGTCATTTTCGGGCAAGCCTTGTTTCAAGGCATATTCCAACATGGCAGTACCCTCTGGAACTTTCTCATCTCCACCTTGACCACCAGAAAAGATCATTTTGGCTACTTTACCGGTCTTCTTAAGTTGCTTCTTATAAAAGGTCAACCCACGGTCAATTCTTTGACCGAGTAGAGGCGATACTTGATCACCATTTAATAATCCGGCACCAAGAACGATAATGTAATCTTTGTTATACTTAGGAAAATTGAACTGGTACAACACTAGCATAGTTAGGTAATTGTAGAACCAAAAAAGAACATAGAACAAGATAAGATTCGAAGTTGTAGTTATGTAACTAGCAATTGGGGATGGTAAGTGTTCATTTAGCCAGTTAGTAAAGAATGGCAAAAGCAAGATTGCAATTCCCAGTAGTAACGTAAGCATATTGGCCAGTGAATGACTTTCGCGTTTCCAAACTATCCAAGCATTCCACAATAGGAGTAAGGCTTGAAGCGTGAACGCGACACCGACTACCATTAGGAATATGACAAATATCCCAACACTCACAACGATAAGTGGGTGATTGTTAGTACCAAGAATCGTCATAGCCAGAATTGGCAGTAACGAATATAAAAATAAATTGAACCAGATACCGTTACTCAATCGTCTTTTTTCATGATGATAGGCTAATCCAAAACAAATTCCAAAAAATATTGGAATAACCCAGAGCCAATAAAGATACGTGGGTATTGGAACCCAAGCTTGTTGATCCATAAAAATCTCTCCCTGATAATTTATAATCCTCAATTATATTTAATACTACTTTGTGATAATTTCAACGGTACTGCGACCATCTCCAACTTTCTTGATCAGTACTTGCTGACCAATCGTTGTTTTCATTGCTTCAATATGACTGATAACACCGACCATACGGTTTTCTCCAATGGTTTCCAAAGCTGTCATAGCCTTGTCTAAGGTTTCGTGGTCCAGTGAACCAAATCCTTCGTCAATAAATAGGGCATCGATTTTTACTCCGTTAGCAGATGATTGAACGACTTCACTCAACGAGAGAGCAATTGATAAGGCAGCTATAAAGGTTTCACCACCAGATAGTGTGTCTGATGAGCGAGTTGCTCCAGTTTCATTATCATAAACATTGATATCTAGTCCGTGATCAGTTCGTTTATCTGATCCCTGAGCTGCAATTTCGAAACTATAACGATTGTTAGATAAGACGTTGATGAAGGTACTGTTGGCGTAATCCAGAACTTTGCGTAAGTAATTTTGTACAACGAAAGTTTCTAACTTTAGTTTATCGTCATTGCCATCTTTACCGGTAATAACGTTGTAAAGACTAGTGATTTCTTCTAGCTTTTTACCGAAACTACTTTGTTTATCTACAATTTTTTTAATTTCTTCATAACTCGCATTAGCGTTTTCGTAAGTCAATTTCAGTTGAGCAGTCTTTGTGACTGCCGCTGTATTGGCTTCTTTTTGTGTATTTAAGGTTTGTTGTAACTGTATAAGGTCTGGCATCTGAACCTTATTCAATTCCTTAGTTAATGTCTTGATGTCACTATCAAGTATTTCTTTTTCTTTGTTATAAGAAGAGATAGTTTCTTTGAGTTGTGTGTTGATACCTGCATTTAATTCTTCAATCCAAGTAATTAATTTCTCTTCATCAGTGGTTTTTGCGCCTTTTGCACTTAAGGCATCATTCAATTTAATTTGAAGTTTTTGAATTGCGGCAACTTGTTTGTCTATTTGCTCGTTGATGTCTTTCAATTGTGTTTGACCATTTGAGAGAGCAATGTCGCTCTTATGAACAGTATTTTTTGAAGTTTCTAACTGTGCATTAAAATCTTTGATTTCTTGTCTTAAGCTGGCTTGTTCGTTAGTTAATTCAGAACTAGTCTTGTTATTTTTAGTGATTTTATCGTTAATTTCGGCTAAATCTTTTTGGTAGGTAGCTTGTTTTGAATTATTTTCTGCTAGTTTCAATTGGTTAACTGAAATCTTATCAGAATTTTTCTTTAATTCTTCTTCAAATACTGAAATTTCTTTGGTCAATTTGGCAGAAGAGGCTAAAGAATTGTCGATATCTTCAACCCTATTATTGAAAATATATTTTATTTTGGACATATTGAATTCTTTAGGAAATTCTAGCTCTGAAGCTGAGCTTAAGTCTTGGTATTTTTTGGATAGATTTGCGTTTATTTCAGCAATTTCTGATTTTTTACTGATAAGTGATTGAGAGTTGTCATCAAAATCTTTTTGAACTGTCTTTAAGTTTTGTTCAGCTGCTGCAAATGTTTTTTGTGAAACATCTACTGCATCAATTGATTTTTTTAATTCTTGTTCATCAGCTTCAACGATGTGAGTGACATTAGGATGAATTGTAGATCCGCAAACCACGCAAGGTTCTCCGTCGACTAATTCTTGTTGTAGCTGGGCAATCATTAGTGATTGTCTAGTACCGATTTTTTGTTGGTAATCTTTTTTTGCGGCTTCTAAGTCTGCTTTTTTATTTGCCAACTTAGTTTGTAAAGTCTTGGAATCAGTTTGTAGTTTCTTTAATTCAGTTTCTAATCCATTTAAGTTAGTTTCTATTGGTGATAGGGCATCGATCACTTTGTCCTTTTCTTGCAATAGAGTGTCTTTTTGTTTTTGAAGTACATCAATAGGGGTTAAGCTTTTTTGACGAGTCTTAATATCTGATGTTATTTGATTAGATACTTCGTTTTGCTTTGTTATTTCATCATTGATCGACGCTATTTGTGGCTTAATAGAAGTTAAATTCTTTTCTAATTCTTCTTTTCGCGAGATTAATGGAATTATATTTGATAGTTCTTCCACACGATTATTTTTAATATCAATCTCAGGTTGTTCTTGCATTAATTTGGTTAAGTCAGCATTTGCTGTGTCATGTTGGTGTGTAGCAACTTTTAATTGTTTATTAATATCAGATTGAGATTTCAGACTCTGTTTATTATCATTTTTAATTCGATTGAGATCTTTAACCGTATCTTTTAAGTTGTTAGCCCAATCTAAGTTCTCAACGTGAGCAATATCCTTATCAATATTTACTTTTTTATCACTAATATTTTGTTGATACTGTTTTTTTAATTCTTCTAATCGCTCAAACTTCTTTTTGATATCATTAGCAGCACGTAATTCTTCGTCAGCCTTGTTTAATGATTTATTAGTTTGTTCCATATCTGCTTGTGCATGTTCCATCTGTGTTTTTCGTTCGGATACAAAGTCGTTTAAGATATTGATTCGTTGAGATTCAGCTTCATGACTCAAGATCTCAGTTTCTTGGTCACTGAGTTTCATAGAAGTTATTTGAGTATTAAGTTCAGTTTCGAAACCAACATTTTGCTTCTTAGCATCATCGTATTTTTGTTTTAACTTATTTGTAAAGTCATCAAATATTTGAGTTCCAAATATTTTCTTTAGAATGGATACTTTGTCATCAGTTTTTGCCTTTAAGAATTCTGAAAAATCGTTTTGTGGAAGTAAGATGATCTTTTTGAATTGGTCTGCGTTTAACTTCAAAATGTCCGCAATTTCATTTCCTACATCAACAGGTTTACTAGCAATACTTTGAATTTCAGCCCCACCAACTTTTTCTAAAATACCTAAAGTGGCAGTTGTCTTCCGTTTGGTTAATCCTTTGCTCTTGGTTTTCTTTTCCAAAAATTGCTCAGGTGTACGTTCAACTTTGTATAGATTATTGCCTTGTTCGAAGTAAAAGATCACACTAGTTTTTTTGTTATCAGGGGCAAACTGACTGCGCATTTCTTTTGCATCACGATCACTTGTCGTACTTCCAAATAATGCAAAGGTCATAGCGTCAAAGATGGTTGATTTACCAGCACCAGTATCACCACCGATTAAGAAGATTGGAGCTTCTTCTAATCGTCTGAAATCAATTACTGAATATTCATGTGGTCCAAAGTAGTTCATTTCTAAATAAACGGGTTTCAATTTATTCGCCTCTTTCTAATTCTAGGAAAATATCATCAACGATTGTTTTTTGATCTTTTGATAATTGGTTACCAGTAATTGATTGGAAGAATTCGTCGACGGTTTCTTCCTTGCTCAACTGACTAATGTTTTTAGAGGTTGATTCATTTGCCTTTTTTTCAATATTTTCATAGTCTAATTCCACGACAGTACCGTAAATATCTTGAAGTTGGGCACGGACATTAGTGTGAACGTGTTTAGTTCTATCAAAATCTTTGATAGTAATAGCGAACCAATCTTTTCTAACTGGTTGTTTTGAATAAAATTCAGGGTCGAGTAGGTTCTCCCACGTTTCATTCAAAACAATTAAATCAGTTCCTGGTAATATTTCTCTTAAGTCTGTTTTATCGGCCTCTTTTTCAGTATCGACAATATAGACACCCTTGTTATACGTAGTTTTGGCTTCTTTAACGTTGAATTTTACAGGACTACCACTGTAGCGAATCCTTTCGTTAGGGGAAGCAAGCCTTGTATGAATGTGGCCTAACATTACATAGTCAAACTTATCGAATTGGGAGGCAGTTAATGTTTCCAGTCCACCAACTTTTGAAGTTGTTTCACTTGTTAGTTCAATTTCTTTGTCAGCACTAGCGGAAACAGCAAAATGAGTCACTAAAAGATGCTTTTTGTTAGGGTCGAATATCCTATACATATCTGCCAAGACCAAGGCCATAGCGTCGCTAATATTTTTGATACTCTTAACTTTGTCTTCGTCCATACCTTGTTTTTGATAGTAGACACGGGCATCCATTGGATCAAAGAACGGTAATAAGAATATTTGTGTATCCGGAGTCTCTATTGGAGTGAAGGCTTCTTCAAGCAAAGTGTTGATATGAAAGTTGTTGAATTCCATCCAATCACGACCGTAGTTTAGGCGTTTAGCACCGTCATGATTTCCAGATATTGCATAGATAGGAAACTTGTTATCAATATTGATTTCTTTGAACATTTCATTCAATGCCATAATGGCATCCGTTCCTGGAATAGCGCGATCATAAATATCTCCGGCAATTACAATACCATCGACTTTTTCGTCTTTGGCAATTTTTAAAATTTGTTTGAAGGCGTATTTTTGTTCATCTAGTAATGAATATCCATTAAGTGTGCGGCCAATATGCCAATCAGCAGTGTGTAAGAGTTTCATAGATTAATTCCTCCATAATAAGATAATTGTAGCAAAGACTATGACTAATAATTGTTATTTTAGACACAAAAAAAGTCAGAAAAATTAATTTCTGGCTTTGTAAATTAAAACTTATTCAGTAACATTGTTGTGCGCATGTTTTAAAGCGTCACTAACAGCTTCTTTAATGGCGCGACTTGAAGCGGAGGCACCTGAAATGGCATCGACATCAACAGAATTCTTAGCCACGATATCTTTAGGCAGTTGTTCAACTGCTTGTTTGCCGTAATCGTCCGATTCACTTTGCTTAAGCACTTCGACATTTTTAATATCATTGTTGTCATCAATAGTTACACGAACAACTATTTCATTACCCATGCCAGCAGTTGATTTACCGATGTATTGATTTGGCCCGGTTTCATAATTCTCTTTCACTATGTCAGATCCGAGAGTTTTTTTAGCAGCATCGTGTTTGCTTGCGGAAGTTTCAGCATCGTAGCCAGTTAAATCTACGGTAACACCCTTTGCGGCATTTTCACCGGCAATCTTACCAAGTATCAAGTCTTCAGCAAGGTTGCTTCCACCATTATATTTACGTCCCATCATACTACCTAATTCTCCAGCTGAATATAGATGTGGGATTACATTATCATCGACATCGATTACTTCAGCTTGTGCATTGTGAACGGGTCCACCTTGTGTATTCAATAGTCCTTGTACCATCGCGATTGCGTAATAAGGTCCATCGTCGAATCCAGTCAATGTATTAGGGTCACGATTGAATGCATAATCACGTTTTATTTCGACAAAATGATTGAAGTCAGTAATAGTGTTTTGTAATTTATCTTTGTCAGCGTTAATCTTATCGGCTAATTGTGGTAATGTATCAGCTTTAATTACCAATTTCAAAAATTCTGGATAAGGAGCATCTTTATCATTTGCTAGCTCATCATATTTCTTTGAATCAAAGATGACATATGGATGTAATTGAGCATTCATTATTCGCCATTGACCATGGTTTTGAGTGTGGCCATGTCTATGCATTTCGTTTTCGTCAAAGTAGCGAGTTCCATCGTCACCAACAACAATGATGCTTCCTTGGTGAAATGCTGGCCAATCAAATGGCAAGAATTGTGAACGTTGACCATTTTCTGGTTTTGGAGTAAGTCCGTGGAAAATTCCATAAGCTTCATAATTAGCCATATTATACATTTTTGCACCAACATCTTGGGCCATTGTGACACCAGCACCCTTGTTGTATAGTGAGCCGATTGGATTCAGGCTAGTTTCACCCAAGTATGTTTCAACCATCTTAGGATTATTTTCAAAACCACCGGTTGTCATAATTACGCCGTGTTTAGCCTTGATATCAAGCAATTTATTGTTGCGTTTGATTTGAACACCAATTATTTTTTTACTATTTTCTTCTTGAATGAGATGCACGGCCGGAGTTTCATAAAGCACATCAATCTTATCAGAACGATCAATAACTTGTTTACGTAAGTTCTTCCAAAGAGCAGAATCAGCCACGCCTTCATGAACAGCTACTAATTCGTGAGTTTCTTGACCAGGTAATTCAGGGTATTCGTGAGCCATGAAGTACAAAGCCTTTGAAACTGGAGATTCTGGATGCTTGCCCATGATAAATGGTTTAACACCCAAATATTTTTCTAAGAATTCTGGAATGTGATAGAGTCCTTCAACATATGTATTCATTAGTTCTTTGTCATATGAAAGTGGATATGCCAAATTGTCATAATATTTTTTCAAGTCGTCTAGGTTATCACCAGATGAGATAACTTGCCCGGCATAACGAGTATTACCGCCCTCATGACCTTCAGGGGCAGAGTCCACTAATAATACTTTAGCACCGTTACCGGCTGCAAATCGTGCTGCAGTGGCACCGGCACCACCGAAACCTAAGACAGCAACGTCATAAACCGCATCCCAGCTTGTATATCTATCTTTGAACATTTCCTTCACTCCTTTTTTAGTAATCTTACACATGATCAGTATAAATCTATTTATGATTTTTGGAGACGATTACAGGTAAGAAGAAGTAATGATAATTTGATCTTAGTTAAAAGATTCATTAAATATTATTTACAACGGGAACTTGAATCTTGTATTTAAGAGATACCCTATTTTTAGTTTTGATTGCGGGGTTAAAAATCACTTCGCAAATATAGTCTCCAGCAATTATCAAGTCTCGTTGTTGTATTTCTTGAAAAAGCTTTTTGGCATAAATGATTTCATCTTTAGGATTGTCTGAATATAATGTCATATACATATTTTCAGGAAGAATTTGTTGCGTCACCCTTTTAGGGTAATTATTATCGACAAAAATAAATACTGTTTTTGAATGATAGTTTTGATTTTTAAAATCAGATTTTTTGATTATAGTGCCGACATTAAAAAAGTAGGATAATGGTAAATTATGTTTAATCATATATGATTTGAATTCTCTCATCATTATTTCGTAGCCATAGTCGCTTCTTTCAAATAAGTCTACGTCTGTTTTTAGAGTGTCTATTTTTCTTTCTGGTAAATATTCCATAACAATTTGACCATCAGGTGGTAAGGAACTCATCTTATTTAAGTTACTTTCTAAATGCTTGACAGTTCTTAAATGACGATTAAGTTGTTCAATTTTTTGTTTGAGAATCGTTTCTTGATTGATTAGTGAATTTCTCAATTTATCAGGAGAGTACTCGTTTAATTGATTTTTTATTTGATTCAGAGTCATTCCACAGATTTGCATAGTATAGATTAGATCCAATTGATCACATTGTTCGATATGATAATAACGGTAACCGTTTTTTTCATCCAGAAATTCAGGCTTTAAAATATTTCTTTTGTCATATAATCTTAATTTCTGTGTGGAAACATTATTTAATTTTGCCATTTGTCCGATAGTTAAATATTCATTTTTCAAAGTTATTAGTCCAATCTCTAAACATTGTTGTAAGTATAATGTTTTACAATCATTTTTTATTTAGTATGATGTTTATCAGTTTAATAAATAATGTATATAGGCATTAGATCTATAAAGTAATTGTTAATTTTTTCACTTTACATTATACCAACTATAGATATTAGAATTGATGTTGTAAACAAAAATAATAATTATTTGTTAGGAGTGTCTGTTATGGATAGAAAAGTAAGAGTTGCTCAATATGGCTGTGGGAAAATGGCTAAGTATCTAATCCGCTATGTTACGGAACATGGTGGCGAATTAGTAGCAGCATTTGATACTAATTCAAAAATTATTGGTAAGGATGTCAGTGATGTATTAGGAATAAGCGGTGTTGATGCTAAAATCAGTAATGCCAAAGATGCTGGTAGTGTCTTGAAGGATATTAAACCAGATGTTTGTGTTATTGCTACTAGATCGACAATGAAAGAATTAGAACCAGCTTTTGCAGTATGTGCGGAGAATGGAATTAATGCTATTAGTACTTGTGAAGAGTCATTATATCCATGGAATTCCTCATATGAAATTACAAAAAAATTGGATGATTTAGCTAAGAAGGGTAATTGTACTTTAGCTGGTAGTGGATATCCTGATATGTATTGGGGTAGCTTAGTTACTACTTTGGCGGGTTCTATGAATCAGATTAATATAATCAAGGGTATTAGCAGTTATAATGTTGAAGATTATGGAATTGCGTTAGCCGAAGGTCATGGTGCGGGATTATCAGTAGATGAGTTCGAGAAACAAATTGGTAAATATAATGACCTTGATTATCATGAAACAGTAGAAGCAATTAAAGAAGGTAAGGTAGTTCCTTCATATATGTGGAATCAGAATGGTTGGTTGTGTAGTAAATTAGGACTTCACATTATTTCACAAACTCAGAAATGTGTTCCAATAGTTAAGGATAAGGATATTCATTCCGAAACATTGAATATGACTGTTAAAGCTGGATATGCAGTTGGCATGTCTGCTATTGTTACAACTAAAACAGAAGAAGGAATTAACTTTGAAACTCAGTGTCAGGGTTATGTTTATGATACAGATGACTTTGACAAGAATGATTGGACATTTGAGGGGGAACCAACTACCTCAATATCAGTGAATAGACCTGCAACTGTTGAACTGACTTGTGGAACGTTAGTGAATAGAATTCCTATGCTTATAAATGCTGACGCAGGATATATTACTACAGAGAAGTTACCAAATAATTATTATTTAACAAAACCTATGAACGAATATGTGATTTAAACAAAAAATAGCTTCCCAACAGGGAGGCTATTTTGGTTTTTATTACAAAATTTGAATATGGTTTTCGTAACATTTATCAATCATATCTTGTGGCCATACACTAGCTTGAACTTCACCAACGTGGGCTTTTCCAAGTAGCAACATGCATAGACGTGATTGTCCGATACCACCACCGATTGTGTAAGGTAGTTCACCTTTTTCAAGCATTTGGTGATATGGAAGTTTAAGACGATCTTCAGCACCGGCGTCTTTAAGTTGTTCCTTCATTGATTCTTCACTGACACGAATACCCATACTTGAAATTTCAAGTGCCATTTGTAGAGGTTCATACCAGAATAAGATATCACCATTTAGTTTCCAATCATCGTAGTCAGGGGCACGGCCATCATGACGTTTGCCTGATTTCATCTTGCCACCAATTTGCATTAGGAAGACACAACCGAGTTCTTTAGTAATGGCGTTCTCACGTTCTTTAGGTGTCATATCAGGGAATCTGTCTTCTAATTCTTGTGTTGTTACGAAGTGAATTTCGTCTGGTAAATGATAAACGGCTTCGGGGAACTTGTACCAAACTTCATGTTCCATGTGTTTAATAACTTTGAAGATATCGCGTACAGTTGATTTAAGTGTATCAATGTTACGCTCGTCTTTAGAAATAATCTTTTCCCAATCCCATTGGTCAACGTAGATTGAATGAATGTTGTCTAAATCTTCGTCTTTACGAATGGCGTTCATATTTGTATAGAGACCTTCATGCATTCCGAAACCATAACGTTTCAAAGCAACACGTTTCCATTTAGCAAGTGAGTGAACGATTTCGATAGTTTGATCTGGCATATCCTTCATGTCGAATGATACAGGCTTTTCAACACCGTTCAAGTTATCGTTTAAACCAGTTGATTTTTCAACAAACATTGGTGCTGATAAACGTGAAAGATTTAGTTCTTTACCGAATTCGTCTTGAAAAGTTTCACGGATGTAACGAATGGCTTTTTGCGTATCAATAATTGATAGTTTTGGATCGTATGATTCTGGAATTGTTAAATGCATAAGATTATCTCCCTTGATTTTTTTATTGACTGATAGAAGACGGGTAACAAAAAAAGTCTTCCATCCCTAATAAAAGGGACGAAAGACTTTCGCGGTACCACCCAAGTTGCTTATGTAAAATAAGCCACCTCAATAAGAGTACAAAACTGCTATACTCTGCCGATGGTAACGTACCGGTTACGTCTAGACCTACTTTGAACGAGTCATTTCAGTTAGAAACATAAGAAAGTGTTATTCAGATATTTCAAATACTGTTTGAGTTCTCACTATCCTCAATTCACTGTCAGTTTGAAGTAACTTACTCTTCTTTCTTGTCGTCTTTATCTTGTGACACTTATAATAAGCATTTGTTTTTAAAAAGTAAAGTCTAAATTAAAAAAATGTTAATGATTCTCAAATTTTTATGTTGCTTTTTGGAATCTTATGGTTTCTAAAAGCTTATGTTGCAACACTTTAAAACATGAAAATAAAATTGATAAATAATTTAATACCATAAACAATTATTATAATTCCACAGATTATATTAATAATTCTGAGTACTTTGGGATTGAACCAGTTGCTAAAGGTGGAGATTACTAGTGTCAAAACCGTAAACCAAATTGCGGACGCAAGAGCAACACCTGTAATGAAGGCTGATGAACTAGAAGCAGGTAATGTTACGTGAAATGCGCCTAACATCATTGTCCCATCAATAATAGCCTGCGGATTTGCCCATGTAACAATAAATGCTGTAGCAATGGTGCTACTTAGAGTATCGGCCGTTTTTAAGCTAGTTTCTGTCGCAGCTTTTTCCTTCAGTAGACCGATTCCTATATAAATGACGATGAGACTTCCGACTAATAAAATGATTAATTGTAGCCATTGGTATTTTTTCATAATAGCACCAATACCGAAGAAGCAGCTAAGTGCCAACGAAATATCAAAAAGTATGACAATTAATGCGTTTAGCAGTGCACGTTTTCTAGAATGCTTTAATGATGAATTGATTACGAATAAATTCTGTAATCCGATTGGAGCGACGTAAGCCAATCCCATTGTTAAACCTTGTAATAAATAATTCATTTAATTACTCCTAACCAACCAAGTTACGTATAATTGATTGTAAATATCACTTGTATACGTGATTATATTAGTAAATGCTTGAATTGTAACCAGCCAATGGTAATTATCAACCCAACCAAATGGAGTAGTTAAATGAAAAAGATAAATGCAGAACAAATATTGTGGCGCCCTAATAAAAAAAGTTCTGTACCCCTGTATCAGCAAATATTTCAATTTGTTTGTAACAATGTATCTCGAGGTCAATGGCCCGTTGGAACGAAATTACCGTCGCAACGAAGTTTATCTAAGTTATTCGAGGTTAATCGAAGTACAATCACAACTGCTATTGAAGAATTGACATCTTATGGAATTATAAGTGGGAAAAGCGGTGCAGGAACTGAAGTTATTAGTAATACTTGGTCGTTGTTTTTGCCTACAACAACCGATTGGAATAAGTTTATTGCTACTGGATTTTTTCATGAGAATAATAATATTATCCAGGAAATAAACCGTCTTGAATTTGAACCTGATTTGATCAGATTAGGCACTGGTGAGATTGATCCAAGTTTATTTCCTCAAGAAATGTGGCAGAAAGTATTGAATAGACTCGGAACTAAAGTTATGTCGTTAGGATATCTGGAACCATTAGGATTATTGGAATTGCGAGAAGCCTTAGCTGATCATTTGAATGCTGAAGGATTGAACGTGGATGCAGATAATATTTTGATCACATCCGGTTCATTGCAAGCTCTGCAGTTAATATCAGCTGCACTTCTACAGCGTGGCAGTACTGTTTACACGGAAGCTCCTAGCTACTTGAAGTCTTTACAACTGTTTCAATCAATGGGTATGGAATTATCGGGTATCCCGATGGACAATGAGGGGATACAATATTGGAAACTGCCTAGAGTTACCAACAAATTCAATAATATTTTATACACTATTCCAACCAATCAAAATCCCACAGGAATAACAATGTCAATGGAACGCCGCCGCTCCTTATTAGACTTTTGCATAGAGAATCGCCTGCCAATAATTGAAGATGGGGCGTATCAAGAGCTTTGTTACGATGATGGTCAGCCCAAGACACTTAAAAGCTGGGATAAAAATGATATGGTGATTTATTTGGGTACGGCATCTAAGACCTTGGCTCCAGGATTAAGAATCGGCTGGATCGTTGCTAGTAAACCGATAGTACAGCGCCTGGGTGATGTAAAAATGCAGATGGATTATGGAGCTAGTTCTGTATCTCAATGGGTTCTGACCGAGTTTATGAATAGTGGTCTATATGATGAGTATCTCGAAGAATTAATTAGAAAACTACGAAATAGGCGTGATCGAGCTGTTAGAAGTTTGAGCAAATATATGAGTGATATTGCCACATGGAATGTACCAACAGGTGGTTTCTATATTTGGTTAACATTTAAAAGCAAAATTAAAATTGAACAATTCTTTGAACAAGCAGTAAAAGAAAAGGTTCTTTTGAATCCAGGTGATATTTATGATTTTAAGCATAGTAGATCTTTAAGGTTATCTTTTGCTTACATAACTGAGGATGAATTTGAACGTTCAATAAAAAAGCTTAGAAGGATTTATGACAAATAATAGCCGTCGATTAAATTCGACGGCTATTATTTGTTATAAATTGATTTTAAACCAGCAATATCATCATCGGACAAAGATTTGACCCCTTGATTAGTAGGGTACATGACAGAATGAGTATCTGTGCTGTGATTTAATCCAAGGGCGTGTCCCAATTCATGCATTGTTACAGAATCGCTGACTGATTCAGGGTAGTTCATGTTGATCTTGGCTGAGGCGTGATTGATTGCAGCCTTAGATGGATCGTTTGTCTTATAGGTCAATTCAGGACCACCAGTTCCTAATTCTAATGTCTGAGCTCGCTGGCCTTCATCTTTGTAGTAGATTGAGAATGTTATTGTATTCACACTTGAATTGCCCTTACCTTCGATAAGTTTTACCACACCGGTTCGATTGTAGGCATATATAGCATCGTTGAATGCTTGACGTGCCACTTTAGGCGTTTTGTCAGTGAAATGATAATAGTAAGTATTTCCAATGACAAACTTATTTACCATTGAAAAGGCAGGTGTTTGATTAGCAGATTCAGTTTGTTTATCTTGGGATGAAGCTGATTCTTGTTTAGTAGACTCTTCAGTGGCAGTGTTTGTAGAATTAGTAAATGATTTTACCTTCGGAACATATTCTTCTAATGCTGATTCTACATAGTTTTTTGATTTAGATAAATTGGTAACGATCTTAGCTTGTAATGTAGTTGGCAATACATCTGTATATTCGGCCAAAAAAATTCCACCTAAAGCAAACAACAATACAAACGATAAAATGTGTCTTCTCATGTAAAACTTCTTTCCTTAGACATTTGTCTACTTAGTCTACAATCAAAGTTCTTGATTGTCTATCAATTTAATATTACAAATATTTAACAAAAATATCCTTGTACATATCAATGAATTTAAGATACATTTCCTTATTAACATATTCATTGACTTGATGTGGTGTGTCATTACCGGGTCCAAACATAACAAAAGCAAAATCATCAGGTTTATTCCGTAAAAACATTGCTGCATCGGTAGTTCCAGCGACACCATATTTTCCAACATCTAGACCAGTATGCTCTTTTGCAACCTGACTTGCTACATTGAGTAGCTTAGAATGATCAGAAGCTTTTACGGGATTTAATTTCATAATTACTTTGACATCAAGATGGTAGTCATCATTTTCCGAGTTCAACTTATTTATTATTTTTTGAAGGTTAGTTAATACTTGATCACTGGTGTATTCTGGTAAAGTTCTTGAATTGATTTCAGCTTCTGCGTGACCGGGAATAGCGTTAACTTGTGTACCTCCGTTGATAGTAGTTACGTTGAAAATAAAGTCTCCCATTACAGGGTCAGATTTTCCGGTATTTTTGAATTGCTTATTAGCTTGATGCAAGAAGTCTAATAAGTGATCAATGGCATTATTACCAGATTTTGGCATAGAACTATGCGCAGTTTTGCCTTCAGAAGTAACTCTGATATCTAATGACCCCATATGTGTGTATACAAAATTGTAGCCACCCGGTTCACCGATTAATAAGGCATCGACGTCGTCCATATAACCTTGAGAAGTGAGTTGATCAGCTCCATATTCGCCGACTTCTTCAGCGATAGTTGCTAATAATCTTACGGTACCAGTTTTTGGCAATTTATTTTCATGTAGTTCGATCATGGCAATTACTAATGCCGCAAGTCCGCTTTTCATATCGACGGCACCTAATCCATAAAGATTACCGCTTTTTTCAGTTAACTTGTAGGGATCTGTATTCCATTGGTTAATGTCACCCGCTGAAACAGTGTCCATATGTCCACTAACGGCCAAAACGGGTTTGCCGTTTCCAATTTCGGCCACTAAGTTATAACGGGTGTCAGAGTACTTAATCATTTTGACTTCAATTCCATAATTGGAGAATAGGTTTTGTAAATATTCAGCAATTTCTTTTTCGTTATCATTAGCAGTATGGATAGCTACCAAATCGGATAGGATTTGAACTTTTTCTGTTTCGTCCATAATTTGGGCTCCTCTTTGAATAAGAATTTTGAACAATCAACATAATATAATTGTAGTACATATTAGTGTGGTGGACGAAAAAAGAGATTTTGACATAAATATAAAATTTATTGGATTTGTAGTGTAAACGCGCAACGAAACACAACTTCTTCCGTATAACTACAAATGAGTCTGGGACAAAACTAATATCTCAGATAATACTTAGTAGAAATAACTGATATACGGTTATTTCTACTATTTTTTTGCCATTCTAAATGGAATTGGTGGGGTATTTTCGC
>NZ_RHNU01000032.1 GCF_003946015.1 Companilactobacillus insicii
GGTCCTTTTTCTATCCAGAAATTTAGACAATAAAAAAACTGGTATTGGCTTTCACCAATACCAGAAAGTTTAGACCCATTTTTATAAACTTTGATTATGAGGAAGATTTTTTTATGTTTGATAATATTATGGAAATTCAATTAGAAAAGATAAGTTTTCAAATTAAAAGGATTTTGATTGAAAAAGATATATCACTACCCATATTAGCGGATAAAACAGGATTAACATCTGCTGATCTTAGAATGTATATCACATGTAGAAGTATGCCAACTATTTCGACAGTAAAGGCCATTGCCAGATATATAGAAAGGCCGATTGGTTGGATTTATTTTGGGGAAGTAAGTGAGTACATTTATAACTACTTGGTTTTACGTGGTAATGAAGCGATGTTAAATGATTATCCGGATGTTCCTAGACAGATAGAATATGACTTTTATAATGGTGAATTTAAGAATCCGGGATGGGAAAATGAATTTGGATATCCTGAAGAAGTGTTCATTGACGATTGCTTTTTTGACATTGAAAGAGAATGTATGAATGATCATGTTAGGATATCTGCCTTAAGGTATTTAGCAAATCATAATATTCCGTTTCGAACATTAAAAGACAAGGAAAGTGGTATCAATAGTGTTGTAAATTTGGTATCTGAAGTTAGGGAATATACAGGTGACATTAGATATGAGGATCAAGATGATATTGATTTTATTATTGAGGATTACTTTAAGAGGATGTAAAAAAGGACAATTGCTTCTACAAAAATGTAGAGACAATTGTCCTTTTAAATATCTTTAATAATTAGAATAATCCACCAGCAAGATTGTTCAAGTCAGGTTTATCAACGGCAACGATAAGTTTCTCATTGACGAATGCTTCTAGGCCAAGATTACTCATTTCACGACCAAATCCTGATTTCTTGATACCACCGAATGGTAATTCAGGAAGTGTAAACATGAATGTGTTAACGAAGACCATACCAGTTTCAACTTCTTTGGCGATATCTGAACCGTGTTTCTTATTTCCTGAGAACACGATTCCACCTAATCCATAGTTGGAATCATTAGCAATGGCAACAGCTTCATCATCACTTGAAGCCTTATATACTTGTGCGACTGGTCCAAACATTTCCTTAGAATAAGCTGGATTATTTTTGTCAATATCAGTAAGGATTGTTGGCATGAAGAATTGTCCAGGTAAATCAATCTTTTTATTTCCATATTGAACCTTGGCACCAGCCTTAATAGCCTCATTGACTTGTTCAGCTAATTTAGTTCTAGCTCTAGCTGATGACATTGGTGCAAGCGTTGTATTGGGATCCATTGGATCTCCAGGTTTAAACTCAGAAAATTGCTTGGTTAGACGTTCTACAAATTCACCATAGAGATTATCAGCAACAATAAAACGTTTTGATGAAGTACATACTTGTCCCGCATTATAAATTCTTGCTTTAGCTGCAACACTCATAACTTGGTCAATATCGGCATCACTTAGCACAATAAATGCATCCGTTCCACCAAGTTCCATTGTAGTTTTTTTAAGATTTTCACCAGCCACTTTGTTAACGGATTGACCACCACGTTCTGACCCGGTCAAAGCAACACCTTGGATTCTATCATCAGCAATTATTTCTGATACTTGATCATATGATAAGAATAGATTTGTTAGGCTTCCTTCTGGAGCGCCAGAATCTTTAACAATCTTTTCGAATGCTACTGCTGAGCCAGGAGTATTTGAAGCGTGTTTCAAGATCATAGGATTACCTACCATAAAGTTAGGAGCAAAAACACGCATAATTTGATAGTAAGGGAAGTTCCAAGGCTCGACCATCATAATTGTACCAGTTGATTGTTTTTCGACCCAAGCATCTCCAGCACCAGATTTTATTGGCGTTGGTTTGAGTAAGTTTTCCGCATTATCAGCAAAGTAATCTGCTATAAGAGCACAGAGTTCGACTTCACCTTTTGCTTCTCCAATAAGCTTCCCCATATCTGTAACCATTGTCTTGGCGAGATCATCTTCATTTTTTCTCATTAAATCAGCTATTTTATGTAGTATTTCGGCACGTTCTGAAATTGGTTGCTTTTTTAATTGATGGTATAGTTTGTCATCAATTGTAAGTGTTTTTTGAATATCTACCTCAGTTGCATTGTCATATTCTTTTACGACTTCATTATTAAATGGATTTATTGTTTTATAGGCCATAATTAAATTCCTCCAATTTTTATTACCCCTTTAGAATACACGTTAGAGTAGGGTTTAAGTCAAATGATTGCATTGAAATAAACTTCACTAATTATGAAAATATATAGATATTTTTATAAATTATATATATGAAATAACTTATATAGCATGTGATGCCATAAGTTTTCATTGATACAACATTTACAATGTAAATTTTCAGTAAAGATTTTTATTACATGGGTTTTAAATCTTTACATTAAATATATAGAACGTATACATTCCTTTGTTAAGCTAGATTTGTTCAAAAAAAGAAAGAGAAAGTTGGTTGTTAATTAATGAAAAAAGGGCGATTTATAACAGTTTGTTTAGGGTTAATGTTATTACTTGTCGGTGTATTAACTGGTTGTTCAAGTCAGAACTCTGCCAGTGCAAAGAAAGACTCAGGTAAGATCTCAGTAGTATTCTATCCAAACGAATCTGCTAAGAACTTTACAGCTTCACGTGATGAAATGAAAAAGCAAATTCATGAAGCTACTGGTAAAGAAGTAGATATTCAAACAACAACAGATTATAACGTTGCCATTGAGGCAATTGCATCAGGGAAAGCTCAATTAGCATTCATGGGGGCTGATGGTTATATTCAAGCTCATGCACAAAATAAAAAAGTTCTTCCATTCTTATTACAATCTGGTGAAGATGGAACAACTAAGGGTGCAAGTTACCGTTCATATTTGATGGTTCCAAAAGACAAAGCCGATTCATACAAGAAAGACGGCAAATATAATATTGATAAGATCAAGGGTGAAAAGATTTCATTCGTTTCAGCAAGTTCAACTTCTGGTTTTGCAGTTCCAACTGATGAAATTCGAAAACACTTTAAGTTAGCTGATAAAGACAAGTTATCTGAAGGTGGCAAGTTCTTTGATAAAGTTCTATATGGTAGTTCACATCCAGGATCTGCAGTTAACTTACTAAAGGGTGACGCAGATGTTGCAGCATTTGATGATATTGATTTGGCACCATTCCTAGAAGTTTCTGAAGGTAGTTACGACAAAGTTGGTTCAACATTCAAGGTTAAAGATGATGCCGAAGCTCCATTCGCTGATTTCAAGGGTAAAGAAATGATTAACATTTCAGTACTTCCAGTTCAAAACGGACCATTTGTAGTTAATACAGAATCACTAAGTGAGAAAGATCAAAAAGCTATCCAAAAACGTTTCACATCAAAAGATGTAACAGAAAATCCAAAACTATTTGCTAAAGAAGGATCAAAGACTCCAACTCTATGGCAAAAGAAGAGTGCTAAAACAACACTTCTTCCAGTTAACGATGACTGGTACAAACCTACTCATGAGTTAGTTGGTAAATAAGGAGACAAATAATGCTAGAGGTAAAACATTTAGAAAAGAGCTATCAAAAAGATAAACCGGCATTGACTGATATTTCATTCTCTGTCGAGCCAGGAACTTTTGTTGCAATTATTGGCCCATCTGGTGCCGGTAAAACAACAATTTTAAGAAGTTTGAATCAACTGATTAAGGACGATGGCGGTCAAATATTGCTTGACGGCGGTGATCTTAGGACAGCAAATAAAACACAATTACGAAATTATCGTCGACAGATTGGAATGGTATTTCAAAA
This sequence comes from Companilactobacillus insicii, assembly GCF_003946015.1. Lineage (GTDB taxonomy): Bacteria > Bacillota > Bacilli > Lactobacillales > Lactobacillaceae > Companilactobacillus > Companilactobacillus insicii. The sequence goes on from NZ_RHNU01000032.1 coordinate 3,820, forward strand.
CTACAATCTTGTTGAACGTCTTACCGTGATTGAAAATGTTTTACATGGACGCTTAGGGTATAAGTCCACTCTGGCGGGGATGTTTGGACGTTATACAAATGAGGAAAAGCAAGAAGCAATGACTCTACTACAAAAAGTAGGACTTGAGGATTTTGCTTTACAACGCTGTTCTGAATTAAGTGGTGGTCAAAAGCAACGTGTTGGGATTGCTAGATCACTGATACAACATCCTAAAGTTATTCTTTGTGACGAACCGATTGCTTCATTAGATCCGGCATCATCACAAACAGTTATGCAATTGTTAAAGGATCTGACTACTGAATTCAATATTATTTGTATTGCCAACTTGCATCAAATTGGGTTGGCAAAGGATTACGCAGACCGAATTATTGGAATTCGTCAGGGGAAAATGGTTTTTAATGAAGAATCAGATGCTTTATCTGAGAAAATATTGGAGACATTATATGATCAAAATGTTACTGAGGAGCTTAATTAATGCAAACACCTGTAAATTATTTAGCTCGAAAACATTGGAAACAGACAGGAACTATCGCACTTATTGGAAGTATTTATCTATTAAGTAGTTGGATACTAAAATTTGATGGATTGACTGGAATAGTTGCTATTCCAAAAGCTTTTTCTTGGTTAGGTATTAACTTCAAGCCAACTGCAAATTCCATTCATTTTCTCCCAACTATTTGGCAGAAATTAATAGGGACAGTTTTATTAGCTATTGCTTCAACAGTTGTAGCCTCATTCATTGCAATTTTTGTAGCTTTAATTGGGGCTAAGGCTACAGGTGGTAATGCTTTGGTACAGACAGTGGTTCGTGGAATAGCTTCATTCTTTAGAAATATTCCATTAGTTGCATGGGCAATGATTTTATTATTTTCATTCAAGCAAAGTGATTTTACCGGATTTCTGGCATTACTTTTGATGTCAGTAGGATATTTGATACGCGCTTTTATGGAAATCATTGAAGACGAAGCTAGTGAGACAATGTTAGCTTTGAAAGCAACTGGTGCGAGTTATTTCCAAGTTATTTTCCAAGCAGTTTTACCACAGATTATGCCAAGTTTGATTAGTTGGATTTTGTATATGATTGAAAACAATGTACGTGATGCCACACTAGTAGGTATTTTGACTGGTACAGGTATTGGTTTTGTATTTGACATATATTATAAAAGTTTTAGATTTGATGCGGCTGGTATGACGGTGTTATCAATTATTGTCGTTGTAATAGTGTTAGAAGTTCTATCTAATCAAATCAGAAAGGTTATCTTATGATTTCTAATAGCGATGAGAGATTGCTTACACAGCCTAAATCTCCAAAACCTAATAAAATAAAATTACGTAATCCAAGTTTGTCTAGTTATATGATCACGGGTGTTATTACTTTTCTAATATTGACGACTGCTTATACATTGACACATCTAGATGCAGCTAATGTGAAGATAGGTTCAGCCTTTAGTGGATTAATGATGACATTGAATCAAATGTTTTTACAACCAAGTGCAGGATCTGATGGGATAGTCATGCTTTTGCAAGCTTTAGGTATCAGTTTGTTACTTTCAATTATGACAACAATTATTGGTGCGGTTGTGGGCTTCTTCTTGGCTGTCATGGCATCTAAAAATTTAACAAATGCATGGTTGGGTAGTGGTATAAGAGTCTTCATGGCTATAGTACGTGCAATCCCAACAATTATCTGGGTTCTGATTTTTTCAATTGTCTGTGGTTTAGGAACGAATGCAGCTATATTGGGACTAAGTTTTCATAGTGTTGCTTATTTAACTAAAGCATATTCAGAGAGTATTGAAGAAATTGATCAATCTACGATTGAAGCATTGAAGGTAACTGGTAGTAAATTCTGGGTTATTGTATTTCAAGCAATTTGGCCAACAATAATAGCTTCACTAGTATCATGGACATTCATTCGTTTAGAAATTAATTTTGCCAATGCGGTTGCTGTGGGTGCAGCTGCTGGTGCTGGTGGTATAGGTTATCAATTATTTGTTGCCAGTGGTATGAGTTTTGATTTCCATGAAGTTGGAATGATTGTTTATTTAATTATCGCGGTGGCCATTTTATTGGAATTTATTGCGGTTAAACTAAGAAAGGCTTACATCGCTAAATAGGTTAAGAGGATAATTTTATGATTAAAACAGTTATTTTTGATTGGGCTGGAACTACCGTTGATTATGGTAGTTTAGCACCGGTTATTGCGTTTAAAAAAGCATTTGATAGAGCTGGAATTAGTATTTTAGATTCAGAAATCAGACAAGATATGGGAATTGCTAAATGGGATCATATTGGTAAAATTTTGGCAATGCCGAGAATAAATGATCAATGGAAAGAAATATATCATCGTAGTCCTAGTGAAGAGGATAGAGAAAATGTTTATGGTTTATTTCAAGAATCTTTGATAAATCATTTGAAGATTTCGACTGAGCTAAAACCAGGAGTTCTTAAAGCTTTTCAATACCTTACGGCACACCATATTCGTGTTGCAACTACAACTGGATATACTTTAGAAATGATGAACATTGTTAAAGACAGTGCTGCTAAATTAGGATACCTTCCTGAGTTAGTTATTACTTCTGAAGATGTAGCTGGTCAAGGCCGTCCTTCACCAGCTATGATAAAAACCATTTTGTCACAATTTAGTATCGATGAATTACAAAGTGTAATGAAAATTGGTGATACTGTTGTTGATATTCAAGAAGGTAAAAATGCAGGAGTTATAACCGTTGGAATCATTGAGGGTAGTAGTTTGATGGGATTATCAGAAGATGAATTCAATACACTTACAGAAGATGAGAAACTTTTGAAACGCCGTGAAGTTAAAAGAATCTTTGAAAACGAAGGCGCAGATTTAATTATTAATAATATGTCGGAATTACCAGATGTAATTGAAACTTTGAATGCATCTGAGGAGGTAACTAATGGATAACAATTACTTATTATTAACACCAGGTCCACTAACGACTAGTGCCACTGTAAAAAAGGCAATGGAATTTGATTATTGTACTTGGGATGATGACTATAAGGAAATCACCCAATCCATTCGTCAGTCACTTTTGGCATTGGCAGACGTGAATCCCTCCAAATACACGGCTGTTCCAATTCAGGGTAGTGGTACTTACGGTGTGGAATCGGTTATTAGTTCAGTTATTCCTGATGATGGTACATTATTGATTGCAATGAATGGTGCTTATGGTAAGAGAATAGGTCAGATGGCAGATGTGTACGGCATCAACCATATTGATTTAGCTGTTGATGAGCAAAGTCCAGTTCTTTTAGCCGATGTTAAAGCAAAAATCGACGAACATCCAGAAATCACTCATTTTGCAATGATTCATTGCGAGACTACGACAGGTATTTTGAATCCCATTGAAGATATTGTCCCATGGGTTCATGAGAAGGGAATTGTTACCATTGTGGATGCTATGAGTAGTTTTGGTGGTATTCCAATTGATGTCAATGGTATCAATATTGATTTTCTAATTAGTAGCACTAATAAGTGTATTCAAGGAGTGCCAGGATTTGCTTTTGTAATTGCAAACAAATCATTATTAGAAGCTACTGAAGGCATTGCGAGAACATTATCTTTGGATTTGTATGATCAATATAATGAAATGGAAAAGAATAACGGCAAATGGCGTTTCACTTCTCCTACACATGTTGTTCATGCATTTGCTCAGGCACTAGAAGAATTGAAACTTGAAGGTGGTCTTCAAAGACGCTATAAGAGATATCAATCAAATCAGAAACAACTTGCTTCAGGCATGGAACACCTTGGTTTTAAGGTGTTAGTTGATGAAAAATGGCAATCACCAATTATTACGTCTTTCATTTATCCAACTGATGATTTTAATTTTCAAGAATTCTATAATGAGTTGAAAGAAGCTGGTTTTGTAATTTATCCTGGTAAAATTTCACAAGTACCAACTTTCCGTATTGGTAATATTGGTGAAGTTTATCGAGATGATATTGCAAAGTTGTTAAAGGCAATTGAAAAAATTCAAAATAGAGAAAAAGCTTTATAATTTTCGAAATAATGAAAAAGGGGTTAGTTATCTTTTAAAAAGATAACTAGCCCTTTTTGGTGTAATTAAATAGTAGCAACAATTTTACCAATAGTTTTATGATTGATTAGTTCCTCCAGTCCCTTGGGAATATCTTTAAATTTAATTCTTTTGGTAATAACTGGATCTAGCTTATTTTCCGAAATAAGTTTTGCAAGTGCTTCTGCCATTACAGATAGATCGTTCAACTGGTTTTGGTAGTTTGATTGATGGACACCTCCAAGATTTAACGATGAAACACTTTGTCCTTTTGAAGAGAGGTTATAGTTAGTCAAATCTGGAGTTTCAAGTATACAAATTAGTGCGCCATTATATGCTAATCTTGCTAAATCTTCTTCAGGATTACCAATATCATTAATAATGATATCAACGCCGTCGCCATTAGTAATTTCATTAATTCGATCAGTTACATTTTCGTTGTGGTAATCGATTACATAATCTGCCCCAAGCGATTTAACAATATCCTTTTTAAATTCAGATACAGTAGTTATGACAGTTAATCCAGCTATTTTTGCCAATTGAATTGCTATTGTTCCAACTCCGCCAGCTCCGGCGTGAATTAAGATATTCTTTTTTCCGGATAGACTTACTTTTCTATAAATTGCTTGATATGCGGTTAGACCGCTACACAATATAGAGGCCGCTTCTTCGTATGTAACATTGTCAGGTATATGAGCTACCGTATTATATTTTGCTTTAGCATATTCCGCAAATACACCATCTTTGGATAAATCACTGTGGAAAAATACGCGTTGACCGATTTTTAGATTTTTACTATTAGTTCCGACTTTTATGATTTCTCCAGCTGCGTCTAATCCCAAAATATGTGGATAATTCCATGCTTTATTATGTTGTTCCACTAGTTTATAATCAACGGGATTTAGACCAACTGCGTGAACTTTTATTAGTATTTCGTCGTCGGAAATGACGGGCTCATCTATATTCATTAATTTGATGTTACTAATTTTAGTGTCATCTTTGGACTGTACGGCTAATGATTTCATAATAATCCCCCAATATTTATTAACAAAAGTATACCAGTGAAGATACGCACATTATTCATTCAGAAACAAGTTTTTTAACAGTACCTTGCATTATTTAGTACATTATTATATTATTTATTCTTCGAGTACTTAATAATGTTAGGTAGAGGTTTGAAATGGATATTTACATGTTTAGGTTGATTAATAATTTAGCTAATAAATCTGAAACTTTAAATTATTTAGGTGTTTTTACTGCGAAATATACAGTCTATATTTTAGCTTTAGTGATGGTAATTCTTTGGTTCGCTAAACGAAATGATTTTCAAACAAGAAAAATGTTAATAATAGCGACATTATCTTGTGTTCTATCTGAATTGGTAGGAAAGCTAGTTGCCGGGCATATTTATTTTCATAAGCAACCATTCGCTGTATTAAGTGGTGTAAATAAGTTAATTTCTAAGAATATAGGGAATAGTTTTCCCAGTGATCATACAATTGTGTTTTTTAGTATTATGGTAATTTTCTTTATTTATTTTAAATCCAAGCTACGATATTTATTTCCGGTTCTTGCCATTATAGTGGGAATATCCAGAATATTTGTTGGAGTTCATTATCCAATTGATATATTTGTAGGAGCATCAATTGGAACTATCATTAGTATTATTTCTTATATTTATTTGAATAATTCAAAATTTATTGTAAAAATAATAAATCTTACTTACAAAGTAGAAAACAAATTTTTTAATTGGAACATGATTAGTAATTAGTGCTAGGATTCTGTAAAATGGAAGTAATAATATCGCGTAAGAGGATCTGGCCTAATGAATAAGGAAATGTTAAAAGGAACAATAGATTTATTGATTCTATCTGTTCTTAAGGAAGAGGATAATTATGGTTACCAAATTTCTAAAACTATAACTGACAAATCTAATGAAACCTTCGAGATTCAAGAGACCACTTTGTACTTAGCTTTGAAACGATTAGAAAAACAGGAATGTATTGAAGCTTATTGGGGTGAAAAGACCCATGGTGGAAAACGAAAGTATTATCATATTACAAATCAAGGCATTGATCAGTTAGATAGTATGAAGCATGATTTTAAATCATTATCTGAAGTCGTTCAAAGGTTTTTGTGAGGTGGATAAGGTGAATTATTTTTCGATTAAACAAATTAGTTATAAAGCAATACTAGTGTTTTCAATGATTTTATTCTTTGTGTGTTACTACTTAGACAGCGTTATTGATCCTTCAAAAACAGAGTTTATATTTGTGGTTGGCTATATGTTTGCCATTATGCTGGCGGCGTTCTGGTCAATTATTAATTATATTGATCATTTGAGAATTAATCCTCTGTACAAATCTTATGAATCAATTGATCAATTTATTCACGACCTGAATGTTAATGAAGATGAAAAAATGGAAATTAAAACTATGATGGTTGATTATGTGAGTGATCAAAAATCATTGGGTAATGATGAAGACACGGCAATTGTTGATATAATTAGCCAATTTAAGAATGAAGAGCTACACAAGCCTAGCAATAGTGATGTTTTCTTTGTCCATGTTCATAAGTATCTACTTGGCTTAGGCGGAGTGCTATTAATTGCTGGAATTTTTGTTTATTTATTTAATGCGCTGACCTACAAAAATGAAATGTTAACTGTTTTAGATATAACTCTAATTTGTTATGCTGCCGGATTTTACTTGTCGTTCATTATGTACAATATTTTGAACAAGGTTTTAATAAAAAAATAGTATCTTTTTTCATACTTCCTTCATTGAGTAATGCTATAATCTAGCATCATAAGGAGGAATGAAATGCTCACATTAATGGCAACTGGTACATCGAGTTCAGCATCACTTTTGATTGCTATCGGAGTGGCAATTCTGGTAATAATTTGGTTATTTATCAAAACAGGGGCGGCATTGTTACGTCACCCATTTATCGGAATTTTGTTGATAATCTTTGGTATTTTAGGCCTTTGGAACTTTTTCATCATTGGAATTGGAATTATTGTCGGTGGAATAGTTTTCTTAATACTAACTCAGTTTTTTAATAATTAAAAAATAAAATAGGACTCCTAGCTTTGACTAAATGTCATGCTGGGAGTCCTATTTACATTAACTTACTAATTAGAAATGTTTTCAAAAATTAAACTGTAGGTTATTCTAAAGTTTTAAAGAAATCGCCGGACTAATCATAGAAGAATACGGATTATAGGTTGATAACTTTTAAGAGTACTTCTGAAACTCTTTTTCTCTCGTCTTCTGGTAAGTTAGATAGGTATTTGATCAAGTCTAATGTATAAATATCTGATAGATTTGAATCGGTAAAAAAGTCGGACAATTGCATATTCAAAGCATTCGCAATATCATTCAACTTTTTTATTCTGACGTTATCAACTTCGCCTCTCTCAATACGTGAGATAAAACTTTCTGAAACACCAGATTTTTCAGCTAATTGTTCAATTGTTAAGTTTAAAGACCTACGACGTTCTCGAATAAGCTTACTTATTTTACCAAGCATTTATGTACCTCCAGTCAAAAAAATGATTCTCTTTAACGATAGATTAATTAGATTGCTCATTGAAGAGCAAGGTATGATTAATTAGTTTATCAAAAAGGGCATATTAGCACAATCAAAAGCGTTTACACAACTGTTTGAATATAGTATTTGTTTGTGAAATAAAGGTTTTGATATTATATATATCACCCCTGCCTATTTTATTATAAATATAAGTATTAACTGATATGTTATGATATATAATAAATTAATATTGAATAAGTGGGAGAGATAGTGCTAAATACCTAATAGGAACGTCTTTCATTCGGCTATCCTACTAGTTCGTTGTAATTATACTATTCATTTCTTAAAGTAAACTAAAAAAACCTTTATTGTTAGAACTATGATTACACTAATTTATATAAAAAAAGTAACTTCGTCAAAAATTGTGCTCTTTCAATTGAACTTGTACAAATTAACTAAAATACAAAACGAGCTGCAATTTTTGCAACTCGTTTTTTTTAATTTCTTAATTTAGAATGCTTATAAGAATAACTGAAGTAAATGACCAATCCAACCGCAAACCAAACTACAAATCTTAACCATGTTTCCCAGTTAAGTCCAGCAATTAATAATAAACAAAAAGCAATTGCAATAATTGGTGTAATTGGAACACCAGGTGCACGGAAGCCACGATGTATTTCGGGGTGTTTATGTCTCATCCACAATACTCCAGCAGAAACTAGGATAAATGCAGTAAGTGTACCAATGTTAACTAGTTCGGATAGAATGTTCAAATTAATGAATCCAGCAGTTATAGCAGTTATAATACCAAAGAACCAAGTGCCTTTGTAAGGAGTTTGACGTTGTAAATCTACGTCACCAAAGAACTTAGGAAACAGACCGTCACGAGACATTGAGTAGGTGATACGTGATTGACCGTATAATTGAACCAAGATAACTGTAGTCATTCCGAGGATTGCACCGATGCTGACAATAATACTTAACCAAATTTGTCCTGTAGCTTTGAGAACCGCTAGAATAGGAGCGTCTAGGAATTTTGCGAATACAGTATATTTAACTACACCAGTCATTATAAGAGTCATTGCAATATATAATATTGTAGAAATACCAAGTGATAACATAATCCCACGTGGTAACGTTTTGCTAGGATTTATGGTTTCTTCAGCACTAGATGAAACAGAATCAAATCCAATAAAAGAAAAGAAAACAATTGATGCTGCTGGAATGACACCTGAGGCTGTACCATTATGGAATGAGTACAAACCATAAGGAGTGAATGGTTTCCAGTTTTGGGGCTTGATAAACCAAACTGTACAAATAATAAATAAAATAATTACAGATAATTTTATAATTACCATTGTGTCATTGACACGTTTAGTAGTATTGATTCCTCTAGCCAAAATATAAGTAATGATCAAAATAATTAAAAATGCGGGAAGATTAAAATAAGTAGTAACACCAGGAGTAGTTCCAGCTGCTGCGGTTAAAACCTTTGGTATATGTATCCCTAAGTTACTCATCAAATTTACAAAATATCCTGACCATCCAGCGGAAACAGTTGCAGCACCTAATGCATATTCAAGAATTAGGTCCCAACCTATGATAAAGGCAATAATTTCACCGAATGAAATATAAGAGTATGTATATGCTGAACCAGCTACAGGTGCCATAGAGGCAAATTCCGCATAGCACAATCCAGCAAATCCACAACATATTGCAGCAATTAGAAATGAAATTGCTAGTGAAGGTCCAGTTGTCAAAGCCCCCTTGCCAGTAAGAACAAAAATACCTGTTCCAATAATTGCTCCAATACCAAGAAAAGTTAGATCCCAGGTATGCAATGTTCGTTTCAAGGGGGATGTCTGGCTTAGTAGTTCGTTAATATCTTTCTTTTGAAATACTTGCATGATTAGCACCACCGTTCATTATTTTTCATAATCTTAATACCTGTTTAAACATATATCCAGAATAAAGACTTTCTAAATTTGTAAATAATATTTAATTATTTTGAATAAAAATATAATTAAAATAAATAATTCACGAGAAAGAATCTTTGACAATTTTTTCTATTATTGTAAAAATGATCCTGAATTCGTTTTCAGAATAAATCATTTTAATAGAAGGAAGTCTTTGTAATGACAAAAATGATAGCAGGGCAAGCGCTTGTTAAAGTTCTAGAAGAATGGGGAGTCAATCATGTTTATGGTATTCCAGGTGGCTCTATTAACCATACAGTTGAGGGACTGTACTTGGAAAAAGATAAGATTAAGTATATTCAAGTACGTCATGAGGAAGTTGGTGCCATTGCAGCATCAGCTGACGCTAAGTTCACAGGTAAAATTGGAGTAGCTTTCGGTTCTGCCGGTCCTGGTGCAACACATCTATTCAATGGATTGTACGATGCCAAGATGGACCATGTTCCAGTTTTAGCATTAGTAGGACAAGTTCCACAAACAGCTATGAATACAAATTACTTCCAGGAAATGGATGAGACACCAATGTTCTCCGATGTAGCGGTATATAATCGTACTGTTACAACTGCAGAGCAAATTCCATATGTCATTAATCAAGCAATTCGTGAAGCATATCGTCAAAAGGGCGTGGCTGTCGTTACATTACCAGAAGATTTAACAGCAGCTGAAATTGATTATGAGTCACCTAAGACACCAAAAGTTGTCGAAAATAATTATTCACAAACAATTAATTCAGAGGATGTAACCAATACATTAAAGATGTTGAAAGAAGCTAAGCATCCATTAGTTTATGCCGGACGTGGTTTATTGGGTGCTCGTGATACCTTGACTAAGTTTTCAGAGCAATTTAACTTGCCAGTTATGAATACGGTGCCAGCTACTGGTGTTATTAGTACTGATCATCCCAATTTCATTGGTACATTTGGTCGTTTAGGGAGTAAGTCAGGATTTGAAGCTTTGCAACATGCCGATTTAATTTTGTTTTTAGGTTCTGAATTTCCATTTGCTGGATTCTGGCCAAAGAACTTAAAAATTATTGAAGTTAACAATAATCCTTATGATATTGGTAAGACGGTTGATGTTGATTATGCTGTTATTTCTGATGCCGAAAGCTACTTAAAAGCCTTAATTGAGACTGGTGAAACATTGCCAGCAGGTGATTGGTTAAAAGCTAATCAGACGAACAAAGCCAATTGGGATAGATGGCTGGAAGCACGTGCTAAGGACGATAGCGATGGTTTGAATCCAGAAACAATCACATCTAAGATTTCTGAAATGGCTGGTCCTAACGATACATACGGTGTCGATACAGGTAATGTTTCAGAATTCGGTGTTCGTGGATTACCGATGAACAAAAATCAAAAGTTTGCGTTGTCAGGATTGTTTGCCACAATGGGATTTGGACTTCCAGCTGGAATTGCTGGTGCATTGAGTGTTCCAGATGGTCAAGCATGGACTTTGTCTGGTGATGGCGGATTTTCAATGGTCGCACCAGATATTATTACTGAGGCTCGTTATGGATTGCCAGTTGTTAATGTTGTACTATCAAATGAAAGACTAGGTTTCATTTATTATGAACAAGTAGCTACAAAGCAGCATTTGTATGGTGTTGATTTAACAGGAGCTGACTGGGCTAAAGTTGCCGAAGGACTTGGTGGTATTGGATTTACTGTTACTAACATCAAAGAAGCAAATGATGTTTTCGACAAAATCAAGAAATTACAAGACTCAGGTAACAAGAAGCCAATCGTTGTAAATGCAGTTATTAAGCAGGAAGATCCAATTGCTACAGCCTTTATGCCACTAGATGCTAAGCTGTATGGCCAAGATGCTGTTGATGAATATTCTGCTAAATATCACATTGATCCTAAAGATCAACCTTCACTTGGTGAATTGTTGCGTTCTAAGGGAGATAATCTTTAATATATAGTACAAATAACGACAATATGTCATAATGAAATCACTAGGAGTGGTTAAATTATGAAAGTTTCAGATCAAACAGAACTATTTCAATTAGTCTATTCAAGACAGAATAATATTTATGTAATTGGTGAAGCTTATGAAATTTGTCGATCAGTTTTGTATTCAACTGAAGATGTTGAGGCTAAACCTAATATTTTTACGAAAATTGCAAAAATGTTTAGAAGTTCAGATACTAAACAACTGGACAATTTGCGTAGAATTATTGCTAATAAGTATCATATTAAAGAAACTAAGAATGATGATGAATATCGATTAGTTTTGAGACATTAAAGAGCGTAACTTAAAAACACCCTCGTATCTACGTAAGTAAATGCGGGGGTGTTTTGTATAGCTAAACGAAATAAACTATCTTTTGTTTTATCCAAAGTCACCAGATATGTAATCATCGGTAGCTTTTATTTTTGGTTTAGTAAAGATTTTTCTAGTTTCATTGTATTCAATTATGTGTCCCATGTGGAAGAATGCTGTATAGTCGCTTATACGTGATGCTTGTTGCATATTGTGAGTTACGATAATAACGGTCAAGTTTTTACTTAATAGTTGAACTGTATCTTCGATTTTTGAGGTTGAGATTGGGTCAAGCGCACTTGCTGGTTCATCTAGCAGAAGAATGTCAGGTTTCATAGCGATTGATCTGGCAATACAAAGTCGTTGTTGTTGACCACCTGATAGTGCCAACGCACTAGTATCTAATTCGTCTTTTACTTCTTCCCATAGTGCAGCGTCTTGCAGACTCATTTCAACTCTTTCATCTAATTCATTTTTGTCACGAATACCGTTTTCTTTCAAAGCAAATTCGATATTTTCTCGAATGGACTTTGAAAAAGGATTGGGTCGTTGAAATACCATACCAATGTGCTTTCTAACTTCATATACATTAGTTTTGGGATCATTGATATCAACGTTTCGATACATTATTTTGCCGTCGACTGTGGCAATTTTATCATTCATTCGATTGAGACATCTTAGATAGGTAGATTTTCCTGAACCAGATGCACCAATTAGTGAAATTATTTTAAATCGTGGAAATTTTAAACTAGTATTAAAGATTGCTTGATTTTTACCATAAGAAACTTGAATATTATCTGTTTCAATGGCCATTTCGGAATCTAGATTAATGATATATTTGTCGTCAAAGTCATATGTTTTCAAATTAATACCTCACTTTGCTGCAGTCATTTTTTTATAAATATGGTTACCTATAAATCTGGCACCTAAGTTGAATATTAATATAACAATGATCAATACAGCGGATGAACCACTTGAAATTGCATGGGCATCAGGAGTTACTGCCTCTGTATTTACTTTCCAAATGTGAACTGCCAAGGTTTCAGCTGGTCTCATTGGATTTAAAAAGCTACTAGGATCAAAAATATTCCAATTAGTATAAGAAACTGATGGCGCACTTTGACCAGCTGTATAAATTAGTGCGGCTGCTTCACCAAAAACACGTCCAGAACTTAAAATTACCCCAGTCAGAATACCAGGTAGTGCTTCTGGAACAATTATTTTAGTAATAGTTTTCCAGTCAGATAATCCAAGTGAAATACCAGCTTCTTTTTGTAAACCTGGAACACTATTCAACGATTCTTCAATATTACGAGTTAACAGAGGAAGATTAAAAAATGTTAGGGCAATAGCACCTGATAAAATAGAGAATCCCATGTTCAGTTGGTTGACTAGTAGCAAATAACCAAATAATCCAACTACAACTGAGGGAAGGGAACTTAGTACTTCGATAGAAGTTCGAATTATATCTGTTATCCAATTATCTTTAGCATATTCAGCTAAATAAATTCCTGCTCCCATAGCAATAGGGAATGAAATAATTAGAGTTAGGACTAGTAAATATAATGAATTGAATAGCTGGTCTCGAATACCACCGCCAGCACTAAAAGATTGAGCCTGTGATGTTAGAAAATGCCAATTTATATCCGGCACACCATTCACCAAAATATAACCAATAAGGAATACTAATATTGCTACAACTGCAAATACAACAGTATAAATAATTCCTGTTGCAATTTTATCTGTACGTTTAGGATGCATTTTTTATGTTACCTCTCTTTCCGATGAATCTTACTAACATGTTGAAGAACAGTGACATTAGTAAAAGAATCAAAGCCAATGACCATAGAGCGTCATTAGGTAGAGTTCCCATAACGGTGTTACCAATATCTGTAGTTAACTTACTAGTTAATGTTGAAGCAGGTGAGACAAGATTTTTTGGCATTAAAATAGCATTACCTATAACCATTTGAACCGCTAATGCTTCACCAAAAGCACGTGCCATACCGAAGATAATGGCAGTCAAAATTCCAGGTGTTGCTGCTCTCAGAATAACTTTGTATATTGTTTGCCATCGAGTAGCGCCTAAAGCTAGTGAAGCTTGACGATAATGCATTGGTACAGCTTTTAAACTGTCAACAGTTAATGATGTAATGGTAGGCAATACCATTACGAATAGTACTAGGGTACCTGATAGGATACCAAATCCTGTTCCACCAAAAATATGTCTAATAAATGGAACAATAAGCGATAAACCAATGAAACCATAGACTACTGATGGAATTCCCACTAGTAATTCAATTACTGGTTGTAATAACTTAGCACCACGTTTTGCTGAAATTTCTGTCATGAAGATCGCGACGCCAATTGCAAATGGTGTTGCAACTAACGCTGCTAATAAAGTGACACTGAAGGATGTAACTATCATTGGAAGGGCACCGACCATAGGATGACCTTTGCTATCCATATTTCCTGGTTCCCAATTTGAGGTTGTTATGAATTGCCATACATTAACATGGTCTTTGGTGAAAGTGGCAATACCTTTTGAAGCAATAAAATATAATATGCAGGTCACTAGCATAATGATTAGGCCAATACAGGTGTAACAGATGGTTCTTCCTAGACGATCTTCTCTGGTAGCCTTTGAACTTTGTTGTAATTTACGTTGGATTTCATCCATAACATTTAGAGCCTCCTATAAATTGAGACATGAAAAAAGGAACTTCGACTGTCAACAATGCTAATAGTCAAAGTCCCTCAGAATTATTTGTTTGAAACAGTACCTTTGGCGTCTTTTTGAACTTTCATGTCGTGGATACTGATGTATCCCATTTTGCCAACAAGGTCTTTTTGAACTGCACTTGAGTCCATGTATTTCAAGAATTTAGCTGTTGCATCCTTAGCTTCACCCTTTGTATACATATGTTCATATGACCAGATAGGCCAGTCGTTTGTTTCAACATTTGCATCTGTAGGTTTAACATCGTTGATTGATACAGCTTGTACTTTGTCGTTGATGTATGAGAATGCTAAGTAACTAATAGCACCTGGTGTACTTTCAACAATTTTTTGGACAGTACCATTAGAATCTTGTTCTTGAGATTTAACAGCTTTATCTCCACCTAAGACAGCATCTTCAAATGTTGCACGAGTACCACTACCTTCAGCACGGTTAACAACTGTTATCTCTTGATCCTTACCACCAACATCTTTCCAGTTTGTAATTTTTCCTGTAAAGATTTTTTTCAATTGATCCATTGTTAGGTTTTTAACGCCAGTTTCTTTATTAACAACTGGAGCCATACCAACTACAGCAACCTTATGATCGACAAGCTTTTTAGCGTCGATACCGTCTTTTGATTCAGCAAAGATATCAGAGTTACCAATTGCAACTGATCCGTCTTGTACTTGACTAAGTCCAGTACCAGAACCTCCACCTTGTACAGTGATACTGATCTTGCTGTTGTCTTTTTGGAAATTGCTTGCAGCTTTTTCCACTAAAGGTTGTAGAGCTGTTGATCCAACTGCAGTAATCTTACCTGAAGCGTTGGAATCTGATGAACTAGAACTGCTCTTGCTATTGCTGCATCCAGTTAAAACGGCAATGAAAGCACCGAATAAAAGGATTGCAGAAATGATATTTTTCTTTTTCATAACTAACCCCTTACTAACAATATTTAGTACATGATGCAAATATAACTCTTGGATGTATAAAACTTGTTTGTTGTTTGTAAAGATTATGTAAAGTTTGCATTTATATTTTTATATATCATGTATAAACAAATTTGTTTGAAATTGCCTGAACGGACATTTATTCTAATTATATTGGTATATATCAAAATAGAATACTCATTTTATGCAAAAAAGATTACGACATACTGTTAATAAGTTATAATCATGTTACATAAAGGGAAAAGCAATATCTATGAGTGGAAAGAGGTTGAATCGATGCGACCGTTGGTACTATTGAGTAAGAATCTGCCATTGTTCATTGAAATGAACAGCTATTGCAACAGTCAGGGGTGGTTCATTCATAATATGACAACACCTAATAAAACTATTGAAATGGTGAATGATGATGATGTATCTGGACTTATTTGGGACTTATCTACAACTGATTTAAAAACTTCTTTAAATACATTGAAGGAGATTCGCGATAAGATTGATGGACCCATTGTCGTTTTGTCTCCAACAAAGAAAAAAGATGAGTGTAAATTATTTTACGACATTAATGTGGATGCCTATTTGGTGGAACCTTTGTCATATCCAGAATTAATTTCCAAATTTAAACAATTGTTCTGGGTTTATGATAAATTTGCCGTAAATCAAGCAAAGAAAAAAATTGAAAAAGACGTTAAGCATACTGTACAATGTCATGACCTATCTATTGATCTGAAGCACTTCCGCGTTTCACACGAAGGGGTGGACTTAGGCTTAACACCTAAAGAATTCAGTTTACTATGGTATTTAATGCAGCATCGTGGTCAGGTTCTTAGTAGAGAACAGTTACTTTCCGGCGTTTGGGGTTACGATGCAGCAGGTTCAAGTCGTACCATAGATATTCATATTAGTCATTTAAGAGATAAACTAGAAGAAAATCCTTCTTCTCCGACATGGATTAAAACCGTTAGAGGTTTCGGTTATATTTTAGATAATGATTATCCTCTTGTAGCAACGCAATAAAAAAATGAGAGAATAGCTTATAAACAAAAACGTCCTAGTATTTACGTAGTAAACACTAGGACGTTTGTTTGTAGTTAATTCGTTATTCCTTATTATGCATTTTTGGTCTTCATAAGTAATCGAATAATTTTATCAAATTCTGAAACGGCTAATACTATAATTCCACCTATTACAGCAAGTGACCATTCTGGTATTCCTATTGAACCAGTGTGGAAAATGTCTTGCATAAATGGTACATAAGTTAATATTAGCTGCAGAACAATCATGAGGCCTACGAAGATAAAAGCATACATGTTAGAGAAAAGTTCTTTTGATAATGCTAATTTTGGAGTACGAATGTTGAACAAGTAGAATATTTTACCGACTACTAATACGTTAACCATTGTTGTACTTGCTATGGTCTGACTAACACCGTTACCAATCAGCCAAGCGTCAACTATTAAACTTACACCAGCAATGAGAATAGCTATGTAAGTCATTTGGAAAATATCATGTCGATTCATGAATTTGGCACCAGTTTTCCGTGGGTTTCGATCCATGATTCCATCTTCAGCTGGTTCAAAAATTAAGGCAAATTGGATAGTGATGGCTGAAACCATGTTGATCCATAGTAACTGTGTAGGGTGTAGCGGAATTTCATTCTTGGTTAAAATAGCATAGGCAACAATTAAACCTTCAGAGAATGAAATCGGTAATAAATAAAGGATACTTTTTTTGATATTATCGAAGATTCTGCGACCTTCTTTAATAGCAGTTGAAATTGTTGCAAAGTTGTCATCGGTTAATACCATATCGGCCGAGTCTTTAGCAACATCAGTACCTTTAATACCCATAGCAACACCAATATCGGCACGTTTTAGTGCGGGAGCGTCATTGACACCATCCCCAGTCATTGCAGTTACTTTGTTATTTTTTTGCAGAGCTTCAATGATCTCAATTTTATTATTTGGAGTTGTTCTAGCAAACACTTGATTTTTATCCGCTGCTATCACACGTTCTTCATCACTTAATTCATCCCATTCAGGACCGGTAATAGCATGTATTTCAGAAGCTAATCCTAATTTTTCACCAATAGTTTTAGCAGTTATAGCGTTATCACCAGTAATCATTTTTACGGCAACACCGGCTTTTCGCATTACTTTAAGAGCTTCAATTACTTCCTCACGAGGTGGGTCAATGATAGCTACTAAACCTAGGAAGTTAAGCCCGTCAGTTATTATCTCATGTGTTATTTCGTTTAAATTATTAGATTGCTTTTCGTATCCAACGGCAATAACGCGTTTACCTTCTTCGGAGAACTTCTTAACGAGAGAGAACCATTTGTCATAGTTGAATTCATCATCGTTCTTTTTAGCCATTTCCAATAACTTATCGGGTGATCCCTTAACGAATAATAATCGATTATCATCTTTATCTTTAACCAGTTTTGCCATATATCGGAAGTCTGAATCAAAAGGAAGAATATCCAATTCTTCATATTTATCAGGAGTTCCGTAAGGTATTATTTTGTGATATAGAGTTAAGAATGCACCGTCAGTTGGTTCACCATTGATAGTCCAATGTCCATCTTCTTCAGTTAGATCAGTGTCATTAGCTTCATAACCAGTATCTAATAATAATTGAAGTTTTTGATTGATTTTGATGGGACGTCCATCTTTAGTTATTTCACCTTCAGGACGGTAACCAATACCGCTGACCTGATATTCTTCATCATCTATCATAATATCAGTTACAGTCATTTCGTTCTTTGTAAGAGTACCAGTTTTATCTGTTGCAACAACATCAACTGAGCCTAGAGTTTCAACGGCTGGCAATGTTTTAACGATGGTGTTTTGATTCTTTGCCATGTCACTTACACCCTTGGCGAGAATAACTGACGTTGTAGCCGGCAATCCTTCAGGAATAGCACCAACCATCATTGCCACTACTGCTAATGCAAGAACTGATAGGGAATATGTGTCTAAGAAAAATCCTATCAAGAATATTACGATAGAGGCTGCCACAATAAAGTATGAAGTGTTAGTTCCTAGTTTATCGATAACGGTCATTAGTGGGGTTTTTCTTTGCTTAACGGAGCTTACTGAAGTTGAAATTTTACCGATCTCTGTTTTTTCAGCTGTAGCGACCACTAATCCTGTACCACTACCATTAGTAACGGCAGTGGAAGCAAATGCCATATTTATTTGATCGGCTAGAGCAACATTATCATCATTAAGTGATTCAGAAATTTTTTCTACCGAATTTGCTTCACCAGTTAAGGCTGATTCTTGTATTCTTAAATTATCTGAATCGACGATTCTAAGATCAGCAGGAACGTTGTCACCTGCTTCTAAGAAGACTAAATCACCAACTACCAAATCTTCCGCAGGAATGTCTTTACGCTGACCATCCCTATATACAGTTGCGTCAGTGGATAACATTTGTTTTATTTTTTCTAGAGCATCTGATGCATTTGTTTCTTGATAGTAACCTATCAAAGCGTTAATGATAACTACTAATCCAATTATTATTGAATCGGAATAGTGTCCCATCAATAAAGTAATTAAAGTTGATGCAATCAATACATAGATAACCATGCTCTTAAATTGTCTTATGAAAACTTTCCACTTTGGTGTTTTTTGAGCCTCTAGTTTGTTAGGTCCATCTTGTGCCAGTCTTTTGGCGGCTTCATCATTTGTTAAACCTTGTTTAAAATCCTCAAAGTTATTTTGTTTCTTTAGTTCGTTTAATCCTATTTGAAAAAATTTCTTTTCCAATTAATGTTTCTCCTCAATTTATATGTTTTTTTAAAGTAGGGTTAAAAAAAGCGCGTTGCTGAATAGCAGTGCGCCCTAAATAAACGTGATTAACTTTTAGTACCGGAGATATTTGCGATATTCGTGTTCAGTCCAGTTCCACTCCTTAAAATATTATATTAATAAATTAACAGGAATATTGAATTATGTCAATCTTAATAAGCTTATTAGAAAAAAATTATATTGTATGATAAATCCCCCTCTTATGGAGTATACCAATAGCTATTATTAATTTTTTGAAAGCAGGTTAATGTGTTTCATAGGTATATACCATCGCATTTTTGTCTTGAAAAAGTATATTTATACCATTATCATAGTGTTCATTGGTTTATTTTAATGTTTTTGAAGGGAAAATAAAGAAATGAAAACATATTTACAGAGAATGGGGCGGTCATTACAATTGCCAGTTGCTGTTTTGCCGGCTGCAGCCCTACTTGCTGGTATTGGACATTGGTTACCCGACAAATGGGCACTAGCACAGTTCCTACAGGCAGGAGGAACCGCAATATTAGGGCAGTTAGCATTACTGTTTGCCGTTGGATTGGCATTAGGTATGGCCAAGGAAAAAGATGGAGCTTCAGCATTAGCGGGAGTCGTTGCCTATATTGTCCCCGTTGGAGTTTTAGCACCGGCAAATGTCGCATTGCTTAGGGGAATCGATGTTAAAAACGTTGACCCTGCATTTAATGCTATCCCCGGTAATGTTTTTATAGGGATTGTCGCTGGATTAACAGCCGCGGCGTTATACGATAGGTTCCATGAAACTAAGCTGCCAATGGCATTATCATTCTTTAGTGGTAAGCGATTGGTTCCAATCATGGCATCTTTAGTGATGTTATTATTTACAGTAGTATTATTATTTGTTTGGCCATCGTTATATAACGCATTGATCACATTTGGTAAATTCTTTTTCAAATTAGGACCATGGGGTGCGGGACTGTTTGGATTCTTTAATAGGTTACTGATTCCTACAGGACTGCATCAAGCATTGAATCAGGTGTTTGAGTTCAATATTGCTGGTATTAATGATATTGGTAATTTTTGGGCTAACAAAGGGATCAAGGGAATTACAGGTATGTATTTAGCTGGATATTTCCCCGTTATGATGTTTGGATTGCCAGCTGGGGCCTTGGCAATTTATCGCAATGCACTACCAGAACGAAAAAAAGCCACAGCAAGTTTAATGATGGCTGGAGCATTTGCTTCATTTTTCACTGGAGTTACTGAACCCTTAGAATTTTCATTTATGTTTGTAGCATGGCCTTTATACGTGATTCATGCCGCTTTCACTGGTTTATCCATGGCATTTGCTGCTTTCATGCATTGGACAGCCGGATTTACATTTAGTGCTGGATTAGTTGATTATGTCTTGAGTTTGCATATGCCAATTGCTAATCATCCCTTGATGCTATTGGTTCAAGGTGTGGTTATGGCAGCTATTTATTATTTTGGATTCGATTTTGCTATTAAAAAATTTAATCTGATGACGCCTGGACGTGAACCATTAGAAACAACTAATGAAGATACCGCAGAAATAGACACTTCAGATGAAGATGATAAATATATGATTGCTGCTAAAAAAGTTTACTTAGGAATTGGTGGCCATGATAATATTAAAGTTATCGATAATTGCACTACTCGTTTACGTCTGCAATTATTTGATACAGGTAATATTGATCAAGCAATGATAAAGTCTTCTGGTGCTGCAGGTGTAAATGTATTGGATAAAAATAATGTTCAAATTATTATTGGGACGGAAGTTCAATTCGTTGCTGACGATTTAAGCAAACTATATAAAGAAAATGCTGATGTCGAGGTTGATAAATCTACTAAGGAAGAAAGCAAGCCAGCTTCTTCTGATAGCGATATTCAGTCAGGTTCGACTGATTTCTTCTATAGTATATCTAAGGGTCAATTGGAAGATATAGAAGAAGTCTCAGATCCTACATTTGCTCAAAAAATGTTAGGTGACGGTTATGCCGTTATTCCGGATAATAATTTAATCGTTTCACCGGTTGATGGGACAATATCTACAATCTTTACAACTAAACATGCCATTGGTATTAAAACTCAAAATGGACTAGAAGTGTTAGTTCATATGGGAATTGATACGGTTCAACTAAAGGGTGAACCTTTTGAAGTAAAGGTAGTAGAAGGGCAGAAAGTTTCTCATGGTGATGATTTGGCTACTATGGATCTGAGGGCTGTAGAAAATTCTGGTAAGAAAACTGATGTCATGATTATTATTACAAACATGTCAGCAGTATCGTATATGAAAGCTAGTAATTTAGATCGTAGCGTTGATCCAACTGATGAAGTTATGAAGGTTACGATTAAATAGAAGAAATAGATGAATCTTGTTAATTGTTTAAATCATTAACGAGATTTTTTTATTGCACAAAATAGAAATTTTTTTAAAATAAAATATTACTTTATATTTTTTATTATCGATACTTATGTATCAGTTTTTGAAAGCGCTTGACAACATCTATAAATGCAATCATAATTTGAATTGGTTAAACAAGTAAATTAATAATTACTACGGATGAAACAACTATTGCATTCGCAATAGTTGTTATTTAGTTGGGAGGCAGCAAAGTGGATATGGCAAAAGCAAATATGGATAAACTCCATACAATTGGAGAGACAGCCAAAATTTGTGGCGTTTCTCGCAAGACCTTACGCTTTTACGAAGAGCTGGGCTTACTAGTTCCAGACTATGTATGTCCAGACAACGGATATCGCTATTATAGTGATGATACGCTGAATATGGTCCCAATTTTGAAATATTACAAGCAAATGGGTTTTCATCTTCAAGAGATGAATGGTGTTGGGGATACTTGTGACTGCTTTTTTCATGAAAGGAACTTTCTAGCTAAGTTAGATGAGCTAAAAAAAGAAGAAAAAGAACTGCAAAACCGTTACCAGGCAATCTACGATTGGGTAGGAATGTTGCATGAAGGTAATATGGCACTTGAGAATGGGTTATCAAGTATTACCTTGAAATACGTGGAACAAGAGCAGTACTATTCTTTAGAACAAGATTTTGAATATGATTATAAGGATTCGATTATTAATTTACCTTGGATTAATCACTTGGAAGAGTATGGTAGTGCTATTACTGGCCCTGTTATATTGTCGTTCGATAATTACAAGGAGAAGGCATCTGGTACGATTTCGAGAGCAACTATTATGCAAAAACCAGTAAGAAATGATCCGCACCGTTTACAAACAATTGATTTCGGTGGACAAATGTTTTTATGCACTTATAATGTAGGTGCTCTAAATACTTCGGCGTCTAAATATCATGATCTTGAGGTATGGGCAGACAAACATGGATATGAATTAGGCCTTAAATGTTATGAACGATACTTGGTAGATTATTGGGCAACAAAAGATGAGAATGGTTTTGTCTGTGAAATCATGGTACCAGCGGAAAAAATATCTTAATTTTTGGCTCTTTGTCAAATAGTATTGATGAATGATTTTTGGCCTATGGGCATCCTCAATGAGGATGCCTATTTTTATGCAC
>NZ_RHNU01000033.1 GCF_003946015.1 Companilactobacillus insicii
GGTCCTTTTTCTATCCAGAAATTTAGACAATAAAAAAACTGGTATTGGCTTTCACCAATACCAGAAAGTTTAGACCCAAAAGATTGGTTGTCTATTTTATTTGTACCACAATTCGATTTAATTCATCTTCTATTTCGTCAATCTAACGACATCACGAACAATCATCAATTCCTCATCCGTAGGTACAACTAACACATCAATTGTAGAATCATCAGTACTGATCTTACGAATTCCTTTGCCATTTTCATTGGCATCTTTATCAATTTTAACTCCCATATAGTTAAAACTATTGGAAATCAATTCACGGATCCATGGATTGCCTTCACCCATACCAGCAGTAAATAGAATTACATCAGTACCGCCAAGTAATGCAATGTATGAACCAATATACTTAACAATACGATTAATAAAGATTTCAATTGCCAATTCAGAACGTTTATTTTCATCCTTAGTTGCAATTAAATCACGCATATCAGGTGATACACCAGATATACCGAGTAATCCAGACTTGTTATTAAGAATGTCAATCATATCTTGAACATCTGTAATCTTCAACTTTTGCATTAAGAATGCAACTAATGATGCATCTATATCACCTGAACGTGTACTCATAGTAATTCCTGCCAATGGTGTGAATCCCATTGAAGTATCAACAGACTTGCCACCTTTAATAGCATCAATTGAAGCACCACTACCTAAATGAGCGGAAATAATCTTCAAATCTTCTATACGCTTACCTAAGAAATCTGCCGCAGCTTTAGAAACATAACGATGACTAGTTCCATGTGCACCAAACTTACGAACACCATATTTTTCGTAATATTCATATGGCAAGCTATATAAGTAATTAACTGGATCCATTGTTTGATGGAATGAAGTATCAAATACTGCTACTTGAGGTACATCGGGAAGAATTTTCTTAAAAGCCTCAATACCAGCTGCTTGTCCAGGATTGTGTAGTGGTGCAAATTCTGCCAAGTCCTTAATTTGTTGAATTACCTTTGGTGTAACCACTGCTGAATCCTTAAAAATATTACCACCAGCAACGACACGATGGCCAATACCTGTTATCTCATCATAGCTATTGATTATCTTCATTTCTAATAATTTTTCCAGCATTTTATTAACAGCTGTAATATGGTCAGGAATATCTCCCACCTTACTGAACTTTTCACCATTATATTTAACTTCAAATACTGAATCTGATAATCCTAAACGATCTACCATACCCTTAGCAATCACCTTTTCATCTGGATATGAATAAAGTTTCCACTTTAATGTAGAACTACCTGAATTAACTGCAATAATCTTTGACATACTATTCACCTAACCCTTTAAAGTTGTTTCTTGCCCATTCTTGTAATTGATCTTTGAATCCTTCAAACAATTTTGGTTCGTTTGTATCTGGAATCGTACCCATCAAGACATTATCTGCTTGTTTTGAATTGCCACCGTGTTTTTGAAGTACTACAACCGCCTTCTGCGCTTCTTTAGAAGCAAATAAGTTTGAAGGCAAGTCTAATACTGCTTGCAAATAAACACTTGAAACCATCCATTCGGATAACTTTTTAGCTTGATCCGTTTGGAAGATTTGTGACGGCACAATAAAAATACCAACACCACCATCATTTAAATTACTCATAGTTTGTTCAATTAGTAAATGATGCGCATATGAATGACCATCATCTGACTTAGTTTTGAATTTAGCAGCATTCTCATCAATCGGATAATAACCAACTGGTAAATCAGCAATGGCCATATCAATATCGGTCACTTCCCATTCAGAGATACCATCTTGATGGTACGCATCAAGATTGATATTCATAACCTCACTGAAAGCTTTTGATAATCCCAACAGACTATCATCATTATCGATTGCCGCTGAATTAATTTTGAAATCTCCAGCTTGTTGTAATTGCTGAATAAATTCAATCAGAAAATTACCAGTACCGACAGTCGGATCAATAATATTCAACTGTTTTTTACCCTCAGAATTCAAAATTTCAAATGCTATTAAACTAGCAATCAATCCAATCATATCTGGAGTCATTAATTTATTTACTTCAGAATTATCAACTTTTTGATCCTTAATGATATTTACTGTAATTGCTTGCTTTAATTGTGCTTGAGTTAAGTGTAATTCTTTAAGCTCATCATAAATTTTAGTTAATTTTGTCACGGTATCCTCATCAGGAGCACCGTTTTCTACATATACTTGTCCATCAGCGATATTCGTTAAATTTTCTGCCAATGCATCAATATAACTAGTCCCTAGCGACTTCTTTAGTAAAGTGGTAGCTTGATCTAATTGATCATAGTACTTTTGCATATTCTCTTCTGCCATAATTTACCTCTTTAATAACATACTAAAATATTACCGTTGAAAGCGATTTAATTCAAGTGGTTGTAGCGTTTCCATAAATTTAACTTTAGAATTTTTAGTATTGTTAATAATTTCTTGCCGATATTTTTCATCAAGTTTTTGATAATTCCTAACTTGCCTATCAAAATAAGCATTACTAAATCCTATCACTAAAACGGCAATAGATAAAATCATAACTGCATTGAGAATAATAGTTCCTTGATGTTTATGGCTAATTAGTCTCATTAATCAAGTACATCTCAGACTTTCGATTCAACTTATCAATAGTACGAATAATATAAATATCTTTATTTCTTTCAAATTGAATACTCTTCAATCCAGTAATTATTGGCATATGTCCTCCCATTTCGGCACCTGTCATTCTCAACATACTGTCATTACTATATGATTCAATCGTGTAGTTTTTATTATTTGTGGACTCAAAAACTATATGATGATCTTGAAAATCAATTATTTTTGCATTTAAAAACATATCTTGAATGCGTTCATTATAAATATGCCAACGCAGCACTTCACTTCTGGTATTAGTTTGAACTTTACTAACTATCTGTAATGACTGTTGCAAAATGCCTAATGTCATAACTGTTACTAGTAATGCAATCACGGCTTCGGCTAACACAAACCCCTTACGGCGATTTTTGTGCGTAAAAAGTCTTTCCATTAACTTCTACTTTCATTAAACTTTTGGTTTGACTGAATTTATATTTCTTATTATCAATTGTTATATCAGCTGGCAGATTGGAATTTCGTAAATGCAATTCCATTATTTTGTGTGCACTACTTCTCATTTCCCAATTATCAATTATCTTAAACTGCTCACTTACACAATATGAAAGGGTTAAAACTATCATCACTGATATGGTCAAAGTTATTAGTGACTCTACTAAAATGAATCCAGATTTACTTTTCAACTAATTCTCCCCACATCATTTGGATGGTATATCTGTATGTCTTATGAGTTAAAGTAGATTTAATTTCAATGCTTTTAGGTCTTGTAGTACCATCCTTATTAACATAAATTTCAACATCACGTTTCTTGGTATTCACAAGCGTCTTAGGAAGTTTTATTTTATGTGAGAATTCCTTTTTATTCATAAGATCAACGAAGGTCATCGTATTGGTATCATAATTATAAAAAAACCTAGTATATTTCTTATTTAAGTATGAGTAGTTCAACATATTATGCCAATTAATTTTAAATTGGCTTATAACTTGTTTCTCTTCAATGCGTTGTTGATAATTTTGCAACCCATATATGGATACTGACATTAATGTACAAAATATTGCCAGTGAGATTATTGATTCTATTAAAGTAAAAGCTTTACTTTTGTGAACTAGCATTTTTGGATTCAACGATGTATGAACCTGTATTATCTTTTTTATCGCTAATCACATATTTATTTTGCACTTTTTCAGATTGCTTTTTACTAATGTACCCTTTATCACTAAGATCCTTCCATGTTGGTGTAGAACCATTTTCATCAGTGGCATACATATCTACTTGAGTTTGTAATGTGGCTACAAATGCCGCTTCACTTTTAGTGTCCGCATTATTCTTTTGTGTTCCTAAATTAGGGATCATAACCAACAATAGGAGTGAAATAATAAATAATACGATAACCATTTCAATTAATGTAAATGCCTCTTTTGTTTTTTTAATAATTTTTTTCATGTTTAACTTATCCCTTTCATCATTCCGTAAACTGGTAGCAACACTATTAAGTATGTGACCAAAATTATAATTGCTATCACACCGAACAAAATTGGTTGTACCAAGTTTAATATTTTTTTTATTCTTCTTTGTGTTTCTTCAAATTTCAATTCTGACATCAAATTCAAGTCTTGTGCTATTTCACTTGTACTGCCACCAGATTGTAAAATCATTTTTAATTCGTTAGGTAGAAGCTTTTCTTTTTCGATTAAATGATAAATACTCTCGCCACAACTCAGCCCTTCACCAAAATGCTGTGACAATACATATTGAATGGATCCCGGTTTAAATAAACGACTGAACGAACATATATCATAAAGATTCAAGCCACTTCCCACCTGCATTCCCAAACCTTGTAAAATGACAAATTGGAAAAAACTGGAATATGCTTTGCCCACTACTGGTAATTTAATCAAAACTAATGCACGCTGATATTCGTTGACTAAACGAATCTTATGAATAAAATAACTAACTCCAGCAAAAAGAATTAAAGTAATTATTAATATTGAACTAATAAAAACATCTATTAAATTACTGTCATTATTAAGATTCAACTGAGGAACAATATATAATTTCATGCCGACTAACATAACTACTAAGAATAATATGATGAATATTGGATAAGCCATAAGATCCATTAATTTCTCTTTTTGACGTGACTTATTTTTCAGAATCATGCCACTTTGCAATAGGGTCTGCTGCATCCCTCCATTACTCTGTGCAATGGTTAATTGATTATTAATAATTGGTGGTAATTTCAAATGCACCATAGCTTCGGCTATCATCTTCCCATTTTGCAAATCCCGATATATCAAGTTGAAAATATCACTTTTTGTTTCAAGCATTTTTAAACAATTAATTGCTTGTTTAATAGAGAATCCATTTGTTATCAAACGACTAAGTATTATTAAATACTCCGCTTGTTTTTGAGATTTTATTTTTTTATCCGTAAAGATATTCTTGGTAGGTATTTTCATCGATATATCCAATTTCATAAGTATTTTTAATCATATTCATCCAGTTTTGATCAGTCTTGTTTGTTTCCATAAACTTCTCGATATCAATTGCATTAATAGAATCTGTAAATAATTCAGTTTCGTTTATCGTAGGAATTAGTCTTTGATATGAAATCCAATTAATTGAATTTAAAATATCTAGTTCATCTATTCCAAATTGCTTTAAACGTTGTATAACAGAATATTTGGACTTTCCATGTATAGTCGTCATTACTGTGTATCCACACAATGCCGCTTGAATTGCTTGCTTAGCCGTTTTACTATCACGGATCTCCCCAATTATTAACACTTCAGGCCGGTGTCTTAGACTTGCTTTAATAAGTTCTTCGTAGGTCATACCTGAATCTTCATTCACCTGCAATTGTAAAAATTGATCTTCAACGATTTCAATTGGATCTTCGATACACATAATTTTTTTATCATTAGCTAATTGACGTCCAATTGAATACATTAACGACGTTTTACCTGATCCCATAGGACCGGAAAAAATCATCATCCCACTACGTTGTGCAATCGGTAGTAACTTTTTCAAAATGTCTTGATTCAATTCAGTATTCAACTCTTGTGGATAAATTAGTCTAACTACAACTGATTCCCTATTTCTAAAATCTCCTACTGTTGAGATACGAATATGAATTCTAAAACTTTGAAAATAAAAACTAAATGATCCTTTTTGTGGACGTCTTCTTTCAGATACGTCCAATCCACTATTGAATTTTAAAAAATTAATAATTGCTAAATTTTCATCTAAAGTAAAACTAGCAATTTTGTATCTTCCTTGATCATTACGTGCCTCTATAAAATATGTATCATCATTAGGAAAAAAATACAGATCTGTCGCTCTATTTTGGCAGGCATTCATCAATAGTTCATTTGTCATCGTCTCTGTGATCATTCTATTGCCCTCCTTATACTTAAAATTACGCAAAAAAAAGACCGCAAACTTAAAAAGTTTGCGATCTTTATAAAATCGACTATTCGTCATCTTCATCAGCAGCAGCTGTGAAAACATCTGAAACATCATCGTCATCTTCAAGTTGATCGATCATGCGTTCAAATTGTTCCTTCTTATCTTCTGGAACTGGTGTTGTATTTTGAGGAATCATTGTTAATTCAGCATTAGCAATTTCATAACCCTTTTCTGTCAATCCATCACGAACTGCAGCAAATTCTTTGGCTTCAGTATAGATTTCAAAAGCATCTTCTGAAGTTTGCAAATCATCAGCTCCAAGATCCATGATGTCTAGAAGAACCTCATCCTCATCTTGTGTGTTCTTTGAGCGATCAAGTACGATGTATCCCTTACGATCAAACATGTAAGCAACAGAACCACTTGAACCCATGCTACCCCCATTACGAGTAAACGCAACACGTACGGCAGAGGCAGTTCTGTTCTTGTTATCTGTTAAAGCTTCAACTAAAACTGCAACTCCACCTGGAGCATAGCCTTCGTATGTAACTTCATCATAATGTTCTTCACTGCCACCTTCGGCCTTATCCAAGGCACGCTTGATATTATCTTTAGGCATGTTAGCTGCACGAGCTTTATCTACTATTAAACGAAGAGCAGCATTACTGTCCGGATCGGCACCACCCGATTTTGCTGCCATAAATAATTCACGTGATAGTTTTTGGAAAATCTTTCCACGTTTAGCATCTTGAGCGTTTTTTCTACCCTGGATGTTATGCCATTTTGAGTGTCCTGACATTTCTGCTTCCTTCTTTCGTTAATAATTGTAAACCAGGTAATATAATATCAAACTACGCCCGTCATTTCAATGTCTTACACTCAATTAACTAATCACTTAGGAACTATATTTTCTTACTTTTAATATCAATTCCTAATAAGCTCACCATCGCTATAACGGTGCCTGCTAAGGAGGCTAATAATCCATTACTTGAACCCGTTTGTGGCAATCTTCCAGTTTGTGCATAAGATGATTCTATAACATTTGAATTATTATTTTTCAATGAAGGAAGTGAAACTTGCGTATTATTCGATAGAACGACAGTGTTGTTTGTATTATCTTCATTAAAAATTGATGAGTTATTATCATCATTATCTGGTTGTAGTTCAATTACAGATTCAGAGTTTTTATCTACATCTGTATCATCACTTACATTAGTGGATTCATTCGCATCAGGATCAGGTGACTGATCAGGTTTATCAGATGTTTCTGAGTCACCAGGAACTACAGGGTCACTTGGATCTGTAGTATCTGAATCATCAGGTACACTTGGATTACTGGGTTTTGTAGGTGGTACTGTGTTATCTGAATTATCACTGTCATGACTAGAACCACCACCGGTACTACGAGCTAAAACATGTAAAACTACTGTTTTAGTTTGATTATCTTCAGCGCTCAACTCAACATTATAGTCCCCTGCAACTTTGTAATTAGCCTTACTCAAATCAACTTGCACAGGTTCAGTTTCACCACCATTATTAGTTGCACTAGCTTTAAATGAACTGGCACTCGGAACAGGATCACCGATGTACATCGTATAATCACTACCCGCTAAGCTTGCTTTAGAAGGTGAGACTTCAACGTCAGCTGTTACACTTTCATTCCCATAAGTATACTTAACTGAATATATTCCCGGAATAGATGTATCAATCTTGTCGACTATTTTATTGTTTGGATCTTTAATTTCTACACTTACATCATCGAAATTAATTGGAGTTTTATCCGAAAAATATGCACTATCAAAATTATCCTCTGGACTCCAAGACGAACCAGTATATATATGTGAACCAGTAACATTAATAATCGGATTGATTACTGTAACTTTATATGTACCAGTGTATCCATCACCCATTGTCCAATCAAACGTGAAGGATTGTGTACCAGCTGGAATATTGAATGTTCCCACTCCGTTATTATAAGTGTATTTCACATTATTAGTTGGGGTACCAATATTGATATTTTCCTCCGTAAATCCATTAGCCTTTACATTGAAAAAATTGTTAATAGTATTCTTTGTAGAATCGATAGTAATCTCAGCAGTTTGCTTAACAACAGGGTTCCCTGCCATTACAATCTGTGGTGCAATTATGTTGGTAATATGATTATTTTCAAATGCTGCATATTTGACTTCAGTATTGTTTCCATTAATGGTTATAGATTCAAGCTTATTGTCGGAAAATGCCTGTGTACCAATGGAAGTTAGACTTTCTGGGAAAATCAAACTACCAGGTATTGAAGCAAATTGGAAAGCTCCGTCTCCAATTGTCGACAAATTAGAAGCCCTAGACATATCTAATTTTGTTATTCCACTATCATACTGGAATGCATGGTTACCAATAGATACTAAACCACTACCCAAACTTACTGATTCCAAAAGTGCATTAGAATAAAAAGCACTATCACCGATAGTTCTAACAGAGTCTGGTATATAAATAGTAGTAATATTAGATGAAGCAAATGCTGAATTACCAATATTTAGCACACTATTTCCTAAATGAACTGAAGTTAAACTACTATCGTATCCAAAGGCCTCATTACCAATATTCGTCACAGAATTTGGGATATCAACATTCATAATTTTGGTTGATTTAAAGGCAGCGTTACCTATGGTTTTAACAGAATTTGGTATATTAATAGCACTAATACTAGTGCTCATTGCAAATGCTTGGTCGCCAATAGTTGTTAGTGTAGTATTTTTATACATATCAACAGTTGTCAAGTTACTCATATAACCAAATGCACCAGTACCGATAGTCTGCAAACCATCATTAATAGTTACACTAGTAATATTATTATTACCTATAAAAGCACTATCACCAATCCCAGTTACATCGTAATCTTTATTATTCAAATTAACTTTTGAAGGTATATTTATTTCAGTATAATCATCACCCTTTAATTGTTTTACAGTTGCGGTTGAATTTGTATCATCTGTATTCCAGTAGAAATCATCAGCTGTCGAAGCAATAGCTGATGGAGTAATCTTATCGACTGATGCAGGTGCTAGCGTATCAGCATCATTCAACTCACCTGTTGAATTAGCATCAGTCTCGTCAGCAGTTGGGTTTGGTGTAGCGGATAAAGCCACTGGAGTAGCTGATCCAACAACTCCCTGTTCAGCTACTGATGGTGCCAAATCAGGCTTTGATTCAGACAAATCTGTTGGTTTAGAAGAATCTACATCACTCGTACCTGCTGACTCCGTGATCACTGAACCATTTTGTACTGTCGGTACTGGTTCACTTGAATTACTTTGAATATTGCTTGATGAATCATCTGTACTTTCTGGCTGTGCATTAGATACTTTTGCACTAGATGTGTCGGTTTTAGCAGAAACTGTTGAACTAGTATTAGTCGCATCGGCTTCAACAACTAATTGATGCTTTAAAGAAGTCCCAACCCCCATTGTTACGACCGCACTAGCAGCAATAATTAGTTGTTTGCTACTTCTAGATATTTTTAATTTTCTTGATTCCATCGTGGTACCTCTATTAATAACAAATTTTTATATAAAATAATGTTAACATTATACAAATAAATATATTTTCTAAAATTAATAAATTATATTTTCTATTTATGGAAAAAATACTATTAATCGCAAAAAAAAATCGGATATTCAGTATAGAGAATATCCGGTCTTACTATTTCAATTTGCTTTTTTAACATGTAAATCAACTAACCATAGTATCAACATGAGTATTAAGATACCTGTTAACGCTCCAACACTATCTAATATAACATCACTAACAGACGGAGTTCTACCTCCTGTTAATCCTTGATGAAATTCATCAAATGCAGCTAATCCAGTTGTTGATAGCCATGGAATTAAGAACATTAAAAATTTATTTTTACTAAGATACTTGTAAATTGCCAAGCACAAAAACAAACCTAAAAGGAAGTAAATACTAAAATGAGCTCCTTTGCGAATAAAGAATTCCAAAAAGTGATAATATCCATCATTATCTATGGACTGTGTCTTACCACCATAATTAAAGCTAATTTTGCTCAAACTATCATAAAATGGTTTATTTGAACGACCTAATGTACGCTCCAAAAATGGCACAGAAGTTTGTTGCTTGTACGTCATTGACGAACTGTAAAATAGTATCAACTCAATTGCAATAACCGCACCCCAGAACCATTTTGCTTTACTTTTCAAATTATTATGCATTATTTTCATCCCAATTAACTTTTGAATTTAGCTCCTTAGCATCATCAAAATATCCAGAATAATAAGAAGAATTAATTGCCCAATAGTACATTATTGTTGAAAAAATAATTATAACAACAAAATCTATTGGATATTTTATCAAGTTCATACCGCCAAAATCAGAGCTACCGATCCAAGATATTATAGATAATCCTATCAAATGTACGATCATCCATAAGCTTGCATAAATTTTCTTTTTAAATTCCTTAAAGCCACGTTTATAGTCATAGATTAGATAAATTGGCAAGCCAACAATAATTATAACGATAACTTGCACTGTCGTTGGAAACATCGACCAATAGATTGCTAAACTAATTAAATCAAAAACTATTGGTGCCAAATATTTCATTCCACGAATCTTAGTCGGTCGCTTAAAATCTGGTCCCATACGACGTAAACTTCCTGCTACCACGGGTCCAGTCAATAATGAAATCAACGTTGAGGCAGCAACGACACGTGATAACAATGCCCAATTCTTAAACATTAATATTAGCAAAAAGCTGACTATAAGATCAACAATTAAAGCAACACGAGGTGTGTTGTACTTATTATTGCTCTTACTTAGGAATTTTGGTAAATGTTTATTCTTAGGCATTGATGACAATGACTTACTTGCTGAAGCTGAGAATGCAATACCACTCCCTACCGGTGAAATAAACGCGGTAAAATAAATCAAAGTTGATAGCCAATAAACATTAAGTACAATTGCCAAATCCGCAAACGGAGAATTAAAACTAATGTGACTCCATCCTGAACTTACAATCGACTTAGGTAGCGATCCAATAAAGACAATTTGAAGAGATATATAAATTAAAGCACTAATTAAAAGTGACAGAATAATTCCCCTGCGAATATTAACTGCCGGCTTTGCAATATCATTCCCCAAATTAATAACAGTCTGAAAAGCTACATATGAATAAATAATCCCCGCACTACCAATAGCAATAAAAATTGACGAAGTACCATGAGGCATAAATTGATTTACTGACGTACCCATATTAGTTACATCAAAATGAGATGTAATCAAAACTATCATGGTTATTACAGGGACAACTAATTTAAAAACTGAAATAAAATTATTAAACTTGGCCATAATTGTAACTGACCAATAATTTATTAAAGTAAACACAAAAATTAAAACAGTCGCCATCACCAGCCCCTGAGCTGATAATTCACCATGCGACATAAATCCATGAGTCCATTGAGCCCATTTCCACGGCCAAGTGCTCATATACTGGGTTGATGCTACGGCTTCAATTGGAAGAATTGCCAATAACGACAACCAATTAGCCCACGATGCTATATGTCCCAAAAATGAACCATGAGTATACATTGTAAATCTACTCATAGCACCATCTTCAGGAAACATCGTTCCTATTTCCACATACACCATAGCAATCATAGCAACTAATACCGCTCCTAAAATCCATGCAATAATAGCTGCCGGGCCTGCAATTTTGGCTGCTTGACTAGATCCAAACATCCAACCAGAACCGATAATGGCACTAAGTCCAAACATAACGGTTGAAAACAGGCTAAGTTTTTTACCTTTCATTACGAAAATCACCACATCTTAAAAATTTGTTATTAATAAATAGCCTCACAATTTGAATTTAGAAACATACTTAAATAAACAAAAATAGTCTCTATTAATATAGAGGCTATTTTTAATAACTATTGCGTACCTTACTCTACTGTGACACTTTTGGCAAGGTTACGAGGCTTATCAACATCATTACCACGTGCCAAACTTGCATAGTAAGAGAACAACTGAGCTGGTACCACACTAACGATAGGAGAAATCATTTCATCAATTTCTGGAATAACAATTTGATCTCCAGGTTTAGCATATTTTTCATTAGCAATCACTAACACATGTGCTCCACGAGCTTCAACTTCTTTAATATTACCACGAGTATGACTTGCACCAATACCATCATTGATATAAGCGAATACTGGTGTACATTTTTCAATCAATGCAATAGTTCCATGCTTTAATTCACCTGCAGCAAAGCCTTCAGCGTGAATATATGAAATTTCCTTTAATTTCAATGCAGCTTCTAGAGATAGCGCATAATCGATTCCACGTCCAATATAGAAGGCATGATCCTGTCCATCAAGATAATCTGCACTTAATTGTTTAATATAATCTTTTTCATCAACAATCGTTTGAATACCATTTGCGGCAATGGCCAATTGTTCTTTAAGGTCGAGATCTTTGGCTGCCTCAACACCTTTTAATTCTCCAAGAGCCTTAGCAAGAACTGCTTCAACAGCAATTTGTGATGTATAAGACTTAGTAGAAGCAACAGCAATTTCTGGACCTGCCAATAATTCCATTGTATATGTTGACTCACGTGAAAGAGTCGAGTTAGCGACATTAGTCATCGTCAAACTTGGTAAGTGCATCTCGTTTATTTTAACTAACACTTGACGACTGTCTGCTGTTTCACCACTTTGTGATAAGAAAATAAAGAATGGGTGCTGTGAAAGTTTTGGCATATGATAACCAAATTCACTACCTAACTCAACATCTACCGGAACATCAGCTAATGTTTCAAAAATATTCTTACCAACTAAACCAGCATGATAACTAGTCCCTGCAGCTACGATGTACAAACGATCAGCTTTATTAATCTCTTTTAACATCTCGGAATCAACATTAATAGAACCATCTTCTTTAATATAGTTCTTAGAAATACGACGCATAACACTAGGTTGTTCGTCAACTTCCTTCAACATGTAATGATCGTAAGGTCCCTTTGAAATATCACTTGCATCAATATTAACCTTATATGAATCACGTTTAACTGGTGTACCATCAATCTTACTGATAGATACCTTATCCTTTTCAAGAATGACAACTTCACCATCATGGATTTCAACGAATTCATGAGTACGATCTAGCATTGCCATAGCATCAGAACAAATAACATTGAATCCATTACCGAGTCCGATTAACAATGGACTCTTACTCTTAGCAACAAAAATTTTATCTGACTCTTCTTTATCAACCATAGCAAAGGCGTATGATCCTTGAATCAATCTAAGTGCCTTTCTAAAGGCTGCTTCAGCATTCATACCTTCATTTGCAAAATGAGAAACCAATTGAACTGCAACTTCAGTATCTGTTTGACTCTTAAAATCTACACCCTTTAAATATTCTTCTTTTAATTCATTATAATTTGTAATTACACCATTATGAACTAGATAAAATCTATTATCAGCTGAGAAATGAGGATGAGCATTATCAATGGTAGCAGGACCGTGAGTTGCCCAACGTGTATGCCCAATACCAGTTAAGCCTTGAACATCAGGAGTAACAGCTTTTTCAAGTTCACTGATTTTACCTACTTCTTTAATCAAAAAGTCTTTTCCTTGTTGATTATTTACATAAATACCTGCAGAATCGTATCCACGATACTCAAGCTTCTCTAATCCATTTAGTAAAATATCCGTTGTCTCAGGATTACCAACAACTCCAACAATTCCACACATTTTTAAAAACCTCGCATTTATAATTGGTCTAGTCATTATTTATATATTGGTCTAGTCAATATTTCTAGACTCCCCATCGGGGAACAAAGCCTAGAATACTAATTTCGTTATCTTTTGTCAATGATTTTATTTCTGTTTTATTAACATTTAATAAAATCGGTATAGTTGGTTTATACCAATATCGGTATACGTACCCATTTGGATAAAAAAAATAGACCAGAACTTTCGCTCTGATCTACTATACTTACATGTTTATTAATTCATTTCTGTCTTTACGACTTCAACAATTTGATCACAAAATTCATTTACTTTTTCTTCTGTGGCAGCTTCACACATAACTCTTAACAATGCTTGTGTACCACTAGGACGTACTAACACACGTCCATCCCCGTCCATTTCATCCTCGACAGTCTTAATGGCATCAAGAATTGGTTGATGTTCCTTCCACTTATCCTTGTCATGTACAGGTACATTAACAAGTTTCTGTGGATAAACTTTAACAGGTGAACCTAATTCAGCTAAACTCTTACCAGTTTCTTTCATGACATGTAACAAATGAATACCAGTAAGCATCCCGTCTCCAGTGTTCATATACTCATATAGAACAACATGTCCTGATTGTTCTCCACCAATGTTGTAGTTATTCTCACGAATCTCTTCAACAACATGACGGTCACCAACAGCTGTTTGGACACTGTGCATTCCATTAGCTTCGATAGCCTTGTACAATCCTAAGTTACTCATAACCGTAGTAACAATTGTGTCCTTCTTTAAACGGCCGCCATAATGTAAATACTTACCCAAGATGTACATGATCTTGTCACCATCAACAATATTACCGTCCGCATCAACAGCGATACAACGATCTCCATCACCGTCAAATGCTAATCCAGCAACTGCATCTGATTCTTTAACTTTTTGAGCAAGTTGTTCAGGATGTGTTGATCCGACATTCTTGTTGATATTAATACCATCTGGATGTGAAGCCATAATTTCAAAATCCACATTTAGGTCAGCAAATAATGTACTAGCAAGACGACTAGTTGAACCATTAGCTGTATCCAAAACAATCTTCATTCCACTCAAATCATCTGACAATGTTTGCTTAAGAAATTGTAGGTACTTTTGAGCACCTTCTGGATAATCTGAAACACTACCTAAACCTTCAGCAGAAGGTCTTGGCAATGTATCCTCTTTAGCGTCTAACAACTCTTCAATTTCATCTTCAACATCATCTGGTAACTTATAACCATCTGATCCAAAGAACTTGATACCATTATCTTCGGCAGGATTATGTGATGCCGAAATCATAATTCCTGCATCTGCAGAAACAGCACGTACTAAGTATGCTACAGCTGGAGTTGTAATAACATCCAAGTTTAATACTTCGATACCAACTGACAATAAGCCGGCAATCAAACTAGATTGTAACATCTGACCAGAAATACGTGTATCTCTAGCAACTAAAACACGTGGATGAGCATTCTCATTATCAGAATGTTGTGTCAAAACGTACCCACCTGAACGACCTAACTTAAATGCAAGTTCAGGACTTAACTCCTTATTAGCAAT
Source organism: Companilactobacillus insicii (assembly GCF_003946015.1). GTDB lineage: Bacteria > Bacillota > Bacilli > Lactobacillales > Lactobacillaceae > Companilactobacillus > Companilactobacillus insicii. The sequence continues at coordinate 15,359 of NZ_RHNU01000033.1, forward strand.
TCCTCTTACTCCATCTGTTCCAAAATACTTTGTCATAAATAATACCCCCAACGTTACTTTCCATCGTTGTTTTCATTGTTATTGTTATTTGAATCATTGTTACCACTAGCAGAACTATCATCATTTGAATTATTCGTGTTAGAATTACTGCCATTATTAGAATTAGTATTTGTATCATTGTTATTGGAAGCATTAATACCGCCGCTACCTGCACTGCCAGATACACTAATATTAACATTAATAGCTTCAGGGTCAGTAGCCATAACCTGATTTCCTAAAGCATCAGCAAGATTAATCGTCTTCTTGGTATCCTGGGTCACGTCAGATACATCAATCGGCACATCAATCGAATCATCGATGGCGTCAAGTTGATCTTGAGTGCCATAGATTCTGATGGTTTTCACATCAGATTCAAAGTAGAAATTCGAATTCGACGAATTTCCCTTTTGTTTGAGATTAATACTTACCTGTTTACTTGGCATACTAATTGGAATTTTAACATGGACTGTTTGCGGATCCAAAGTTACATTAACAGTTTTACCATTTTTATCCAAAGCTTGCACTAAAACTTCTTGATCAAAAGTAGTCTTTATACCCTTAGGTAGAATTGGTTTAACTATAACTTTCTTTATTTTATTAACTTCAGATGCTGCACCAGTGACACTAACCGTTTCAGGAGACAATGTTATTTTACCTGCCTCATAGCCTGATGCTAAGGCATCCTTGCTATAATCAACATCAACTGCAAATGTCTTGGTTTTACGATTTTGAATATTTACATCTACATATTTAGGTTTTATTGAATACGTTAATTCACTGTTCAATCCCGTTTCTTTAATTTGTACACGATGTTGACCAGTGGATAATTTTTTCAAATTTAAATACAAATTAAAGTTTTGAGTATTTTTCGTAGCCGTTACTAACGCTGACGGACCTTCAATGGTTATTTTGACACTATCTGGATAGCCAGTAATGTAATAATCATTGGTATTCGCTTGTATTTGCAACGGCACAGTCAAGGTTGCTTTTGTATTCACAGTGGATGTGCTTGCTTGATTAGAGTCTCTAGTCGAGCCGACTCCAGGAGAACTAACGGTTAAAAATAACCAAATAGCGGCGCAAAGCGAAATGAAAGCATAAAAATAATTACTATTTATTATTTTCTTCATCATTGTTTTGCTTCCCTCCATTCCTTCGACGTATTGAGAAAAGACTCAAAATTGAATGACTTGTTTCATCTTCAGGATCAGCAAGTTGTGCTTTTAGATACTTCAGGTAATCCTCACGTGACAAATCTAGCATCATATGACCATTTCTAGTGATCATAACGCCACCAGTCTCCTCGGAGACAACGATGGTAATAGCATCAGTAACTTCACTTATACCAACTGCTGCACGGTGACGAGTACCTAATTCTTTAGGAATAGTATTACTTTCTGATAACGGTAAATATGCTGCCGCTACAGAAATACGATTTTTTCGAATAATCACCGCACCATCATGCAACGGAGTATTCGGAATAAAAGTATTAATTAAAAGTGCGCCGGTAACCTCAGCATCCAGTTTGATACCAGTCTCAACGTACTCTTCCAAACCTGTATTCATTTCTAGAGTAATTAACGCACCGATTCTACGTTTACTCATATATTGAATCGCTTGATCCAAACTTTCGATCAAGTGATTCTTTGTTTTGCCCTCTTCATTACTTGCAGTACTGAATAGAGGCATTCGTCCTAAATGTTCCAAGCCACGTCTTATTTCGGGCTGGAAAATAATAACTATGACAACAATTCCCCAATTGATTAATTGATCCATTAAGAAGGAAACGGTATGGAGATTCAATGCCCAACTAGTTAACTTAATTAGGAAAATTATCACAATACCTTTTAGCAATTGAACGGCTTTAGTTCCACGAATCATCGATAGAACCTTATACAGAACATACCAAACTACTAAAATATCAACCAAATTAGCCAAATTCTGCCATGTAAAAATATTACTTGGTATAAAATTCATGATTTTTACCCCTTTACAGCTCGAATTAATTATAGCAAACAATAAAAATTATAAAAGTTCACCAAATATAATTATTATAATATTAATCAATATCAACGTTGATTACTTCTTCACTATAATTAATATTCTGGCGCAATTCATTAGCAGTTGATTTGCTTATTTTGCCTTGTTCAAGCAGATCTTGAACAAAGGCACGTTGATAACTCAACGCTTGAATCTCAATGTTTATACGTTCACTGTTAAACTCTGGTGAACGATGCTTATGTCTTCCTTGTAATAAATCCAGTCTATCTTCGTAGTGACGTTGAAAAACATAAACCAAATTATCCGCAACACCACCGTGCTTACTCTGGTCCAACTCATGTAGCTTGGCCAAAGCACTTTCGGCACCCGCAATGGAAATCTTCATCGCATCTTGATCAAATTGAATTACTTCCTCGCGTTTAATAAAACTACGACGAATCGTTTTCTTTATGCCTCGATAAGTCTTCTTGAAGTAATTAATAAAGAACTCGATAGACTGGCTATATCTACGACGAACAATTTCTTTTTTATATTTAGCAATCTTTTTAATAGCCGCATTGTAGGAATCTTCTGAAATTTCTTCATGATTATACAGTTCTTCAATCGCTTCTAGTTCGCAATTGAAACAAATATCCCACAATTCGGCATCTTTTTTATTCTTTACTCTTTTTTTACTGATTGGTGAAGGATAGTTAGATTGAATACCAAGGTTATGCAAACTATACAAATACTCTGCAATAACCGTTGAATAAACAATATTTTCTTCTTCCTCATTTTCATCTTTTAATTTTTCGATTGTCTTTTCAAGAACCAGCTTATTAGCTTGGTATTGATCCAATTCAATCTGAGTATCCACAACTTCAGTATCCTCAGCCTCGTCATCGATACTTACATTATCATCAATGAACGAATTACCACGATAAGCAACAGGGGCACTATTCTTAGTCATCAAAGGAATTAAAATAGTAGCTCCTAATAAACTAAAAATAATTACCGTACTAGCAATGAATAAGACCAAAGTTCTAGATGGGAAGGCTGCACCACCACTAATCGTTAATGGAATCGACAGAACACCAACCATCGTAACAGCACCACGAACTCCTGAAATACCTGACATTAAACAATAATCAAATCTTTGCTTGGAAAATAAAACAAATTTGCTATCGCCATTTTTAGCAAAAGTGGTATAAACATAACTCCACATGAATCTTATTGCTACCAGCATTATCCAAATAATCATCGATAACCCAATTGCTCCGAAAGTATTGATATTATCATTATGAACTAGCTTAGCCATTGCAAAAGGAATCTCTATTCCAAGTAATACAAACACGATACCGTTAAGAACATAAACTACTAAATCCCAAGTTCGAGATGTAACAAGCCTTATTTCTGGAGAAAAGGCACTAACTGTCCTACTTGAAGAAACATTCATAATTCCAGCAACTACGACAGCAACTACACCCGAAACATCAAAAATATCTTCAGCAATGTAGTAAACAATGAATGGAATAATTATTTGAATAATAGCATGAAGAATAGAATCATCTACACCTTGATTTATCAAATAAAGTCTAATACCATTAAATATCCAAATCATAACTGCACCAGCAAGAGCTCCCATAATTGAAATATAAAAGAAGTCTAGCGTAGCGCCCTTCAGTGAGAAGGCACCAGTAACAGTAGCCGCAACACCATACTTGAAACATATCAATCCAGATGCGTCATTGATTAAACTCTCACCACTGATCAAATGCATTAACTTATCAGGTATATGAGCCTTTTTAGCAATTGATTGAACAGCGATTGGATCAGTTGGAGATAACACAGCAACTAACGTAAATGCCACTGACCACGGTAACGTTGGAATTAAATACTTAACTATAATTCCACCAACAACAGTCGAAATTATTACTAGTATAACGGCGTTACCTAAAATTGGTCCCTTTAATTTCCACAATTCCCGCTTAGGAAACCTATTTCCATCATTAAATAAAATTGGCGCTATAAACGCCAACATAAACCACTCTGTATCTACAGAGATTTGCACATGCATGAACAACGCTGCCAAAACACCAGCTGCAATTTGAATCAAACTTGGTGGAATGGATACGAAGTAGTGGCTAACGATATTTGCCACTATCAATAATGTAAGAATCAAAATAATTGATTCAAGTATCTGCACAGACATCACCTATTTTCTTTGAATTTTTATTACTTAACTTCTTCACCAATAATCCTTACTTCGGTGTGAAGATCAATATTAAATTGATACTTAATAGCCTTCTGAATCAAATGAATTAAATTCATATAATCAGTCGCAGTAGCGCCGCCAAGATTAACAATGAAACCAGCATGTTTCATCGAAACCTGTGCGCCACCAATAATTCTTCCTTGTAAACCAGCCTTTATAATGAGTGGACCTGTAAAATGACCTGTAGGACGTTTAAATACACTTCCACAACTAGGATATTCCAAAGGCTGTTTAGAACGTCTAAGATCATTTAAGCGATCCATTTCCTTTTGGATTTTTTCCCCGTCACCGGATTTCAAGGCAAACGTTGCACTAATGACAATTCCACCATTTTCTTGAACTAAACTATGGCGATAAGAAAAGTTCATATCGTCATGCGTCAAAGTAACAATTTTTCCATCTGGTAACAAAACTTCAGCTGAATCAAAAACATCTTTGATTTCGCCACCATAAGCACCAGCATTCATAAATACAGCTCCACCAACACTTCCTGGTATACCAGCCGCAAATTCTAGACCAGTTAATGATGCCTTTTGAGCAGCAATAGTTGTATTAATAATAGTAGCTCCAGCTTCAGCAGTTACCTTATTACCCTTAACTTCAATTTTTTTAAAGTTAGGTAAAATAATGACAATACCCCGAATCCCACCGTCTTTGATAATCAAATTACTTGCATTACCAATGATAGTAATGGCAATATCATTTTCACGAGCTGTATTAACTATTTCTACCAATTCTTCACGATTTTTGGGAAATGCTAAAGTATCGGCGTTACCACCAGTTTTTGTAAAAGTATATTTGCTTAATGGTTCGTCAATTTCAAATTCAATATTAGGTAATTTTTCAGTTGGAAATTTCAAAATTTCATCATCCTTAATATATGTAAGCTATTTACAATTTTAGCACATAGTCGGTTCTATAACGAACTGCCAAGTTCTGGAATAATGATATAATCATTTCGAGGTGATTAAATAATGAAACTTATATCATGGAACGTTAATGGACTAAGAGCCGTAGTTAAAAAAGATTTTAAATCAATCGTTGATCAACTAAATGCTGATATAATTTCTGTTCAAGAAACAAAGTTGCATCAAGATCAAATTGACTTAGAATTACCAGGTTATCATCAATATTTTTATGATGCTGAACGTAAAGGATATTCAGGTACAGCTATTTTTACTAAGGAAGAACCCATTGCCGTGACTCGTGGGCTGGGGGTCGACGAGTTGGATACTGAAGGTCGTACTCTGACATTAGAATTTCCAAAGTTTTATTTAATAGATAGTTACTCACCAAATTCTCAACAAGAATTAAAACGACTTGATTTTAGGATGAAATATGATGACGAACTAAGAAAGTACATGAATCGACTATCTGAAAATAAACCTGTTATACTTTGTGGTGATTTAAACGTTGCTCACGAAGAAATAGATATAAAAAATGACAAAACTAATCACAAGAATCCTGGCTTTTCTGATGAGGAACGTAATAAATTTACAGAGCTATTAGATAGTGGCTTTATTGACACTTTCCGTTACTTGCATCCCGATGAAATCAAGTATTCTTGGTGGAGTTATCGTTTTAACGCTCGTAAGAACAACGCAGGTTGGAGAATCGACTACTTTGTGATTTCTAACAACGGAAAAGATATGATTGCAAATGCCGATATATTAAATGACGTCTACGGATCAGACCACTGCCCAATTGAATTAGACTTAAACTTATAACACAAGGAGCCTTTATATGAACTTTGTTTCCATGGATTTTGAAACTGCCAACGGACATCGAACTAGTGCTTGTTCACTAGCATTAGTACTTGTACGTAATAGTGAAATAGTCGACAGCTTTTATACACTTATTAATCCTCAAGAATATTTCAGTCCTAGAAATATTCAAATTCATCACATTAGACCTGACGATGTCAAAGATGCACCAACCTTTGATCAAGTCTGGACACATATTCAACCACTATTCGATAGTTCTCATCTAGTAGCGGCCCACAATGCTAGTTTTGATAATAGTGTCTTAAAAAATACATTAACAAACTATGGTATTTTTGCACCAAAATATTTGACTATTGATACCTTGAGAACCAGCCGAAAATTTTATCCACAATTACCAAACCACAAATTAGATACTGTCTCAAAAAATCTAAATATAGATTTAGAACATCACCATAATGCCCTAGCTGATAGTATTGCATGTGCAAAAATATTACTAAAAACTGAACAAGAATTCGGTACAGAACAAATAAAAAAGATGGTTAAGCTAACTAGCTAAACCACCTTAAACATAATTATAGTTTCATCTGTTTCTGACTCTGTCACAAATCCATATTTTTCATAAATATGAATTGCTGCAGAGTTATTTTTGTATACTTCCAAAGTTAACTTGTTTAATGAAGAATCATTAGCCCAATTAAGAGCCTCTTCAGTTAGATATGACGCAATACCATTATTCCAAAAATCAGAATCAACTACGACCCCAAATTCAGCAATTCCGTCTGCTGATTTTTCCAGACGACAAAAGCCAATAATATCATTATCAAAAACAGCAACAATTAACTCATCTTCAGCAGAATCATATATTTCATCAATCGACTCTTCTTCCATTTGAGTAGTTATTCCAGTTAAAGAATCATGCTTAATAAAGTTACTCTGTTGACTAGCACACTTTAAAAAATTCAACAACTTAGCGGCATCTGTCGGGATTGCTTCTCGCAAGATTAATTGTTCGCTCATTTAAGGTCTCCATCCATAAAATTACCAAAATCACGCTTTTCGTAACGGTCACCATATAACTTAAAAGTTATTTGACGATCATCATCGGATTCCAAACGCTTAATATTGATAGACATATGTGCATCAGGGACCTCATCCTTAATAAATTGCGGCCATTCTACAATGGTAACACCGTCACCATTAAAATATTCATCAAAGCCTAAATCCTCATCTGGACTACTCTCCAAGCGATACGCATCCATATGATAAAGCGGCAAACGTCCCTCTTGATATTCACGAATTAAAGTAAAAGTAGGACTTTTCACATTTTTCTTAATACCTAATCCTTGTGCTAAGCCTCTAGTAAAAGTCGTCTTACCCACACCAAGATCGCCATTCATTAAAATAACATCCCCAGCTTGCAAGTAAGGTGACAACTTTTTGCCTAAAGATTCTGTATCTTGATAAGAATGTGTTTGTAATTGATATTCAGTCATATTATTCCCCATTAAAAATTAAAGTGCTAAGGCAGCTGTAAGAATTGATGTCTTATAAACATCCTCTTCATTGCATCCACGTGATAAATCAGAAATTGGCTTGTTCAAACCTTGCAAAATAGGTCCAATAGCTTCGAATCCACCAAATCTTTGTGCAATCTTGTAACCAATGTTACCTGATTGTAAATCTGGGAATACAAAAACATTAGCATGTCCAGCAACCTTTGAGCCTGGAGCCTTTTGAGCACCGACACTTGGAACAAATGCGGCATCAAATTGTAATTCACCATCAACTGGAAGATCAGCATCAAGGCCATGCGCAAAGTCAGTAGCTAAAGCAACTTTATCTACAACTTCACTCTTGGCACTACCCTTAGTTGAAAAACTAAGCATAGCAACTTTTGGATCAATATCAAAGAGTTTTGCACTTCTAGCAGTTTGAACGGCAATTTCAGCTAATCCTTGAGCATCTGGATTAATGTTGATTGCACAATCAGCAAACATGTATCTTTCGTCACCCTTTTGCAAAATAAATGAACCACTAATTCTTGAGTTACCAGGAGCCGTCTTAATAATTTGAAGTGCTGGACGAACAGTATCACCAGTTGAGTGAACAGAACCTGATACCATACCGTTAGCCTTATCCATATAAACAAGCATTGTACCGAAGTAGTTATTATCTTTCAACATCTTCAAAGCTTGCTCTTTTGTATTCTTGCCTTTACGACGTTCAACAAACGCATCAACCATCTCATCAAATTCAGGATAAGTTTCTGGGTCAATAATTTGAAGATCAGAGATATTCCAAGAATTGTCACTAGCAACTTTAGCAATGTCATCTTTGTTTCCTAATAAAATTGGTTTAAGAATATTATCTTTTTGTAGACGAACCGCAGCACCTAATACACGAGGTTCAGTACCTTCAGGTAATACAATTGTTAAATCTTTCCCATCAATTTTGTTCTTAAGACTTTCAAATAAATCCATTATTTCTCCTCCATTTCATCGACAACTTCAGGTAATTGCCAATTGATTACCCTTTCATTATAGGATAAAAGCGCTTTATTTGTTCGAGAAAATGGCTTTGAACCGAAAAAACCTCGATATGCTGACAATGGACTAGGGTGTGGAGACGAAATAATTGTGTTTTTTGTCTGATCAATTAACGGGATTTTACTCTTGGCTGCACCACCCCAAAGAATAAATACAACCTTGCCACGATCTGATAAAGCTTTGATAGCAAAATCTGTTAGTTGTTCCCAGCCTTTATCCTTATGAGAGTATGCTTGGCCTCTTCTAACAGTTAATACAGAGTTAAGTAATAACACACCTTGATCAGCCCAAGACTTCAAATATCCATGATTAACCGGCTTACAACCAACATCATCTTGCAATTCTTTGTAAATATTCACTAGTGATGGCGGTATTCTCACGCCTGGAGCCACTGCAAAACTACAACCTATTGCTTGATTAGGCTCGTGGTATGGATCTTGTCCTAAAATAACTACTTTGGTATCAGAAAAAGATGTCCAAATGAATGCTTGAAAAATATGATACATATTCGGATAAATGGTTTGTGTACTATATTCTTCTTTTAAAAAATTATGTAAGTTTTGATAGTATGGTTTATCAAATTCACTATTTAAAACATCTTGCCAATCATTTTTTATTAATGTTCTCAAAATTACACCTACTGTCCTTGTATATGTTTTCTTAAAATATGGTAACATTCAATTATAGAATAACGCATTCGGAGGAACTTTATGATTAAATTAATTGCATCAGATATGGACGGAACTTTATTAAATGAAAAGATGGAAGTTTCCGAACGTAATATTCAAGCTATAAAAGCTGCTAAAGCAAACGGAATTGAATTTCTTATTGCTTCAGGTCGTGGTTTGAGCGAAGCTAAGCCTTTTTTAAAAGATCGCGTACATCCAGGCTACATAACTTTAAATGGTGCCGAAGTCTTCGATAGTAACGAAAAGCTTGTCTCTAGCAATCCTATTTCTAATGATTCAAAAAATAAAATTGTTAATTTGTTTCATGAATATAGAGTATATTTTGAAGTAATCACTAACAAAGGGATTTTTTCAGATAACAAAGAATTGCGTATATCTAGCTTAGCTCAACTATTAGTTAGTCTAAACCCTGGAACAACCTACGAACAAGCTTATGCCGATACTTTGGAACGTATTAAGTTGACTCCGATGACTTTTTTGGATAGTTACGATAAAATCTTCAATGACGAATCATATCAAATTATGAAATTATTGGCGTTTGATTCTGGAAATGATCGTAGCGTTAAACTAAAGCCTTTAACAGATGAGATTCATAAAGTATTAAAAGACGTCGTGGTTACTTCGTCTTCTCCAAATAACATTGAAGTTAATAGTTCTGATGCTCAAAAAGGTATTGCGCTTATGAAATATGCCAAATCAAAAGGGATCAAGCAATCAGAAACTATGTCTATTGGTGACAACCTTAATGACGCTTCAATGATTCAAGAGGCAGGTATTGGCGTTGCTATGGCGAATGCTATTCCAGAAATCAAAGACATGGCTGATGAATTTACTGACAATAACGCTAATGACGGTGTTGCCCAAATCATCGAAAAAGTCATTGCTCAAAATGAGATGGAGGGTCAAGTGGAATGAAACTTTATATACGCAAAGCAGACTTAATGGTGGGAAATATTCTTGTGATAACAAATCAGAATAAAGAAACTATTTTTATTGCTTCGCGTGATAAAGACAATCCTTTTTTGATTCAACTATACAACCGACTTAATACTAAAATTGGTGAAATAAAATTAAAAAACAACTTTTTAAAAATTTACTCAATTGAAATTAATGGTGAAGAGGTCACTACCATTAACGCAATACCAATGATAGACATAAAATACGTTTATTTATCAAAAATAAATTGGAACATCATTGGCAACCTCATAACTTCTGATTACCATGCTATGCAGGCCGGCAAAGAAGTTATGAAAGTACAGCCAACTATTATGGGACAAGGACATCCCGGACTAGAAATAAATATCGATAACATGGACAATGCTCCAATTGGAACATTAGTTGCTATCTTCCTTAACAAATACATCAAGATACCAAACCTAAAGCCTGACAGTGATGTTAAAATAAACTTCAAATCTAAATTATCATTTTTCAATTTTAAAAATAAGTGCTAAAAAAGTGCGGGTCTAAACTTTCTGGTATTGGTGAAAGCCAATACCAGTTTTTTTATTGTCTAAATTTCTGGATAGAAAAAGGACC
>NZ_RHNU01000034.1 GCF_003946015.1 Companilactobacillus insicii
GGCATAAAAAAATCCACACCATTTCTAGTGTGGAAATTGCTCTAAGATGTCTCACCAATACTATTTGACATAGAGCCCTAAAAATGCGAGCTGAATTTAATCGGCTCGCATTTTTTATTAATCAAATTTTATCGTCTGAGATATCAAGACTACTAGTTAAAACAGATTTAACATTTTTAACTTTTGTATTTTGGACCTTAGCATTTTTGGCTTTCATAAACTTAGGGGAGGTTTCTGGTGCCCAAATTTGACAAACAATGCCTCCAACTAACAAGAAGATCAAACAAACTAACAAAGAAGCATAAACACCAAAACTACTTGTGATAATTGGAAGAAGGAATGTTCCCAATGCAGCACCCACACGACTAATTGCAATGACTGCACCGACTCCTGAACCTCTTAAACGCGTATCAAACAATTCTGATGGATAAGGATTTTCCAAGATAACGGACGCGGACATAACGACCGCAAATATTGAAAAAATAACCATCATAATCGAAGCTGGGGCAGATCTCCATATAATCAATGCACCTAGGGCTGCTGCTGCGGCATAGAAAGTGGATACAATGAAAAATCTTCTAGAAATATATTTGAATAAAATAACACCTATAATAGCTCCAACGATTTGAAATCCATTATACAAAATACCTGACACACTAGGATTTCCAATATTCATATTTTTTAATAACAATGGTAAGAAAATTCCGATTCCAAAAAATGGGAAGACTTGGCAGGCATAAAAGATACCACCTACTACTACATTACGAAATACTCCAGGACTAAATAACTCACTCCAAGAAGCTGGCTTATCATGTTTCACATCTTCTGATTCGTCTACTATGGTGTACTCATCACCTAGTTCATGATGGATCAAACTAATTGCTTCTTCTTTTCGACCAACTGAGGCCAACCAACTAGGAGATTCCGGAATATTTATGACTAAACGAGAAACAGCCGTAATCAAACCTGGAATGGCGGAAGAGATTATAATCCAGCGCCAAGTATTATCTCCAAGGCCAGTGATAACAATACCTGCTATATAAGATGCCACAAAACCACTCATCCAAAAAATAATTATGTAACTTTGGAACCGTGATCCATGCTTCTTTGGAAACCATTCAATCAACAAAGCATTACCTATTGTGTAATCAATGGCAATGGAAATACCGATTCCAACTCTTATGGCAAATAATATAATCACATTCGACACAAAAAACTGTGCTAGTGAAAGAACTGTGAAAAGAATCATATGACTAATGAATAATGGTCGACGACCAATTTTATCAGCGATATTACCTACTATTAAACTTCCAAACAAACCAATTAGGGTACCTGCTCCTAAAAGTCCCACCCAAAAACTGGATAAATTCAAAGGATCAGTTGCTTGAGTTAAAGCAGTACCTGCGATTCCTAGGGCATACCCACACGCGACTTGTCCAAGCACTATACATAAGAAGATGCGCTTATGAAATGAGGACAACGGTGCTTCTGTGTAGCTTTTTTCATTCACTATCGTTTCCTCCTTTGTTGATAACTAAAGGTGCATCGAATATGTTTTAACGATTCTTTAGTCCAACATGCAGAGTATTACGAAGATAATCAATACTATCAGTACATGCCTTCATTTCTTTTTTCTGTGCTTCTTCCATAGTGTCATCACCGATCTCAGACTCTACTTCAAATGTTATACGTTTTACATTAGATTTCTCACGTAATGTACGCATTACTTTTGTCTCATCGATATCACCTTGTCCAATAGGAGAACCTATAGAATGAAGTCCATCAGGGTCTACCTTTAATTTGAGATCACATAAATGAACACAGTTAGCATAAGGAGCCATCTTGTTGATACATACTTCAGGTCCTTCCAATACATTCATAGAATTCATCGTATCTATACATGCACCTACATTAGGATTATTTAATTTATCTACTAACCAAATAACTTCATCGGCGTATAGGTCACAATGATTTTCTAGCGACATTGTTAGTCCCAGTTCCTCTAATAAAGGAAGATTCTCTTTAAATTCATCATAGCGTTTGCTCAATTGTTTCATCACATCAGGATCAAAACAAGTACCATAGATTGGATGTGGACGGTCAATATCCAAACTAAATTTAACTAAGTCGGCTCCCATGGCCTTAGCATTCAACAGTGCATCTTTAACTGTCGAATTAACACGTGGGTCACAAGGTGCATTAAAGGAAACGTTGTATTCTAGATATAAGCCATGATCTTCAGCTGCTTTTTTAACTTTAGCTAGATTGTCCGGATCCAATGAAACTAGATCGACGTTAGTGATATGCAAACCATCTAGTCCCCATTTTACGGCGTAATCCATAAGTTGGAATATATCAATACTTTGTTCAAAAGCGTGGTCTTCAGTAAAACCCCAACTTTCTCCTAAACCATGTAAATGTAAGGTGTAACTGTGCATTCCTAGTTGAATGGGTCTATCGTAATTACTCATGTTTTTTTCTCCTTTTTTATCTGTAATTGTTATATTGATTTGATATTATATGCCCTGCTAAATAACCATTTTCCATTCGTTTAATTACTCAACTCCTTTATCTTTTCATCATTTACGAATATATATTCGAAGCTAAGCTCGTTGATGACCTAGTTCTTTACATCTTTCTACTGAAACATTTACAAACTCTCTATAAAGGTCATCAAATCCCAAAGATTCTATCTTCTCTAAAGCTGTAACTGTGGCTCCACCAGGTAAACGTAATGCCGTTTCAAGATCCTTTAGACTTAGATCAGAATTAAGAATCATTTCTCCGCTACCCTTCATGGTTTGCGCAAATAATTTGACTGCCGTATCTGAATCTAGACCTAACTTTTTAGCTTCTTCAACCATTAGATTTGCAATGTGATAGAAGAGACCAGGTGCGGATCCATTAAAAGGTAACACTTCTGCCATCATACCGTCTGGAACTTCTTCAACAAGTCCGCATAAGCTCAAAATTTCTGTTGCTTTTTTGACATCTTCATCACTACAATTTACGCTGCGAGAAACAGCAAAGGCTCCTTCTCCAACCTGCGAACTCATATTTGGCATACAAATGACAACTTTACTATCTTTTCCAAGGTGTTCTTTGTACCAGTCTTGTTCAACTCCGGTCACAACCGTTAATAGCAACTGACCTGGTCTATAACTAGCTGCTAATTCATCGATAACTAATCCCGCCACCTTAGGAGTCACACCTAAAACAAGTACGTCCGAGTTGTCTATCAAATCACCCATCTTATCAAAGGTGACATACCCTCTTTTGGCATAAGAATTCCTAAGTTCCTCGTTTATATCATAAATACCAATTTCACTAGGGTCATATGCTGAATTTAATTCAGCTCCTTTGTGCATTGCTTGAATAATATTTCCTGCTGCAATAAAACCATAACGTAACATTAAGATGCCTCCTCTGGGCAATTAAATTATTGTTTTAACATATTTATTTGTTATGCTTTGACACCACTGCATATGCTGGTCTGATGGAGTTTTCATGTCCTTTAATTCATAATCTATACCAAGCTTACGATAAGTATCAGTACCATAACGATGATATGGAAGTAGTTGTAAGTGATGTACTCTTGGTAACTTCTCAAGGAATTGACCAAGTTCTTCCAAATCCTCTTCAGAATCATTAACACCGGGAATCAATGGACGACGAATAATTAACTTGAAGTTAGGTAAATCAAGATTACCAGCCTTTTTAATATTATTTAAGATGATCTCATTTCTAACACCAGTGAATTCTCTATGTTTTGAACTATCCATTAATTTCAAGTCAACGAATGCTGTATTTAAACAAGATATAATTGGTTCAATTCTCTTCCAACTACTATAAAATGACGTTTCGACAGCTGTATTAATACCTTCTTTGCAAGCCTCTTTAACTAATGCCGCTACAAATTCCGGTTGAAATAACATCTCTCCGCCAGAAACAGTCATGCCGCCGCCTGAATGAAAGTAAAAGGGAATATCTTTTCGAACCTCTTCCATTACTTCTTCAACGGTCATAACACTTCCATAAGTAATCTTCCCATCTTTGGTAGTTTCAATATTTGAATGCATACCTTCAGGGGTAGAACACCACTTACATCGTAAAGGACAACCTTTCATAAAGACTACTGTTCTTAGACCATCTCCATCATAAATTGAACTTTTTTCAATTCTTAAGACGGTGCCAGTTAAATCTCTCCCTTCATACTCGTGATCCATATTAAACGACCCCTTCCAAATCATCACTAATGTATTAGTGATTTTAAATCTTCAATTAATTGAATTGATCAATTTCAGTTCGTTGAATAATATCATCTTGAATATCTTTTCCTAGTTCTACAAAAAAGGCAGTGTATCCAGCAACTCTAACTAATAAGTCACGATGGTCTTTTGGATGAATTTGTGCATCTTCCAAGATTTCACGATTAACAATATTGTATTGGGTATGATAAATACCCAAAGTACACTGTGTTTTGAGCATTACCATCATGTTATTTAATCCTTGATCACCTTCAAGCATCTTTGGATCAAGTTTTAAGTTCATTTGTGTACCTTGAGTAAATCGTGCATGTGGTAAGTTGCTGACAGATTTCAACAAAGCAGTAGCTCCCTTAACATCAGTTCCACCAGTAGCTCCAATACCATCTGCAAGAGGTAACCATGCTTTACGACCTGATGGTAAAGCACCAACACTTTTACCGATAGGTACATTACCAGATACTGGTAACATTCCTGCTGTTAAATGACCGAATGGTGAATCATATGTTTCAATTTGATCAACTAAGTAAGTGTAAATTTTGCTTGCAAATGTATCTACGTATGAATCATCATTTCCATACTTAGGAGCTGACATACACAAATCTTGTACCTTATCGTAGCCATCAAAGTTATGATCTAATGCCTCACATAATTCTGACATTGTTAGCTTTTGTTCATCAAAGACTAATGACTTAACGGCCGCAACTGAGTTAATGATATCGGCTTGACCAATAATGTTGATACCATTACCAACATTAAACGTTGCACCACCGTTAGCATAATCTTTACCGGTAACCATACAGTTCGGATAAGTTAGTGATAATGCAGCTACAGGACGATATTTCTCACTCAAGTAATCTAGATAAGAGTTCATCGTAGCCATGGTATGAACAAAGTAATCGATTTGTTTCTTAACAGCGGTCATAAAATCATCAAAGGTTTTGAATGTTCTAGGATCACCCGTTTGGATAGAGACTACTTCTCCTGTTTTACGACTTCTTCCGTTATTCATAACCATATCAATGACACCACCCATACTGATTTCACCGATATCGGTATAGGATTTCAGACGACCTTCAAGATTGGTTTCAACACAACCACATGGCGTCCAGTCCCAAGCTTGAGATAACGGAACACCTTTATTTAATAGCATCTTGATTCCTTCATCGTCATCATAAACTGCTGGCATCGTACGACCCATTCGAATACATTCTGCTGCTTTTCTTAAGAACGAATCTGGATTTTTGGCTATATTATAACGAACCGTCATATTTGGTTCCTTCAAGGCTGCATCCATAGTTGCTTGTATTGTCATGTAAGACAAATCATTAACGGCGTCTCCACCATTTTTGTCGATACCACCTGCCGTTACTTGAACTGTCATATTGTAACCAGCTGAGAAGGCGGCACTTTCTCCATCTTGGAACAATCCCATTTCCGCAATTTTTATCCAGAAGCAATCGAGTAATTCTTGCGCTTCGTCCTTAGTCATCCGACCTTCTTCAATATCTTTGTTGTAATAGTCGATAAGATATTGATCCATACGGCCCAAATTATATGAAGAAGCATTTTGTTCCATAAATAGACAATACTCGTAAGTCAACATGCTCTGCAAAGCTTCATAATAATTACGTGGAGGATTTTCTGGTACACGACGATTAATCTCAGCTATTCTGAGCAGTTCAGCCTTTCGATTTTCATCAGTTTCTTCTTGAGCCATTTGTTCAGCCAAGTCAGCATGACGATTAGCCAGAGCGATAATTCCTTCTGCAGTAATGATGAGTGATTTATAAAAAGTAATTTTCTTAAGAACATCTTCTCCATCAGCATCATCTAACTCCGCTAACTTTTGCTCGGCTTCTTTTTTGATACCACCAATACCTTTTTTCAGAAGTGTTCTCCAGCCAGGTGTGTTTTCACCATAGCCACGAACGAACTTCTTATCTACGTACAACATTCCACCATCTCGCATGGTTCTTACATCATCTGGCATCATGGCATCCCAACGATCTAAAACACATTTTCCTCGCCAATATGGAGCAACTTCTTCCATGAAGAGTTTTTTATTCTCTTCTGATAAATAAAAAGGATCATACTTACGTGTACTAATTGTATCCAACTCTTTTTCAATAACTGAACAGGCAGAATCTGGATTCAAAATACCAGCACGTGGCTTAAATGCGACTCCACCTACGAGAAGTTCATTATCTTGAATATATATTGGTTTCTTCTCATAAACATTCTTCATTGCTGTTGCTTTTTGAATTTGCCAAGGTTGTCCTTCTGTTGCCTTAAAAGCTTCAGTAACATAATAAGAATCCAAAATATCCATCTCTACACGATGAGACAAATAATTGTCTCTTAATGCATTAATTCGATTCATATATCCTTCTGACATAGCACATTCTCCTTTTTTCGTGGATTACTTTTTATTATCATTCTTGTCATCCATTTTGATTGAGGCGATGATTTCTTGCTTCACCGAAATTGTAGCATCGTTCACAATCTAGTGTAAAATAGTGTTTTTGTATAGTGCTATACAGATATTAAATGGCTTGTTTTACTATTATTGATTGTTTTTGTGGCGTATTGGGAATAAAATAATACTAATTAGACTTTGTGATATAATTATATAAAAGGGCTTACAGAAAAATATTTTTATTGTGTGTTTCAATAATATTATCGTTTAACTTTTTACTAAAAATAGAATGTAAATTTTTAAAATGACGTTAAAAATCATTTTATTACGAGGTGGTCTCTATGGATCTAAAACAAATTAAATATTTCTTTTCTGTAGCTGAACTAGGTAATATTACCAAGGCAGCTGATCTTCTTTACACATCTCAACCTACAGTTAGCCGACAGATTTTAATTCTAGAAAGAGAACTAGGCTACTCTTTGTTTGATCGGGATAGCAAACCACTTGAGCTGACCAAAGCAGGTAAGATATTTTATGATGGCATGAAAGAGGCGGTATCTAGAATCGACGATACTGTGGATATTGCTAAGAACGTTGCGGAAGAAAATAACAATTCCCTTTCCATTGCTTTTCAATCAGGGTATTATTCCGAATATTTTCTACTTCCAATTTTAGATTGCTTTCGTAAAGTTTATCCTAATATTAAAATTAGATACGATAAACTCATGTCTATAGAAATGATGAACGGATTAAAAAACGAAAGTATCGATATTTGTATTGGTCGTGCCTTCAAACATTGGATAGAAGCGGGATTTGATGTTCAAGAACTCAAAAAAATAGATACACAAATCGTAATGTCTGATAGACATAGACTAGCTGATAAGGAATCACTTGATTACGATGACTTAGAAGGTGAAACCTTTTATTTAACCTCACCAAATGGTCATCAGATCAACGAGGTCTTTAAAGATCGTTATTCCCTGTCTCATGTAAAACAAGTTCAAGTTCCAAACTCTGAAATTGCCTACTTTAAGGTATTAGCCTATAATGGGCTCACTTTGTCGGACCCAGATGATCCGTCATGGGTTAATAGTTCGCATTATCACTCAATTTCCATCTTATCATTTTATACAGATTCTTGTGTTTGTGTGACTACCCCAACTAATTTGAACCCTTCAATAAAGTTATTTAAAGACTTCTTTGCGACCTTCATGACTAATACTCGTTTAACCCTTAATCCCTCATAGTTTAAACGCACCAATCCCAGTATCAGATAATATAGAACCTAAAAATGCGAGCTGAATTTAATCAGCTCGCATTTTTCAATTATTTAGGCATAATAACCCGCTTTAAATCCGGATGTAGAAGCCTCAAGTGCATTGGTCGGTTCAACTACATCACCAACTGCCACTACATTACTGAGTTCTGCTTGTAGTGCTGTCAATAGTTCATTATCAGCATGATATCCCATTGCCAATACAATTTGATCTGCCGAAATCACTTCTTCGACTCCTCGATGATCAACAATAACTTCGTTATCACGAAATTCTTTGACTTTCGCATGTGTAACGACTGTTACTTCATGGTCACGGAAGAACCTCTTAGTTGGCACCGTCCTTAATAATCCGGCATCAATATCATCTGTCATTTCTAATATCGTTATATGACCACGTTCAGCGTCAGCCAAGTACATCGCCGTTTCGGTTCCGACTTCACCACCGCCGACCACGACAATTTCGCCTTCAATTGGTTCTTTGCCTAACAGAACATCATTAGCAAAGTGAATATTTTCAGCATCGATTCCTTTTAAGTTCGGCTTATTAGGATCGCCACCCGTGGCAACAATTATCTTGTCAGCACCAAATGCTCTAACGTTATCAACGTTAGCCGACTGATTCAAAACAACGTTAATATTCAAAGCCGTCATTTGATGCTTTAAGAATACCAAGTAGTTAGCATATTCTCCTTTAGCTGGTGGATAAATGGCCGAAATAAATTCTCCACCTAATTCACTTGCCTGTTCCCATAATGTAACGCTATGTCCCCGTCTCGTTGCAGCAATCGCAGCTTCCATCCCAGCAGGGCCACCACCGATTACCAAGACACTCTTAGGTGAAGTCACTTCATCAAAAGTGTATTCCGTTTCGTGCCCTAATTCTGGGTTCACTAAACAACGGACATGATTACCTTCTAGCAAACTACCTTCGCATCCCTGTAAACAGCGAATGCAATAATTGATATTTCCTAGCTGACCCCGAGCGGCTTTTCTTGGCATGTCTGGATCAGCCAATGAAGCGCGTGCCATACCAACGAAATCACAAGCATCCTGTTCCAAAACTGTTTCAGCCATTGCTGGATCATTAATTCCGTTTGCGACAATCGTTGGAATATTAACAAAATCATGCACGCGCTTAGCGTTTTCGACATTGTAACCCTTAGCCGTAAAAGTTGAAGAAATCAATTCTGGTGCATACGAAGTATACTCACCATTGCTTAAATTCAAACCATTAAATCCTAATTTTTCCAGATATTTTACAATCATCATTGTCTCTTGCATCTGTCGCCCATCGACAGTGTCTTCTGTTAATGAAACTCTCGCGGTTAGTGGGAAGTCGTCTCCAACTTCAGCACGCATCGCATGATAAATTTCTTCGACAATTCTAATACGATTCTCAAAACATCCGCCGTATTCATCAGTCCGGCGATTTTGACGAGTACTCAAAAAACCAGCTAACAAGTAGCCGTGTGCCAAATGTAATTCAATACCATCAAAACCTGATTTTTTCATCAAGCGTGCCGTATTGGCGAATTCGCCAACTAGTTCATGAATCTCAGGAACAGTCAGTTCATGGGGTATCTCACGATTAAAGGCATCGGGAATTTTCGCAGATGCAACTGGCCGTACACCTCCATTAACAGCTGAACTAGTCTGGCGCCCAGGGTGAAATACTTGAGCAAACATTTTGGCACCGTACATGTGAACAGTATCAGTTAATCTACGATTTGCCGGAACTTGCGAATCATCATATAGTCGAATGCAGTTCTTATACCCAACTCCATGTGGATTAACTCCATAATCTTCAGTAATTATTAAACCAAAACCACCCCGAGCTTTAGCTTCATGATATTTGATGAACGCTTCAGTAATGTTGCCATCCTCATCACAGAGATTAGTTACCATTGCTGGAACAACGAATCTATTCTTTATTTCACATTGATTGATCTTATATGGTGTAAATAATTTTTGAAAAAACATTCGAGTTCCCCCTACTTCAAATTGTCATAGTTACTCCCAATATAAGTTATAAAGTATGACCTTACAGTAAGGTCAACCCTATTTGTGAATTTTTTTACAAATTACTAACTAAAATAATAGCGAAACTAGCAACAAAAAAGCTGTCACAATGTTAGACTGGCATCCACGCTCTGCACGTGAGTCTATCATTGCCACAGCTCAATCCATGATTGATTTGGGTATTATTCATTAATATCTCTATCTAGCAATAGAAATCTTTTCCATAATTTCTTCAACTTTATTTTTCTTGGCTAAATCAAATTGTGTTTCTTCCAGATTATTAAAATCATTAGCCAAAAGGTATCCTTCTAGATACAGTACCAATTCTTTTTTCGCAAATTGCGTATTATTTTCATTATCTGATTTTGTATTGGCACCTACGATTGCAAGAGCAAATTCATTGGGGTCAATTTTTATTTTTTTATCGTTCTTAGGCATAATTTTCTCCTTTACAGAATTTAACTCTTAGGTGTAACCATTTCTGTGCCTGTCAAACTGGGCTCATCTAAATCAATATCATCAAATTTCTGATCTTTTTCTTTGACAGATAATTTTGTCTGCAACTCTTTTAGTACCACTTCATGTTTATCTTCAGACAATGTGACTTTCCAGAAGAATAAGATTGCTGATATTACTAGAAGAGCCATAGGGATATAGAACATATACATATTAAACTGATGCACACCTGCGGCAGTTATTTCACTTGGTTTGGCATTTCCTGTCATGCCAGCGACCACCGCCACAATACCAACTACACCGTTGGATGCTGCACCTGCTAATTTATCAATCAGTGGTCTAACAGATAATGTAACTGATTCATTTCGTGTACCACTACGTAGTTGACCATATTCAACACTGTCGGTAATTGCCATTAGTGTTGCCAAGAATATTGGTGGATATGGTGCAAATAAGAATGCTACTGCTAGTAATACTAATAAAAGATTCGAGCCAGCTAGTAAGAAAATTACATATCCGATCAACATTACGAATATACCACCGACATAAATTGCCTTTCTTTTTACCAAGATTTCCAGTGTTGGGAATAAGGCAACTGAAATTACACCGATGATACAAGTTATTACACCAACCCAAGTGTATGCCGCCGCATTTCCCAATCTGTAACGGAAGTAATACATTAACAACGAGTTAGTTACAACATAACTAAATGCAAACAGAAAATATGATAATGCTATCCAAAGCAATTGATCATTTTTGGCAATCACCTTGAAAACATCTGTGAATTTAGTATGTTGAACGTTACTTCTAATTAAATTGTGTTGTTCATTGGTATGCATAACCGTAAGGATTGCACCTCCGAAGCAAAGCAAGCCAACTATTACAGCGTAACCAAGCCAACCTTGTTGCGTCTGTGCACCATTTTTAGCACCTGAAAATATTTTTGAAAATAAGATTATTGCCGGAGTAATTATGATTATGACTCCCTGTGCTCCTAAAGTTGAGCCAAAGCGAGCTGCCGTACCAAATTTAGTCCGTTCAGTACTTTTAATACTCAATGCTGGAAGCATTGACCAAAAAGCAATATCACTAAATGAATAAAAAATATCCATAATTAAAAATGTGATTGAAAATAATACTAAATACAAAGTAGGCTGATTATATGTTAATCCAAAATAATCAGAAAATATCAGTACTAAGCCAATGGAACTAACGAGTGATCCAATAAGTATCCACGGTTTAAATTTACCCCATCTGGTTTGCGTATTATCGACCATACCACCAATTAATGGGTCAAACATGATTTCACCGACTCTTATTACAACCACCAAAGTCGTTATTGCACCAACCATCATGGCATTGTGCGCTTTATCCGCTGATACAAATAGCTGACTGGTTACGAACATCATAAAATAAATGCTTAAAGTGTTGTATAAAGCGTCATGTCCAAAAGCACCAACTGCGTAGGAAATATATTTTTTCACGCTTAAACCCTCCAATTGTTCATAACTATTCAGTTACTTGGTTATTTTCTGTTGACGATTTTTCTATTTCGGTCAATTCGTGCATGTCATCTTCCAAGTCACTGTATAACTTTCGATACATAGAATAATACTTGTTGTATAACTCGTGATTATGCATATTTGGTTCAACTTTTTCACCAAGCACTTGCCATTTTTTAACATCATCAATACTAAGTACCCCTGTACCAATTCCAGCCAACATAACATCACCAAGGTTGGCTTCAGCGTCATCAATTGGAGTTCTTACTGCATAGCCTGTTACATCAGCAAACATCTGAACCCAACGTGGAGAATGAGTTACACCACCGGCAATAACAATATAATCGCCTAAATCTCTACCAGTACTTTCGATACTATGTCTCAATGCATAACATACTGATTCTTGGAATGCGTGATACAGATGTGCCTTAGTGTGAACTAACGAAAGTCCAAAAATCGTTCCTTTAGCATCAGAATTCCAAATTGGAGCACGTTCACCCATGAAGTATGGCAATACGATCAGTCCTTCACTTCCAACAGGAATATCTTTTGATTCTTCATTTAAGGCCTCATAGGCATTCAAACCGCCATTTTTTTGATCAAATAATTCTTTATCGCCAATGTTATCTCTAAACCACTTGGTAATTGCTCCAGCTGTAGCTGATCCTGAGAAGTTATAAACAAGTTTTTTTGACCTGTATGGATATGGCCAGACAATTAACCCTTTACCTTTAATTGGAGTTTCACTTACTAATGCTGCATTCATCGAAGAACCAATTGCTGCAACATATCTACCTGGTTCAAAAACTCCCATTCCGATGTTAGCAGCTCCAACATCGACACCACATGGAACAACGGGAGTATTAGGCTCCAAGCCTAATTCATCTGCTATATCTTCAGTTAGACCACCAACTATAGTAGTAGAATCAACGATATTCTTAGGCATCTTATCCATTGGAATTCCCATGGCATCCATCATTTCTTTAGACCAGGAATTAGTATTAACATCATAGATCCCACCAATATTACCCGCTGCCGAGTAATCAATTGAAACAGCGCCTGTAAGTTTGTAAATGGCGTAATTGTTGGGAGGTAAAAACATTTTAGTCTTGTTCCAATTTTCAGGTTCATGGTTTTTTATCCACAAGATCTTTGTATATCCATAATATGGATCTACTACACCATTACCAGTAATTTCTGTTAGACGGTCATTATCAATATTTTCTTTGACCCATTCTGTTTCTTCTTGAGCTCTTCTATCCATCCAAATTAAGCAAGGGCGAACAGGTTCCATGTTTTCGTCAACCGGAATACCTGATCCGCCATACAATCCATCTAATCCGATTCCCTTGATGTCTTTTGGATCAACATTTGATTTTGCGACAACTTGTTTAATAGATTCTTTTACGCCATCGACCCAAACGCTTGGCCATTGTTCTGCCCAAAGTGGCTTTGGTGTCAAAACATCGTATTCCTCTAAATCTTGGGCAATTAAATTTCCCTTTTCATCCATCAGAATACTTTTTGTTCCGGAAGTTCCTATATCAGTTCCAATTAAATAGTTCATCTTTTTTTCCATCCTTTATTCGATATAAGAAAAGACGTATCCAGCAAGGATGCGTCTCGTTAACTACCAAGCTACAAATGCACCATCGACTAGATAGTCATCACCTGTTGAAAAGCTACTTGTATCACCAGCTAGATAAACTGCAATTCCTTGTAATTCATCCGGACGACCTAGACGGCCAAGTGGTGCCCAATCATTCCAAGTCTTGATCAATGGCTTCAAATCTTCAGAGTTCAATGTTAAATCAGTTCCCATGTAACCAGGACTAATTGTATTTACACGAACGCCTTTCTTTGCCCACTCAATTGCTAGCGACTTCGATAATTGGATGACCCCATTTTTAGTTGCATTATATGAACATTGAGGTTGTGGTCTATTAACGATATGAGCTGACATTGAAGCGGTATTTACGATTGAACCTTTTCCTTGCTTCAACATGTAACGTCCGGCTGCTTGTGAACATAAGAAAACTGAATTTAAGTTTAGATTTACAACTTTTAGCCAATCCTCATAAGACATATCTTCTGCAGGAATGTTCAAGCACATACCTGCGTTATTAAATGCTGCATCCAATCCACCAAGTTCAGATACAACTGTATCTACCATATTCTTTACATCATCTGGATTAGTAACATCTGTTTTAATAGCAATTGCTTTTTGACCAGTTGCTTTGGCAATTTCTGCGGCAGTTTCCTTAGCCTTTGCTTCATTGATATCAACAATTGCAACATCGGCTCCAGCTTCGGCTAAACCAGTTGCCATAGCTTTACCTAATCCTTGAGCTCCACCAGTAACGTAGGCTTTCTTACCTTTTAATGACATTCGTTCTAAAATTCCCATGAATAGTTCCTCCTAAAATATTGGCAATAATATCGCAAAACAATTTAATAAAGTTATTTTGTAAAATGATTTTATTTAATGCTTCTAAACCATAATTCAAAATTAAAGCGCTGTCAACATAAAAAGAAAACGATTTCATAATTTTACGTGTCAAATTGCTTTTCATCCCCTGCTGTGGTAGCGTTTTAACTAAATATTATTTTTATGAGGACAATTATGAGCGTCAATAATACAAATTCAGATATGATGTCAAAATATGCACGAATCTTCCATTTGATTTTTCAAAACGATAAGATTTCAAAACAAGATATTGCCGTTGAGTTGAACCTTAGTTTGCCCACAGTTACAAATAACTTAAAAAAAATGGAAGCAGCTGGCTGGATCACAGCTGACGACAAGTTCACTTCAACCGTTGGAAGAAAAGCCATCGCTTATTCGACCAATGATTTGGGGACAGTTTCTTTAGGATTAGCGATTTATAAACACCATGTAACAATTACCGCACTTAATCTTAAATCAGTCGAAATAGCTCACGATTCTGTAAAAATCAACTATTCAAATACTTCCGAGTACTACCATTCTGTGTGTGACTTCATCAATGACTTTATTAAAAAAAGTATTCCATCAACAAGTAACATCTTAGGAATCGGAATTGGCATTCAGGGATTAGTGTCTTCGGATAAACAGACAGTTTTATATGGGAAAATCTTTGATAACACTGGATTAACCACAGAGCAGTTTTCCAAACATTTAGATATTCCAGTTAATTTTTATCATGATGCTGATTGCGTTGCTGTTGCTGAACAATACGCACAAGTAGATCATCGAGATTCAACATATTTGTCTATCGGTGAACATGTTGGTACTGCAATAATCATCAATGATTCAATTTATTCTGGTGATAATGGCCGAAGCGGTACGATGGAACATATAACCTTGAATCCAGTTGATGGTAGGCAATGTTATTGTGGTAATCTTGGTTGTATTGAAACATACTGTTCATTGAGTTCGTTACTATCCGAAGATGAAACAATAGATGAATTCATTAAAAAACTTCACCAAGGTAATTCCAATATCGAAGCCAGATGGGATGATTACTTAAAGTACTTAGCAATGGCAATTAATGATTTACACATGTTTTTGGATAATCAACTAGTCATCGCTGGAGATTTAGCCAGATATATAACCGATTCAACTCTACAAGAATTAGACAATCGTATAAAAAAAATAACCGCCTTCCCAGAAGACAAGTCATATCTAAAACTAGGAAAAATTTTGAATCGATCTGTTGCTAAGGGTGCTGCCCTACCTGCACTTTCTCAATTAATTAATAGTTTTTCTTAAAAATTTAACCACAAGAAAACCCCTTAGTTTGGACACAAATCCAAACTAGGGGGTTTTTTAAAAGATTATTTTTTACTTGTAAAGATCTGGCATATCATCCAACTTAATTGGTACTAATGATTCATCTGCTTGACTCTTGATAGCACAATCAGCTGTAACGGCTGCAACATATCCATCCCATGAAGATGGTCCAGTTAACTCTTCTCCATCCGCAACTTCATTGATAAATGTTTGTAATTCGACTTGGTAAGCAGTAATAAATCTCTTAGTCCAATCCTCGTCGATCGTATGACTTATCTTACCTGACTTACGTACTTCAATAGTTGGCATATCAGGCAATTGTGCAATTCCTTTTTCACCAATTACTTGGCACATTACATCGTATCCATAAATAGAATTCTGTGTCAGATAAGTATTAACGATTGCTCCACTCTTCATATGCAATGTAGCAATTTGTGGGTCCTTTAATTTGGTTGCCGTATTCAAACTATTAGGTCTTGCATATTGAACTTGAACAGAAGTATAAGGTTCATTAAATAGCCAATGTGTAATATCAATTTCATGAATAAATGCATCATTGATCATATTTGGTGTTTCAAAGTAATTTGTTGCTGGTCTTGTTGTAAAGTGACGGTTATAACCCATTAATGGTTTACCAATTTCACCACTATCAATTTCGTCTTTCAATTGAATGTAAAATGGATCAAATCTGCGCATAAATCCTACTTGAACTAAACGTTTACCAGCCTTAAGTTCAGCGTCAACAACTTTTTTACAATCCGAAGCTACTGTTGCCAAAGGCTTCTCAACGAATACTGGTTTACCTGCTTCAATAGCCTTAATTACAGGATCCACGTGAGCATCATTTCTACTGCATACCATCAAAGCATCAACATTGAGATCATTTACTACTTCATCAATCGACTCATATACTTTAGCGTTCAATTCGAATTGTTGGTTAATTTGTTCTGCGGCATCTTTGTTTATATCATAAATAGCCGTTACTTCACCATTATTCAAAGCGCTAGTAAGATTTGAAACGTGTGTATGTGCAATTGCTCCACAACCAATTAATCCTAATTTAACCATTTTTATAATCTCCCTTTTATTGTTTTGTTATACCGATCATTACGGCACCGACAACTACTAATGCCAAACCTGATAATGTGAACTTCAACTCTTTACCCGTCTTGTGTTCATGTAAAATCCACAAACCACCTAATGTAGCCACGATTACATTCAATTGTGAGAATGTAAATCCAACAGCAACACCATTTATTTCGTTACTGAATAGAATGGCAATATTAGCAATTGCGAAAAATACACCAGTAAGCATGTTTTGCCATGTCTTACCATTGAACATATCTGATCTATTGTTCTTTTGTGAACCAACAATCAACATTGTCGTGATTAACATAGATGCTGCTTGTGGTACTAAGACATCCCAACCATTCAGATTGTATATTCTAGGGATTACCGCATAACCGATAAATCCAATAGAAGATATTGTTAGAAGTATCAATCCAAGTTTGATGTTACTTCCGGCACTAACTTTTCCGTCTGAATATGTAGTTAATGTAATACCAAAGATAATTACTACTAATGCCGCAATTCCGAGTACAAATTGCCATGTTGATTTCCATTCTTGAAAATACAGTGCTCCAATCAAAGTTGTTCCAAATAATTGTTCGCCTGTACTAATAGGCATAGCTGCTGTTACACCGACTAGGTCAAATGACTTAACTTGTAACAACTGACCTACACTCCAAAAAATACCGCAAAGAACTGATCCAATAATTAAATCAGATGTAAAATGTGCAGGATGTTTAAAAATTGCAACAATAATTGAAAAGACAAAAGTTGATAAAACCATACCCATTACTTTGTTAGTGAACTTTCCACCTATCTTCTGCATTACTATAGATTGAAAGCCCCAACCTAGAGCAGGTATCAAAGCTATCAAGTAACCCATAAAAGGCACCCCCTCGAATTAAATTAACTATTTTATTTATTACAACTACATTCTAATTAACGTAGTTTTACAAAACTTGTCGATAATTGTTTTTTTATATCTCAAAATAATCTAAAATTATATTTATGAAATCGGTGCTAATATCTGTTAAAAGACAAGAGAGAGGGTATCTTTATGAAACAGATTTTTATGCAAAACTACCCGAAATATAATAAGGATTTTCTCAATGAAGAAAAATATCATTTAGCATATATCGCCAAAATATCTGAAGAAGACAGTATTTATTCTCGTTGTATGCATAATCATAAGGACATCTTAGAAATATCGTTAATACTTGATGGGAGTGGTACTTACTTCGTTAATGGCGATTACTATCACATTAAAAAAAATGACATTTTCATTTGTGGTCAGCACGTACTACATCAAGAGGGACATACGCCACCGTCAATTTGCATAGGGTTGCAAGGATTACATATTCCGAAAAAAATACTACCGAGGCATTTCCTAATAACATCTTGTTTAGCAAACACCGAAGTTTTCAATTCGCTAAAAGAAATAGCTAATCTGGCCTATGAACTACTACGGAAAAAGGACATCCAGTCTGATCATCTTGCTAATCAAATAGTTTGTTCTGCGATTATTCCAGAAATAATTGATGCAATTGGCGACTTACCGATGGCTAACAAGTCCACAAAAAAAAATCCAATGATAGATAGTGCCAAAAGTTATATGGATCAAAATTATCGAAGTATCCCAAATGTGAAGACATTAGTCAAAGATACCAATATCTCACAATCATACTTAGATCACCAATTTAAAATTACATATAAGTGTTCACCCTTGATGTACTTGAACTATCGCAGAATTGGCGAGGCACAAACCTTATTGATCAACCGGCCCGGATTACCCATAACTCAAATAGCGTTTGAGGTCGGATTCAAAACTTTGAGTCATTTTAATCACTATTTCAAAGACTTATCTGGTATTCCTCCATTGAAATTCAGGCAGGAATATACTCATATTGAATGATCTAAGTATCGTAAAAGCCATATTGTCAGTGCGACAATATGGCTTTTTTTAATCAAAATTCAATTTAATAGGTTCATGCTTTTCTAGCGATTCTTTACATGCAAATGCTAACTGCACAGCCCTTAACCCATCTAACCCAGTAACCATAGGCTTTGTTCCGTTAACAATCGAATTGTAGAATTCTTTGAACTCATCAATATAAGCTTGGACATAACGATCAATGAAGAAATAAGGAATCTTATCTAAGTGTCCACCATCATTCAAATCTAACTCTACATTACTGTCTTTATCATTCTCAGTGAAAGCTTGTCCTTTTGAGCCAAAGACTTCAGCACGTTGATCATATCCATACACTGCTTGACGACTGTTATCAATCACACCTAATGCTCCATTAGCAAACTTCAAACTAACAATAGCAGTATCAATATCGCCTAACTTGCCAATTTCTGAATCTACAAGTACTGTGCCTTGAGCATAAACTTCTGTAACTTCACTATTACTCAAGTATCTGACCATATCTAAGTCATGAATCATCATGTCACTAAATAGCCCACCGGACACCTTAATATAATCATATGAAGGTGGTTCTGGATCACGAGAAGAAACTTTAATAATATGAGGACTACCAACTACATCATTAACGACATAATCGTGAATCTTTCGGAAATTATGGTCAAAACGACGATTGAATCCTATTTGTAATGTGACACCACAATCATCAATAATCTTTAATACTTTCTTTATTCTATCGATGTCAGTATCAATAGGTTTCTCACACATAATTTGCTTACCAGATTGTGCTGCAGCGGTAATGATCTCCGCATGAGTATCTGTTGAAGATGCTATGACTACTGCATCAATATCATCATTTAAAACATCTTGATAATTTTGATAGTAATTTTTAATACCATATTCTTGAGCTATCTCAGCCAATTTTGGATTAACGGGATCCGAAATTGATACAATTTCAAACATATCGCGTAGATTAGAAATATTCTTTATATGCATCTTTCCAATTCTACCAACACCTATTACGCCTATCTTAATTTTTTTCAAATTATTCATCCTCCAAACTAATGCTCAACTTGAGTTTAAGAGACGATTGTTTTTAATTCTTGTTCAAAATGGCTTTTTGACAAAACATAGTGTTTGTCTATTCGTCATATCATATACTGTACTAAACAGGAAAAGGAGAAACTATTTTGAAAACAATTATCTACACACATCCATACGATGAAAGCTTCAATCATGCTATTCTCAAAACTATGACTGATTACTTTGATAGGAATAATGAAGAATACCAAATCATTGATTTGTACCAAGATAGCTTCAATCCAACGTTGTCTCCAATCGAACTCAAAAAATTTAGTAGTGGTGAAATAACTGATCCATTAGTAACAAAATATCAAAAAATGATTTCTACCTCTGATGAATTAGTATTTATCTTTCCTATTTGGTGGCACAATCCACCTGCAATGCTCAAGGGATTCCTGGACAAAACTATGTTGGCAGGTTTTGCCTACAATGAAGCAAATGGTTGGAAGGGCCTTTTAACTTACATCAAAAAAGCCACTGTGATAACAACATCAACAGTGACTAAAGAATATCTTCAAAAAGAATCAGGAGATCCCATCCAAGGGGTCTTCATTAATCGTACTTTAGCTGATATGGGAATCGATCCTCATATCAATAATTGGATCCACTTCGGTAAAGTTAATATTACAACTGATGAAGCTAGACAAAAATTTTTAAAAGACTTACCTAATTTATATGATAACTAATCTAAATTCTTTACTAATAACTTAGCAACAGCTTTAGCAGAAAAAGGATTCTGACCTGTTATCAAATGTCCGTCTTGAATTGCATACTCACTATACGCACGTCGTTTCATAAATTTAGCCCCGCGGTTCTCTGCCGCAGATTGGTTAAAGAATGGAACGACTCTTTTTTTGCCTGCTAAAATTTCTTCAGACTTAGTAAAACCAGTAACCTTTTGATTAGCAATCAAGTACTCTCCATTGGATAACTTTATATTGAGTAAACCTGCGATTCCATGACAAACTGAAGTCACGAATCCACCATTTTCATAAATCCTTGCTGCAATACTCTGAAGTGGCTTGTTATTAGGAAAGTCCCACATAACTCCATGGCCGCCAGCATAATAAATTGCCGAGTAATCTTCTGGATTGATCTGTTCCGGAGCAAGTGATGCAGTCAAGGCTTGCTTCTGAAAATCATCCGTCTTATAAAAATTCATAATTTCAGCATCTACGTATTTCATACTACGTGGATCTAAAGGAACGAATCCTCCTTTTGGACTGACATAATCTATTTCATAGCCTGCTTGTTGCATTATAAGTGCAAATTCAGTGGCCTCTCCTAGCCACAATCCAGTGGGATCATTAGTCCCGCCATAATTAATTGTATTAGTCAAAACTATCAATATTTTTTTCATATTTCCCGATTGCATTTGATAACCTCCGCAGTATGATCCAAAAGTGCCCTTAGTTTATTTAACTCTGTATTCTTATGACTAAGATAATAAAAATTCTTAGTGCCTTCTCGACGATAATCTACAATACTTGCATCCTTCAAAATCTTCAAATGATGAGAAACAGCTGGGCGTGATAGTCCAGTAACGTCAATCAAGTCTGTCACTTGCAGACCTCTCAAAATAATCTTAGGCTCCATTAATGCAATAATAATGTTCTGTCGTTTTTGGTCACCCAGTGCTATTAGAAATCCACTTGAATTAGCGAATTCATGTTTTAACTTAGTTAATTCAGACATTTTATCTCCTAGACAGTTCATATTTCTAAACCATTATAAGCACGTAACACATAATAATCAAGTTAAAAAGTCTTATCTTAATCATTATCATCCGTTGACATTTTTAAACCATTGAATTATTATACATTCAATCGTTCAAAAATTTAAACAAAGAAAAGAGAATTACATGTCAAATACAATGCAAGTTGCCTTAATTAATCACTACAAACAAAAAGAAT
Source organism: Companilactobacillus insicii (assembly GCF_003946015.1). GTDB lineage: Bacteria > Bacillota > Bacilli > Lactobacillales > Lactobacillaceae > Companilactobacillus > Companilactobacillus insicii. The sequence continues at coordinate 21,698 of NZ_RHNU01000034.1, forward strand.
TGGACTTAAAAACAGTACCAATTCCTAAAATGCAGCCAAATGATATTTTAGTAAAAATAGTTGCGGCTAGTATAAATCCAATAGATTTGAAAATGATGAATGGAGATTTGAAACTATTGTTAAACTCCACTATGCCATTAATTTTAGGTAACGACTTTGTAGGAATTGTTGATAAGATTGGCGTCAACGTTACTAGGTTTAAAGTTGGAGATAAAGTTTACGGTCGTCCTGATAAGAATCGAATCGGAACATTTGCGGAATACATAGCCGTAAACGAAAATGACGTAGCTTTGAAGCCCAAAAACTTAAATTACAACGAAGCTGCCGCAATTCCATTGGTTGGATTAACTAGCTACCAAGCTCTGCATGATTTTATGCACATAAAACCAAACCAAAAAGTTCTAATCCAAGCTGGATCAGGTGGTGTGGGTACTATTGCTATTCAAATTGCCAAACAATTAGGGGCATACGTCGCAACCACTACCAGCCACAAAAATTTTGAACTGGTCAAATCCCTGGGTGCCGACAAAATAATTGATTATCATGAAGAAAGTTTATCTGAAGTATTGAATGATTACGATGCGGTCTTTGATACTATCGGTGGAAAAAGTCTCGAAGAATCATTCAAAATTGTTAAACCCGGTGGTCACATTGTTAGTGTCAGTGGAATACCTGACGTAGGATTTGCCAAAAACTACGGACTAGCCAAATGGAAACAAATTGTCCTTAAAATTGCTACTCATAAATTATCCAAATTAGAACAACAAACACAAGTAAAATATAATTTTCTATTTATGGAACCAAACGGATATGAGCTATCATTATTAACCCAGTTAATAGAAGATGAAAAACTTCATCCCATAATCGATCGAACATTTAAACTTGAGGACATAAATAAAGCCCTAGACTACTCTAGGGCTGGACATGCTAAAGGCAAAATAATTATTACGATGAACTAAATCATTGATACGATGAACTAAATCATTGATACGATCGATGAAGTTAAGTAATAAATTCCACTCATACCGATGAATGTATAAATGCACTTACTTACTAACGCTAAATTCATATGATTCAAAATTCTACTGGCTATAATCGTTCCTAAAGCTGCTCCGACAACTCCAATTAAAACAATAGGAATCTCATTAGCACCAATGATGCCATTAATAACTCTGAATGTTGAGGTATATGTCATATCTAGAACAAAGAACATCTGAACTGTTGCCATGTACTCTTCTTTGGTATTTGATAAAGATAAAAAGTATAACGCCATTAATGGACCACCTATTCCAAATAATCCACTAAAAAAGCCTGAAATCAAAACAAAGATTACTGCTACATATAATGGAAACTCTTTTTGACCGCCAGATTTCGAAAACAAAAAATATAACGATAAGATTATCAGCAATCCACCTAACAATGCACGCGAAATATGAACGTTCAATAAACCACCTAAGTGTATCGACAGGGATGCCACAACGGCATACAAAATAAACGGCCAAATTATCCGTTTAAATTTAATATAATGTCGATAATGAATTGCCATCATCACAACTGAAATAACCGGAATCATTCCAGCAACTCCGGCAGCCTTTGCCATTGGTAAAATACTTGGCAAAAAAACCATCAGGACAATAGCTGGACCGAATCCAGTAAGTCCTTGAACTAAACCAGCTAACATTCCGGGAATTAGTACGAATAACCACGACATACAAAAACTCCTTTACAATCTACTTATGATAAGTACGATGATTAATAATCATAAATGAACGATAGATCTGTTCGGTCATAACTAGGCGCATCAACTGATGAGGCAAGGTAAACTTACCAAAACAAATACTGAAATCAGCACGCTTAGTAACTTCAGGACTAACTCCTAGCGAACCACCGATAACAAATGTAATATCACTTGTACCATATGTGGATAACTCGTCCACTTTCTTAGCAAGTTCTTCAGATGTAAGTTCTTTGCCACGTAAATCTAATAAAATAACATATTCTTTATCCTTGATTTTGGATAAAATTCTTTCACCTTCGACTTCCTTAACGTGAGCATCCTCTGCTTCACTTAAGTTTTCGGGGGCTTTTTCATCCGGACATTCTACAATCTCGAACTTACAAAAAGCACTCAAACGTTTAGCATATTCAGCAATACCCGCCTTTAGATACTTTTCTTTTAATTTACCAACTGTAACTAATTTTATATTCATATCGATCTCCTTATATATATGATATATAGTTATTAACAATTCAAACAATTATAAAAAACGAATTTTATTTATAAACCACTTATGCACATAAATAAAAAAGTTTGTATACATCTGTGGAACATATCAAATACCTATTATACCAGTCATTACAGCATACTTCTACACTATGTATTTAACGTTATCAACAGGTAAAAAGACGATTGTGGATAACTTTTCGACAGTGTTTTTCCTAAAGTTTATACACTTATACACAAGTTATACACATCTGTGGAAAAGATGTTTTTATTCACCAGATAAAAACACGAAATATATATACGCTACGTACAATAATTGTTCAAAAAAAAGTGTGGAACTAGTATTATCTAGTTCCACACTTCATTTTATTCAGAAGTTTTTTTAGTTAAATGAACCTGAGCTGTCTTCAACTTACCGTTACGGTAATATTGAACGCTGACGGTGTCACCAATTGAATGCGAATACAAAGCACTATGTAGGTCAGCAACCGAACTTACTGTTTTGTTTCCCAACTTAACGATAACATCGTTCTTCTTCATACCTGCATTCTTAGCAACTGAACCAGCTGTTGTACTATAAATAACTACACCCTTAGTTATACCGTTTGGAAGTTTCAAACTTGATTGCGATTCATCAGTTATTTGATCGAGGTCAATAACTTTGATGCCCAAGGATGGACGTTCAACTTTTCCATTTTGGACTAATTGATTGATAATTTTAACAACTTCATTACTTGGAATGGCAAATCCCATACCTTCCACTGAGGTTCCATCAGTATTAGATGCCAACTTCATTGAATTAATACCAACGATCTGACCAGCCTCATTTACAAGGGGCCCACCAGAATTACCTGGGTTAATGGCTGCATCAGTCTGAAGAACCGTTGCTTCACCAGTAACTTGTCCTGTATTTTGATCTTGTGTTTCAACAGTTCTATTTGTGGCTGAAATGATACCTTGTGTAACTGTGGTTGCATATTGACTACCTAACGGTGAACCAATGGCAATTACAGGATCACCAGGTGAAACATTATCGGAATTGCCAAACGAAGCTGTAGCAGGCACTTTACTTGCGGCAATCTCAAGTACTGCAAGATCAGTTGTTGAATCACTACCTACTAGCTTAGCCGACAACTTTGTACCATCTTCAAGAATTACTTCTAGTGAATCTGAGCCTTCAACAACGTGATTATTGGTTACGATATAACCCTTGCCATTTTGTTTAGCATAGATTACTCCTGACCCTTCACTGTATTCTTGTAAATCCGATGAATTTGACGATGAATTATTATTATCAGACGAATTACCTTCGCCATTTTGTGAGTTATCCGAATTACTATCAGAGGAGCCGCTATCACTATCTCCGAATAAGTCTCCAAAAATGGAATTCAAACTCCCATCACTGGATTGTTGCTTTTGTTTCTGTAAATTAATAACAGAAACAACGGCTCCGTTCACTTGTTTGTATGCACTAGACATACTATTAGCAGTTTTAGCTTTAGTATTGCTTACTTGCGTAGTTCCAGCAGTACCAGCTGATGACGTATCGGCAACACCATTATTATTTCCAAAATAATTAAATCCAGCAAAAGCAATTCCAACACCAAGCATTGCTGAAATAAATGCGACAATACCGATCTTAACTAAAGAATTTCCTGATTTCACTTTAGAATCTCGCTTCTTTCCATTATTTATTCTAGAATCATTTTGATTATTATTATCCATTACGTAATCACTTCCCCACTCATCACTATACTTAATATAACCTTAAATTTTGAATAAATTATGAAGAATTTCTGTAAAAAAATAGAGGTTTTTTACGACCTCTATTATAGTATTTTTATAAAAGTTGCTAATTGAGAAAACTCGGCAATTCATTGCTGAGATGGATCAACGTCTTGAGCAATGAATTTCTTTCCTGTCGGTTTCCCGTTGTTAAATTTTGTTATTTGTGAATCTATGTATTGACTAACGATTTCTTTAGACACATTACCTAATGTACTCATAAAGTA
>NZ_RHNU01000035.1 GCF_003946015.1 Companilactobacillus insicii
GCATAAAAAAATCCACACCATTTCTAGTGTGGAAATTGCTCTAAGATGTCTCACCAATACTATTTGACATAGAGCCAAAAATATCTCGTAAAATCGTTTTTAAAATACGATTTTACGAGATTTTTTCTTTAAGCAGTAACAGTATCCTCTTTATCAGATGCTGTTTTTTTTGAACTATCCATACGTCTCAAACCAATACCAGTGAATCCACTTATAATAGAAAGAACTGGTGAAAGTAAACTAAAGAAACAGAATGGTAAGAATGCTAATGTTGAAACTCCTAGTGTATTAGCAGCGAATGCTCCCGCAACACCCCAAGGAATCAAGTAGTTGATAACTGTACCACCATCTTCAAGTACACGACTCAATGCCAAATTATCTAATCCACGTTTGTTAAACGTTGATTTGAAGGCTTTACCTGGCAAAATAACTGATAAGTATTGCTCACCAACGAAAATATTAACTCCGATACCCGAAAGAATAGTTGCAGTAACAACAGATCCAGGGGTCTTCAATCTTGCAGCAAGTGGTGCCATTGCAGTTTGAATGACATCAAACTTCATTAATAGTCCACCTAATGATAATGTTAGAAAAATCAATGAAACTGTTCCCATCATTGAAGTTATACCACCACGAGTAAGTAATGCATCAACTGCAGAATTACCAGTTTTAGAAACAAATCCATTTTCGATAAAACCGGCCACATCCTTAATTTGTGTACTTGGCTTTTGAATAAAGATCATACCAACTGTAACGGTGATGTTTAAGATAAGTGTGGCAATAGCTGGCACCTTGGTAATCGCACAAATAAACAATAGTGCAATTGGAAGAATAGCCCACCATGAAACAACAAAATTAGAATTCAAAACTGTCAAAGTTTTATCAATATTACTTAAATCAGCATTTGAACCACTATTTCCTAGAATTGCGTAAAGGACCAATGAGATTAAAAATGCTGGAATAGTCGTCCACATAAGGTTCTTAATATGAGCAAATAGATCATCTTCAGCAATTGCAGATGCCAAGTTAGTTGAATCTGAAAGTGGTGAGGTCTTATCTCCAAAAATAGCTCCTGAAATAATCGCTCCAGCTACCAAAGCTGGGTTAACACCAAGCGTTGCACCCATTCCAAACAGTGCTATACCAAGTGTTGACACGATGGTAAAGGCACTACCGATAGAAGTACCAATAATAGCACAAACTAAGAATACCGATGGAACAAACCATTTAACTGAAATCATGTGGAATCCAGCAACCATCATTGATGGAATAATTCCGGCAGCGATCCATGTTCCAATCAATGCTCCAATCAAAATAAAAATAAATATTGGTACGATCCCGTTCTTAACTCCATCTATAATACCGCTATGAATATCATCCCAGCTATTACCTCGAACTTTAGCCCAAAGAACTAATAATCCGATAACTACCAACACGGGCGTTTGTGGTGATAGACCAAACTTGATAACAGCAAATCCTAAAACTACTAACATTACTAATAAAATTGAAATGGCTTCTTTGAAGCTGACTTTGTTTTCCATAATTAATCTCCTCATATTTTGTTGAATTTATTTAATGATTCGATAAAGCGGTGTCCCACCAGATGTATTATTCATAATCACAGTTCCTTTCCAAATTCGAGAAATAAAAAAAGTCGTTCCCATTGCTTACGCAACAGGGACGACTAATAACCGTGGTACCACCCAGATTGAGAATATAAAAATTCTCCACTCTCGAGAAGTAACGGTTCTCTTTACCCGCTTGGAAAAACCAAGTCATATCTGGTATTTCATGACGTACACCCTGACCGATTCGCATCAACCACCGGCTTTCTTACACACAGATGCAGTACTACTTGATTCAGACACTTATATTTGTTTATTCGATTGACTTGTATATTAGCAGTTATCTTTTTACTCGTCAAGGAATTGTTTTTAATTTTCTATTTTTATAGTGCTTTCGATTCCGAGATATTTTACCTACCGTGAGGAACGGCTGGTAAAAATCTCTCCATCTACAGCTCTATTAATACTAACAAATGAATATTAATCTAAATCTTATTAAGCCATACGTCTATCAATAACCTTTGACAATAATGATAATGCGTAACAAACGACGAAGTACATAATGGCCATCGCAACGAAGACAGGAATAATGTAGTTAGGATTTTGACCATAAACTACTTGTCCATGTTGCATCAATTCTGGGACAACAATAATTGTTGCCAACGATGTATCCTTGATCAGCGAAATAAATTGACTAACCAAAGCAGGAATCATTTTTTTGTAAGCTTGTGGTAAAACAACGTGCCACATGGCTTGTCCCATCTTCATACCCATAGCACGTGAAGCTTCCATCTGACCAACATCAACTGCTAAAATCCCTGAACGAATGATCTCAGCAATCATCATCGATTCAAAAACCGTCATTGCTAAAATAGCGGCAGGAATTGTATCTGGCTTGAAACCAAAGGCCGGTAAACCAAAATACGTGAAGAAAATAATCAATAGCAGTGGTAAGTTACGGATAACATCAATGATGAATCCAATAATCTTTGAAAAATATGGGATTTTCGCATAACGAATAATTCCCAAAATAGAACCAAAAATAAAACTTAAAACTACAGAAATTACAGAAATTAGAATTGTGATTCCAAGCCCTTGGAGCAGGAATCGTATATTGATCCATGAATATGCATCTATCCAATTTTGCATAATACGTCCTCCCCTAAGCTAATTTTCTTTCTAGATGTTGCATATAATAACTGATTGGCAAGGTAATAACCAAATAGAACAATCCGACTACCACATATGTATTAACTGTTTCAAAAGTAGTAGAAGCAATTGCATTACCTTGATACATTAAATCGAATCCAGCCACAAAAGCTAGGACTGATGAATTTTTAACTAAATTAATAAATTGATTACCTAGTGGTGGAATTACTAGTTTGAAGGCCTGTGGCAAAACAACATTCTTCATCGCCTGCCAAAAAGTCATTCCTTGTGCACGAGCGGCTTCCATCTGACCATCATCAACTGAGTTAATACCCGAACGAACTGTCTCAGCAATAAAGGCTGAAGTATAAATAGTTAGACCAATCGTACCAGCAGTAAATCCATTGATTTTAACAACGTACAATGGAATCACTAAATAAAAGAACATCGTGATAACTAACAAAGGAATGTTACGGAATACCTCCACATAGACATTACCAATAACACGAGCAACCTTGCTAGGCATAACTTCCAAAATAGCGAACAAAGATCCGATAATCAAACTGAAGAATAATGCCAAGAGACTGGATAGAACTGTCCAGCCGAAACCAGAAATAAACGCTGACCAGTTATCTACTAATAGTTTTATCATTTTCTCAGCACCTCCTTGTAGTCAAATCCGGGAACATTACCAAACCACTTCATGATCAGCTTATTGTATGTTCCATCTTTAATAACTTCTTTAAGGCCCTTATTGATGGCTTTACGAAAATCATCTTGACCCTTATTAATACCAATACCATATGGCTCAGTAGTAAAAGTACCTCCTACTAATTTATAATCCGGATTTTCAACAGCTAAACCAGCCAAAATAACATTATCAGTTGTCATAGCTTCACCTTGACCAGATTTCAAGGCTGTCAATGCTTGAGCAAAGTCGGGCAACTGTAGTACTCGTGCCTTTGGAGCAATTTTTTGAATATTATTAACTGAATTAGAACCAACAGCACTCGTTACAGTCTTACCATTCAAATCTTTAACGCTCTTAATTGAAGAATTCTTCTTAACCAAAATAGACTGTCCTGCATCAAAATATGAGTCAGAAAAATCAATCACTTTTTTACGATCAGGCAAAATAGACATAGTAGCAATGATCGCATCGATATTACCATTCTTCAATAATGGAATACGTGACTGTGATGTAACGGTTACGAACTTGGCATTACCATTTTTACCCAAAACTTTCTTAGTAATGGCCTTTGCCAAATCAATTTCAAAGCCTTTTTCTTTACCATCTTTAACGTCAATCAAACCAATCAATTTTTGATCAGCCTTCACACCCCAAGTAATCGTATTTGACTTCTTATCATTCTCCAAAACATTCTGAGAAGATAATGGTTGCGTTCCACAACCTGCTAGCGTCAAAACTAGGAGCAATGACGTGATGATAAGTGCTAAATACTTAAATCTTTTCATATCAAATACCCCCTGTTTTAATGCTTAATGATCTTACCTAAGAACTGACTTGCACGTTCATTTGAAGGGTGCTTGAAAAATTTATTTGTTTCGTCATCTTCTAGGACTTGACCATCAGCCATAAAAATAACACGGTTAGCAACTTCTTGAGCGAAGCCCATTTCGTGCGTAACGATAAGTGATGTCATATCACTTTGACTTGTAACGTACTTGATAACTCCCAAAACATCATCGATCATTTCTGGGTCTAGCGCACTCGTTGGTTCATCAAAGAGCATACAACGAGGTTTCATAGCAAGTGATCTAGCAATGGCCACACGTTGTGCCTGCCCACCAGAAATCTGTGAAGGCATATTATGTGCTTTATCTGCCAAACCAACTTGGTCTAGTAAAGCCATCGCTGTCTTCTTATTCTCTTCTTCACTTAACTTCAAAACAATTCTTGGTGCTAACATGACATTCTCTAACACATCTTTATTAGCGTACAAATTAAAATGTTGGAAAACCATACCGACATCAGTACGAATACGGTTGATATCAGTCGATTTGTCCGCAATATCGCGTCCGTTAACGATCAACTGACCTTCTTGAATAGTCTCCAAACCATTGACAGTTCTGGCCAAAGTACTCTTACCAGATCCTGAAGGTCCAATCAAAACAACAGTTTCTCCCTTATCGATTTTTAAGTTGATGTCTTTTAGTGCATGAAATTTACCGTAATACTTTTGGACATCGCGGAATTCGATCATTGATGACATAAACTTTCTCCCTTCTATTCCCTCTGAAATTTATATTGAAATTTCCTGAAAAATAATCATTAAAGAAATTTTAATGTTTAAAAATGGATTTAGCAACAAAAAACGACCAAACATTGAGCATGTTCGGGTTTAACACAAGGCGATTATTACGCTCTATGCCTTATATGTCAAGGTATCATCATGTGATGTTACTATATAAAAAAAATTATGCTGTATACACTATTCCTTAAAATACGAACTAATTGTTTGTTAAAAAATTATCAAGTAATTCATTCTATCATAAATTAAAATATTTTCCTAAAATTATATTTATTTTAATAAAGTCGCAGCCATAAATTAAGACTAAAAAAGCCGCCCATCGCCTGGGCGGCTTTCATTATGTGACTGCTCTCACATTTTTTTGAGAACGGGAATTCTCATTACATATTGAAGGGTGTTTCAAGGAATCTTGTTGAGGGATTTCCATATAATATTGCATCTTAGAAGGGGAAGGTTTCCTCGATGCTTTTTAAACCATTAGTGCTCCTCTTTCCGAAGAGCTGGGGTCGGAAGGTATTAGTTAGGGGGAAGACCCGCCGACCCCAGTTCCCCCGAAGGAAAACTGTAAAACTATTATTTTAAAACAATCTTCTTATACAAATAACGTGTTAATAAGTAATAACATAAGTACAAGACTATGAAGATACCAAATGGAACTTCAATGTGTGTATATGGTTGGAATAAAATTCCCTTGAACATCTGTAGTCCTAATAGTACGTGGATAACACCCAGTCCAGCGGGAACAGCGAACAAGACCGCAATCTCTTTATTAATAGTAGAGCGAAGAACCCGTTGACGAGTACCAATCTTGTAGAGCATGTTGTAACGCTTAACATCTCCGTTCGCACCTGATAAAATTTTGAACATCAAGCAACTTGCTAACATTGCTAAGAAGGCAATTCCGAGGAAGAATCCCATGAATTCTAATCCAGAGAAGAAGCCATTTATCATAATGTAAGCACTATACTTATCGCCACCGGCGTTCTTTAATTCTGGATAACGCTTTGCTTCTTCTTTAGAGATGGTTCTGATCTTACTCAAGTTATTCTTAAATGACGATGTCTTAACAAGAGTTAAAGTATTAGATTTGCCTGGAATATTATTGTAATCTGCATCATTAACCATCTTAATCTGACTCATTCGATACTTAGGCATCATATTCTGTAACATTGAATAACTAACATCTGGATCAGCTATATTAGTACTCTTCTTAGTTGTAGAAATCATGCTCTTCATATTGAATGCTTCATAATGAAACGGTTGTTTCTTTAATTCACTAGCACGATAGTAGATAATCTTTTTGTTATCATCAATCTTGTATGAATAGTTAGACTGATCATCACCACTTAAGTGATTGATTCGATTCTTTTGTGCTGTATCGGCGTTATGGACTGCAACATCATAGTAGTTTTGTCCGTTAACAACAGCAGATATTTGCTTTTGAAAACCTAGACCAACAGTGATAGCACCAAGTGCCAAAGCAAACATAATTGATACCATAGAGAGGATTTTCGTATAATCTCCAATTCTAAAGCTCAACTGTGAAAGAGTGAAATTATTCAAGCCCTTTTGAGAGTACTTAGTATTACGCTTGAGTAGTGAAATTACCGCAGTAATTGCTGAATTGATCGTAAAGTAAGTTCCGATAACAATTGTTACCAAAGCGATAGGAACGCCTAGGAAGATAAAAGCAGCGTTTTTTCCGATATACCACATACAGAAATAACCTATCACTAGAAAAATAATTCCTAAAACTGCTTGAACAGCCTTAACAGCACCGTTACGCTTAATCTTACTTGGTTGACTATCCTTATGTAATAAAGTCAAAATCTTAGTGCGACGAAGTGAAATAGAATTGCGTATTGCTGAAAATACAAATATTACGATAAAGAAAATAAATGTCCAAACTAAAGCTGGTAAATAAAAACTACTGAAATGTGTAACATGCATATCAAGTGCTGTAATCATCCACTGACTAACGTACTTAGTAGCGATGATTCCAAGAAGTGCACCGATAATAGTAGAAATGGCACCAATTGTAAAAGTTTCAACAAAAATCATCCTAGAGATCTTACTACTCTTGGCACCAAGCATCATAAACATCCCATATTCCTTCTGCCTCATACTGAGTAAGAAAGTATTCGCATAGTTGATATAGACGATTGTGATTATTGCTAGTAATACAATTCCGAAGCCAAAGATAAAGGCTGTTGCTGCTGCGGGTGAATTAGACTTTAAAAACGTTTTATTCAAAGCTAAAGATAAAAACATATAAAAAATTGCTGAAGCAATCATCAAACCCGAGAATAATACTGTATAATCACGCATTCGATGCTTTATGCCACTGAGGGCTAACTTGTTTAACATTACTTAATCTCCTCCTATATACTTAATTACTCTACGAATGTTCCAAGTGAATCTAAGATTTCTTGATAGAATTCTCCACGAGAACTTTCTTCTTTTTTCAATTCTTGACCAATTTCTCCATCACGAATGAAGAGGATTCTGTCACAGTAACTAGCTGAGAAGGGATCATGTGTAACTAATAAAATCGAAACATTATCTTCACGATTAATCTTTGTCATTGTATCCATAAGTGCACGAGCACTCTTAGAATCCAATGCACCAGTTGGCTCATCACCAAAAACAATACTTGGTTCATGTACTAACGCACGTGCCGCTGCTACTCTTTGCTTCTGACCACCAGATAATTCCGTTGGATAGTGATTCAAAATCTCTGTTAAGCCAAGTTTTTCTGTAATAGCTGTAACGGCTGGCTTGATCTTCTTAGGTGACACATTTTGTAATGCTAATGGCAAAGCAATATTTTCATATGCTGTTAAATTCTCTAACAAATTGAAATCTTGGAAGATAAATCCAATTTTATTAGCACGAAAATCAGCCATTTCATTTGTATTCAATTTTGTAATATCTTGGCCGGCAATTTGAACCGAACCACTTGTGGGCGTGTCAAGAGTGGACAAAATGTTCAGCAATGTTGTTTTACCTGAACCAGACGCCCCCATGATTCCAACGAATTCTCCTGGTTGAACTTCAAAATTTACATCTGATAAAGCTTTGAATTGTTTTTCGCCAACTTTACCATAAATTTTTTCAACATTTTTTACTTCTACGATTTTTTGCATTTCTTGAACCTCCATTTGATATATCTATCATAAGAAAATTCATCATAAAGGTCGTTCGATTTATATTACAATTACTTACATTTTTGTAAGTTAATCTTTCAAGTGAAAAAAACGACTCGAAGTTTTGACTTCGGGTCGTTTTTGTAATTACATATTGTCCTTATAGTTTTGTACAAATAAGAATAAATCGTTTATATCAGTAATTTTTAACCTTCCAATAGGTGGTCGGTTAAACACTATATCTCTGGTAATTCTATAATTCTTATGAATATCTACATAAAATTTCTTTAACAGTCCTGCTTCTTTCCAATACTTTATCGGATAGTAAAACTTCCTAACAGTATTGGATTTACTTACATACTTAGAAGTTATTTTAAATACTAGTACATATTCCCCATAAACATCGACTACTAATGCCGGTCTTAATTTGGATTTTGAGACATCATCAAACGGAATGTTTGCAATATACAAATCCATTGGCTTTATGACTTTGCCCATCAACCATTAACCATCCAATCGTGAAAATCAGGTGATTTTTTAGAATCATAATGGCCTTTATCATCTATATCTACCATTTCTGTGGGTATATCCTTCATCAAATTATGCCAATCGAGTGCTGTAGGTTGTTTCTTAAGTACAATTTCATTATTAGAATTAACCGTAACTGATAATTCATCACCACTGCTTAACTTAAGAGCCTTTCTAATCGGGGCGGGTATTACTACTTGACCTTTACTAGAAATTTTTGATAATTTAGAATGTTCTACTGCTTTATCCATTTTGAATCACCCTTTTCAATTTTACGTCTTACTTCTTACATTATACATTTTACTTTCTATTAAAAATAATATAAACACTCTTAAACTCAAAAAAACGACTCGAAGTTTTAACTTCGGGTCGTTTTTGATTATATACATTAATCTTCGTACAATTTAGCAACTTGTTCTTGTACTTGTTTATGTGCCAAGAATTCATCATATGTAGTATCAGCCTTATCGACAACACCTTTAGGGCTAACTTCAATAATACGGTTAGCAATCGTTTGAATGAATTCATGATCATGAGAAGTAAAAATAATACTGCCCTTAAATCCTACTAGACCATCATTCAAAGCTGTGATTGATTCCAAATCCAAATGATTAGTTGGATCATCTAGTAATAGTACATTAGCCTTGCTAAGCATCATCTTAGATAACATAGCACGAACCTTTTCCCCACCGGACATAACATCTACTTCACGATTAACATCATCCCCAGAGAAGAGCATCTTACCTAAGAATCCACGTAGGAAAGTATTGTCATTTTCATCCTTAGAAGCATATTGACGCAACCAATCAATTACTGACAACTTATTCTCGGCAAAGTAATCATTAACGTTCTTAGGCAAGTAAGTGGTACTAGCAGTTTGTCCCCAAGTTACTTGGCCTTCATCTGGCTCCATCTCTCCAGCAATAATCTGCATCAAGATAGTAGTAGTTAAGTCATTGCGACTAATAAACGCAATTTTTTCATCTGGACGAAGTGTTAAATTGACATTATCCAAAATTTTAACACCTTCGATAGACTTAGAAACACCCTCAAGACTAACTAGATCCTTCCCTAATTCACGCTCTGGGCTGAACTTAATGAATGGGTATTTACGTGTTGATGGCTTGATATCATCAAGCGTAATTTTTTCCAATTGTTTCTTACGAGATGTAGCTTGCTTAGATTTCGAAGCATTGGCACTGAATCTAGCCACGAATTCTTGTAATTGTTTGATTTGTTCTTCTTTTTTAGCATTGGCATTAGCTTGCAATTGAGTAGCTAACTCACTTGATTCCATCCAGAAATCATAGTTACCAACGAAGAGTGTGATCTTACCACGATCAACGTCACACATATGTGTACATACTTGATTCAAGAAATGACGGTCATGAGATACAACAATAACGGTATTCTCATAATCAGCTAAGAAGTTTTCTAGCCAACTGATTGATTGAACATCAAGACCATTAGTAGGCTCATCCAATAGTAAAACATCGGGATGACCAAATAATGCCTGTCCAAGCAATACTTTAACTTTTTGTGGCTCTGTTAACTCACTCATTGGTACCTGATGAAGTGATTCATCGATTCCCAATGCTTGAAGCATTTGAGAAGCTTCAGCTTCAGCTTCCCAACCACCCATTTCACCGAACTCAGTTTCAAGTTCAGCTGCACGAATACCATCCGCATCACTGAAATCAGGCTTCAAATAAATGGCATTTTTTTCAGTCATAATATCATAGAGCTTTTGGTGACCACGAATCACTGTATCCATAACTAAATTATCTTCAAAAGCAAAGTGATCCTGGTTCAAACTAGACATTCTTTCATTAGGGCCCATAGATACTACCCCAGTAGTTGGCTTCAACTTGCCTTCAATGATCTTCAAGAACGTAGACTTCCCGGCACCATTAGCACCAATAACACCGTAACAATTACCTGGTGTGAATTTAAGATTTACATCATCATAGAGCATCCGGTCGGAAAACTGCATACTGACATTGTTGACATTTAACATTAACTATCCTCCTGCATTTACGCGTAAAAAAACAACGTGTCAAATAACGGCGACGTTGATTTATGTTCATATTCGTTTTGATATATTAGTGTAGTGTAACACATACCACCAAGTATTTCAGTGTTTATCAACTATTTAAAATATTCAATTGAACATGCATTGTGTGTTTTTTCACAATAAATACAGTATAATGATTATAAATAGGAAACTTAGGAGGTAACACTATGAAAATTATTATCGCAGGTGCGGGTGCTATGGGCAGTCGCTTTGGACTTATGCTAAATAAGGGTGGCAATGATGTTACGCTGGTTGATGGCTGGCCAGATCATGTAAATGCTATTAAAGAACACGGTCTAAAGGCTAACTTTAACGGTGAAGATATCACAGCGCAAATCCCCGTAATGCTTCAATCAGATATCCAAGGTACTGAAAAAGCTGATTTAATTATTTTATTTACCAAATCTATGCAGCTAGACAAGATGTTGCAAGATGTTAAACCATTGATGTCTGAGGATACAAAAATACTCTGTCTCTTAAACGGTATTGGTCATGAAGACACTATCGAAAAATACATTCCAATGAAAAACATCTTCATAGGTAATACAATGTGGACCGCTGGTCTAGTTGGACCTGGACAAGTAAAACTCTTCGGTGAAGGTTCTGTTGAACTACAAAACCTTGGTAAAGGTGAAGAAGGAGCCGCTAATGAATTAGCTCAAATATTATCAGAATCTGGTCTAAATGCCAGTTATTCAGATAATATTCATTATTCAATTTATCGTAAGGCTTGTGTAAACGGAACTATGAACTGCCTCTGTTCCATTCTTGATGCCAACATGGCTGAATTCGGTACTACAAAACCAGCACATGACATCGTTGTAACTGTCGTTAACGAATTTGCGGCCGTAGCTAAGGCTGAAGGTGTTGACCTTGATGTTGATGAAGTAGTTGAGCACGTTGAATCATGCTTCGATCCTAATACTATTGGTAAACATTATCCATCAATGTATCAAGACTTGATCAATAATCATCGACTTACAGAAATTGACTATATTAATGGTGCTGTTTCTCGTAAAGGTAAAAAATATAATATCCCTACACCATACTGCGACTTATTGACTCAATTAATTCATTGTAAAGAAGATATTCTGGGTGCTAAATAACTGATTACAGGAGATAACTCTCATGAAAGATAAACTAACAACAAAAGTTTTTCTCAACAAAGTCTTATCTGGAACTGCTACCGGTATTATTATCGGTCTAATTCCTAACGCCGTTCTTGCTGCAATACTTAAATTATTTGGAAATAATCCATTTGCCGTAGCCATTGGCCAAATGGCTGTTATTTTTCAATTAGGAACTCCGCTATTAATCGGAGCACTAATTGCTCTACAATTCGGATTCAAACCAATGCCAATGATGGTCGTTGGTGGTGCCTCTTTCGTTGGTTCAGGTGTTATCAAGTTCAACGGTAAAGCTCAAGCATACATTGGAGCTGGTACTGGTGATATTATCAATACAATGCTGACAGCTGCCATCGCCGTTGGAATGATTATCTTGATTGGTGAAAAATTTGGTTCTGTTGCTATTGTACTTACACCGATAGTTGTCGGTGTAGGAGCTGGACTAATTGGTTTTTATCTCTATCCATACGTTACAGCGATTACCATGGCTATTGGAGAGGGAATTAATTCCTTCACTAATCTACAACCGATCCTGATGTGTATCCTGATTAGTTGTGCTTTCGCCGCGTTGATTATCTCACCAATATCGACTGTTGCCATCGGTATGGCTATCCAATTAAACGGAATCTCAGCCGGTGCCGCTGCTATGGGTGTTGCCGCTACAACTATCGTATTAGTTGTTAACTCATGGAAGATTAACAAACCCGGTGTTACTATTGCCATTGCACTAGGAGCCATGAAGATGATGATGCCTAATCTGTTTAGAAAACCTATCATTCTAGTACCTTGTCTGATTACAGCTGCTATTTCAGCAATTCCAGTCGCATTGTTCAGTATTTCCGGAACACCTGCTTCCGCTGGATTCGGACTAGTAGGTTTAGTCGGACCACTAGCATCATTAGATGCCGGATTAAACGTCGTTCTACTATTAATAAGCTGGTTAATAATCCCTATTGTGGTTGCAATTGCACTACAAATTTTATTAGAAAAAGCTCTACATTTATACAAGAGAAACGATGTCTTTGAATTCTTAGGATAGAATTTAAATACAATAAAAAATACGATTTGAGAAATTTTTCTCAGGTCGTATTTTTTATTATGAGAAATTTCAAGTTAAACCTGAATTTATTAACAAATATCTCATTCATTTTACTGATTTCTATCAAAAATTAAAATCAAGTTTACAATTATCACTTATTTTTAAATAGTTACCGAAATATTTTAGAATAACTTTTTAAAAATAGACCATTTTTTCAAAGTTATCTCTTTTGTTATGTTAAACTTTTTAAAAAGGTTCTATTTTTTAAAAGTTAGGAGTAAAAATACAATGTTGGAATATAAATTACTGGAAAAATTCAAATATGGCACTGGAACTCAATCACTTTCAGATGAAGAGATAGAAAAAGAATATCAAAATAGAATTAATGGCTATTCTACTCGTGTAACAAATATTTACCCCTATTTGATCAATAGAAATAAAATATCTAGCAACCATTACCCCTTATTTATAGTAGAAACAGTAAAAATAAATGAATTATTTAACGAAATACAAACAGAATCCAAAAATATAGAAAAAATCGCAACAAATTTACCTGGCATAGCTCAAAGCGGTTATATCAATTCTCTTTTACAAAACGAGATATTCTTTACTAATGAAATAGAAGGTGTAAAAACCAATAAGGAAGAAATTGGAACAATTATAGGTGATTCAGTCTCTAAAAAAAGGAACAAAAGGCGAAGATTAGAATCAACAATCCGAAGGTACCAGGCAGCATTAGCAAAAAAAGACATCAGAATTGAGAAATTAGAAGATATTAGGAAACTATATGATGATCTTTTAAATGGGGAATTAGCTGACGACGATCTACCTGATGGAAAATTGTTCAGAAACTCCAAAGTTTATATAGGTGGTGAAACTGAAATTATTTTCAATCCACCCGCAAATGAGGATCTGATTTCTATACAACTCACAAAGCTGATTGAATTAATGAATGATGATAGCATTAACTTCTTAGAACGCGCGTTTATTACGCATTTTGTTTTTGAAAACACCCATCCTTTCAGAGATGGAAATGGTCGTATGGGACGTTATTTACTTTCCTCATACCTGTCTAAGAAACTCGATCAATTCACTGCCTTGTCAATTTCCTCAGCAATACATATTGAAGTTCAAAAATACTATAGAATTTTTAAAGACGCAGATAACATTTTTAATAGGGCTGATTTAACGATATTTATTACAGAAATGGCAAAAACAGTTTTAAACGGACAAAGAAGAGTATCTGAGAACTTGTTAATAAGAAAAGAATTATTAGATTACAATTGGAATCATTTGAATAACAGATTTGATGATTTGACAGAAAATGAAAAAACCGTACTAAATATCTTTTTACAATCAAAATTATTCAGTAACGATGACAGTACGGGTGTTCAAGATCGAGAAATTATCAGTTTTCTAAACAATACTGACCATAAAAGATTTCCCAGAAATACGGTTAAAGATGCCATCAGCTATTTAGAAGAACGAAACATAATTCAAAAAATAAAGAGTGCACCACTGCAACATATACTACTCGATGAGTATATCGAAAAAGAATTTAATAGATAAAATTAAAGGCAAACTGATTTCTCAGTTTGCCTTTGTTTAGTTACTCTCAACAGTAACACGTTTTTCCATGCCACTGATCCAAACACTATTAGCATTTGATCCACGATAATCATTCGCATCGACATCGATACTTTGAGATAACTGTAATAAAGCCTTCGGTGCTCGTAACCAATGTGATGCTAAATAAAATGAAATATAATTGCTTAATTTAACACAGACTATCTTGTAGTTTTCACCATCATCTAGTTCCCGAGCTAATTTTAGTAGTCTAGTTCTTATATCTCGATCCCGCTCTATTTCAGGATCAGAGTATGCTCGATTGATCAAATCAAATAATTCCTTTTCCGACAAAATACTCACTCCTTTACAAATTATTTTATACGGAACGATGTTTAGTAAATGAAAAACATCCTGAACAGTAGCTTTTTAGTTCCTGAATGGAAACAAAAAAGGAACTGTACCAAAACAGCTCCCATTAACCTACTAGTATTTAACTGTACTTCCGTTCTTAAGAGGAATAAAGCCGTAATTCTTATATCTGTCCAATATTTTTGAATCGACCTCTCTTAATTGAGGATCAATAAAATCATAAATATCACTATATTCTGTTGGTAATCCTGAAATACGACTCTTCAAATTCAAAGACAAATCTGCTTGCAACAATTCAGTTCTTAAACCAAGCATCACCTTAATATAATCTTCATTACCGTTTAAATCTTTTGAAAATTGTAATAGATTTTTTCTGAAATCATCATATTTGGAATCTTGAACTTCTTTGTATGCCTTATCTACCATACTTAAAAGCTTTTGACGTTGTTCTTTCATTTTTTAAACCTCTTTATCTACGTGGCATTTTGTTCTTATCAAAATAACTATAAAATTGTGACTTGTCAGTGAAATCGGAAAGATTACGGCCATTCCATCCCGCTTTCTTAGCCATATGAGCTAGATCAATTAGTTGACTTTCTTGCTCTTTGGGCAAATTTATACTGTCAAAGCCTTCCACATAAATATAATTAACCAAATGATTAATAAGCGTGTCTACATCTTTAGTATCATCTATTTTTGTATAGACTTGCAATAACACATCAGTGATATTTAACAATCCAGTTGATGGATTAGGCAATTTAATCAAATAATTATATAGTCCATGTATTAATTCTTTTGCTTCATCACGTTTATCCATTGTATTCATACCCTCTTTTTCAAACTAAACTTCCACTCCAATATAGTTCTTTTGGGATTGATTGAAAAAATTATATCCTGAATTGGGGTATTTTTACTCCTGAATGAATAGAGTTTAAATTTGTTTTTTCTCGTTATCCTTAACAAATAGGCCATTACTAAGTAGAAAGATACTGACAATCAATGAGATCCAGAACAAATATGAAAAACTATTTCTAACAATATTTTCAATTACTGTACTAACAGTTATTAACGATAGCCAAAATGATATATTCTTATAAAACTGTTTGTTAAAATTCATCTTATGGTACACCCCTCTTATTTAATTTACCCAATTCTGAAGAAGATTTGGTACAAGTACAACAAGGTTAATCATCGATAATGACCTGAAATGGTATACTTTCCAACCTCAATTCTTATCCATCAATTTATCAAAATAATATTTAAAAAATGTTTCTTTACCAGTAATAACATTAGCTTTACCTGTCATACCAAAATGTAATTGTTTAGCTGCTATTCCATTAACTACAGATTCTGATGTTACAACATAATACGACCCATTATTAACTGGTACAGGCGCAACACTGATATTACTAATAGCTCCCTCAACAACAATTGGCTTAGGCACATTACGTACTATTTCCAATCGCAAATGCTGACCCTTTTTAATTGAAGAAATATCTTTAGAGGATATATAGCTTTGTAATTTAACCTTACTTTTACCATTTAATTTAGGATATATTCGAGCCAATTCAGTTCCTGAACCAATATACTTAGCCCCTTTTGTAGATTCATCATTAAGATGAATCACGCCTGACTTAGAAGCCGTTACTCGATAATTTTTAGAAAGCTCCTCTAATTCTTTTATATTGGAATTTAAATTTTTCAAGTCAGATTTAACTTTAACTAATTGCTCTGAAATATTCGTTTGCTGGTCATTCTGTAACGAATCAATTTTTTCTTTATTAGTTTCAATACTATAATCAGTGTCATTGAAGTCTTTCAGTGATTCCTTTTGTGCTTTAGCAGAATTTAATTCATCACTGGCACTATCAAATTGTTGTTGTAAGTTACTCAAATAGGAACCCTTAACACTATTTGTATCTGAGCCGGCATTTAACTCCCCTATGTAATTATCATAAATATATCCAAACTTAGCTGATGAAGGGTACGTCTCTCCATTTTGAATAGAATTAAATAATTTTTGATACGCTTGTACGTCCTGTAATTTACTATCAATTGTATTTTGATAAAGTTTCGATAACTCATCAATTCTATTATCTGAATAAGCTGACTTGTCCTTTAACATTTTATTTTCAATTGTATAAATACTTCTCTGATTTAAATAATTATGTAATAGTTCACGATAACCAAAAGCATCTGCACCGTCGAAGGTATCTGCATTCTGTGATACTCCTTGTCGAAATAAATCTAGCGCACCAATTTGATTTTTCAAATTTTCCTTTTTATCAACCAACAAATTAAGCTTGATTTGATTACTTTTATTTGTATAAGTAACTAGCAAATCACCCTTTTTGACATTCTTACCTTCCACTAAGTAATTTTTCTTAATAGCACTATTACTTGGAGATTGAATCAACGGAACGTCTCTCTTTGTTCCTAGCACACCTACGGATTCAATTGTTATCTCCTTTTTACCTACAAAGGAAAACAACAAAACCAACAGCAATAGTATTGTCACAGGAGCTATTATCAATGTAGAAAAATTATTAAACCGTTTATTATAGAATTCACTACTTTCTAAGAATTTATCATCCATAGCTTTTCATTCCTTAATTATTCAACAAATCAAAATAATAGCCTTTCTTGCTTAATAGTTGATCGTGCGTACCTTTTTCTACAATTTTTCCGTTATCAAGAACAACAACATTATCAGTCTTTTTAGCAATTGATAATCTATGAGCAATGAAGATAATAGTTAAATCTCTAATATTCATTAAATTACTAATAATTTTATTTTCAGTTATGGCATCTAATCCACTAGTCGATTCATCAAATATTAATACCTTGGCTGGAGATAACAACGCTCTAGCTATGGTAATTCTTTGTTTTTGACCACCTGATAGAACACTGCCGTTTTCATCCAATACCGTTTCAAATTGTAATGGCATTTTTTCGACATCGGTAAAAATCTCGGCCGTACGACAAGCGTCTATAACATCCTGAGGCCGTATATCCTTTCTACTACCTAATAAGAGATTATCCTTAATAGATCCTGAGAACACATAGGGACTCTGTGGAACATAATTAATAAATTGCCGCAAAGTATGTTTGTCCACATTTTTAATATCATGATTATTAATTAATATTTTCCCATTGCTAGGTTCAAAAAAGTCTACTAGTAATTTAACCAAGGTAGACTTACCAGAACCACTCATCCCGACGACAGTTATTTTTTCACCTAATTTTATTCTTAAACTTAAATTGTCCAAAACATTCTCACCGTATCCATAACTATAATCAACATGCTCGATACTTATATCACCTAACAGTTGCGTAGAATCAATAATCGAACGACTATCATTAAATTCAGAATCAACTAAGTAGACTTCATTCAAACGATTATTAGCAACTTTCGCGGTTTGAAGTTTTGGCTGAAGATTAATAATATTCTGCAACGGATTAATAAAGTAAGCTAATAGAGCATTATAAGTCATCAGTTGACCAACTGATAATTGATTTTTCGTTACCAAAATGGCTCCCATCCATAACACTATGACACTAAGAATTAGCTGTAAAAATAGCTTGATAGACTGTTGCAAAGTATCTATTTTTATATAGCTCAGACTTTTCTTTAAGTAATCTACGAATTCACTATCAATTTTACGGTACCTTTGATTCTCACTATTCAGGGCTTTGATGGTTTCAATACCATGAATATCTTCAATTATGGATGAACTCAAAACGGAACCACTTTCCATTTCTTTTCGATTAAGAGTCTCAAATGGTCTAGCAAAGGCCCAAATGACAACAATGTAAATCGGTAATGATGCAAGTGTTATCCAGAATAAGGTACTATTTTGAATAACTAAAATGGCTCCCATAATAACAATCGTTCCTACATCAAGAAAAATGGAAATGATTGTACTTGCGAGTGCATCAATAATCTTATTAGCATCATTAAATCTAGACACAATTTCACCTGTTTTTCTAGTCGCAAAAAACTCCATAGGTAATTCGAAAACATGATGAACGTACCCTAAAATAATGTCAATTGATAATCTTTGTCCCAAAATACTTAATAAGAAGTCTCTCGCATAACTAAAAATTGATTGAAAGATATAGAAGACAATCAATCCAGTGGCTACAAGTGACAATGTACTATTCATATTATTAGGAATATAAGTATCAATAACAGTTTGTAAAAAGTATGAACCCAAGATACTAATGATCGTAATTAACAATGCGGACAAAATTATATTAATAACTAAACGTTTTTGTCTAAAAAGTACGGGCACAAAGGAAAACAAAGAATCATTCTTATCTACCTTGCTTGGCTGATAAGATGAATTTGGGGCAAAAAACAATGCCACACCCGTCCATTCTGATTGGAACCTTTCAAACGACATTTTCGTTATTCCAACAGTAGCATCAGGATCAGCTATCACTACATAATTTTTTCCTTTACCCAAAACAATATAATAATGTTCTAATACTTGTTTCTTAACAACATGCACAATAAATGGATAAACAATATCATCCATTTTAAAAAGATCCATATCTGCCTGAACCGCTTGAGTTTCAAAATCGAGACTCTGCGCTGTCTTAACGATTCCCAATGCAGTTGTACCTTCAATATCCGTTTTAGCTAGATTACGTAATCTAGCTAATGAAAATTGTGATCCATAATTTTTAAGAATCATCGCTAAAGCTGCCACTCCACAATCATTCTCATCAACTTGAGGTATATATATTCTTTTGTTAATCATATTGTTTCCCCTCTAATATGTATAATCTTAATTTATCAGTTGAGGTATAAAGACATTAAAAAACACCCTGAACCATACAATTTTATGACCTCAACTAAATTATTTTTATAAAAATATTAGTTGAGGTCAGTTTTTTGTATTGTTCAGGGCACTTTTATCAAATTTTTTTTTAGGATGTCATAATTGGATTATAAAAAGAAAAGGAGAAACAACCATGATTAAGATTAAAAATTTAAATGAGAAAGAATTAATTAAAGTATGTGGAGGATATAGTAAATCAGTTGCACACAAATCAAATATGGAAATTGTAAGAAAATGTTTTCTATCATTTTTACAAAATTGTAAATAACAATATTTGATATAATTACTATTGGGGGATAAACCAATGGTTAATATAAGCGCAAAGGAATATATTTTAGAATTTTTTATTATTTCGCTAATATTATTTTTTATTTTCATTTTTTTATATCAACAATCTAACAAGCTAACTTTGAAAGAATCTATTTATCTATTTGGATTATTTATAGTATTCTTTAGTCTTCAAATACTAATAAATGATTGGGCTGATTTGGTATACATTCTGGGGATCTATCTTTTCTTTAAGAATAAGGAAAAGGTAGATTATTTTCTTATTGAAATAATATTCATCTCCATACTAACCGTAAACATATCCAACATCCTGCAATCTATTTGTATGACTCTTATTAATGATGTTTCCACAAATGGTTATGCATATATTATTTTAAACGAATTTTTCAACTTATTTATAACAATAATAATTCTACAAATCTATAAGAAAATTGGTCTATTGAATAAATTAAAGAAGCATAGTCCTAAATTAGTACTGATAATATTAATTTATTCTTCTATTTCAATAACTTTTTTTATATCCTTAATGCAAAAATACAACACATATACGACCTTAATAAACGAAGTTATTTTATTTCTCATTCTCCAAAGTTCATTTATGGTTTTCGTGTTCATTTATGACAGAAAAAGACAAAAAGAGAAATATAAGCAAAATATAATAGAGGAAAAATCAAAAAATTTAGAATTATATACTCAATCATTGGAAAAAGAACAGCTAAAACTTCGTAAGTTCAAACATGACTATAAAAATATGATTGTAAGTTTAAGATCGTTTACTTCTAGAATCCCTGAATTGGATGAAACGATAAACAAGTTCGATGATTATTCAAGTGATTACTTCAAAGGACAATTTCTCAATCAATATAAAGATTTAAGAAATGTTGAAAATTCATATCTCAAAAGTCTTCTCATCAGTAAATTTCATACAATTAGTTTAAATGAAACAAAATGCACATTTGAATGTCGAAATAAGATTAATAATTCATCAATAAACATATTTGATTTGATACGTCTGTTAGGAATTTCTATTGATAACGCAATTGAATCCACAAAAGGCCAATCCAATGGAGAAATCAACATCAGCATAGTAAAAGAGAATAACCAATTACTATTTTTAATAAATAATACTTCGTCATCTACTGAATCAGTACATAAACTGGTTAGCGAAGGTTACTCAACTAAAAAGGGACATTCTGGACTTGGATTATCCAACATTCAGGAAATTAAGAAAAAGTATCCCGATAATATTATTTCTAAGTACGAGAAATCTGATAAATGGTTCAAATTAGAACTAATCATAAAATAAAGGAGATTTAAATGAGTTACCCTATTATTATTTGTGAAGATAACCTTATACAATTACAAAGAATATATTCAATCATCGACAATTACATTCAATTTCATAAAGATTTTTTTGATATTGTTCTTAAATCAGATAATCCAAACGAAATTACCGAATATTTAGCAAAATACTCTATTCAAAATGGTATCTATTTCTTGGATATTGATTTACACAAGTCCACTAATGGAATTGATTTAGCCGAAAAAATAAGATCTATCGATGTTCTAGCAAAAATAGTTTTCGTTACAACACATGATGAAATGGCTCCTCAGACATTTAAAAGAAAAGTCGAAGCTATAGGTTTCATCGTCAAGGATCAAGATCCTGACAACTTTCGTAAAGAAATACAAGACATACTATCTTTATCTCAAAAAAGAATTGACGAGGTTAAGGTAATTAAAAATCATAATGAAATAGTTTCTTTCCACTACGATAATTTAGCATACAATGTTGAAAGTTCCGAAATACTATTTATAGAACCATCACCTATTAACTCTCACAAATTAGAACTGTATACAAAGAGCGGTAAATTCGAGTTTTATGGAAAGTTAAAAGACTTTGAACAAAAATATTCATTCTTAGTCAGAGTTAATCGTTCATGCTTAGTTAATCCAAAATCAATCAAGCGGGCAAATTTTAACACTAGAGAAATGGTATTTGATAAGGGATTAAGTAGGTATGTTACACCTCTGAGAAAGAAGAATCTAAAGAATATTATAAATAACTAGTAATTGCTTAAACGTAATTACTAGTTTTTGTTTAGGATTAAAAAGTTAGTATTTCAGGATCATATCCCATTTTCATTATTCATTAATTTTAAACTATAAATGTACTAAGAAAGGGAGGTATGAAAATGAAACAAATAAGTTTAAGTAATCTTAAAAAAGTAAGTGGAGGTAGCAAGAAAGATTATGACACCTTATGGTATGCAGGGAATGCCATAAGAAAAGGGATAAATAATCTAATTAAACCATTCAGACCAATTAATGTTAAATAAATATATTAAGGAGAGTCATATGAAATACAAAAATATTAAAAATGATGTACTCCATAAAATTACTGGTGGTACTTTAAAAACAAGTATTTATCCTAATGCTTTAAGAAAAGTATTTAAAGTAATTATTAAGCCCTTTAAGCCAATAAACGTAAAATAAATAACTAGGAGAAAATACAATGAAATATACAGAACTACCTAAAAACAACCTTAAGAAGATTTCGGGAGGTAAATCTGGTATCCAAGTTAATTTAGATATTAAATGGCCTGCATTGCGAGATTCAGTCCATGGTTTCATGGATGGAATTACTGGTCATAAAAGGAAATATTAGTTGGTAAAAAAGAACATTTCAATACTTTACAAGATATTGAAATGTTCTTTTTATTCAACTAATCATCAAGGAGCAATATAATGGAAAAATTAAAAATAATACCGGTATTATTTATATCATTACTAATAGTCATGATATCAATGGCCCCAACCTATTATTACGACAACTTATCCATGACCAGTAATTATATAATATTCGTAATTGAAATAACTATACTAATTCCTGTTCTAATATACCTTTTTAAAAAAACTTCAAAAAATTCTAATTTAACCTTACATATTACCAAACCAAGTTTTAAATTATTATTATTGGACATTTTAGTTACCACTATACTAATAACTTTGGATATAGCGATTGCTACTTTTCTTCCTGATGTTGATGATTCTTCAACTAATACCCTTTTTCATATGCTGAATACTAGGTACAAATACCTAAACCTACTGAATACAAATATAATTAGTCCCATAACTGAAGAACTTATTATACGTGGTATCACCTTTGCACTACTTAAACGGTACATAAAAAATGATACGGTTTTAATTATTTTAGTCAGTGTATTTTTCGGATTTTTACATGGAATCTCAATAAGTATTATAACTATCATGTTATTCGGTGCGTATTCACAAATAATTCTGATCAAAACCAAAAATATGAGCAACTGTTGTACTGCTCATATACTAAATAACATTATTACCACAATAGTCAATTTTATTTTCATGTGAAACTAACTGTAATAAACAACTGCAAATGGGTTGATTTTTTGTTTAAGAATGAAAAGTGGTGTTTCAGGTATTCTTTTACAGCCATAGTTAATAATTCATTATACTGAACTATCAATAACTAACGTAGGAAGATATTTAACAATAGATAAATGATATCTTACGAAGGTTAAGTTAGTTCATTACTCCTCTTAGAAAGAAAAAATTAAAAGACATTATGAATAGCTAGTAATTTTATTTAAATGATTACTAGCCTTTTTAACAAAAAAAGTGTCTATTTATGATCATTGGGATCAAAGACACTTTTCAAAAATAATATAGGAAAACCTGACTAATAAATTCAATAATTCTTACTATGATGGTATACAACCTGTTAAATGAGTCCAATCCTTCGTATACAATGCTAATCCAGCTCCAACCGCACAGCTAGTGGCCCATCCTAGGTTACTATTCATTTTACCTGGTGTTCTCCAAGGTTCATAATACGGAGACTTACCTCCTCCCAAAGTTTTTTGAAGATCCTGCATTGATAATTTTTTATAACCAGCCATGATAAAGCCTCCTTTATTCTTTAGAACAAATAAAGAATAATACAGATTGTCAATTCTAGATCAATAATCACCTGAAATACTAAAATAAACAACCTGAACAAAGTGAATAAATTAATACAGGACCTATTCAGGACATAGAACACAACAATTCAGGATACTTTATACAAAACCAAAGATATTTCTATTACTATTACTATGAAATATAATTTTTTAACCACTATATGTTCCACAATTTCAAAATATTGCGGAGGAAAATATCATGCTAAAAATAGTAGATGGTAAATTAAAACTAGCTAAAATTAAAAATCAAGTAGGTTTTACATTAACATATCCAATATTAAACTTAATAGTATCCTTTACATTAAATCTTATAGACGGAAACGAATTACTTGATTTGGATTACAAAAATTTGTTTTTTGTAACTATACTTTTTATGATATTTTTCCACCTTTGGAATTACTTAATCAGTAAATTACAAAAAGGTCATCAAAGCTAGTATATAAATAAAAATCATGATTACAAATTTAATAAACCAGCAGTAATAAATAACTGTAAAGCGGCCAATATGTTCATAAATTGGGCTCTATGTCAAATAGTATTGGTGAGACATCTTAGAGCAATTTCCACACTAGAAATGGTGTGGATTTTTTTATGCC
>NZ_RHNU01000036.1 GCF_003946015.1 Companilactobacillus insicii
GAACAGTGATGTTCTTTTTGTGTTAAAAGGGAATAAAAAAACTGGTATTGATTATTCATCAATACCAGAAAGTATAGAACCAGAATATGTTGCCTAATAAGGCCTTTTTATGTTTTGGTAATTTAGAGGGGTGAAGTATATGAGAGAAGTAACAACAGATACTGGCTATACAACGTTTAGGGACGGGGTTAGAAGCTGCTTACCAACTGTATTAGGATATTTAGGAATAGGATTTTCATTTGGAATTGTTGGTATTAATTCTCATCTGAATTTGTTGGAAATTACATTGATGTCTGCAATTGTCTATGGAGGCAGTTCACAATTTGTCATGTGTGGATTGTTGCTTGCAAACACATCTATTACCGGTATCGTTATGACGGTGTTTTTAGTCAATCTCAGACATTTATTAATGAGTATGACAGCAAGTCCTCATTTTCGCGAAGAATCATTATTAAGTAATATTTCAGTAGGTTCACTTTTGACAGATGAGTCATTTGCGGTTTTTTCTACCACTGTTGCACAGGAAAAAAACTTTTCTTTGCGATGGATGGAAGGCTTAAATGTCACAGCATATGTCACATGGATTGTGGCAACATTCTTAGGTGGACTAGTTGGTAACTTTATTAGCAATCCTGAAAAATTTGGATTGGATTTTGCCTTGACGGCAATGTTTGCAGGATTGTTCTTAACTCAGTTTGAGTGGGAATTGTCTAAGAATGCAAAAAAATCTATTGCTGTAGTTGCTACAGTAGTTATCAGTTTATATATTTTATTAGGATTAGTAAGTTCATCTGTAGCTGTTATTATTTCAGCATTATTAGGATGTGTTGTAGGGGGTCTGTCCAATGATAAGTAAAAATATAATGTTGATTTTAATTGGCAGTGCATTAGTGACGTGGATACCGCGTATTACACCGTTTATTTTGGGAAAAATGGTTAAATTTCCAGCAATTGTAACTAGGTTCTTGCAGTACTTACCACTGTCTATTCTTTGTGCATTGTTATTAGAAACCGTATTTAATGCTAAGGCGGGCACATTGGCTACTCCCAAGTGGGATGTTGTTATAGCACTGATTCCAACCGTTATAACGGCAGTCTGGTTAAAGGATCTGATGAAGACGGTTGTCGTGGGGATTATTGCAATGGCATTGGTTCGCTTAGTAATATAAATAAAAGTTATAATAATTTATTATGCTTTTCGGTTGTATCGCTGGGGCTAAGTATGGGATTATTACTAATAAGTAATATAGTTAATTGAGGAGAGAATTTTGCGAAAAATTTTTGAAACTTTTTCTGAAGGCGTGCTTAATCTGTTCGCTAATGTTGGCGTCGTAATACCGTATTTCTTTTGTTTATCTCTTTATAATCACAATAAGGACGTAACGGCTTATGTTTTGCCATTTTTGATGTTATATACATTTAGGTCAATAGGTATGCTGATAACGGTTTACATACCATTCTCAGCTAGTACAATGCTGATAGTTTCTAATCTATTTGGAATTGTTGGTTCGTTGATGATAGTTGCGGCTTTAAATCCAGTTTTTGGTATTCTTGGAGGTATCTTATTAGGACTAGCGTCAAGTTGGATTTGGCCATATTTTTTGACTGTCAGAACAAAAGGAAAAATCATTAATGATTTTCATATTACTAAACTTCACTGGCAAGGTTCTTTAGTTGCAATGGTAATATTGGGATTAGTGGAACTGTTATCAGTTAAGTTCAGTACTTATAACGTTGCTTTTATTTTGTTAGCTATCTTCTTCGTTATTTCTTTAGTGGGAAGTTATACCATGAAGAATAAGATAAGCTTTTATCATAACGGTGAATCACAACCTATTGATAGAAACTATTCAATTATTGGGATTGTATTTATTACGATATTGGTCATGTTAGTTTTTGCCATTCGTTATTCTAGATTAAAAAGTATTCCACACGTCTGGGATTTGGGAATTGGAATTGTTGCTTTAATTGGATTGTTAATATTATTAATGTATCAACTAAAGATACATCGCAGTTTATACCCATTAAGTTTAGCTTCCATAAATCGTGGAGTAGTTATGAACTTTGTACTCTTGTATACGATTTTTGATAGTAGTTTAAGGTTTGGCTTTAGTACATTACTTACCGTATATTTGTTATATTTATTAGGATTTGAGTTCGGACCGTTTGTACTTAAGAAGTATTTATATCTTAGATATCCCTTACTGATGTTAGGGTTAATATTGTCATTTTTTAACATCACGTATTTTGTTGGAATATTATTATGTGCTCTATTCGTTGGTTCTGATAATTCGATTTTGAATAATTCATTGTACAATGATCCAAAAATTGAATCAGAACGTGCGTTTTTAATTAAGTATCAGTTATCGGCGGTGGGTAATATTTCACAACAATTGTTCTATATGATTGTTGTTTATTTACTAGGCTACATGTATCACATGAATGTTTTAAATTTCTTCAACGTAAATGGCAATGTTGATTCAAGCATATTATTAATTGTTAGATTAGCGGTAACATTTGGAGTGTTGATTTCGTCTTTTATTACATATTTATCTACAAGATCAAAAAAGAAGCTCAATTTCAAATAAATTGAGCTTCTTTTGTTATGCTAATTTCATATTATTGTTCAAAGTCATTTGTCCGTCCATGATTTGATAAACATTATCGGCAAATTCTACTAATCGTAGATCATGAGTAACGACAATTACTGCAGTGTTTTGTTCACGTGCTAGTGTTTGTAATATTTTGCCAACCTCGACTACACGCTCGCTGTCTAATGCTGCAGTTGGTTCATCAGCTAAAACAATGTCTGGCCTCGTGTATAGAGCCCGAGCAATTGCAACACGTTGGTTTTGCCCACCGGATAATTCACCGGGGTATTTATTTTGTAAATCTTCAATATCTAGCCGTTTTAGCAAAACTTCTAAAGAGAGATTAGTTAAATTGTGTTCTTTCTTAACTTTTTTGACTAATTGAAATTGTTCTTTAACGGTAAGATAAGGAATAAGATTGTATGCTTGCAATACGAAACCAATTTTGTTCAATCGCATGGCATCACGCTGCTTATTCGACATTGACTTGACGGATTGTCCTTCTAACTCAACCTCGCCAGTTGAAGGAGTTTGCAAACCACCAGCAATTGTTAGAAAGGTACTCTTACCAGATCCAGATGGTCCAATTACCAAATTGAGTTCACCTTTTTTGGCAGTGAAGTTGATATCCCTTAGAACGTGGACACGGCTTGAACCAGTGCCAAAGTATTTGTTGATATTACTTAATTGTAAAGTTGTCATAAATTATCCTCCAATTACACTGACTGGGTCAACGTGTAATATTATTCTGATGGGAATTAGAGAACCTAATAAACCTGTTAGGACTAATCCGATTCCAACTTCTGAAAGAATTGGAATATTGAAGCTCATTGGCACTGCTGCTGGCATTACTAAAGCTGTTATAGCTGTTAGAATAATACCAATCAATAAACCACTAACAACAAGGGTAATAGACTGTGATATGGTAGCACCGACAAGTGTTTTAGCAGGAATACCTTGAGCTCTTAAAACGGCATAATTCTGAATCTTTTGGATTGTTAGAATATACAAAAACACCGCTATAACGATAAGAGATATGATCATTAAGAAAGCAATCATGAAGGTAAAGGTTGAATTTTGTGCTGAATATCCAGGTAATTTAGATATAAAGGCTGATTTTGAATATGTTTTTAATTGCTTATTATCTGTTTTAAAATTGGCTTTCTTAGAAACAATGGCACTTGCAACAAACTGACCATTGATATTCTTAAGGTTTTGCCATTCTGAAATATTTCCGTAGATGACAGGAGCAATATTCAACTTGGCATTCTTAGTGAATCCTACGATTTTGTATTCTTTGTCTAGTGAATTAAACTTGATTTTATCACCAAGTTTGTATCCATCTGTTTCAAATTTATCATCGACTACAACTTGATTAGCTTTTTCTACTTTGTGTCCTGAAGTTAATGTCAAGTTTTTGGCGACAAATTGATTACTCTTTAGACCTAGAAATTGTGCAGATTCGTTTGTGCGACCAGATTTTTTAGTTACAACAGCTGCTTGACCAATGTAAGCTTTGTCGGAGGTTACATTGGTTTTTTTGACTTCATCTTTGGTGATTAAGGATTGCGCCATGCTAGTGTTTGAATCTTTATCCAGAACAATACTTTTTACGTTCCATGAGTCAATAGCATCAGTATTTTGTTGTGCCAATCCCATTGCTAGACTGGTTAAAATGAAAATCAGATAACAGATAAGTACGATCATACCAATGATCAGTCCGTATCTAACCTTTTCTTTCTTGATTTCTTTAAATGATAAAAACATTTAATTTTCTCCTTTGGCTAAAGCGTGTAAGACATTAGACAGTTTTTTTAAGATCATTTCTTTGGATTTTGGATCAATCATTATTTGTTTAATAGCGTCATGAATCATGATCTGAGTGGCCCAGAAGTATTCATTTTCATCTATCAAATGATCATTAAAATTGGAAATAAAGAAATTCTCATTGTGAAGTATGTGCATTTTTACTAGGGCGTAGTAGCGACTGTCACTACTTTTTTCGACAAATTGTCTTGTTTGTTCTACATACTCTGCAGGTTTTAGTTTTTTGCTAACATCGGTTGAAATTTTCTGATGGATTTCTGCTAAGGCATTATGGTATAGGAACTCATATGCATCTTTTAAATCATCAAAGTATTTGTAGAATGCCCCTCGAGCAATGCCAGATTCTTTAACTATCCTTGATACTTGTGCATCTACAAGGGTGTGGTTAGAAAATTCGTTTAGCAGTGCATCTAATATACGAGCTTTTTTTTCATTGTCTAAATTTTTAAATGTAGTTGAAACCATTGTCTTCTCCTTTGTGACACTGTGTCACTTTTATGTATGAGGCTATTATATGTTGTAGGTGACACCGTGTCAATGAATTTTGCTTAACATATGATAAACGAATAATATTTTCATATATATTATCGGCATAAAAATTAAAATACCCAAAATAATTATCTAAATTAAATCCTTGATTTTTTTGATGAATTTAGGGTTACTTTTATGAAACATTTGTTAAAAATATTTTTATTATCGAAAAAATACATACTACATATGGTGTGAAACAAAATGGTACTACCACTAGATGTTGATTTTGAAAAAAATACCCAATATAATGAAGCCATTCGCTGAAAAGGTTGTGTGTAAAATGTACGAGGTTGAAAATAAAAATACACTGGATACTTTAAAGAGTATTCCAGTGCTAAAAAGATGTGGAGAAAAAACAAATTTCTATCCATACAAAATTGAATTTGTGCTTAATAAATTGATTGATAATCAAGAAATGATTCAAAAGATAGAAAACGATTTGGTATATAAGTATCAGGATTCTTTTGTGATTGAAACACTTCAATTGCATGACGAAATTATTAGTTTATTAAAAAAGTATCATTTAGCTAGCCAAGCTGAAGAATATCAAGAACATTTTGAATCAGAACAACAAGATTTCAGGGATGCTACGAACGTCGAAGAAAATATTAATAAATTGTTTGGAAATAACGAAAGAATTGTTCATGAGAATGCCAATAAGGATAGTAAGATTTTTAATACACAACGGGATCTTGAGGCAGGGGTTGCCAGCCGTGCTTTAGGTCTTAAAATGTTGCCAGAGTTGGTTGCAAAAGCACATTTGCGTGGAGATTTGCATTGGCATGATCTAGATTATTCACCAGTAACACCTGAAACCAACTGTTGCTTAATTGACTTTGATGAAATGTTAACTAATGGTTTTAAGATAGGTAACGCATGGGTTTCCTCACCAAAATCTATTCAAACCGCAACCGCTCAAATGTCACAGATTATTGCTAATGTTGCTTCATTGCAATATGGAGGATGTTCTGCTAATAGAATTGATCAACTTCTTGCTCCATATGCACAGTTAAATTATGACAAGCATATGAAAGATGCTAAAGAGTGGGTAGTTGAAAATAAACGAGAGGAATTTGCTAAAGCCAAAACCAAAAAAGATATTTATGATGCAATGCAAGCATTGGAATATGAAATCAATACCTTGTATTCGTCACAGGGACAGACACCCTTTACAACTATTAATTTTGGACTTGGTACTAGTTGGATCGAACGTGAAATTCAAAAATCTATTTTGAAAATCAGAATTAAAGGATTGGGTAAGGAAAATCGTACCGCTATTTTTCCTAAGTTAACTTTTTCTGTTAAACGTGGTTTAAATTTAAATCCTCAAGATCCTAATTATGATATTAAAGAGTTGGCGCTTGAGTGTTCTACCAAGCGTATGTATCCTGACCTGTTGATGTACGACAAGATAAAAGAAATTACAGGAAGTTTCAAAACTCCAATGGGATGCCGTTCATTTTTACAAGGCTGGAAAGATGAAAATGGTAAAGAAGTTAATTCTGGTCGTATGAACTTGGGAGTTGTTACGGTTAACCTTCCACGTATTGCCTTAGAATCAAATGGTGACAAAGATTTATTTTGGGAAATTTTCGAAGAAAAAATGAAACTTTGTAAGATGGCTCTAGAATACCGTGTTGAACGTACCAAAGATGCTAAGCCGGAGAATGCCCCATTGCTGTATATGTATGGCGCTTTTGGAAAGCGTCTTAAAGCTGGTGATAGTGTCGATGAGTTATTTAAGAATCAACGTGCAACTGTTTCATTAGGCTATATTGGTTTATACGAAGTATGTACTGAATTCTTTGGTGACCAATGGGAAGATAATAAGGAAGCTCATGATTTTGCTGAAAGTATAGTAAAGGCATTGCGTGATAAGTGCGGTAAGTGGGCCGACGAAAGTGGCTATCACTATAGTCTTTATTCAACTCCAGCTGAATCACTTACAGATACATTTTGTCGTGATGATATTGAGAAATTTGGTCGTATACCTGATATTACAGATAAGGAGTATTACACAAATAGCTTTCATTATGACGTCAGGAAGCATCCATCGCCATTTGATAAATTGATTTTTGAAGAAGTCTTTCCACATTATGCTTCAGGTGGATTCATTCATTATTGCGAATATCCTAATTTAAAGCAGAATCCTAAAGCACTCGAGGCCGTTTGGGATTGGGCATATGATCATGTGGGTTACTTAGGTACTAATACATCAATTGATCAATGTTTTAAATGTGGATTTAAAGGAGAATTCAATGCGACTGCTCGTGGTTTTGAATGTCCCCAATGTGGTAACCATGATCCTCAATATTGTGATGTTGTTAAGCGTACCTGTGGATATTTGGGTAATCCTCAACAACGTCCAATGATTCATGGTAGACACGTCGAAATTGCTTCGCGTAAGAAAAATATGACTTCGGAGATGATACAAAATGCCGCACGATACGAAAGGGCCAAACAATCCGACTCCCAAAGAATGGCTAGCCAAGAATCTTAGCCAGCAGTATATTGCTGATTACAAGCCATTTAATTTTGTTGACGGCGAGGGTGTTCGTTGTAGCCTGTATGTGAGTGGATGCCCATTTCATTGTCCAGGTTGCTATAACGTTGCTGCCCAAAATTTCCACTATGGAAAGCCGTATACGCAAGAGTTGGAAGATCAAATCATAACGGATATGAGTAATGACTATGTTCAAGGATTGACATTATTAGGTGGAGAACCATTCATCAATACACAAGTTTGCTTAAAATTATGTAAAAGAGTTCGTAAGGAGTTTGGTAATTCAAAAGATATTTGGTCATGGTCTGGATATACCTGGGAAGAATTACAAAAAGACTCAGATGATAAGTTAGAATTACTTTCGATGATTGATATTTTGGTGGATGGCCGATTCTTGAAAGATAAAATGGATTTGACGTTGCAATTTAGAGGTAGTTCCAATCAAAGAATAATTGATGTCCAGAAGTCGTTATCTGATAGACAAATCGTCATTTGGGATAAATTAGTGAAATAAATTGTTAATAATGATTAAGAAAATGGTCAACAGCCCATTAGATTGGGATGTTGACCATCTTTTGCTTGATATAAATATTTATAAATATTTAGCCTAACCTAACTAAATACTTTACTTCTTAAAAATAGTTCTTATGATATGAGCTGTAGGAGGCAGATAATATGAAAAATATTGCAATGGCTTCAAAAAAAGAAAAATTATTTCACTACGCTAATGGACCTTCTCTTCAAGAAATTAATAGTACTGTAGAGATTCCAAAAGGTAACAAGTTTTGGAAAAATTTGATGGCTTTTTCAGGTCCAGGCGCACTGGTAGCGGTTGGTTATATGGATCCAGGAAATTAGGTCACTTCAATTGGTGGTGGTGCAGAGTACGGATACTTATTAATGTCTGTTATTCTGATTTCGAGTTTAATCGCCATGTTATTACAGTATATGGCGGCTAAACTGGGAATAGTTACACAAATGGATTTGGCTCAAGCAACACGAGCACATACTGGTAAGACATTAGGAATAGTTTTATGGATTACAACTGAACTAGCAATCATGGCGACGGATATTGCTGAAGTAATCGGTGGTGCTATTTCGCTAGAACTATTATTTGGCTTGCCACTAGTAATTGGTGTTTCACTGACAGTATTCGACGTTTTACTTTTACTTTTGTTAACTAAATTAGGATTTAGAAAAATCGAAGCAATTGTAGTGTGTTTGATCACGGTTATCTTAGTAGTTTTCTTGTATGAAGTAGCAATTGCTAAACCAAATATGGCGGAGGCAATGGCAGGATTCATTCCACAACCTAAGATAATGCATTCCGGTGAGTTAACTATGGCATTAGGTATCGTAGGTGCCACTGTTATGCCACATAATTTATACTTACATTCTTCAATTTCTCAAACACGTAAATTCAATCATGATAGTGAAGAAGATGTTGCTAAGGCCGTTAAATATACAACTTGGGATTCAAACATTCAATTGGGCGGAGCTTTCATCGTTAATTGTCTATTACTATTATTAGGTGCAGCAATGTTTTTCGGTA
Organism: Companilactobacillus insicii; assembly: GCF_003946015.1. Taxonomy (GTDB): domain Bacteria; phylum Bacillota; class Bacilli; order Lactobacillales; family Lactobacillaceae; genus Companilactobacillus; species Companilactobacillus insicii. The sequence goes on from NZ_RHNU01000036.1 coordinate 9,005, forward strand.
AACCAACGGAACGTTTAGGAACTTTTGGTAATTTATATGCAGCTTTACAAAATCCACATATGGCGGGGGCTGTTGCTTCTCCAATCTTGTCAATTTTGTTTGCGGTAGCCTTATTGGCTTCAGGACAAAACTCAACTATTACTGGGACATTAACGGGTCAAATTGTTATGGAAGGCTTTATTCATATGAAGATGCCATTATGGGCACGTCGCTTAGTAACAAGATTGATTTCTGTAATTCCCGTTTTAATTTGTACTATCATATATGGCGGCAAGGAGAGTGCACTTGATAATCTTTTAGTTAATTCTCAAGTTTTCTTATCAATCGCTTTACCAATATCAATGATTCCATTAACAATCTTTACTAGTTCTAAAAAAATTATGGGTAATAGATTTGCCAACAAAATGTGGGTAAATGTCTTAGCTTGGTTATGTACAGTTATTTTAACAATTCTTAATTTACAAATTGTTTGGAGTTCTATTCAAGGATTACTTTGATTGATAGAAGCAGAGGTTGTGACATAACTATAAAATTCATTAAATTTGCAGCGTAAACGCGCGACAAAGTACAACTTCTTCCGTTTAACTACGAATGCCCCCGCATTTACTTACATAAATACGGGGACGTTCTAGGTTATACTCAGAAGTTAGACGTGTTTTGTCGCACTCTGCTTTTTATACCAAAAATATGTTATCTATATACGATGTTGGCATAACGTTGCAGAAATGTATTATATAGAGTTTTGAAATGTTATATTATGACTGAAGGAGGGGGTACATTATGAATTCAGATAAGATAAAACTATATAGTACATTGTCAATTGGCGCAGTTGCTTTTGTATTAGAATTCTTGTTCCATGAGCCCCTTTGGGCACAGATTATCATCAGTGTATTAGGTTTAATATTGGCGTTAATCATGTTTGTGGATATGATCAAAGTGTTAAAAAGCAGTGATTTTGGGGTCGATTTATTAGCCATAACTGCTATTATTGCTACGATTGTTTTAGGCCAATATTGGGCTGGATGGATAGTATTGTTGATGCTAACAGGTGGAGACACTTTGGAAGAATATGCCGCTAATAAAGCTAAAAGTGAGCTAAAGAGTTTGCTTGATAATACACCTTCGCAGGCCCATCTATTGGTTGATAGTAATGTTAAGGATGTCTATATCGATGATGTTAAGATCGATGATATCTTACTGATACGTCCTAAGGAACAAGTTCCCGTGGATGGAATAGTCATTGAAGGTGAGTCAGAAATAGATGAATCATCGTTAACTGGTGAATCTGTTCCAGTTACTGTAAGTACTGATTCACATGTTATGTCAGGTTCTATAAATGGTGAGACATCATTTAAAATGAAAGCGGAAAAAATTGCCGCTGATAGTGAGTATCAAGCAATTGTAAAATTGGTTAAAGAATCCGCTTCTAATCCAGCTCATTTTGTACGTTTGGCAGATAGATATGCAGTTCCCTTTACAATTATTGCGTATGTAATTGCCGGGCTAGCATGGTATTTATCCAAGGATCCAGTAAGAATTGCTCAAGTATTAGTTGTTGCGTCACCTTGTCCATTGATACTTGCAGCACCCATTGCTTTTGTATCTGGTATGAGTCGAACTAGCAGGAATGGTATTATTGTAAAATCTGGAACGGCATTGGAAAAAATATCATCAGCTAAATCCATTGCGTTTGATAAGACGGGGACTATTACTAGAGGAAAACTGGTAGTAGATGAATTCAAACCTCAAAACAGATTTGATTCAGATAAGATTCTTTCATATGCTGCCTCGATTGAGCAAAACTCAAGTCATGTTATGGCACAAGCGGTTATCGATTATGCACTAGATAGAAACTTGAAGTTGAAAAATGTAAATGATGCAAAGGAATATACTGCTCAAGGTATAGCGGGTACAATCGAAGGACATTTGATTAAAGTTGGTCAAGGAGAGTTTGTAACTAATGGTTCGGTTGATGAAGTCAAGGGTTCTGGTGTCTATGTGTCAGTCGATAACAAGTATGCTGGAGTATACAGCCTCGTTGATCAAATTAGACCAGAATCGAAATCGACTATTACAAGGATAAAAGAATTTGGAATTCATAATATTTTAATGATTACTGGAGATAAAAAAGAAGCAGCCGATTTGGTTGCTTCAGAAGTAGGAATTACTCAGACATTTCCAAGTAGTTTACCAGAAGACAAAGTAAAAATTGTTAGAGGATTGAGTGATAACTATCGTCCAACAATTATGGTAGGAGATGGAGTTAATGATGCCCCAGCGTTAGCTTTAGCAGATGCTGGAATTGCAATGGGATATAAAGGTGCAAATGCTGCGAGTGAGTCTGCAGATGCAGTTATCTTAAAGGATGATTTGAGCAAAGTTGGGGATGTTATTAAAATTTCACGAGACACTTTGAAGGTAGCACGTGAAGCAGTTTTAATTGGTATTTTCATTTGTATTATTTTAATGATTATTGCCGGATTTGGTTTGATTCCAACCATTGTTGGTGCAATGTTACAGGAAGTGGTTGATACAGTGACTATTCTTTACGCGTTACGTGCCAGAAGTGACAAATTATAACCAACCGTATGTATCAAGATTCATATCTCGTTTGTACATCTTTGAAACGTATGGATTCCCTTCAACTATAAAGCGCATTTTTTTAGAAGTCCAAGGTTCCTTATTTGGTACGCCAATTCTAGGTGTGTCCAAAATGTTTTTAGGAGTCTGGACTTTTTTATCTGAAAAAATAAAATTGTCAGAATTTAACATCGTACCAGATAGTTCTTTGTCACGAATGCCAAATGAACGTATCCACTTTGCAGGGCCATTAGAAATATTAAAACCACTTTGATGTCGATTTTTTTCCATCATTTCTATTCCTTCAACGGGTTGTAGTCCACGAATCAAAATACCATTTGGAGTGCCCGCTTTTTGAACACTAATATCCATATCTAGCCAGCTATGTATTGAATAAATGTAGATGGTTCCTCCAGCTTGATATAGTGGATCATTAGATGGTGTATGACGACCATTGTAACTATGTGCCGCTTTATCGATTGGTCCAAGATAGGCCTCAGTTTCAACTATAATACCGGAGAATTTTCCTTCTTTAGAATTATAAGTAAAAGTGTGTCCCAGCATATCCTTAGCAATATCGATAGTTTCTCTATTTTCAAAGTAGTTTTGTACGTTCAAAATGTACCTCCAGCAATTTTTTTATAAAAACTTGAAAAAAGACTTGTCACGTCTATGTATATAATATATAATATTTTTTGTGCTTGAGAAAGGGATACGTATATACGGTTTCTTGACGAGTTATGACCCGTTGGTCAAGTGGTTAAGACACCGCCCTTTCACGGCGGTAACATGGGTTCAAATCCCGTACGGGTCACTATTTGGAGGATTAGCTCAGCTGGGAGAGCATCTGCCTTACAAGCAGGAGGTCACAGGTTCGATCCCTGTATCCTCCATCGAATAGTTGATAGTTAAAGAAGTTAGGACGATTAGTCCTAACTTCTTTTTTTACCTAAATCCATGACAAGGCTTTCAACATGGGTTATGATTGTGTTAATTTTAATAATTTATGACTGGAGTGTGAATAAGAATGATAAAACATTGCGCATCGATGCCAACAAAAGAAGATAAGGAAAAGTTTTTTTCACTAATTAGTGAGAAACCATGGTTGATTCCTTCAACAGTTTTATTGGAGATGATTCCAGTATCTATTGTTGCCTATGGTTTTATGAAAAATCGTCGTTTAAAGAAAAGATTGCAAATTGAACATCAGAAAACTGTACGTGAATATATTAAAAAATCAGATTCTGGTAAATTAACACAAGAAGAATTTTATTATTTGAAACACATTTAAAAAAGTTCATTAGGAATTAATTCCTAATGAACTTTTATTTTGAATGCTTCAACTATTTGTTTCAGATTTTCCCGTGCACTATCAAATAATTCTTGATTATAGATTGAAATTTCTTCTTCTCTGAATTCACGGTCTTCAATGTAACGATTGTAACGTATTTCTAATTGTAGACTGTGAATATTGGATTCATTGCCATATTTCTTAGTTATGTATCCACCGGTGAATGGAAAATTATCAGAAACGGTGTATTTTTTTCTTTTTAATTCATTTGTCAACCAGTTGCGTACGTCAGTTGATGAAGTATTGTCATAGTTATTACCAATTACAAAGTCAGCCGGAGACATCATTTCATATCTTGGATAGTATGCAAAACTATGTAGATCAATTAAATATATTTCATCAAAATCTTGAAGCTTGTGGTCTATTAGTTGCTGCAGTCTATCATGATAAGGTTGATAAAATTTAGTAATACGTTGATTGATTTGTTCCTTATTTAGTGGTTCTTTATAAAGTGGTTGTCCAAAAGTATTTCTTTGGTAAATAACATTATGTCGATAGTCGTTATCATCATTTATAGCAAAACTTTTTCTGTTTGGATCAGCAACGTAACGATTAATATTATTTTGAATAAGAGTAAATCCAAGTTCAGGAATAAAATTATATAGTTCTTTTAAGAACCAATCAGTATTTGTGAGAGGAACTTGATTCAATATTAGCTTCATATCTTCAGGTATACGTGTCCCACTATGGGGAATACTGAAAATAACAGGATATTCATTAGAGTCAGGATTAAAGCAATCAAAGTTTGATTTGGTTGTTTGCATCTGAGACCTCATTTCAAATTAATAATAGTAAGTTTCCAATTACTCGATAGAATAAGTTGGATGTAAATAAATGTCGAAATTGTTTTAATAATACTGATACAACAACAAAGATAACTATAGTAATTGATGTTAATGGATTAATATATCCCAATAAAAATAATATCAAAGTTAAGACTGAAAGTGTTACTAATTGAATATAGTCAGTTTTTGCGCCTTCAAAGTATTCAATTAGAATCGTAGCTATGTTAACTAGTAATAAAGGTACGATAAAGTTAAATGAGATAAAATGCATGTATGTGTATGCAATAGCAATTGACATGAAACTAGGAATAATAAAGCCGTCAATTAAGGTCTGTAATAATTTATATTTTTTGCCTATATACTTAGTAGAAAACAATAAAATCAATTGAATGAAAATTAAAATTATCACGTTTATATTTAAGCTTTTGAATGTAAGCACAATTAAAACTATATAAATCAGACTATAAAGTCCGTTGAAATACATGTTTGGCTTTAAGCTTCTAATATATTCTTTATATATTGCCACCATACCTACCATGATTACTAAAAACCAATTTATAGAGTAATTAGTCAAATTATGTCCGAAAATGAAAATAAATGGGAAAATATGATAACTTAAAAATTCAATTACTGAAGCGAATAATCTTTTATACTTTTTATAAGTTAAGTTGTTCATGTTTACTCCTTATTGTATATAAAGCAATATTAATGTAGAAAATTGCCTTCGTCAATTTGTTTTAGATTAAATATGTGTTAATCTATTAAGAGGTTCCTGATGGGATCCTTTTTTTATTGTGATTAATAAAAGGAGAAGCCCTGTAACCGAAAGGTGGAAAAAATATGTCAAAAAATTATTTATTTACTTCTGAATCAGTTTCAGAAGGACATCCAGATAAGTTAGCTGATCAAATTAGTGATGCTATTCTAGATGCAATCCTCGCAAAGGATAAGAATGCGCGTGTTGCCTGTGAAACAACCGTTACTACTGGATTAGTATTGGTTGTAGGTGAGATTTCAACAACAGCTTACGTTGATATTCAAAACGTTGTTCGTAAGACTATTACTGATGTAGGGTATGATGGTTCAAACCCTGGTTTTAACGGTAATGGTTGTGCAGTATTAGTTGCACTTGACGAACAATCACCTGATATCGCTCAAGGTGTTAATGATGCATTGGAAAAACGTGGTAAGGATGCTGATTTTGATCCATTGGATCAAATTGGTGCTGGAGATCAAGGCTTTGTTTTTGGTTTTGCCACAAATGAGACTAAAGAATATATGCCTCTTCCTATTTCACTTGCACACAAACTTATGCGAAAGACTGCAGAAGTTAGAAAGAATAAGACAATTGATTACTTGATGCCAGATGCTAAGTCACAAGTAACAATTGAATATGATGAACATGACAAGCCTTTACGTATTGATACCATCGTTATTAGTACACAACATAAGGCCGAAGCATCATTAGAACAAGTTCAAAGAGATATTAAAAAATACGTTATCGATGAAGTTGCTCCTAAAGATATGATGGATGATAAGACTAAAATCTTAATCAATCCAACAGGTCGTTTTGTTATCGGTGGCCCAGAAGGAGATTCTGGACTTACAGGTAGAAAAGTCATCGTTGATACATACGGTGGTTTTGCTCGACATGGTGGTGGAGCCTTCTCTGGTAAGGATGCTACTAAAGTGGATCGTTCAGCTAGTTATGCCGCAAGATACATTGCAAAGAATCTTGTTGCTGCTGGTATCGCTGAAAAGATGGAAATTCAAATTGCCTATGCCATTGGTGTAGCAAAACCAGTTTCAATTCATGTAGATACATTTGGAACAAGTAATTATTCAGAAGATCAAATCGTTAATTGTATCAATGAGTTCTTTGATTTAAGACCATTAGGTATTATTATTATGCTTGATCTTCAAAGACCAATTTATAAACAAACGGCCGCTTATGGTCATTTTGGACGTACAGATATTGAACTTCCATGGGAAAAGCTTGATAAGGTTGATGAAATCAAGAGTTTTTTTAAGGAATAGTAGATGATTACAGAGGCGTTTCTTTAAGGGGATAACTTTAAAGAGCCTCTGTTTTTTTTATGTCATTATTCATTTTTTGAGGGGGAAGTATTTTTAATGGAACAAAGAAATCAATCAAATGTAGTAATTGTCACAATTGCAATTTTTATTGCTACATTCATGACTGCAGTTGAGGGAACGATTGTGTCAACCGCTATGCCGACAATCATAGGTAGTTTGCATGGTGTAAGTCTGATGAACTGGGTTTTCTCTATATATTTATTGATGACGGCAGTTTCAACGCCTATCTATGGAAAGCTATCTGATGTCATTGGACGAAAGCCTGTTTTGATGTTTGGATTAGCGCTATTTGTTGTTGGATCAACACTTTGCGCAATGTCTAATTCAATGATTACTTTGATTTTAGCACGTGTCGTTCAGGGACTAGGTTCAGGAGCAATTCAACCTTTGACATTTACGATTATCGCTGATATTTATCCATTGGATAAACGTGCTAAAATTTTAGGATTTAACGGATCAGCTTGGGGTATCGCCGCTATTATTGCACCTTTACTTGGTGGATTTATTGTTGAAAAATTAAGTTGGCACTGGGTATTTTTGATCAACCTTCCAGTCGGTCTTATTACTATTGGCTTGATTTGGGTCTTTTTAAAAGAGGATAAGCGCGAACATGACAAAGTTAAAATTGATTATACTGGTACAGCATTGTTAATATTGATTTTACTACCACTAATGTTAGCTCTTCAAAATTTAAGTGCTAGTTCGATGTTATTACCAATAAGTTTGGCTGTTATTTCTATTATTTCAGTTTTCTTATTTGTAAAGGTAGAAAAGCGTGTTTCTGATCCAATTTTGCCATTGCAGTTATTTAAGAATAAGACGTTTGTTATCCAAAATATTATTGCTTTGTTAGTAAGTGGATTTTTAATTGGTTTTGAAGCATATATTCCTACTTGGATGCAGGGTATTTTGGGACTAAGCCCATCTATGGGTGGATTTGCCGTTACACCAAGTTCTATTGTTTGGATAATTGGTTCATTTTGGGCTGGAACATTAATTAAGAAAATGGCACCAAATAGAATTATTTATATTAGTTTGTTCTTTATCGGATTGGCTAATATAGCATTGTTAACTGCGACTGTTTCATCACCATTTGTTTATTTCTGTGGTTTGGCAGCTGTCGCAGGGCTTGGTTTTGGTTTAACAATAACTACTACTACTGTTACGACTCAAACTGTTGTTGCACCTGAGAATGTTGGTGTTGCAACTAGTTTTAATACATTATTGCGTACTATTGGTCAATCAATGATGGTTTCAGTTTATGGAATAATTCTTAATACTGCTTTGATTAAGGGTGCTGCTGAGAATAAAAAAATAACTGTCGATATGATGAATCAATTAATTGATCCACAAACCGCCAGTTCGTTGCCAACAGAGCTTTTACCCAAAATGAGACAAATTCTTTTTTCTGGATTGCACAATATGTACGTTGCATCTCTAGTATTATTAATAATAGGCTTAGTTTTAAATGCCTTTGAGATTAAGAATAGAAAGATTCTTGGTTCTGAATAATAGAGTAGTAAATGTAATGATGGTTGCTGCCAATAAGTATCCACCGACCACATCACTTGGATAGTGAACTCCTAAGAAGATACGGCTGTATCCAATTAAGATAACGAATCCAATAGCAATAATACTAAGTATAATTTTTGTAAATAGGTTATTAACTATGAATAATGCAACTATTAGTAATGATATGTACAATGCAAATGATCCAGCGGAATGACCACTGGGAAAGCTAAAGCCGCCAGCATAAATATAATGATGGTGTTCGGGTCTCGGCCTTTGTACAGCTACTTTAATCATATGATTAATGGCTGGAATAGTAATTACATTAATTGCGACAAAAATGGCTGAATAAAAGTATTTCATTAAAGATAATATTATTACAGAAATAATAGTTAATATGGTTATTGTGTTAGTGTTTCCAAAAAAGGTTAAAAAGCGAAAAAAATGCAATGAAAACTCATTATGATGATATATTTGGTCGATAATTAGTTTATCGAATATTTTGATGAAATTCGTTTGTTTTATAACATTATGACTCCAAATTATGAAACATATTAGTAGTAATATGTTAAAAAATGACATTTTTTTAGAAATATGCATTGTTTTTACTCTCTATTGTTTAAATTTTGTTTAAGAAATTATATAATATTGTATAAGCTTTTATGTGGGGTAAATGAATATGACTATTACACGTCGTGAACGCATTCGTGAAGAAAATCGTTTGACTAAATTAAATAATAAAAGTATTAAAAGTGCAAATCTACGTAAGAATATGACATTCTTAGGTGGAAGTTTAGTTGTGGGTGGAGTATTTGCTCAATTAGCAAATGTTTCAACTACTGTACCGGTTTACGCTGAGGCCGTTTCTACAAACACTGATGCTTCAGATTCAATTAATAATATGACTGGTATGGTAACACCACGTGGTGTTGGTGATCAAAATTTCATCAACTATATTGGTAATTCTGCTCGTAAACTTGCTGACAATAATGATATTTATGCATCTGTTATGATTGCCCAAGCCATGGTTGAAAGCGGTTGGGGTACTAGTGGCTTGGCTAGTGCGCCTAATTATAATTTGTTTGGTGTTAAGGGTTCATACAATGGTGAATCAGTTAACATGGGAACTCAAGAAGATGATGGAACTGGTAGTTTGTATTCAATCAGTTCTAATTTTAGAAAATATCCTTCATATAAGGAGTCTCTTGAAGACTATGTTTCTCTGATCAGAGGTGGCGTTTCAGGTAATCCTGAGATATACGCTGGAGCATGGAAGAGTAATACTCAATCTTACAAAGATGCTACAGCATATTTGACAGGACGTTATGCCACTGATACAACATATGCTGACAAGTTAAATGCAATTATCGAAAAATATGATTTAACTCGCTTTGACACTGATACTGATTCTCAAGATCAAACTTATGTATTTGCTTCTGGTGACACGTTACAATCTGTTGCAGATAAGTTCAATATGACAGTTGAAACATTAATGGAACTTAATAATCTGAAGACAAGTAGTTATGTATATCCAGGCAAAACATTGACTGTCTTGAAAGTAATTGGTAATGGTACAAATGATGGTCAACAATCAGTAAACGTGGCTAATATGGCCAACGTTACTGGAACAACTGATAATTGGTAATGGTACAAATGATGGTCAACAATCAGTAAACGTGGCTAATATGGCCAACGTTACTGGAACAACTGATAATTGGTAATGGTACAAATGATGGTCAACAATCAGTAAACGTGGCTAATATGGCCAACGTTACTGGAACAACTGATAATTGGTAATGGTACAAATGATGGTCAACAATCAGTAAACGTGGCTAATATGGCCAACGTTACTGGAACAACTGATACTAATACAACAAATTCTGATGTTTATGGTAACAACCAGGCACCAATTATTGTTCAAGATGAAACTGATGGTGTTAAGAAATATGATGCATCAAATAGTTCTTCTAATGTTGCAGTATCAGTTAAAAATACTTTGACTACTGGAACAACTGGTGGCTCTAATGCATCAAATAACAATAGCAATTCAGAAGATAATAATGAATCAAATGACAAAACTGTAACCGTTCAAGATGGTGATACACTTGATTCTATTGCATCTCAAGCTAATACAACAGCTGATCAAATTAAACAAGATAATAATTTAAATTCTGATTTATTGGTTGTCGGACAGAAGTTAATGGTATAGTATATAACACAACGGAAGTAGTAAGTGAAAGAAGAATTTCAGAAAGTGCGTGGTTGATGTGAACGCATAACTTCTTTAACTGAACTCATCCATTTAAATTTAATTACTGAACTAATAGTAAGTAATTACGAATAGTCCGCGTTAAGGAATTCGAGAGTCGTTCTTTTTGAGAACGGAACTTAGGTGGTAACGCGATGATTTCGTCCTATGATTAATTTCATAGGGCGATTTTTTATTATCGTGAAAAAATATTTGGAGGATACAATATGTACAATCACAATACGGTTGAGAAGAAATGGCAAAAGTATTGGAAAGATAACAAGACTTTTAAAACTACAACTGATAAGGACAAAAAGAACTATTATGCCTTAGATATGTTCCCATATCCATCTGGACAAGGTCTACACGTTGGACATCCAGAAGGATATACTGCAACAGATATTTTGGCACGTATGAAACGTGCACAAGGCTACAATGTTTTACATCCAATGGGCTTTGATGCTTTTGGTCTACCTGCAGAACAATATGCTATGGATACTGGTCATAACCCAGCTGATTTCACTGAAAAAAATATTAATAACTTTAAGCGTCAAATCAACTCACTTGGTTTTTCATACGATTGGGATCGTGAAGTACAAACTACTGATCCTAAATTTTATAAGTGGACACAATGGATCTTTGAACAAATGTACAAAAAAGGTTTAGCTTATGAAGCTGAGGTTCCAGTTAACTGGAGTCCAGATCTTGGTACTGTTGTCGCTAATGAAGAAGTTATTGATGGTAAGACAGAGCGTGGTGGTTTCCCAGTTGTTAGAAAACCAATGCGTCAATGGATGTTGAAAATCACAGCTTATGCTGACAGATTACTGGACGATCTTGATCTAATTGATTGGCCAGAAAGTATCAAAGAAATGCAACGTAACTGGATTGGTCGTTCAATCGGTGCGCATATCGATTTCCCTATTGATGGTTATGATAAAAAGGTAACTGTCTTTACAACGCGTGCAGATACTGTATATGGTGTTTCATATATTGTTTTGGCACCTGAAAATGACTTAGTTGATATTATTACAACGGATGAACAACGTGATGCTGTTGAAGCATACAAAGAAGAGGCTGCACGTAAATCAGATCTTGATAGAACTGATTTGAACCATGATAAAACTGGTACATTTACTGGTGCATACGCAATTAACCCCGTAAATGGTGAGAAAGTTCAAATTTGGATTTCTGATTATGTTCTATCTACATATGGAACCGGTGCAGTTATGGCCGTTCCAGCTCATGATGATCGTGACTACGATTTTGCTAAGAAGTTCCATTTACCTATTAAGCAAGTCGTTGAAGGTGGAGATATTTCTAAAGAAGCCTTTGGTGGTGATGGCGCACACATTAACTCAGATTTCTTGGACGGATTGCATCAAAAAGAAGCAATTGATAAGATGATCGAGTTCTTGGAAGATAAGGGTTATGGTAAGAAATTTGTTAATTATAAGTTACGTGACTGGCTATTCTCTCGTCAAAGATACTGGGGAGAACCAATTCCTGTCATTCATTGGGAAGATGGTGAAACAACACTTGTTCCTGAAGATGAATTGCCATTAAGATTACCAGCAGAAGCTGATATCAAACCATCAGGTACTGGTGAATCACCATTAGCTAATTTAACCGATTGGGTAAATGTTGTTGATAAGAATGGTCGTAAGGGTCGTCGTGAAACAAACACAATGCCACAGTGGGCTGGTAGCTCATGGTACTACTTAAGATATATTGATCCACATAATGACAAAGAATTGGCTGATTATGACCTATTGAAAGAATGGTTACCCGTTGATTTGTATATTGGTGGAGCAGAACATGCCGTACTTCACTTACTATATGCTAGATTCTGGCATAAAGTATTATATGATTTGGGCGTTGTTCCAACTAAAGAACCATTCCAAAAATTATTTAACCAAGGTATGATCTTGGGCGATAATCACGAAAAAATGTCTAAATCAAAGGGTAATGTTGTTAATCCTGATGATGTTGTGGAATCATATGGTGCTGATACTTTAAGAGTTTATGAAATGTTTATGGGTCCTTTGGATGCATCTATTCCTTGGTCGGAAAATGGTTTGTCAGGTGCACATAAATTCCTTGATCGTGTCTGGAGATTGTTCATTAATGATGATGACTACAGTACGCTTCGTGATGGATTTGTTGTTGATACAAATGATGGTAAATTGGACAAGGTATACAACGAAACTGTTAAAAAAGTGACTGAAGATTATGATGCATTACGCTTTAACACAGCCATTTCACAAATGATGGTCTTCGTTAATGAAGCTCATAAGGTGGATACTATGCCTAAGGAATATGCAGAAGGATTTGTTAAGTTGCTTGCACCAATTGCACCACATATGATGGAAGAATTGTGGAGCAAGTACGGGCATGAAGGTTCAATCAGTTATCAACCTTGGCCTACTTATGATGAAAGCAAGATGGTTTCATCAACTGTTGAATTAATTGTTCAAGTTAATGGTAAGTTAAGAGATAAGATTGAAGTTCCAGTTGGAATGAGTAAAGAAGAAATCGAAAAACTTGCTCGTGAAGATGAAAAGATTATGAAATTTACTGAAGGCAAGAATATTGTTAAGGTGATTGTTATACCTAATAAGATTGTTAATATTGTAGTCAAATAGAGCGTGTCAAAAGACGGTAACGTCTGAGCATTACTTAGTATAACGAAGGTACCAACGTAGTTGGTGCATTTGTTATTCGGAGTAAGCGGGGGGGCGTTGTCTTTTGTAAGCGCGTTTTAGTTTAGATAGTGGGGAAAGGCGGTAAATGCAGAGCATAGCTAAGCGGAGGCATTTGTCTTTCGTAACTCGTTTTAGATGGTAAGTTCAAAAACAAATTACAAAATAAATTTCAAATTCTGAGAGGTTGTGATGGACAAATCACAACCTCTTTTTTAGAATTTAATTGCAATTATATGAAATTAAGAGTATTTTTAAGTTTCTGAGTTCACAACTTTGCTATAATTGAAGAGATAGTTTTTAAGGTGGTGCAGGACTTGAACAATAACCATGACGACGAAGAAATAACTCCAGTTTTAAATCCTGAAACTTCAACACAAGATACCATGTTGAAGGGTTCAGCTTGGATGACTGCTGGAAGTATTTTTTCACGTATATTAGGTGCAATTTATATTATCCCTTGGATGGCTTGGATGGGTGCAGCTTATCCGCAAGCAAATGCATTGTATGCTAAGGGTTACAATATTTACAGTTTGTTTATCATTATCTCAACGGCAGGTATTCCGGGAGCAATTTCTAAGCAAATTTCCCATTACAATGCTTTAGATGAATATTCAACTGGTAATAAGCTGTTTAAGCATGGTCTCAAAATCATGGCAGGAATGGGAATTGCTTTTGCGGCTTTGATGTATTTTGGTGCACCATTGATGGCAACGTTATTTGCGGACGGAGATCCACGGAGTATACCTGTTATTAAGTCACTTGCTATAGCTGTTTTAATAATACCTATATTGAGTATTTTGAGAGGCTATATGCAGGGTTATTCTGACATGGCACCTTCGGCGATATCACAATTCATTGAACAAATTGCAAGAGTTATCTATATGCTTGGTGCAACCTATGTGATTATGAAATTGAATAATGGTAGTTATATAAGCGCTGTTGTTCAGTCTACTTTTGCGGCCTTTATAGGTGCAGCATTTGCGATTGGAATTTTATTATTCGCATTCGCCAAGAAGTTACCTAAGTTGCGGGAGTTGTCACGTAATGGTAAAGCTCCAGAACAACTAAACAAGAATTTTACTAGAGAAATTTTTGAACAAGCCGTACCATTCATTATATTGGATGCTGGTATAACGTTCTTTAATTTGTTTGATCAGTCGACATTTAATCAGTTTATGCGAATGTTTGTTAAGGCAACAAATGATCAATTAGATAATTATTATTCGTTGTTTGGATTCCAAGCTAATAAGTTAATTATGATTATTGTTTCATTGTCGGCAGCTATGGCGGTTACAGCAATTCCGATTTTGTCAGGATTGTATTCTAAAGGTGTAAAAAAAGATATTGAAGGTCAAATCTCTAATACTTTGGAATTATTCTTCTTCATTATGATTCCGGCATCGTTAGGGATGTACGCTGTATCTCAACCGTTATGGACAACATTTTATCGTTACGATGAACTAGGTATTTTGATGTTACAATTTAGTTCGGTGATTTCAATCTTATTAGGATTCTTTACCGTACTTTCAGCAATTTTGCAGGCATTGTATAATAACAAATTGGCTATTAAGTACTTCATCTACGGTTTCATTGCCAAAGTATTGGCACAGATTCCAATGATTGGATTGTTCCATGAGTTTGGTCCATTGGTTGCGACAAGTATTGGTATGGGCGTGGTTTGTTGGTTAATGACCAGAAAATTACATCAGATTTATCCGTTCGATACTAATAGAATTTCACGTCGTATTAGTGGCATTATCATGTTTTCCTTAGTCATGTTTGCAATTGTTATACTAGTCAATTGGATAGTATTCCACTTTGTTGGTAATTCTGATCGTGTTCTAAGTGTTATCATCTTGATTGTTGAAGCAGGATTGGGTGGTTCCATTTATGGATATCTAGTTTTGAAGACACAACTTGCTGATAAGATTTTAGGTTCTAAAGTTGAACGTATTAGACGTTTAGTTAATATTAAATAATCAAAAATAGGAAGCCAAGCGGCTTCCTATTTATTATTGTGATAAATAAACCACAAGTTTTACTTGTGGGGGTTAGTAAAGGCTTTAGCTAAAAAAACACCCTTTCGGTATACTGTTTATCGGCTACCAACCAAAATAAACAGAGCGAGAGGATGTTTT
>NZ_RHNU01000037.1 GCF_003946015.1 Companilactobacillus insicii
GGTCCTTTTTCTATCCAGAAATTTAGACAATAAAAAAACTGGTATTGGCTTTCACCAATACCAGAAAGTTTAGACCCTTTTTTTATAAGAATACGGTTTTAAGCGTTATTTTTTGCTTTAAGAGTTTTTCTAAGCTTTTTTAGTGGGTGGATACTAGTTTTACCAAAAATTGCTTAGAAGGGCTGTAAATTACGTTTAAGTTGTTTTTTAACTTAAAAACTACTATAATTATGTTATGTCTTTAATGGTACAAATCTAATAAATAGGGTGTTAATATGTCGCAAAAAATAACAATCGATACTGAATTTATAACGTTAGGGCAACTACTAAAGGATGCCGGAATAATTTCAACTGGCGGACAAGCTAAGTGGTTCTTACAAGAGAATTCGGTTAGTCTTAATGGTGAACCGGAAAACCGTCGCGGCAAGAAGTTGCGTAAAGGTGACGTAGTTGTTATCGATGATCAAAGTTTTGAAATTGAATAATTGTATATAAAAAATATTCGATTACAGGATTATCGTAACTACGAGTCTTTAGAGATTGGTTTTTCGCCGAACATTAATGTTTTTTTGGGACATAATGCCCAAGGTAAAACAAATTTATTAGAGGCTATGTATTTTTTAGCTTTGACCAGAAGCCATCGAACATCAAATGACAAAGATTTAATTAGATGGGGCAGTGATTTTGCCAGAATCTCTGGTATGGTCATCAAGGATAATTCCAGCAAATTGAAATTAGACTTGGTTATCAGTAAGTCAGGAAAAAAAGCAAAACTGAATAATTTAGAACAACGTAAATTATCTAGTTATATAGGGAATTTAAACGTTGTTTTGTTTTCTCCGGAGGATTTATCGATTGTCAAAGGCAATCCAGGAATTCGCCGGAAATTTATTGATATGGAGTTTGGTCAAATATCATCACAATATTTGAAGACTGTGAGCCAGTTTAGACAAGTCTTAAAACAGCGTAATGCATATTTGAAAAAACTTCAGCACCATCAAACTAAAGATTTGGTTTATCTGGAGGTTTTATCTGATCAACTTTCAGCATATTGCGCTGAGGTTGTGAAAACACGTCTTGATTTTCTGAAAAAACTACAAGTTCACATTGAAAAAATTCATGATCAAATTACTGATCATCAAGAAATTTTAAAGATTGTTTACTCGAGTTTTTATGATAGTAACGAAAAATCATTGGAAGATATTTATAATATTTATAAAAAAACTTTCAAAGATAACTATCAAAAAGAAATCCAACGTGGAGTTACTCTATTTGGGCCACATCGCGATGATATTAAATTTTTGATCAATGATAAGAATGTTCAAGATTTCGGTTCTCAAGGTCAGCAGCGCTCGGTTGCTCTGAGTTTGAAATTAGCTGAGGTCGAATTGATAAAAGAACAAGTGGGAGATTATCCAATTTTATTATTGGACGATGTTTTGTCGGAGTTAGATCAAAAGCGTCAAACTCACTTGCTTTCATCAATTGGCCGAGGCATTCAGACTTTTATTACAACAACGTCACTGGAAGATGTCGACTCATCGATCGTTAAGAATCCGAATATTTTAAATATTACTAATGGAAAAGTTCAACAGGAGGAAGTTTAATGGCTGAAAACAGTAAAAAAGCTGAACTAGAGAAAAAAGAAGAACTAGCCGAAGAATATGACGCTAGTCAAATCCAAGTTCTTGAAGGACTTGAAGCCGTTCGTAAAAGACCGGGTATGTATATTGGTTCTACTAGTAAGCAAGGTTTACACCATCTAGTTTGGGAAATCATCGATAATGGTATTGATGAAGCTTTAGCTGGATTTGCGACAAAAATTGATGTAACTGTCGAACCTGACAATTCAATTACTGTCTTCGATGATGGTCGTGGTATCCCTATTGATATCCAAAAGAAAACTGGTAAGCCAGCTCTTGAAACTGTCTATACTATCTTGCATGCCGGTGGTAAATTCGGCGGTGGCGGATATAAAGTTTCAGGTGGACTTCACGGTGTTGGTGCTTCCGTAGTTAACGCCTTAAGTAGTGAATTAGATGTTGTTGTTACTCGTGGCGGTAAAAAATATGGAATCGACTTCGCAAAGGGAAAGGTAAAGGACCCAATGCACGTTGTTGGGGATGCGCCGGAATTCGATCACGGTACTCGTGTTCATTTCGTTCCAGATCCTGATATTTTCACTGAGACGACCGTCTATGATGACAAAGTTTTAACAACTAGAATCAGAGAATTAGCTTTCTTAAATAAAGGATTGAAATTAACTTTTACTGACAAACGTTCAGATACAGCTGAAAAATTAGTCTTCCACTATGAAGGTGGTATTAAGAGTTACGTTGAATTCATGGATAAGGATAAGGAAGTTGTCTTTGACGAACCTATTTATCTTGAAGGTGTTCAAGATGGAATTACCGTTGAAGTTGCTTTGCAATATACTGATGAATTCCACACAAATTTGATGACTTTCGCTAACAATATTCATACCTACGAAGGTGGTACTCACGAGGTCGGTTTCAAGACTGCTTTGACTCGTGTCATCAATGATTATGCTCATAAGAATAAGCTATTGAAGGAAAATGAGAAGTTATCTGGTGAGGATGTTCGTGAAGGTATGACCGCAGTTGTCAGCGTTAAACATCCAGATCCACAATTTGAAGGTCAGACTAAGACAAAACTTGGTAATTCAGACGCTAGAACAATCACTGATAGATTATTTAGCGAGCATTTCATGAAGTTCATGATGGAGAACCCAAGTATTGCTAAGAAGATCGTTGATAAGGGTAGTTTAGCTACTAAAGCTCGTATGGCTGCTAAGCGTGCTCGTGAAGTAACCAGAAAACAAAATGGTCTTGAAATCAGTAACTTACCTGGTAAGTTGGCTGATAATGCAAGTAAAGATCCAGAAATTTCTGAGCTATTTATCGTCGAGGGTGATTCAGCCGGTGGTTCTGCTAAAACAGGTCGTTCACGTTTAACTCAAGCCATTCTACCTATTAGAGGTAAGATTTTGAACGTTGAGAAAGCTTCAATGGACAAGATCCTGGCTAATGAAGAAATCAGAACTTTATTTACAGCTATGGGAACAGGCTTTGGAGAAGATTTTGATATTTCTAAAGCTCGTTACCATAAGGTAATCATCATGACCGATGCCGATGTCGATGGTGCTCATATTAGAACACTACTTTTGACATTACTATATAGATACATGCGTCCAATTGTTGATGCAGGCTATGTATATATCGCTAAGCCACCTTTGTATCAAGTACGTCAAGGTAAGATGATGAAGTACTTTGATACTGATAAAGAAAAAGATGAGTTTGTATCACAATTATCACCAAAACCAGAACCAAAGATTCAACGTTACAAGGGTCTTGGTGAAATGGATGCTGACCAATTGTGGGAAACAACTATGGACCCAGATAAGAGAAGATTAGACCGTGTTAATCTCGATGATGCTATTGAGGCCAACAAGATTTTTTCAATGCTTATGGGTGACAAGGTTGAGCCTAGAAGAGAATTTATTGAAGATAATGCACGTTATGCTGAAGTTGACTATTAGGGGGTTGCAAATTGGACGATAGAAGAATAGCAAATGTTAATTTGACGGAAGTAATGAAAAAGTCTTTCGTCGATTACGCTGCCAGTGTTATCGTATCTCGTGCGCTTCCAGATGTACGTGATGGATTGAAACCAGTTCACCGCCGTATTTTGTACGGTATGAATGAACTGGGCGTTACACCTGACAAGCCTTATAAGAAGAGTGCCCGTTTCGTTGGTGATATTATGGGTAAATATCACCCCCATGGGGATTCTGCTATTTATGAATCAATGGTAAGAATGGCGCAGGACTTTAGTTACCGCTACCCACTAGTTGATGGACATGGTAACTTTGGTTCTATCGATGGTGATCCACCTGCTGCTATGCGTTATACCGAAGCACGTATGAGCAAAATGGCAGTTGAAATGTTGCGTGATATCAACAAAGATACTGTTGATCTTGTTCCTAATTATGATGGTGAAGAAAAAGAACCAATGGTTTTACCAGCCAGATTCCCTAACCTTTTGGTTAATGGTGCAACTGGTATTGCTGTTGGTATGACAACAAATATTCCATCACATAACTTAAAAGAAGTTATTGATGCATTGCATATATTAATGCGTAACAAAGATGCTACGATTGCTGATTTGATGAAAGTTATTCCGGGCCCTGACTTCCCAACTGGTGGTATCATCATGGGTCGTTCTGGAATCAGAAAGGCCTATGAAAGTGGTAAGGGTACGATTATTCTTCGTGCTAAAGTGGACGTTGTAACTAAGAAGAGTGGTGCTGAACAAATCATCGTTACAGAACTTCCATATATGGTTAACAAGGCCAATTTAGTAGAACGTATCGCTGAACTTGCTCGTGATAAGAAGCTTGAAGGTATTACTGACTTAAACGATGAATCAGATCGTGAAGGTATGCGTATCGTAATCGATATTCGTCGTGATATGAGTGCCTCAGTTGTCTTGAATAACTTGTACAAGTTGACACAACTTCAAATATCATATGGTATTAATATGGTTGCAATCGTTGATAAGACACCTCGTGTCTTGTCATTGAAGGAAGTCTTGTCGTACTACTTGAAGCATCAAGAAGTCGTTATTAGACGTAGAACAGAATATGAATTACGTCGTGCTCAAGCTAGAGCTCATATTCTTGAAGGATTGAGAATTGCGCTTGATCACATTGATGAAATCATCAAAGTTATTCGTGGTTCACAGACTTCAAGTATTGCTAAGCAAACTTTGATGGATCGTTTTGAACTATCTGATAAACAATCACAAGCTATCTTGGATATGCGTTTGGTTCGTTTGACAGGTTTGGAACGTGAAAAGGTTGAAGCTGAGTATCAAGATTTGTTAGTTAAGATTGCGGATTACAAGGATATTTTAGCTAATTCAGAACGTGTTGATAAAATCATTTATGATGAATTACTTGAAATTCAAGAAAAATTCGGTGATGCAAGAAGAACTGAAATTCGTGCTAGTGAAGTTGCTAATATCGAAGATGAAGATCTTATTGAAGAAGAGAATATTTTGATTGTTCTAACTCATAAGGGATACATCAAGCGCTTGTCTATGGATGAATTCCGTGTTCAAAATCGTGGTGGACGTGGTGTTCAAGGTATGGGTGTTCATGATGATGACTTCATTGAGCACATGATCTATACATCAACACATGATCGTCTATTATTCTTTACTAATACTGGTAAAGTCTACAGAACTAAAGGTTACGAAGTTCCCGAATATGGACGTACAGCCAAGGGTATTCCAGTAATTAACTTATTGAATATCGAAAAAGGTGAAACGATTCAAACAGTTATTAACGTTGATCGTGATGTCGACCGTGAGAATTCATACTTGTTCTTTGTAACTAAATACGGAACTGTTAAACGTACACCGGTTACGGATTTTGCTAATATCAGACATTCAGGATTACGTTCAATTACCCTTAAAGATGGGGATGAACTGGACAATGTCTTCCTAACTGATGGTGATAAAGTTATCTTTATCGGAACACATAAGGGTTACGCTGTAACCTTTAGAGAGAGCGATGTTCGTCCAATGGGACGTACTGCTGCTGGTGTTCGTGGTATCAAACTGCGTGATGAAGATTATGTAGTTGGATCCTCAATTGTTGAAGCTGGCGAGGAAGTTCTAACTATCTCTGAAAAGGGTTATGGTAAGAGAACTTCTGTCGAAGAGTACCCAATTAAGGGACGTGGCGGTAAAGGTATCAAGACTGCTAATGTTACTGAGAAGAATGGTCCAATCGCTGGTGTTACAGCTGTTAATGGTGATGAAGATATCATGTTGATCACCGACAAGGGTGTCATGATCAGATTTAGTGTTGATACTGTATCACAGACTGGACGTGCTACACTGGGTGTTAGATTGATCAAGGTAGATGATGATTCAATTGTTTCAACTATGGCTAAGATAGAAGAAGCAGATGAAGACGAAGATTCTGCTACTGATGATCAAGAACAAACTTCAGATAACAATGAATCAAATGAAAGTAATGATGCTTCAGATCAAACTGAAGTAGATTCAGATAACAAAGATTCAAATGACGATTCAGAAGAATAAAAAATAATTAACGTTTCTGCGTAATTTGATTATGTATCATTCAGGATACATGTCAGGCAGAAACGTTTTTTATTGAAAATTATTATGGCATTCACTGAAAATCTATGATAGAATCTATCATTGTGAGTATAAAATGTAGTTAATTTATGCTCCTTGTTCTTTCAGTAGAACCATTAGACCATAAGGAGGTGCAGTTATTTATGACACATTACGAAATTACATATATCATCAAACCTGATATTGAAGAAGACGCTAAGAAGACACTTATCGATCGTTACGACAAGATCCTTAAAGACAATGGCGCATCCGTAATCGACTCAAAAGACTGGGAAAAGAAACGTTTAGCATATGAAATTGCTAATTATAAAGAAGGTATTTACCATATCATTAACGTAAATGCTGAAGATGATGCAGCTATCAACGAATTCGACCGTCTATCAAAGATCGATGACAACATGCTACGTCACATGATCATCAAACGTGAAGACTAATTTGTTTCACGTGAAACATTTAAAGGAGGCAGACATATGATTAATCGAGTTGTACTAGTTGGACGCCTGACACGTGATCCTGAGCTTAGGTACACTGGTAGTGGAGCTGCCGTTGCCAGTTTTACAGTTGCTGTAAACAGACAATTCACAAACGCTCAAGGCGAACGTGAAGCTGATTTTATTAACTGTGTTATCTGGAGAAAGGCTGCTGAGAATTTCAATAATTTCACTAATAAAGGTTCACTTGTTGGTATTGATGGACGTCTTCAAAGTCGTTCATATGAAAATCAACAAGGTCAAAGAGTCTATGTAACAGAAGTTGTCGTAGATAACTTCTCATTACTAGAGTCTAAAGCCGAAAGTGAAAAGAGAAATGCTAATTCATCAAACAATAACTTTGGTGGAAACAGCAACAACAGTAATCCAAATCAAGCTCCATACAATAATCAACAAAGTCAATCAAATCAGTCTCCATTTGGAAACAATAATAACAATAATCAATCTAACAATAACAGTAACAACTCAAATAATATGAACGATCCATTTGCTGACAACAGTAAACCTATCGACATATCAGATGACGACTTACCATTCTAATATAGAAGGGATGACTAAAATGGCACAACAAAGACGTGGCGGACGTAGAAGACGTAAAGTTGACTTCATCGCAGCTAACCATATCGAATATATCGATTATAAAGATACAGATCTACTTAAGAGATTTATCTCAGAACGTGGTAAGATTTTGCCAAGACGTGTTACAGGCACAAGTGCAAAGAACCAAAGAAAGCTTACAATCGCTATCAAGCGTGCAAGAATTATGGCTCTATTACCATTCGTTGCAGAAGACTAATTTTGAAAATTCAAGTCGGGACATATGTCCGGGCTTTTTTTTTACTTAAAATTTGCTCATTTACTAGTGATTGATCACTATTACGGAGTGGATTTATTTTATTCTAAAAATAGGTGTCGGCTGTGATAAAATTAAGGGGTATATCTAAGAGGGGACTAATATGAAAAAGATAAAATCTAATCTACGTTTCTTCCTTTCTCGAGTTGATTACTCAACACAATTAACTGCAATTTCGTTGATTGTCATGTTGATATCAATTTTTATAGTTGGCTTGGTTCACGGATCCATTAGTGGTTATATCCAAGCTCTATTAGTTGTAATTGCATTTGTACTTTTTATATACTTGTTTTTGCTTTTAGGAGAAAAGGCCGGCAAGTATACTAATAATTTGCAATATCGAATTGATCGAGGAACGGATAATAGCTTTGTTGAGTATCCGTTGGGAATTTTGCTCTATGATGATGACAAACAGGTTCAATGGGTCAATCCATATTTTGTCGAAAAGACAGGAATTGATTCAGTGTACAGTATGAATATCTCTGATATTTCATCCGAGTTAGCATCGTTCGTTGATGACGATGAGGATGAAGAAAATCACGGTAAGCATAAAACAATTCAGATTGGAAGTAAGTATTATTTAGTACAAGTCCAAACTGAATTAAAAGTCATTTATTTCATGGACATTACTCACTACTCAAAAGTTGAGAAACGTTATGAAAAGAATCGTTCAGTGATTGGTCAAGTTTATTTGGATAACTACGCTGAAATCACACAGTCAATGAGTGATCGAGATATTTCTAATTTGGATAATTATATAACCAATGAATTATCCAACTGGGCATCTCGAGAACAAATGTTTTTGAAACGAATTGATGATGATCATTTCTTCATTGTTGCCTATACAGGTAAAATTTTTAAGATGGAAGAAAATGGTTTCAAAATTTTAGATGCAATTCGTGAATATACATCGCAACAAAATGTTCCGCTGACATTAAGTATGGGATTCTCATATGGAGTGGACGATTTGAATACTCTTAATGATGAAGCTCAAAAAAATCTTAATTTGGCTCTTGGTCGCGGTGGTGATCAAGTCGTTGTTAAGGAGATTGGTAAAAAAGCTAGATTTTACGGTGGAAATACTGATCCAATGGAGAAACGAACACGTGTTCGAGCTAGGATGATCAGTGAAGCTCTTCAAGAATTATTAAAGGACAGCAATCAAGTTATTGTAATGGGACATTCACATCCTGATATGGATGTGGTTGGTTCTTCATTAGGTATCAGAAGAATCGCCTTGATGAATAATACGCCATGTAAAGTTGTCATTGATCCGAAGACAATCCATACTGATGTCAGTCGTTTGTTACAACTGATCAATAAAGATCCAGATATAAAGAATGATATTGTTACACCTGAGGAATCTATGAATATTAGGACATCTAATACATTGATCGTCATGGTTGATCATTCTAAACAAAGTATTTCAATCAATCCGAAGTTATTTAATCAATCTAATGAAAAGGTCGTTGTGATCGACCACCACAGACGTGGCGAGGAATTCCCAGAGAATCCAATGTTGATTTACATTGAGCCGTATGCATCATCAACTAGTGAATTGATTACAGAAATGCTTGAATACCAACCTAAAAACAAGAAATCAGTTGAAAAGATTGAGGCTACAGCCTTGTTAGCTGGTATTGCAGTGGATACTAAGTCGTTCTCATTAAGAACCGGAACAAGAACTTTCGATGCAGCTAGTTACTTGCGTTCAGTTGGTGCTGATGAAGCTTTGATTCAAAACCTATTAAAAGAAAATATTGATTCATTTATTCAAAGAAATCATCTTATCGAAACTATCACAATGGTAGGCGGACAATTGGCAGTTTGTTTCGGTGAAAATGATCGATCTTACGATCCAGTCATTGTTGCTCAGGCAGCTGACACATTGTTATCATTGAATAATGTTGAAGCGTCATTTGTTATCAGTAAACGTCCTGATGGACGTGTTGGTATTTCTGCAAGAAGTTTAGGAAAAGTCAACGTTCAAGTGATCATGGAAAAATTGGGTGGAGGCGGACATCTGACAGATGCGGCTACACAAATCGCTGATGTAACAGTAGAGGAAGCCAAAGACCAATTAATTGATGTTTTATCGGACAGTAGTAAAAAGTAGGAGGAGTTTTTATTATGAAAGTTATCTTTACTCAAGATGTTAGAGGAAAAGGAAAAAAGGGCGAAGTCAAAGAGGTTGCTTCAGGTTATGCCCAAAACTTTTTAATCAAGAATAACAAGGCTATTGAAGCAACAAAGGCAAATATGGCAAAGTTAAAGGCAGAACGAAATCGTGAAGAAAAAGATTACGAAGCTGAATTAGCTGAAGCTAAAAGTTTAAAGAATGAAATCGAAAAAGACAGTACTGTAGTTGAGATTCCAGCTAAGGCTGGTACTGACGGAAGATTATTTGGTTCAGTAACAACTAAGAAGATTTCAGAAGAGCTCGACAAGCAGTACGGTTTAAAGGTCGACAAGCACAAAATGGTGCTCTCTGAAGGAGCTAAAGCACTTGGATACGTAAATGTACCCGCAAAGGTTTTTGATGGTGTAGAAGCTACTATAAGAGTTCATATTGTTGAAAAGAGCTAGGAATAAATGAATAATGATATAACTTCAAGAATACCGCCCAATGACAAGGATGCTGAGCAAGCCGTCTTAGGAGCGGTATTTCTTAGTCAAGACGCATTAGTTGAAGCAATGGAGTACGTTGAGGCTGAAGATTTCTATCAACATGCCAATCAATTAGTATTCCAAGCTATGGTCAATTTGAATGATCGTGAAGAACCAGTCGATGTCGTGACGGTTCAAAATGAATTAGATAAGATGAATCAGATTGAAGATATTGGTGGTGTCAGCTATTTAGCAGATCTTGCTAATGCTGTACCTACAGCTGCCAATACGGCTTATTATGCCAAAATCGTTAAAAATAAGTCAGTTTTGAGAAGACTGATCAACGCTGCAACTAACATTGTTGGTCGTAGTTTTGATGAGGATGAAGATCTTGATACTATTATTGATCAATCAGAACGTGACATTATGGATGTATCTGAGAATCGTAATCATAAAGGGTTTAGAAAGATTTCTGATGTTGTTAAATCTTCATTTGAAGAAATCGACCGACTTTATGATCAAGATTCAGATGTTACTGGGTTATCAACTGGTTATAAAGATCTTGATGCATTAACAACTGGTCTTCATAAGGATGAATTAGTCATTCTAGCAGCTAGACCTGGTATGGGTAAGACTGCGTTTGCCTTGAATTTGGCGCAAAATGCAGCAACTAAAGATCAGGCAACAGTCGCTATTTTCTCTCTAGAAATGGGTGCGGAACAATTAGTTAATCGTATGCTTTGTTCAGAGGGGAGTATCGATGCAAATTCGCTTAGAACTGGACAATTAGATGAAAATCAATGGAATAGTTTGGTTGTAGCGATGGGAAGTTTATCCAGAACTAATGTCTATATTGACGATACACCTGGTTCAAAAATGGCTGAAATTAGATCTAAATGTCGTCGGCTTTTGAAAGAATCCGGCAAGTTAGATTTGGTCATAATCGATTATTTACAATTGATCGAAGGTACCGGACAAGAGAATAGACAACAAGAAGTATCTGTTATCTCACGTAATCTGAAAAAATTAGCAAAAGAATTACATGTGCCAGTAATCGCGCTATCGCAGCTTTCTCGTGGTGTTGAAGCTCGTCAGGATAAGCGACCTATGTTGTCAGATATCCGTGAATCTGGTTCAATTGAACAGGACGCAGATATTGTTGCCTTCTTATATCGTGATGATTATTATCGAGATGAAGATGGCGATGATAATGATAGTGAACCTGAAAATCAAGAAGACCAAGATGTCGGTGAAGTTGAAGTTATCGTCGGAAAAAATCGTTCTGGTCCTCGTGGAACAGCTAAGCTATTGTTCGTGAAATCTTATAATAAGTTTTCTTCTATTGCTAATATTCCTGAAAATTAGTGAGCTGAGGGAGCTGTCTTTCGTAAGCGCGTTTCAGAATAGACATAGAAAATATAAGATAAACGAATCAAGATCCCAAAATATAAAGTGCAAGAGGAGAATTGGATATGACAACAGTCGTTGTAGTAGGAACTCAATGGGGTGACGAAGGTAAAGGTAAAATTACTGATTACTTTAGTGGAGAAGCAAATATTATTGCTAGATATCAAGGTGGCGATAATGCTGGACACACATTGAATATCGACGGTAATGTTTATAAGTTGAGATCAGTACCATCAGGTATTTTATATTCAGATAAAACTAGTGTAATTGGTAACGGTGTGGTTTTGAATCTTGAATCTCTAGCAGAAGAGTTACAACGCCTACATGATCAAGGAGTTGATACAACTAACTTGAAGATTTCAAACCGTGCACAATTGATCCTTCCTTATCATATTCAATTAGATAAGTGTCAAGAACAGGCCAGAGGTAATTCTAAGGTTGGTACTACTAATCGTGGTATCGGACCTGCTTACATGGACAAGGCCGCTCGTGTAGGTATCAGAATGGCTGATGTTTTAGACAAAGATATTTTTAAAGCAGAATTAACAGAGAATCTTAAACAAAAAAATGAATTATTTACTAAGGTCTATGGTGCAGAACCAATGGACTTTGATGCAATCTATAACAAGTTTTATGAAATCGGTCAAAGCTTGAAGGATCGTGTAATTGATACTTCAGCTTACTTAAACCGTGAATTAAAAGCTGGTAAGAATGTACTATTTGAAGGTGCACAAGGAATCATGCTTGATATTGACCATGGTACATATCCATACGTTACTTCATCTAACCCAGCCGGTGGTGTTACTACTGGTGCTGGTATCGGTGCTCCATTGATCGATAATGTTATCGGAGTTGTTAAGGCTTATACATCACGTGTTGGTGCTGGTCCATTCCCAACAGAACAAGAGAATGAAACTGGTGACTTTTTACGTGAAGCCGGTCATGAATATGGAACAGTTACACATCGTCCACGTCGCGTTGGTTGGCTAGATACAGTTGTATTGCGTCATTCAGCTAATGTTTCTGGTGTTACACATCTATCACTTAACTGTCTTGATGTTCTAACAGGTTTGAAGGAAATCAAAGTATGTACAGGTTATGACTTGAACGGTAAGATCATCGATGAATATCCAGCAAACTTGAATATTTTGGCTCAATGCAAGCCAGTTTATAAGACATTTGATGGTTGGGACGACGATATTACTCAAGCCAAGAGTCTTAATGAATTACCAAAACAAGCTCAAGATTACCTTGAGTTTTTGAAGAACGAATTAGGTGTTGAGTACGCTACAGTATCAGTTGGACCTGATCGTGAACAAACAATTGAAGTAAATGATGTTTGGAATAAATAGATCGTGTCAATATTCGTAGTAAGCGCAGAGGTTTGCCTTTTGTAAACGCGTTTTAGAACCACAAAAAGGGAGTTAGAACTACTGACAAAGTAGTCCTAACTCCTTTTTCATACTCTAGTTTTTAGTATCAGTAGAAATAATTCCACGTTGAAACTTAACAAATTTATTGCTATTACGATTGAACGTTAAAGTATAGTAATAGCTAGTATCTTTAGTTCGTTGTTTCAAATAGACTCGCGAATAGCGTGGTACGTCAGATAATTGATAGCCGACAATACCGAAGTTAGTAACTCGAGAATTTGAGTTTCTAGCTAAGTTATAGAGACCATTGTTACTATCATCAGGATTCAATCCGAGGTTAATCGATAGTTGATTAAAATCACCAGGATCAGTTGCATTGGTCATAGTTAAATTTGAATTAATAATAGTAGTTTTAACTCGTTCCATAAATGATTTAGCTTGATCGATTCCCGAGTTTCCTAATGTTGTATCCTCAATGACAAACTTAGGTGGAAATTTGTTAGTTTTGGTATTCAGATATTTAGCTGAGGTTATATTATCCTCTTTGTAATAGAGACGATACCGATAACTGACAATATTTTTAGTATCATCATATCGATTACAGCTAACAGTAATGAAATTTCCGTGATTGTCACGACCAAAGTTCAGTAAGGTTATACCATAAATATAACGATGTGGTTCTTTATGAACCTTATTGAGAAGTTCCTTCTCTTGGTCATTAGATAAGAAGTCTAGCTGTTTAGTATTTTGATAATTATCATTAATTGTAGAAACCAGACTAATAGCCTTTAGTTTGGTTTTTTCCATGTCTCCAGTTTTTAGTGATATCGACTTAGGTGCAATGCCTTCATCTATATTATTAGGGTTAACTATTAGAGAGAAAGGAATAGACATACTGGATATTTTATCGACGGTTTTATTCTTGATGTTATAGATATTAAATCCATAGGCAATGCTGATGAGAATAACTAGTCCTAGTAAAACTAACCATTTGATATATTTTTTGTTTAATTTTTTCAAATTATTCACCCTTTGTAAGTGTGTTACCTTAATATATATAATATACAAAAAGATGTGCATATTTGGAGAAAATAATGAAAGATAAGAAAGATTTAAGGGGTAGCAAAGATTATATGTTGATCGGTGCTGCGGCTGTTGGTATTATTACGGCCGTGATATTCTTTATCATGCTTTCACGTGGGGTTGTCAACGCTGTTGTTACGTCAAAAATATCTAGTCAGTATCAGGATAAAGAACTAGAAGTTTTGAAAACAGATCTTGATTACCACTCACTGAATACAATTGGTAAGCTGATTGACGTTTCTGATGGATATGTAGTCTCATCTGATAATGTTAAGAAGTACAATCAGTTGGAAGCATATGTTAATGCTAGAAAGCAACGCTCAGCAGATATTTCTAAGCTATATGATGGTAAGGAAGATTATCAAGATGATGTTACTAAGGATAAGATTGATAATCTTGATAAAAAACTCTTAAATGAAAAGAATCAAGATGTTTATCAAAAGTTGCGTAATAAACTAGATACAATTCAAATTTGGTATGAACAGACTCAAGATGCTGACAAATACATTTCTAAAGTTTGGGATGCATTTAATGAAGATAATGCTAGCTTGAGTTTTAAGAAAGTTTCGATGTCTAATACATATTACAAATTAATAAAAAATAAGGCTGTAAAAAAGCAATGGTCTGAAGCCGTATCTAAGATGAGGGATTATTATGCCAGTCATCAAGGTGAGAGTACACAAGTTGCGGCGGCTAAGCAAGAATTAGAAGAGTTACGTAATTCACCATTAACTGAGAAATATACACCAGCCCAAGTTGATATTGTATCTAGTCTTGATTTTTCAAGCGATGCTGAAGATGCATTGACCGCTGCTGGATTAACTGGCAAGTATGTTTTGTACTATGATTCTAACTCTAATAATTTGGCATTGATGACCAAAATTAGTGGTAAGTATGTAGCTCAAGATGGTTATATTAGCGTTTCGAATTCACAAGTAAGTAAGGGTAAGTATACGATTAAACGTATAGTTTCAGCTGGATCCTCAGATGCCATAATAACTGATAGTAGTAATAGCAGTTTTGGACAATATGTATCCAGCGCATCATCGGATGATTTGAGCAATTTGGGTGTAACTAATGCTGATAATACGACAGCAGATTTTAATTCAGCTACACCAGTCTTCTGGTTTAAGAACAACAGTGCTTTAACTAGTTCAATATACTTTGGCAGTGGTAGTACTATTGGATTCATCTATGCCGGAGGATCTAGTTACAATAATGGTATGCAAATTAGTTCATCAGACCTATCAAGTCTTAAGTCTGAAGTTTCATCAGGTATTACATTCTATGTTAATTAGAGGTCATTATGAGAGAAACAAATCTTAAAAGGAAACATGTTAAACGACATAGAAAATGGCCATGGATAGTCTTGGCTATTGTCACCTTGATCGTAGTTGGAATTGGATTGTTCTGGGTAAAATATGGTTATGACATTAAAAATAACATTGCCGATGGTTATTCATATAGCCAAGGTCTTACAAAGGGTGACTTTAAGCCAAAAAACAGTACCGTTATATATGATCGTAACGGTGACGTGATCAAAAAGTTATCTCAATCTAGTTCCGATTATACACCGATAAATGAAATTAATCCTAAAATAACAAAAGGGTTGGTAAAGGTGGAGGACCAACATTTTTACATTCATCATGGAGTTGATCCATACGCCATACTTCGTTCATTAGGTGCTAAGATTATACATCGTAGGACTGAAGGTGGTTCGACACTAACACAACAACTAGTTAAGAACGTTGTTTTAAAAGATCAGTCACAAACGATGAATCGTAAATTAAAAGAAATGGTCATTGCACAACAATTAGAGAAAAAATTTACCAAGAAGCAAATCTTGGAATTCTATATCAATGATGTCTATATGGGTCACGGTTCTTATGGTTTCAGCTCAGCTGCTAATTATTATTTTTCGCAGGATCAAAATGATTTATCAATTGATAAAATAGCCATGCTAGTCGGCATCCCTAATAATCCAGTTTATTACGATCCGGTCAACTATCCGCAACGGTCTTTGTTGCGCCGTAATCTGGTTTTATCCATATTTTATAAGAACAGTGTGATCAGTAAGAGCACTTATCATAACGCTCGTAAACGTCCACTGGGGATTAAAGTAAATGAACATAAGTATGATAATGATGTTTCTAATAATTATGCGTTGAGTTATGCGGTTTATAGTGCGACTGAGGAATTAATGAAGTCTTCAGGATTTACATTGAGATATAAATTTGATACTGATGCTCAAAGAAAACAATATAATACTGAGTATCAGCAAGCTTACGAACGTGCTCATGGTGAATTGATGGATGGTGGATACAGTATCCATACTTCAATCGATATGGGAATCCAAAATCAAATCGAAGATATTGTCAAAAAACAATATGCTTCTTATACAGGACGCGATGTTCATGGGAAGTTAGCACCGCAAGTGTCTAGTACGATAATTGATAATAAAACTGGAGATGTTATTGCAATTATTGGTGGACGTACAACTGATGGTGATCAAGTTAACCGTGCTATTATGGGTTATCGTCAGCCGGGTTCAACTGCTAAGCCATTAGCGGCATACGCACCTGCTTTTGAACGTGGATATTTACCACAAAGTACCGTAATAGATTCGGCAGTTAAATCAGATTCCGGTCATAATATTACGAACTGGTATGATGGCTACACTGGAAGAACGACGGTTAGACATGCCTTGGAGAATTCTATTAATACCGTCGCCTTTAAGCTGGCTTCTGAAGACACAGAGCACAGTTACTATGATGACTTGACTAAGATGGAGTTTGCTAGACTAACTCCACAAGATAATAATCCTATTACGGCTATTGGTGGATTTACTTATGGTGTTACAACGACTGAGATGGCCTCAGGATATAGTGCCTTTGCACGTAATGGTCAGTTTATTCACCCAAGTAATTTGAACAGTATCTATGACACTTCACATGAGCGTTATATTTATCAAAATACCCATTTGAAGAAAAAAATATATACAGCAGACGCAAGTTATATGACTCTTAACGTCATGCAGTCAGTAATAACTGACGGTTCTGGTAAAGCTGCAGCATTAGACAATTATAGTCATACAGCTGGTAAGACTGGTACAACTGATAATACTAAAGATTCTTATTTTGTTGGTATGACAAAGGGCTTTACGATTGCTAACTGGACTGGTAATGATGTATCTTCAACCCTTACAGGTGCCGAACAATCATTGCCAATGTTGACTTTTAAAGCTGAAGGTGAGTATTTAGTAGATCATTTGAAGGAAAAGAATACTGACTTTAAGAAGCCAAGCACTGTTAAAGTTAGTGGGCAAGATATAACAGTAGTTAAGAGTAATAAGAAACCAAGTATTCAAGATGTCATTGATACTAACTTTGAGAAGTTCAATAAGAATCAGGAATCAAAGAATAACAAACGTTTATACAATATGGATTACAGAATTATTTATCACTTAACTAAAAAAGAAGAATTTAGTCGAGAGCACAAGGTTCAAAAGGCGATTGATAAGTACAATGAATCACCAATCAGAAAGCAATCACAGTATGATAAGAAACTGGATCAAATTCAAAAGATTCGTTATTTGAATGCTAATGTTAAACGTCAAAGTGCCAAGATTAAATTCAATAGTCAGATCTTACAGTTACAAAAAGATCTCAATATGAGTCAAGCGATGTTCCAATCTGAAAAGGATAACAAGAAGATTGCTAGTTACGATGCTCAAAAAGAAGATCTAGAAGAGCAACGTGAGAAGGAACGTAAGGATAAAGTATCTAAATTACAGACACAATATGATGCACAGCTGCAAAAGGTTAAAGATGCTTATAAGAACAATGACTCTGATAAGGAAGATCAAAAGCAAAAGTTGATCGATATTATGAATGAAATCAGAAGTTATGGTGGTAGTGCACCCGATTTGAAGTTGAATATTGATTCAAACTCAAGTTCAAGTAGTTCTAGCGGTTCATCTAGTTCTAACAATTGAGTGGCACAAAAAAGACGACCTCATTTGAAGGTCGTCTTTGCGTTTTAAGCGTTAATTTCTGGACCATTAGTCCGTTTAGCAATAGCAGGTAAGATCAATCCTAATAATATGAAGATAATAGGAGTAATAATATTAAGTACTAATTGGAACCACCATGAACTTGGATCTTGCGCCATGTTCATTTTTGGAACCATACCCATGATGCAGGCAAATGCTGTTAGGAAGAATGTCCATAGACCGAATCCAAAGCCTACGTATTTATTCTTAACAAACATATAGTCTGACTTGTATTTTTCTAATTGCATTGTCAAAAGCATGTATGCGAGGAATACCCATAAGTAACGCATAGGCATAACGATTGAATTCAAGTTAAGCATCCAGTTGTATAAGTCATTCATTCCATTGATACCAAGAGCAGGAACAATGATTAAGATTGAAACTAAGGCAGCTGTCATGTAGTAGCCGTTAATAGCAATTCCCTTCTTGTTCTTTTTACTCAAGGATTTAGGGATGTACTTAGTATCAGCATCGTCTAACAGCATACGTAGTGGTGCATCAATTGAAATTGCTAGAGCAGCGGCTGAAGCTAAAGTATTCGTGATAGCGAATGCCCAAACGAATAAGTTACCAACGTGGAAACTATTACCTAAGAATTGGAAAGCCTGATAAGCACCATTAGCCATTAAATCAGCTGGAATATGGTTGGAATCAACGATCATCCCAATAGCAAATGATCCTAGAATGGCAGATACGGCAACCATTACGGCTAAGATAATCATACCCAATGGGAACTCTCTTGAAGCATTCTTAGTTTTGTTAACGTAAGGTGAAATTTTTTCACACCCACCAACAGCAAAAACTAACATCGAAATAGTCGTGAAGTACTGCATGTCGAACTTAGGTATATAAGTATGAATATCAGTCATATTCGGTGTAGCAATTTGAACGTGAGTGATAAAAGGAGCGCTGACACCTAAGATTATGAATAACATGGACATAACGAACATAGCAATTCCGGCGATACTACCGATATTGTTCAATGTTGCTGCTCCCTTGCTTGCAATCCAGACAAAGGCAAGGAAAATCACCAAACTGAGACCTTGAACTAGTAATGGAGACGCTGAGTTAACAAACGATCCATTCCCCTTGAAGAGCCAACTAAGACTGATCATGATAATTTGTGGCTTTTGAGCCAAATATGGAACGTGAACTACCCAATAAGTCCAAGCAGCGAAGTAAGCTAATTTATTATTAGATAGCATTTTTATCCATGAACTAACTCCACCACCGGAATTTTGGAAAGCTGATCCTAATTGCCCAACCATTAAAGTATATGGGACAAAGTATAAGATCATGATTAAAATCCAAGATGTTACAACAGCTAAGCCTTGATTAGCAAAGTTGTTGATAACATTATTCAATCCCCAGACAGAGGTAAACCCAATAAGGGCAATGTTCCACCATCTGAAGGTCTTTGCATTATTCTTTGTTTCTGGCATGAAAATATCCTCCTACGAAGGAAGATTATACAGTAAACAAATATCAATTGAACGCAAAATTTAACGTTTTATTTTTCGGAAATAGATAATTCCCTTTACTAAAGAAATTAGATATTGAGCAGAGAATAGTCCTACCGCCAAAAAAGAGGCTATCAAGAAAGTTGTTATTGCCTGTTCGAGTGATTCGATATATTTGTTTTGAACCATGTAAAGTATAGTTCGATAAGCATTTCCCCCTGGAACTAGATTGACCAAGCAGGGGATGTAGATGATGTTTTCCGGTAATTTGAATTTGCGCGACAAGTAATAGGTTAGAAGGCCAATTGTTAATGCTCCAACAAAATTCGCGAACAAAATATTTACATGAACCCAATTTTTTAATATCCAAAAAATCGTCCAGCTAAGGCCACCAGTAATGCCAATAATTCCAGCAGCACGATGAGGAGCATTAGTTATTAGTGAGAATCCGATTGCGGATGCACCACTTAGTAATAGATTTAATAATATTGCTACCATGTTAGTGCCTCCTTAGAATAAGATCAATGCTGTAGCGATACCGAAGCCGATACTACTGGCGACTAGTAACGCATCAAGTAATTTAACAGCTGAGCTTAACGCATGGCGCAACGCATGGCGCATGACTAATTCTCTAATAGCATTAGTTATTGCTACTCCAGGAACTAGAGGCATGATCGCACCGATTATAATACTGTGGTATTGCTCGACCAGATTTAAACGACTTAATAATATAGAAAGAAGTGCAATTACGAATCCGGAAATAAAAAGGTCTGCGTAAGGCATACTAGATAATTTGGCAAGATAGTATGATATGCCGTAGCCAATCGTGCCTACAATGAAGCAATATATAAAATAGTAAAGGGGCATTGTAAATATAAGCATAGGCGCCATTGAAACAAATCCAGCCCCGATTGCTTTAACATAGAAAGGAAAATCAGTTGTATGTTTATCAAGATAAATTTTTTCTATTTCTTCGGTAAAAGTTTTAGGACTGAGTTTTTTTTCAGCAAGTTGGCGAGACATAGTATTGATATCGTCGATCATCTGTAAATTAGTTCCGCCGAGAGTAGATTTGATAAATTTTGAATTTTGTCCATCTACCTCCACAAAAACTGCTGTAACGGTTACGTAGCAGTGGACTTCGTGCCCAAGAGATTTTCCGATTCTTTCTATTGTATCTTCGATACGATATGACTCAGCTCCGCCACTTATTAGAAGATACCCTGTTTTTAAACAAAGCTCTGATACACGTTGAGTACTAGTCTTTTTCATTGCTAGTGACCCCCTATAAACAAGGATATAAAACCAAATAATTATTGTTGTATAAAATTATACCGTCATTATATTTTTCGGGAAGTAAATTTGACAGTTTTGATTAAACTTTTATAATAGTGTCTAATGCAATTGTATACGTAATTTGATGTACGTTAATTAAATTGCGCTGTATAATTGTATTCTACCTATATATAATGAACTAAGGTAGTTTGTAATTTCGGATACACTAATTGGAGTTTAATATGGACAATAATAATAAAATGTCTAGAGAACAAAGAAAGATATCTAGAAATAGTGCCCTGTCTAGTGGCAATGGCGGAGGTAGTGGTAAACACCCCTTCTTGAAGTTGCTGGGATTGGTTCTTCTAGTAGTGTTCTTTGTTATTGGTGCTTACGGATTCAGATTGTATGCTCAAGCCCAAAATTCTCTGGGAAATACGTACAAAGCCTTAGATGGCAAGGCACCCTCAGCTAAGATCAGTAACAAGAAGCCCGTTTCTATCTTACTGTTAGGTGTTGATACAACTGATAATGGTATCAGAGATACTGAGAGAGATTATCGTGGTAATTCGGATACAATGATTGTTGTGACGGTTAACCCTAAGACAAATAAGACAGCTATGGTATCAGTTCCTCGTGATACTATGGCTCAAATTTGGAAGGGCGTTGATGACAATACTAACAAGATTGCTAAGATCAACTCCGCATATAACGTTGGAAATGAGGAGAGTGCAGTTGTTACAACTGAAAAACTCTTAAACATACCGATTGACTACTATGTCAAAGTTGATTTTAATTCATTGCAAAAAATTGTTAATGCTGTTGGTGGTGTTGACGTGGATGTACCATTCAGCTTCTCTTATGGTGATACTGGTCAAAAGGAATCGCATTTTAAGAAGGGAAAGATGCACTTGAATGGCAAGCAGGCATTGGACTACTCTCGTATGAGATATGATGATCCTGAAGGTGATTACGGTCGACAAAAGCGTCAACGTCAAGTTATCACAGCAATTATCAAGAGTGCCGCATCCGCTAAGACATTTACTCGTTATCAAAAAGTCTTAGATAGTATTTCTAATTCAATGACAACCAACTTGAGCTTTAGTGATATGCAATCAATGTTCTTGAACTATAGTGGTGCAGCTAAGAAGATTGGCTCTGATCATGTTCAAGGATATGGCTCTATGATCGATGGCTCATCTTATGAAATTGCTCCAACAAAAGAATTGCAACGAGTATCTAATAAATTGAGAAAGTCACTCGACTTATCTCAAGAAACTTTAGATAACCAAGAAACCAAATTAAACAAATATAATGAGAAGCGTGGATTCTCATTTGAGTATACGGGAACTCAAACACAAAACTACGAAACAAAAATGAGTTCTTTTACATCAGATAGTGAGGGGACAACAGAGACCGAACATCATTTTACAGGTGCCGACTCTGGACCAACCAACTATTAATAGTAGAATAAAAAAGCATGAGGGCTGAAACATGTAATTGTTTCAGCCTTTTGTTATGGTGTTAAGAGATATAAGGAGATTAATATGAGTGTTTTAGAAGTACATAACTTGACGCAACAATTTCTTGATAAGAGATTGTATGACGATGCAAGTTTACAAGTAAATAAGGAAGATCATTTAGGTATAACTGGTCAAAACGGTGTTGGTAAATCTACTTTCATTAAAATTCTGACTGGTCAAATCGAACCAGATGAAGGTAAGATCACTTGGCAGAAGCATTTAACTATTGGTTATTTGGATCAGCAAGCTAAGTTGGTTGAGGGGATGACTGTTAAGGAATATTTACAGACAGCTTTTAGTAAACTATATGAAGCTAATGACAAATTAACTGAGATTTACATGAATAATCCTAATGAAGATGATCTTGAAAAGGCTGGAAAGCTCCAAGAGATTTTGGATGCTAACGACTTCTATGAATTGGATACAAAGATTGAGCAAGTAGCGACTGGTCTAGGATTAGATGCAATTGGTTATGATCATGATGTATCAAAACTTAGTGGTGGCCAACGTTCCAAGATTATTTTGGCCAAAATTTTACTAGAGAAACCAGACATGATCTTATTAGATGAGCCAACTAATTATTTGGACACTAATCATATCGAGTGGTTGTCCGATTATTTAAATGACTTTGAAGGTGCATTCATTGTTATTTCCCATGATTACAATTTCTTAGATAAAATCGTTAATTGTGTTGCTGATATTGAATTTGGAAAAATAACCAAATATACTGGTAACTTGAAACAAGTTCAAAAGCAGAAGTCAGCAAATAAAGAGACTTACATGAAAGCATATGTTAAACAACAAGAAAAAATTGCTAAAACTAAGGCTTATATCAGAAAGTTTAAAGCCGGAAGTCGTTCAAAGAGTGCAAAGAGTCGTGAAAAACAACTAGCACATATGGATGTTCTTACACCTCCAGGGAATAAAACTATTGGTAGCTTTGGATTCCCATATGCTGAAATACCAAGTTCTAGAATGGTATTGGAAGTTAATGACTTAAAGATTGGTTATGACAAGGCCCTATTTGAGCAAAAATTGAACTTCTCAATCGTTAGTGGTGAGAAGATGGTCATTAAAGGATTCAATGGTATTGGTAAATCTACTTTGATCAAGACTTTATTAGGTAAGCTAAAACCAATAGAAGGTAACTTCGATTTTTCAGAAGTAGTTAAGATAGGGTACTTCAAACAGGATCTAATTTGGAATAACAACATGGAAACACCTTTCCAAATCGTTAGTCGAGATCACCCAGATAAGGATAGTAAGGAAGTTAGACGTGTATTAGCTAGGACTGGATTAACTAATCAACAGATCATGTCCAATATTCGTTCGCTCTCAGGTGGGGAGCAAACTAAGGTTAAATTAGCTGACTTAATGTTTGATCCAACCAACTTCTTATTTATGGACGAACCAACTAATCATTTGGATGATGAAAGTAAGGCAGCCCTTAGAAAAGGGCTTAGAAACTATGATGGATCAATGATTCTAGTCACTCACGAAGAGGATTTTTATAGTAGTGACTGGATCGATAAAGTGCTTGATATAGAAGAAGTCAAAAAAAATTAACTTTTTTTCAAAAAGTACTTGCAAAGGTATTACTTCAATAGTAATATATTACTTGTTGTTGCGACAGATGCAACGGCGACAACGACTTGAGAGCTTCCAGCTCGATAGTCATTGAAAAATTATTTTAAAAAGTTCTTGACATCATGTTTTGAACTTGATAAACTAATTAAGTCGCTTGTTAAGAAGTTCACTTCTTAACAGCTAGTAGACCTTTGAAAACT
>NZ_RHNU01000038.1 GCF_003946015.1 Companilactobacillus insicii
AGTTTTCAAAGGTCTACTAGCTGTTAAGAAGTGAACTTCTTAACAAGCGACTTAATTAGTTTATCAAGTTC
The DNA here is from genome assembly GCF_003946015.1 of Companilactobacillus insicii. Lineage (GTDB taxonomy): Bacteria > Bacillota > Bacilli > Lactobacillales > Lactobacillaceae > Companilactobacillus > Companilactobacillus insicii. The sequence continues at coordinate 72 of NZ_RHNU01000038.1, forward strand.
AAAACACGATGTCAAGAACTTTTTAAAATAATTTTTCAATGACTATCGAGCCGGAAGCTCTCAAGCCGTTGTCGCCGTTGCTCTATCGCAACAACAGGTAATATCTTACCAATTAGAATTGTTGTATGCAAGTGTTTTTGTAAAAAAAATTCAATTAATTTATACATCTAAATTGGTATTGGTGATTACCCACTAATATTACTACGTTTTACCCTTAATTGTCTAGATAAAAAAATACCAAAGACTTTGTGTCTTTGGTATCAAAGTTACTACTTATTTATTATCACTCAGTTCAGGTGCATCAGTAGTATATAGATCTACCATGGATTTATTATCATTTTGAGCCAACAAGCTAGTTCCATTCTTAGATCTAGCCTCTTTTAATTTCTTTAGAGCTGTACTTTTCTTATAAGAATAATCCTTCTTATTCACTTTGGTGAATCCTGGCAATTTATGGAATCTTAACAGATCTCCATTAATAACACGGTCAGAAAGTGATAATTCTGTAGTGACCCTATTAGATAGCTTTGCCTTTTCAGCAGCAGATATCTTCTTATCAGCCTTGCCAGTCTTAGTATTGTAGTAGGTTCCACCTACCTTTGTTACCTCTGGCGTCACAAAATCACCATTTCTAAACGCTACAACTTGAGAATGATCCTTAGATAGCAAGTCACTACCAAACTGAATCATATTCTTGTCACTTATACCTAACAAGTTAAGTAATGTTGGTAGAACATCAATCTCACCACCATAAGTATGGTTTATTCCACCCTTTAATCCATCCATATGAATCATAAATGGAACACGTTGATATTGTGCGTTATCAAAGTCATTAAATCCTTTAATTCCTGTTAACTTGGCCATAGCCTTCTTATGATTATCAGAAATACCATAATGGTCTCCATAGAGTACGAGCATACTATTCTTATCTAGTCCTGTTTCTTTCAGCCAGTTCATAAACTCACCGATAGATTCATCTAAGTATCTAGCAGTTTGTACATATCCATCAACGGTCTTATCGCCAGTGTCAGTTTTAGATATACTCTGGTTCTTCTTATCCAACGTATATGGATAGTGATTAGTTACAGTAATAAGTTTTGCATAAAACGGTTGTGGTAATTGTTCGATATACTTGGCAGAATCCCTCAAAAATATCTTATCTTTCATACCATAACCGACTTCATAGTTCTTCTTAATCTTGTAATAATCTGAACTAAAGAAGTAGTCATATCCCCATGATTTGTAGGCATTATCACGATTCCAGAAACTTGGAACATCCCCATGGAATGATGCGGTTGAATAACCATGTTGATCCAAAATAGCGGGTGCTGCCTGGAATGTATTAGTCGTACCATCAGTAACCATTGCAGATCCTTCAGGTAACCCAAATAATGAGTTCTCAAGCATCAACTCAGCATCGGCAGTTTTACCTTGCCCAACTTGATTAAAGAAGTTGTCAAAGCTTAACGTATCGTCTTCATGATAAAGTTTATTCAAATTAGGAGTAACCTCTTCTCCATCCCATTTGAAATCAATCATGAATTGTTGCAAACTCTCCAAATGAATAATAAAGACATTTTTTCCTTTTGCAACTCCAGTATATTCAACATTAGGCGTTACATAGTTATTCTTCATATACTTCTCAATTGAATCCAAATCTGAACTCTTGGATTGTGCCTTAACAGCGTTGGTTTGAGAAGTTTTAACTACATCATAAATATTGAATACATTAAGTCCTAAATACTTAACAATATAGTTATTATCAAATGTTCTAGTAAGTAACTGTGAACGGTCACTCTCGGCTAATGTTAGATTGGCACCAAACAGTAAAACAGCCAAAGAACTAATTAAAACAGGAATTCTCCAGTTTAATCGTTTAACATCCATTCTAATTACATGGAATGCTAGTAAAAGAATTAATATTAATACATCTAGAAAAACCAAAAAGTCAGTTGGTTTAACAATTCCCAAGATACTCTTACCTAAATTATTAGAAACTGACCCCGATCCCTTAATCAAAACCATCGTTAAGAAATCTGAAAACTCACGATAATACAAAATATTGGAGAATAACCATACAGTGTCTAAGAAATCTACTATTAATAAGAATATGTATGATTTTCTACCTTTCATATACAAAGCAATACCAAATAACAATAACATTATAGGTATAGGATTAATTATCATCAAAAATGTTTGAATCGATCCCTTTACACCTAAGTTAAATTTATTTTCATATGCATATACAGTCTTAATAGTATATAAAAGTACAGCCAAGATTACGAATCCCAGCCTAGTGTTTAAAAAATTAGAAATACTTTTGACAATACGCTTCATTATTTACGCTCCATAGATTTACTAACAACTTTTACGATGTCTCATTTAATTTTGGGCTTCTTTGAAACCGCAATAATCCCCAAAAACATCCCCAAATAATATGTAATAAATCTCCATAAAAACATTCCTAGGACCAATCCAGAAGGTGATGGAATAAATCCCGCAAACAGTGTTTTGAAACTAAATTCTGCTCCACCTGAACCTCCAGGTATTGGGAAAATAGATGTGATCATTACAATCATTATGTGCATCACTAAAACATCAACGATATTTACATGATCACAATTTAATGCTAATAGCACAAAGTACACTACAAAATAATATAAGAATAGTTGCACAATTGTTAATAATGAGGCTTTGAAAACTTTTTTCTTTTCTCGCTTCAAAACTAAACTTTCATTATAGAAACTATCGATACTTTCAATAGTTGACTTCAGAATTCTATCACGTTTCTCTTCTTTAAGAAAAAACAAAATTGGTTTAAGGATTACTTGAACCATTTTCTTAGTAAAATCGTAATAGTACATGATCATCAATAAAAATGAAATAGTAACTAAATGAATAACCATTCCAAACACAATTAAAGTGGCAAGTCCTGAAAAGTGTTGTGCTACACTCTTAAAACTTACCGCCATTGCAATAATAAAATTCACTAATACCATTGCTTGATAAATAACAAATTTCATTAATAAAACCGAGCTGGCTCTACCAGGATCTATCTTTGATTGCATCAATCCCACCAATTGTGCAGGCTGACCACCGGAAGAAAATGGCGTTATAGCATTAAACAAGGCTTGAATGAGTGGTATACGATACATTTCCCACCATCCAAATTTACGATCTTCCTTTTTCTTTAATAAGGTATGTAATACTAATGCTTCAACTCCATAAGATAGAAGTATCGATAGCAAGGCTACAACTAACCAACCATAATTCAGGCTTTGAAAAGTTGTAACTAATGACTTAAAATCAATTTTTCTAGCTTCCCACCAGAATATACTCATTCCAAGCCCAAGCATTACAAATAGCGCAACTATATTTTTTCTACTCATTATTTATCCCGTTTAGCAATTTTATATTGATCGGTATAAAAGTCATACCAAATCTTACTTAAATTATCTTCTGAATATTGTTGTGTTGCTTCTTTAGATTTTTTCTTAAATGCGTCCAAAATACTACGATCAGTTGCTGCCTTGTTAATGAAATCATTCATATCAGAATAATTTCTAGCAGGCTGATAATATCCATAGATTATAGCACGATACAAATCGAGATCTCTTAATAAAACTGGTGCACCACATGCAAATGCTTCTAGAACAGACATAGGGAACAATTCATCATATGATGGTAGCAAGAACAGATCACATGCATTGTAATAATCTACTAATTCATTCCTATCAACTATTCCGGTAAATTTCATATTTTTAGGTGCATTATCAATCATATCTTTGTAACGATCATAACCATCTGTTATTTTGCCGAATGAAAAGCCACCAGCCCAGATAAACTGAATATCAGGATTACCTTTTGCTAATTTATAAAAATCATCTATTCCTTTACGCTCTTGAACCTGTCCATCACCGAAAACAATAAACTTATCTTCTGGTACACCAATCTTCTTGCGAAAAGCTTTCTTTTCCGCATCTGATTTTTCATAAAAATTATCAGTAGAGACAAAATTAGGAATGTACTTGATTTTTTTACGATCAAGACCATGATTTACCAATTTATCAATAAAGGTTGGATTAACAACAACTATTTGATCCATTCTCTTATAAAAGCTAATAACATATTTATAAAAAACAGATTTAGCTGGTTCCGGTAAATTTATACTGCCTTCAAGTGTTTCTGGCAAAAAATGGACATAGCCTATCTTACGTCCTCTCTTTTTTGAGAAGGTTGAAAGATAGAACTGTGGATCAATTGTATGATAATGACTTAAATCACTACGACCATAATTGTTTATTTTAATATCGAACTTGTCACTAAAACGTTCTTTCAGCAAGTTTATTAGCTCTTTATAGGCACTACCGACACCTTGACCCGCCACTTTATCTGCTGATGAAAACATTGTTATTTTAATCATTCGAATACTCCTCTGGATCTATTGATGAATCTGACAATTCTTCTCTGACGAAATATTCCTCTGAACGATGATAAAAATCTAAAATAGAATTACCAAAATTATCAGATGAAATATTATAAAGAATCTTTTGTCTTGCATCACGATCATCAAAAGAATTTGGGTGATCGAGATATGCAATGATTCTAGGTACTAATTGACCATCTTGTGAGAATGTTACACCAACTGACGGATCTGTCAAAAGCTGATCAGTATATGGTGCACTTCTAACAACAATCTTTAGTCCTGATGCAATTGCCTCTATATAAGTTAAACCTTGAGATTCTGTATCACTAGAGGACACAAAAATATTCGCCATATGATAATATGGTGAGATTTTATCGTGCTCAACTTCCCCAGTAAAAATAACATTATTGCTAATACCTAAATCCTTAGACATCTGAACTAACTCATCCATATCTGGACCATCACCAACAATAACTAACATGATATCCGGATTGTATTTCAATAATTCAGGCATGGATCTAAGCATATGATCAATTTTTTTCTCTAATGCAATACGACTCAACATCAGTATTACTGGTGTATCATCTGAAATACCCAATTTCTCTCGTATATCAGATGCATTAACTGGTTTGGTGTACTCTGACAAATCTACCCCAGTAGGAATAATTGAAATTGGTGCATTTATTTCATAACGATCTAATGTAGATTTAACCTGCTTACTAGGAGCAACAACTCCTGAAGCGTTCTTTAAAAACATTCTCGACATTTGCTTTACGTGATATGGCTTCAACAGATGACCATTCAAAACATAATGCAAATAATCCTCGTACATTGTGTGATAAGTATGAACAAAAGGTATCTTTAATTGCTTTGCCACAAACTTACCCATTAATCCCATCGAAAACTCAGTTTGAGTATGAACAATATCCAACTTCAATTCTTTAGCAAGTTCAACTGCATGGAACATGCCCCTAATTGCGATCCTTCTGTCTGTAAATGATATGAATGGAACACTACCTACACGAAAAATATTAGGTTCAATTGTTTTTTTAGAAACATTAGGATCAGTTGTTGTAAAAATATAAACTGAATTCCCTTTCCGTTCCAAATCGTTCTTTAATGTCTGGATCGATGTAGCTACTCCACTAACTTGAGGGAAGTATGTATCGGTAAAAATTCCGATATTCATAAAAACATCTCCTCACAATCTTTATAATGATGATTATAACAAAAAAAAGGAGGAATCACTTCCCCCTTTACAGTCTTAATTAATTAATTTACTGAAATTGCGATTCTTCATTAAGAAATAAAAAACTGCGGCTCCAATAGCAACTACTACAACTTCACCTAATGCAACGGATCCTGCATTGATCCAAAATGGAATCTTCAGTACTAAATGAAGTTCTGCACCAACTATAATTCCATTAACAACGGCACAAATAACTGGAACGGTCCAAATTAAGCTCATCTTAGCTGGAATACGTGTTATTAAATAGCAGGCTGTCGCTGTAGCCAAAGTACCAAACAATAAATCATAAGCACCAAGCGATGCACTAAAAATATTAGCAATAAAGCATCCAATTATTAACGACCAACTATACTTATGATTAAAGAATGGTAACAACATCAGGATTTCAGAAACTCTAAACTGAACTGGTCCATATGAAAATGCGGACAATCCAGGAGCAACAGTCACTGCCACATACAAAGCAGCGATAATTGCTAGTTGAGTTATATCCCTAGTCTTTAATTTATTCATTGAAAAAAATCCCCCACTGTTTTTATTTTGGACAGGTTACCAGAAAAACTGTCTTAAATAGATTAACGTATTTTGACACAGACATCAAACTAAAAAAGAAGCCTTTCGGCCTCTTTTTAAATTAATTGTTTGCTGTAACTCTGTGTTTTGCCAATTCAGTATCAATCTGATCTAATACTTTTTGTAAATCATCCGGATTTTCAACGAAGTCATATTTGTCCCCGTCAATCTTCATCTTAGGACTGTAATCATAGTCATCATACCAACCATCATAACGACCAAGTAGATTATGGTAATACTCTACTAATGATGGGTCTTGTTCTGGTTGTTCATAATCACGACCACGTTTTTCGATACGTTTAATCATAGTATCATATGAAATATCAATATGAACTAGTAGATCTGGAGCCTTTTTAGCAGCAGCATATGGTAATTCTTGCATCATATTGTCTAGCAATTCATCGTAGACTTTAACTTCTTGCGGTGTAGCTCGTCCCATATCAGCATTCATATGAAAGAACAATGAATCTTCGTAAATTGAACGGTCCAAAACATTATTATCATCTACCATGGCTTGTTTAATAGACTCAAAACGCTTATTTAAAAAGTAAATTTGTAATAGAAATGCATATTTCTTAGGATCAGCATAAAAAAGTGGTAACACAGGATTGTTATCTACTTGTTCGTAAAATGCCTCTGTTCCTAAATGTTTTGACAAAATAGTTGCCAATGAACTTTTACCGGCTCCAATAGTGCCGCTCAATACGATCATCATTATTATCCTCCAACCAATTCATTAAATAATCTGTAAAAAATCAACATTCACTATAATACCACTTCACGACTAGATATTGTATACAAATATAAATATCAACCATATATGGTAGTGGTTTCACATGTATAGTCCTTGATGCATCAGGCTTTATATTTATTAAAAATTCCAATTTCACAATATAATTGTCATCAATGTTAGAATATTAATGCAAAAAGAGAGGAGTTAATAATGGCAATTAGACATAGAAACTATATTCCAGATAATATCGAAGTTCGAGGTGCCAATGCTAACAACCTAAAAAATCTAAATATTGATATTCCATTGAATTCTTTTGTTGCCATAACAGGTGTTTCCGGATCAGGTAAATCATCTCTGGCTATGGATACGATTTACTCTGAGGGAGCAAGAAAATATCTCAATGCATTATCGACTTATACTAGAAGACGTATCACTCAAATGGGGCAATCCAATGTCAAAGACATCAAGAACTTACCTTCAACTATTGCCTTGAGGCAACGACCAGTAGTCCCTGGCGTTCGTTCAACGGTTGGAACAATGACTGAAAGCTTAAATATCCTAAGGTTAATGTTCTCCAGATTAGCTTCCGTAAAATGTCCTAATGGACACCGTCTAGATCCAACTTTGAAAATATCTCAAGTAATGGATTTACCTACTTCGGACGAAAATATGGGAGTCCTAACGTGTCCTGTATGTCATGTACACTTTATGGCATTTGGTGCTGAAGACTTTGCTTTTAATTCCACTGGTGCTTGTCCCACTTGCCAAGGAACAGGTTTTTTAAAAACTATTGAACTAGACAAAATAATTCCTGATAAAGCATTAACAATTGCCGAAGGTGCCGTAAAATCATGGCGACTTCCTGGTCGCTCTCTACAAATAGAAGTCGTTCAAGAACTGGGCGTTAGAGTTGATGTTCCCTTTGAAGAATTGACCGATAAAGAAAAAGACATCGTCATCAATGGCAAAGGCGTCAAAAAAGAAGTAATCATCCCAACATCAACTGGTAAATCTTTCAAGCTCAATGCTTTGTACGAAAATGCTATCGATGCAGTTAAACACAGCTTGAACAGTACAAAGAATGAAAATACTCTTAAACGCTTAGGAAGATTTTATTCCGTAACAGAATGTCCTAATTGTCTAGGAAGTAGATTTGATCCAAAGCTATTTAGCAATGAATTAATAGGTAAGAATATTGCTCAAGTATGTCAATTGAGTATTAACCAATTGCAGGAATTCTGTTCAAAAATTATGAATTGGTTGCCATCTGATATGCAACAATTAGGCAAGAATCTAACAAACGAATTACTTGAACTACTACAACCAATCGATGATTTAGGATTAAATTATTTAACTCTTACACGTGCGGGAAATACTTTATCAACAGGTGAACTGCAACGAATTCAATTAGCTCGAACGATTCGAAATCAAATGACGGGAGTCCTTTACGTACTTGATGAACCAAGCGTTGGACTGCACCCAGCTAATGTTACCGGATTAATAAAAATATTACATGAATTAGTAAAATTGGGTAATTCGTTAATTGTTGTCGATCACGATACAAGTATCATTGCTGCAGCAGATTACGTGATTGAAATAGGTCCATCTTCAGGAGCTAACGGTGGTCAGGTTATCTCAAAGGGAACAGTCGACGAAATAAAAAGCAATTCTAAGTCGGTAATTGAACCTTATCTAACTGGAAAAGCTAATATTATTCAACACACTCAGACTAAACCATTCACAAAAGGTACAATTAATATCGAAATAGGTGACAGATTCAATATCCACAATATGAAAGCCAAATTTAGTAAAGAATCATTAAATGTTGTTTCCGGGATGTCTGGTTCAGGTAAAACAACGTTGGTTTTTGATAGTTTTATTAATGCACTAGAAGACAAATTAAACGGTGAACCTATTCCTAAATTTGTTAAATCACTTGATACGAATGGTATTAAAAATGTGTTGACTGTAGATTCAACGCCAATTGGTAAAAATGTGCGTTCAACAGTCGCAACATATACCAAAATTCTGGACAAAGTTCGTAAGTTATTTGCCGCAACCGACCAAGCTAAGGCTAAAAAGTACAGTGCAAGTTACTTCTCTTATAACAACAAGGAAGGAGCCTGCCCTAACTGCGGTGGAACAGGTGTGATTACTTTGGATATTCAATACTTACCTGACATGGTAGAAACATGCCCCGTCTGTAACGGTAATCGTTACAACCCTGATATCTTAAACATAACTTGGCACGGAAAAAATATTGCCGAAATACTAAACATGTCAATAACAGAAGCAAATGTATTCTTTAAAGAAGAGCACAACATTGAAAGTACTCTTGACACCCTTAACGAAATTGGACTCAGTTATTTGGAATTGGGTGAAAGCACACCTACTCTATCTGGTGGTGAAGCTCAAAGACTCAAATTAGTTACCTATATGAAGCATAGCCAAAAAAATCAACTGTTCGTTTTTGATGAGCCAAGTGTAGGACTCCATCCTAAGGACGTATCAGTATTAATAAATGTATTGAACAAATTGATAGATAATCACGCTACAGTTATAGTTATCGAACACGACTTAGACATAATTGCCAATGCTGACTACATTAATGATCTTGGTCCTGAAGGTGGGATCAATGGTGGTCAAATTATAGCCAGTGGAACTCCTAAAGATATATGTGACTCGACTGATAGTATCACTGGACACTATCTTAAAGAACATATGAAATTATTTAACATTTAAGGGAATATAATATGAAAAAACTAACTATTATTACTAGCTTAATCGCGGCTTTTATTGGATTAAACGTGACTAACACTACAGTCAACGCTTCAACGAAAGCCAAAAACTTAACGTCAATAGAAACTAGCGTTAATCACGCAGAACCCGATTCTCCACTAGTATTCTCACACCGAGGCAGCCCATATAATCAACCTGAACATTCATTTGCTGGATATAACACAGCTATTAAAGATGGCAGCCAATACATTGAACAAGATGTCTGGTTAAGTAAAGATGGTAACTTATACGTTTCTCACGATAATAATTTGAAACGTACAACTGGAAAAAACATTAAAATATCCGATTCTACAACTAATAAACTTTCAAAAGTAAAATTAGCTAATGGCGAGAAGCTTCATAAACTTAGCGATATATTCAAAGAATACAAAAATAATGTTCATTATATTATAGAAACCAAAAAAGGTGCTGGTGATAATACTGATACTGAAAAAGCACTAGCAAAACTATTAAATAAATATAAGATGAACAACAACATCATAATGCAAGACTCAAGTATTCCTGGTATTAAAGAATTTCATAGTAAAAAAGCTCAAAAAGACATTCCCATCTTATGGTTATTGGATTCAGTAACCGAAAGACAATACACGGAGGAAATTGACAACGCTCCAAGGTATATCACTTTTATATCTATTGACCAAAATCAATGGACAAAAAAGCTAATTAAAAAAGCCCACAGCAATGGGTTCAAAACCAATGCTTGGACTTTAGATACTTACAACGATAATTACAACGCCTTAAAACATTACAAATTTGATAGTGTATTTACCAACAACACTAAGGAAACTAATAAATTAATACACAAATGGAAATGACAAAAAGCTAGCCACTTGGCTAGCTTTTTTTAATGCTTAAAATAGGATCAAATAATTTCAAAGCAATACAATCAGTTGGACCAAGATCTGTAATTGCCAAATCTGGAATAGCTGTAATCGGTAGAAATGTCATGTAAAACATTGGATCGTCAACCTTACTACCTAAATCTCTAGCTGCCTTAAGTATACTTTTTTCTTGCTCAACAACTTCTTCTGGAGTCGCTTCAGAAACAATTCCTGCAATTGGCAATGGTAAGAAACTCATAACCTGTTGATTCTTAACTACAATTTGTCCCCCACCTCGGGTAATTAATTCATTTGCGGCAAATGCCATATCTTCAGCATCAACACCCATAACAATCAAATTATTATCATCTGGTGCCGCTGTCGAAGCCATAGCTCCTGACTTTAATCCCCATCCGGATGTAAATCCTAATGATTTATTTCCATTAATACCAAATCTCTCAATTACTGATACCAGTGCAACATCCTTAGATGGATCAACTTGTATTTGATGATTTTTAACCTCTAATTCAACGTCACGTCTCTTTCGTACAAATGGACCAACACTCTTAATCGTTTCAACATTAGCAATTCCATTTTCAATATCAACATTATATGCAAAATCAGAAGGCGATAACTTGTCTGCCTTAACAGAATTCATAATGTTTTCAGAATATTCAATAGCAGGAGCACTGTGCTGCTCTACCACCTTACCTTTGGAAATAACTTCAGAAATTTCAAATTTATCAAGATCAGCAACAAATAAAATATCAGCATCACGATTGGGAGCAATCATACCAACTTGATCATCAATTCGATATGCTTCAGCTGAATTGATAGTAGCCATTTGAATAGCAGTAATAGGTGGAACGCCAGCTTCAATTGCCAAGCGTACAACGTGGTCTAAGTGTCCCAGCTCAGCAATATCAGTTGCAGTAACATCGTCTGTACAAAAACTCACATGACGTGATACATCTGCCGCATTCTCAGTAATTGCACGAATATTTTCTTTTAAGAAATGTGTAACTGATGATTCTCTTACTACAACATTCATACCCTTACGAGCTTTTTCCAGTAATTCTTCATGATCATAACTTTCATGATCTACACGAACACCACTCATCAAATATTGATTAAGCTTTTTACCAGTTGCCATCGGTGAACAACCCCAAACGGGTTTATGAGCATCCTTGGCATATAGCATAGTCTTTAAGGTATCTTCATCTAATTCTTGAATATCTTCACGAACTGTTTCCCAGACTCCATAAACATTAGATTGTTTTAAAAGTTCCTTTTGCATATCCGAATCAATATTTTCAGCGATAGTCGATTGTGGAATCGTATAAGGAGTTTTAAATGGTGCACCCCAGAATAATCTCAAATCAGATTTATCAATTTCATTAAATATTTCCTTTAGACCTTCCAAGCCAATAACTGATATATATTCATCTAACCCCGAAACAATACTTGTTGTACCATGGGGAACTACAGCTTGTGCAAAACTTGTCATGCTTAATTTACTGCATTCCACATGAATATGTCCGTCAATCATACCGGGTACTAAATATTTGCCATCAGCGTCAATAATTTTAGTGGATTCACCAACGTAATCTGAAACATCATCATCCACCGCAACAATTTTATCCTTATAAATAGCGACTTGAGTTGGATAAATTTCTTTAGTTGATACATTGACTAAGCGACCATTCTTGATTACTAAATCAGCTGGAATGTCAGCTGCTCCGGCTTTGATTAAATTCTTGAAGTTATCCATATCTAACAAAATAGTACCTCCTATTTAGGTAAAATATTAATTGTATAAAGTAAAACAATAAATACTACGAACAAGATATACATAATTGGATTGATTTCTTTTCTTCTACCTGCAGCAAGCATAGTTAGTGGATAAGCTAAGAAACCGAATGCAATACCATAAGAAATATTATAAGTAAGTGGCATACCAACAATTGTTAGAAAAGCTGGCATAGCAATCTCAAATTTGCCCCAATCAATTTCTTTCATTGACTGTGCCATCAAAATACCAACGATGATTAATACTGGTGCCGTTACATTAGAGGTTACAACTGTTAATAATGGTGAGAAGAACATTGCAAGTCCAAACAAAATTCCAACGACCATCGAAGTTAATCCTGTACGACCACCGATCGCAATACCAGCACTAGATTCAACATAAGCTGCTGTTGGAGTTGTCCCCATAACTGCCCCACCTAACATTGAGATTGAATCGGCCATCAACGCACCACCAATACGAGGCATTTTATCATCCTTCATAAATCCGGCTTGTGCTGCTAATCCGATCAAAGTACCAGCTGTATCAAAGAATGCAACTAGCAAGAATATAAGAACGACGGACCACAATTGTGGTTGACTAATATCACCTAAGTGAGCCACTCCAACACCAAATGTTGGTTTCATACTTGGAATAGTAGAAATAATATGACTTGGTAATGGAATTAACTTAGTTACTAATCCTAAGATTGTAGTCAAAACCATACCAATAAAGATTGAACCGGGAACTTTCTTCGCCATCAATGCGGCAGTTACAACTAAACCAAAAATAGTTAGCCAAGTAGTAGGCACTGTTAATGATCCCATTTCAACTAATGTAGATTTACTACCCGTGATTAGTCCACCACCTTGAAATCCAACGAAAGCAATAAAAATACCAATACCTGCTGCCATTGCTAATTTCAAATCGTGTGGAATTGCATCAATAACAACCTCACGTAATTTAACTAATGAAAGAATCAAAAACAGAATACTAGAAATAAATACACCGGCCATTGCTGTTTGCCAAGGAATACCCATGGCCAAAACAACTGAATATGTAAAGAATGCATTGTCACCAAGTCCAGGTGCAATTGCGATTGGATAATTTGCTAATAGTGCCATTAATACCGAACCCAAAATTGCTGATAATGCAGTTGCAGTGAAAACTGCACCCTTGTTCATCCCTGCATCCCCTAATACTTGAGGGTTGACGAATAATATATACGCCATAGAAACAAAGGTTGTTAATCCGGCTAAAACTTCACGTCTTACCGTTGTTCCATTCTCTTGAAGATGGAATAACTTCTCGATAAAACTCTTTTGGTTCATTGATGTATCCATTTTATTTAATCTCCTTTTGAATTAAATGCGAATATCGCACTCGTTTACAAAAGAAGTATCTCAAATTTATATAATAATATCAAGTAAAATACGATTGATTTTTATAAATATTTTTCTATTGTTCGTATTTTACAAATATTTTTATGTTTTAAACGGTTGATTAATAATTTTATCCTTGTTATTCTTAACAATATAAAAACAATATAGATTAAGGAGCTAATTACCTTGTTGCCTAAAAAAATTACGAGAGAATTCATTGATGGATTACCAAAAGCCGAACTTCATTTACATTTAGAAGGGACTCTTGAACCTGAATTGAAATTAAAATTAGCGCAAAAAAACGGCATCGACATTGGTCAAACTACCATTGAAGATGTACGTAAATCTTATGACTACGATTCACTTGCTTCATTTTTAGCGGTCTATTATCCAGGAATGAATGTTTTACAAACCGAGGATGACTTTTATGAATTAGCAATGGAATACTTAAAGCGTGCTAGACAAAATGGCGTGCGCCACGTAGAAATGTTTTTTGATCCTCAAGCACATTTAACACGCGGTATCTCATTCAGTACATTCATTAATGGATACCATCGTGCTTGTATCGATGCTAAATCTATCAATATTGATGCACAATTAATCATGTGTTTCTTACGTGATATGCCTGCACAATTTGCTAATGAAGTACTAGAAATGGCAAAACCTTACCGTGACATGATTCTCGGAGTGGGATTAGATTCAGATGAACATCACAATCCTCCATTAAAATTTGCACAACCATATAGTATTGCAACCGCGCAAGGTTATCATAAAACAATGCACGCTGACATTGATCAAGTGGATTCAATTGAACACATTAAACAAGCCTTGGAAATAATTGAAGTTGAAAGACTAGATCACGGTACTAACATTGTTGAAAATCAAGATTTAGTTGATTGGGTAAATCAAAAACAATTAGGACTTACAAGTTGTCCACTTTCCAATGGATTCGTTACTAATGATATGAAGGGAAAAGAAGTAGTTGAATTAATGAAGCAAGGTGTTAAAGTATCAATTAATTCAGACGATCCAGCATATTTTGGCGGATACATTGGTGATAACTATGAAGCCATTGCTGAAAAGTACAATTTAACAGCGGAACAATTAGTAATATTTGCTAAAAATTCTTTCGAAACATCTTGGATCAGTGACTTCCAAAAAGAGACTTACTTAAAAGAAATAGATGATTTTGTAGAAAAATTCTAAGTATGATTGCAGTAAAAGAAGTTATGACACAACTTCTTCCGTTTAACTACAAACAAAACACCCCCGCATTTACTTACGTAAATACGAGGGTGTTTTAGATTATACTCAGAAGTTAAACGTGTTTTACCACACTCTGTTTGATTCTATCTGAACATCGTTTTGGCAGCTCTAGCCATAACTTTTGGATCCTTTTCATAATGATGCATAGGCGTCATTTCTGTTAAAGGAATCCCTAACAAAGTATAAACCGCTCTTTGCGCTGCTCTAAATGAGTATTGCTCTGTAAATACCATATCAAATGGTTGTTCACAAAATTGGCTAATGAATGCCAAATTCTTACTATGCTTTGGAACGACATCTGGACGATCTCCAACAGCTCTTTGATTGAACATAGCACTAGCATATGGAAGATATACTGGAATAACATTAACAATACTGTCCATAATTTCCTGTGTATGATTCTTAATATTATCTTTACTTGGATCCACTTCAGCTAAGTGTCCTAGTAACTCTTGAAGCATCTCTTTACCTGTCATTTCAATAACTGGTTTTTGTACATAATCACCATTACGACGTGGGTACATGAAATAGCCCCAGAATGTTGATTCATTTGGCTTTTGTGCTTTAAAGTGTGGCTGATGATGAATAACCAATGACATCAGTGGTGTACTATCAATCCAAGTATTCAACGCATTACCTGGTTCTTGTTCCGTAATTCTTGAAATCTCATTGAGCAAATAATGATTATTAGTTGTAACGGTGAAACTCAACCATTCACTTTGTGTGCGATCACCGAAGAACTTATCAGGATTACCTAATGAATAGAACTTCTCTGCTGCTTTCTTCCAAAGTTCAGCACTCGGAGCGTACTCTTCTTTCTCAGTAATAGCAGTATTGAAATCTCCAATTGATGAACTATCAGTAATTGAACCATTAGTATCAAATACTAAATCATTCTCATCAATATCTAAATGACCTTCTTTATTATCGTTATCTACTTCTTCATACTTCAAGCCTGTGACGATAATATCATCTTGCAATGGCGTATCTTTGAATTCCAAATCTGTAACCTTGCGATTATTAATAAATGTTACGCCACGGTCTTCCAAATACTTACGCATTGGTAAAATAATACTCTCATATTGATTGTATGGTGATCTTGTAACACCTTCCAATGTATTGATACGTGTAAATTCCAGAATCATACGATTCATATAACGACGCAACTCAACAGCTGAACTTGCACGCTTAAAAGCAAAGGTTGTTTGCCACATGTACCAGAAGTTAGTCGTAAAGAAATGAGGACTGCTTGCAAAGTATTCAGCTATGCTTACATTGTTTAATCTTTCTTCATCCTTTTCTGGCATCATCATTAACTTAGTCAATAACATTCTATCTTTGTTATTAAATTGCATGTGTCTATAATTATCTTTATTATTCTTAACACGTGGACCATTGTGATCAATCAAACGACCAACGTCATGTGTCGGATGTGCATGGTCAAAATTAAGAATATCATCTGTAACTGTTTGACCCGGATTGTCTAATGAAGGAACCGAACGTAATACATCCCAAAGATTCTCAAATGTTTCCTCATTGAGCATACGGCCACCCTTGGCCAAAAATCCCTTGTTATTAGACAAAGCTTGATTACTATATTCGTTCTCATATTCTGAAACAGCAGCACCATCATTAGCACCATGTTTTTCAAGACCCATCATAGTGATTTGGTCACCCTTAAATCCGCCATCACGAATCAAGTAAATACCAGCAGCTAAATTACCAATACCTGTACCAATCATATAAGCTTTCCTTGTCATATTATGACCTCCGTTCAAATTGTTACTCCCTACAACCTAAATATAGCTAGTTTGCGAACGAATGTAAAGGCTTTCTAAATAATATAGCTAAAAGTTGATAAAAATATAATATATTTATTGATAATTGAATAAATAAAAAGCGAAATAAACTAATATTGAATGTATAGCTTTAATATAAACAGGTAAAAGAACTTCCAAATTTTTTTGTTTACCTGATCAGGATAATAAAAGTTGAAAGCAAAATATGCTTTGGAAGTGGTAATATGTCGACTCCAGGAGTATAAAAATCAGGCCGCTATGGGGACCGACCCGAGCCAAAAGACAGTCTCAAGTCTCGATTTCGAACTTCGCAAAGTACACGAATTTCAAAATACGTCCCGTGGTGTAAGGCTAGAAAACCGCCGACCTAACACCACCTCCACAGCGCCCCTAATTTTCCTACTCCTTACAGCTAGTTTACTCTTTGTTTTGATAAACAATGTGATAACCGGAGTATCATCTACTTTTATATCCATAATGACTAAAGCATAAAGGTCTAAAGTTTATTTCAGAGCTTTAAACACTTAATTATAATCAAAAAGAAGTACCTTTACATAGATTAATAACTTATACAAAATCTCTGATAATACAATTAAAAAGATTAAATCAACCATAATTATGAGCAAGAATGGATTTATCATCTAATACAAATAATTATTAATCCAATAATGAGACTAATATTTTCAGCAACTAAATTTTTTATTGCAGTAGGGAAAGTCACCTTTTTATCCTGCTTATCAACAAACTTTCTTGTATTTTTTATTACCAATGGTATGGATAATAAAACAAATAATATTCTCCAATCAATCAGCCTCGTTAATACAGCTAATATAACTGTTATATATCCCATGATAGCCAATACTCGATAAATAACTAATCCAGCACTTTTACCAATTACAATAGGCAAAGTTTTTCTTTCATTCTGAATATCTTGTTTAAAATCAGAAAGATTATTAGCCAACATAATATTTGCAATCGTTGCAATAGGAATCACACAAACCAAAAAAATTGTCAAAAATGCTTGTCTATTAATTAATGAGTTAGGGACATTAACATAAATTGCTATAAACGGAATACCCAACCCCATCGTAACACCTGAAAAAAATTCCCCTAAAGGTAACCTAGATAAAGGCAACGGACCATATGTATAAAAAATACCAATTACGAAACAAGCGACTCCCATGTAAAGTAACTCTATTCCCGTCCTTATTACCAACCATATACCTAAAGCACTAGAAATTAATAACATTGTCAATATCAATATAGTTACAAGTTGGGGGCTAATACTTTCACGACCGATTACATTAGTATTTTCTTTATATTTTTTACTTTTTGCTTTTCTAAAATCCATCAAATTATTAATTGCTGTAGTGGTCATATCAAAAATCAACATAGCAACAAAAAAAATAATTGTGTTTGCAATATTCAATCTATTAAAGTATGCAACTGCAAACAGTGTTCCAACAAAAAATGGCAATATACTTGCTAGCTTGGTTTTAATTTCCACTAACTCTAAAAAATTGGGAAACGACATATTTTTAAACCTCCTTTATTTACTAAGAATTCCATCTAGTACTGTATGCATCTAATACATTAATAATTTCAAATAGCACATAAGCTATTATACTAACAACAACTATACCAGCATACATTACTGGATAATTCATCTTCTGCCATTGATCAAAAATAAAATATCCTATCCCTAATTCGGATCCATATTCCTCCGTAAAAAACAATATTGCGAACGATGTACCTAATGCAATCCTTAATGCAGATAGCACTCCTGGTAATGAAGCTGGCCAAATTACATTAAAAAAGATTTCTAAGGAATTTGCATTTAGAACTTTTAAAGTTTGATAATAATCTTCCGGTATTTGATTCACTTGATCTCTAACTGAGACTATAACCTGAAATGAAACAGCAATTATTAACATAATTATTTTGGATGTTTCACCCAAACCAAATAACAGCATGACTATCGGTAGCAATGCTACCTTTGGAATAGGATAAACAAAGTAAACGATGGGGTTTAATAAACTACCTAATTTAGGTACTCGTACAATCAAAATCCCGACAACAATTCCAATTAATGAAGATATTCCTAATCCCCAAAATATTCTATATAAACTAGCGTAAATATGAAAAGCAATTCCTAATTTCAATAATCCTGGAATTTCTTTATATACCACGACTGGCGTGGGTAGAACACTCAAATTAAGTACCTTTGCAATAAGTTCCCAAACTAAATTAATGACAAGAAACGAATATACTGTATTTTTCAATTTTCCCAAGTATCATCCACTTCTTTCTGTAAGAAAGATAAACAATCAAAATAGTTTTTATCATCACTATAATCATCAGATAATTTATTAATAAGTGGATTCTCCATAATTATTCCCGTCCCATTATTCTTTAAAACAAGGATTTTTGTACTTAATTTCAATGCTTCGTCTAAATTATGTGTCACCATAATTGTAATAGTTGGATTTTTTCTCCACTGATTTAAAAATAATCGTTCTGCAGTTTTTTTTACTACAGGATCTAATGCTGAAAATGCCTCGTCGAAGATCAATAAATCTGGTGAAATCGATAATGATCGAGCTAATGCTACTCTTTGAGCTTGACCTCCACTGATAAAATTAGGAAACTTTTTTGAAAGCTTATCAATTTTTAGTTCTCTCATCAATTCATGAATTTTTTCTTTCTGATGTTTACTCAAACGACTATGCTTTTTTATACGACTGGCTAAATATATATTCTGTTCCACTGTTTTCCAGGGTAATAATCCATAATTCTGTGGTACAAAAGATACGGTTGTAATACCCAAATCAATTTCATGATTATTTAACTCTATTTCCCCATGAAAAGGAATTAGTTTAACTATCGACTTAATAAGAGTTGTTTTGCCCGCTCCAGAAGGACCAATGATAGCTAATATTTCGTTTGATGAAACTGAAAAGTTTATATCTTTTAATACAATTTTATTGCCATATGATACTTCTAAGTTTCTAACCTTTAGCATTGTTTTTAACTGGGACATTCATAATATAGTTTTCAGGATTAATCTTCTCGGTAAAAATTTTATTTTCCTTTGTAAATTTCAATACATTATTAAACGTATTAAGGTTAACTTTCTTCGCATATTGATACTCCGGCATATCAATGTTTTTTGATACTTCTTTTGGTAAAGACAAATCCTTTGATAAAACCATTCTATAAGTTCCATCATCACCATTATTTAAATCTTTTACAGCTCGGTTATAAGCTTTATAAAACTTAGCTTGTAACTTAGTATTATTTGATATTTTCCGATTGAATGCTAACGCAGTAGCGCTAAACTTTTTTGGATTACTTACGCCAAAAACATTGAGTCCTTTGGAACTTGCCATTGTAAGAAATGGTTCTGGTACTACGGTTGCATCAATTTTATGTTGAGCAATCATTTGTAGCCTTGTTGGTATATCCGGTATGCTTTTTTCTGTAACATCAGCTAAAGTCATTCCATTATTATTAAGATTTTCATCTAAATAATAATTAATAACAGAATTAGACATCATCCCTAATGTTTTCCCACGAAGATCTGAAAAACTATCAATATTTTTATTTGCACTGACTATTCCAAATTTTCCAGTTAATGATGTACCTAATTTCCATCCCGTATTTCCCTTGATATAAGACGTATACATAACTAAATCGGTAACAGTTCCGTCTAATTTACCACTTGAAACAGCAGCATCTCGCTTTAATGCATCCTTAAACAGTGTCATCTTCACATTAAGGCCTTCATCTTTGAAATAACCCTTACGTTGAGCAATATATAATGGTGCTGAATCAGGAGCTGGCATTGTGCCTATATTTATTTCTGTCATTTTTTTATCGGTATTATTTGTTGCACTGTCACTTTTTTTTGGACTACAACCCACTATTGTGATCACACACAATACTGTAAACAATGCTAAAAATATTTTTCTGATTTTCATAATATTTCTCTGAATATATCCAAATATTCAGTTTTTCCCCCTATTTTTTCAAATAAAATAACGAGATACACTTAATAACATGCATCTCGTTATTTACCATTATTTAAATAGATCAAATAATTGATAATGTGTTGGATCTCCAGGTAATAGGAAATTGAATCCTTCTTGGAAAATCATCAAGATAAACATAATTACTACCATTACAAACATTAGCTTTATTGCAAAGTTACCTAATCCCTTAAATTTAACATCAGGTGTTGGTGTTAAATCCTTTGCAAAAATCAAGTTAAGGCCACAAAAACCAACTACAACTATAAAAGTAATAAGTGACCATGTATAGAAATGAATTCCAAGTACTGCTGGTCCAAACCCTGGATCTTTAGGTGCAATATGAAGTAATAACTGTCTAACGGAAGAAACCATCCCAAAAATCGAATAAACTAGCGATAATCCATACCCCCGTGCATACTTATCAACTGTAATGTCACCTTTTAATGTTTCAACAATAATAAATGCCGGTCCAAACGCTGTCATTGCCATTGACATACGCTGCATTACACACAACGGACATGGCAAATCATGAATTATTAGTTGTGCTGAAATTGATCCTATTAACATAAAAGAATATCCAAATACAAATATAATTGCTAAAAGGAATCCTATTGAACTCCATTGATTACTACGTTCTACGCTTTTATCCATTAATCTCTACCCCCTTATAAACTAATTGGTAATTGGCTAGTTGCATGTAACTTGAATAGGATAATATCAAGTACCAAAACAACTGTAAAAATTATTAAAACCTTTTTTGACGTATCATGCTTAAACGTCAGTAAATAAAACAAATATGACATAATAAATAAAATGATAATGTCCATTTTCAAAGCCCCCTAAGCTATATTCAAAATCAATTTAAGCTTAACAATTAAATAGTTATTTGTAAAACTACAAAAAAAATTAAACTATCCATAATTAGAATTATTTTTGTGTTATTAATTAATTTAATATTTTGACCTTTATTTGGCACGGTATATGCATTAATTCACAATTTATTAATTTTTAATCACAAAATGAATATATCTTCTAAAATGCCTGGCAAATCAATACATGTGAAATTTTTACTAAAAAACATGTTTCATAGTAAATATCCACCAGCTTAGCTGGTGGCTTTTTATTAGCCCTAGAAGGGCTTGCCACACGCAAAAAGCCCCTTAAAGGGGCCCAACAAAAAACTACCAACCGCTA
>NZ_RHNU01000039.1 GCF_003946015.1 Companilactobacillus insicii
TGTCACCAGTAGAATACCGGGAACATGCTTTAGCAGCTTAAATATTTAATTTTGTCTAACTTTTGTCTTGCACTTCATTTTTCCGAAACCTCTTTATTTGCATCAACTAGAAATTTACTTAGTTCAATAAACTTATCAAATAGTAAATCATCATAATTGCCTTTAATCACTTGTTCTGAGTCTTTCAATAAATCAAAGCCAAAGACAAAATCACTTGATTTAACTTTGGAATAGCGTTTAACGGAATCATTGTAACTATCAGAAGTATTCATTTCCGGAACAGTATGATCATTCGATACTAACCAATTGTCTGAAACTACTTGATCATTCCATTTTTTAATCAACGGATAATAATCCTCTCGCTTATGTGCGTCAGCCAACAAACTAAAGGTAATAAAATAGCGATCTGGCCATAATCCCAATTCTAAATGAGGAGTTTTCTTATATCCCCTCTTATCTAGATTTATTGCTAACCAGGTATCTGAAGGTGGATTCTTAGTTCTTCGTTGATGTTTAGCAATTTTTAAATAAAATTTTTGATTATATTCTTCTTCTAATTTATCAAGTAATTTATTTCCAAATATTTCAAATTTGGGATCTAATTGCTGCTTTATTAAATTTAGACGACCAGATAAGGTATCATCTTTAAAGACATCAAAATCACTTTTGTCAAACATGATAATCTCCTTTTTTGTTTTTAAAAGATTGAAATCGTCTTTCTTCACTCTCTGTTGTAGAATATACATATTGTACTATATAGGAGGATTTATGCAAAAACCACTAGCATATCGTATGCGGCCCACCAGTATCGATGAAATTGTCGGCCAACAGCATCTAGTTGGTCCAAATAAAATCATTCGTAGGATGGTTAATGCAAAAATGCTATCATCAATGATTCTTTATGGACCACCTGGGATTGGAAAAACTAGTATTGCCAGTGCTATTGCTGGGAGTACTAAATATGCATTTCGCAAACTAAATGCGGCTACCGATAGCAAAAAAGATTTACAAATTGTAGCCGAAGAAGCAAAAATGAGTGGAACAGTTGTCTTGCTTCTTGATGAGATACATCGCTTAGACAAAACTAAACAAGACTTTTTATTACCACTACTTGAAAGTGGTTCAATTATATTAATTGGTGCAACAACCGAAAACCCATATATTAACATTAGCCCCGCAATTAGATCACGTGTACAAATTTTTGAATTAAAGCCACTTGAAGCAGATGATTTAAAAAAGGCAGTTAGACATGCTCTGAATGATAATGAAAATGGACTTGGTGAATATAATGTAAAATTGGATGACAATGCATTAGATTTACTGGTCAGTTCAACTAATGGAGATTTAAGAAGTATTTTAAATGGCCTTGAATTATCGGTATTATCTACTAAAGAAGAAAATGGAATAATTCATATCAATTTGCAGTCAATTGAGGAATCAGTGCAAAAAAAGGCTATTTCATCAGATAAAGATGGTGACAGTCACTATGATGTAATTTCCGCATTTCAAAAATCCATTCGTGGAAGTGATCCAGACGCAGCACTACTCTATCTGGCCAGATTGCTTGAAGCTGGAGAGCTTACTACTGCCATTAGAAGGCTACTAGTCTGTGCATATGAGGATATTGGATTAGCTAATCCACAAGCGTGCCAAAGAGCCGTACAAGCTGCACAAGTGGCTCAAATGGTTGGATTACCTGAAGCACGAATTCCTTTAGCAGATGCTGTTATTGACTTATGCCTATGTCCAAAATCAAATTCAGGTATGAAAGCAATTGATGCAGCACTAGAAGACGTAAGAAATGGTAAAGCAGTTTCAATTCCCGATGACTTAAAAGATGCCCACTATTCTGGTGCGAAAAAGTTAGGTCATGGTATAGGATACAAATTACCGCATGACTATCCTAATGCCTGGGTGTATCAACAATATTTACCGGATAATTTGATTAATAAAAAATTCTATTCACCTAATACAACAGGAAAATATGAACAAGCATTAAAAATGCGCCTAGAACAATTAAATAATTTAAAAAATAACGCAAAACGGAGTGAACAGAAATAATGGCAATTAAGATTTTAATGTTAATATTTATTATTTTTTTATTAGCACTAGCATACAATTTATGGAGTCATAGAAATAGTAAATTTTTAATTTATTCACCAAACGAAAACCTTACACTTAGAAGTGTAATGATAATTACAGCAGTATTACTGGTACTAATTTCTATAGCTGGAGTAATAATCATGATAATAGGCAGCAAAGAAGCGAACTTTATAACCCTAATATTAGGGAGTGTCGTTGCAGCTGGATTTTCAATTTATTTGGCAAATATTCGCAGATGACTGTATTTATCAACCTCAATCAACTAAAATAAGGTTGTAAGCAAGTTATTATTAATTAATCAATGGGGTGATAATATGTTACAACAATATAAAAACATTCTCGTACCAATTGACGGATCTTTTGAAGCAGAACTAGCTTTCAAGAAAGCTGTGGAAGTTGCAAAAAGAAACAGCGCTGCAGTACATCTACTACATGTCATCGATACTCGTGCATTTCAAAATGTTTCAAGTTTTGATTCAACAATGGTTGAACAAATTACTGAAAAAGCAAAAGAAACTGTTAAGAGTTATGTACAAACAGCTAAAGATGCTGGATTAACGGATATCGATTACAGCATTGAATACGGTGCCCCAAAAGCAATCATTGCTACTGATTTTCCTAAGAAATTAGGAGTAGATTTAATTATGATCGGTGCAACTGGTTTAAATGCAATGGAAAGATTACTAATCGGTTCAGTTACCGAATATGTAACAAGAACAGCCGCATGTGATGTTCTTGTAGTAAGAACTGATTTGGACAACAAATCTATTCAAAAACCACGCAAAAAATAAAAAAATTATTAAAAAAAAGTGAGCTGATTTTAATTAATCGGCTCACTTTTTTTATTTGAAATTAATAATTTTTAATTACTATTTATTAAAAATATTTAGATTCATGTCATCAATTTTTGATTTTAATTTATCAAAAATATTCTTATTATCGTTTATGCTGGAAATCACATATGCTTTGATGTAATCTTCATCAGATTTTTGTCCATCACGTGTACCAGCTTCTGCCATTGAACAATACATTGTATCAAGCTTAAACAATGATTGTTCCTTCTTAGCAATGTAAATTCCTTCATTAGCATAGTCAATAGCCTTTTGATTATCTTCCAAATCCAAAGATAATTTAGACATATTAGCATAAATCAAAATACTATCATGATAGTTATCTTCACTAATCTTCTCTGCACTGGATTGAATCAAATCCTTAGCCTGTCCATAATAAACTTTAGCCTCGTCTAAGGACTTTTTATTAACATAGGCTTTAGCAGTATAGACATCAATTAAAATGTCATACATGTCAATATTAGCTATGTTAACATTCATTGCACGATTGAAGTCAAAGATAGCCTTGTCATAGTTTTCGTTAATTTCATATTCGACTAACCCATTGAAGAAATGAATTAACTTGATCTCCTGTTTATTGTTAACATTAATATCATTCAATTTATCTAACTTATCACTGATACCTTGATAATCATCTTTATAAAATGAATTTTTAATATCAGAAATAATAGAATAAATTTGACTATCATCATTGACAATAACGAGGTTCATTGTGATACCCAGTCTTTCACAAATACGAACCAAGATTTCCATGCTAGGAATTTTGTCCTTTTTCTCAATAAGACTTACAGTAGCCTGAGTACAAATACCATCGGCAAGCTCAGATTGAGAAATACCTCTGAGCTTTCTGTAGTGGCGAATTTTTTCACCTAAAATTTTCATTTGAATTATCCCCATTCATTTATTAATTTCAGGATAATTTAAACAGTTCTTAAAAAAACATGCAAGAAATAAGCAACAATAAAACTATAAGTTTTAAATATTTAATTATTTACTTCAAAAAGCCAAGCATCTTTCTCAGAACCATTTAATAATTCCGGATTATCAGTTAATTTATCATTAACCTTCACAATTGTACCCGAAACTGGCGATTCAAACTCAATTACAGCCTTTTGTGCTTCAACTTCACCTGTAGAATCTCCGACCTTAATTTCACGTCCAACTACTGGAAGATCAATAAACTTAACCTTTCCGAGTGCTTCTTGACCCGCTTCAGTCAAACCTATACGTGTTGTATTGTCACCTTTTTGAACCCATAAATACTTATCAGTTGCCATAAAAAAAACCTACCTTTGCTTAAAAGTACCATTTTCAAACATATAACTTTTATGATGATATCTCATAGACATAATCAATCCAATACCAATCATATTACCAAGAAGTGCTGATCCACCTTGCGAAATAAACGGTAGTGGAATACCAGTTAAAGGTAGTAATCCAACACTCATACCAATATTTTCAAACACATGGAACAATATCATCATAATAACTCCAGTTGAAACATATGCATAAAACTCATTCTTAGTATCGAATGTAACTTGAATCATTTGATATATTAACAAGAAATATAAGAGGATCAATATACATGAACCAACAAATCCAAAGTTCTCACCTATAACTGAAAAAATCATATCAGACTCACGAACTGGGACATAGACATTTGAAACATTGAAGCCTTTACCAAATAACTGCCCTGATCCAATTGCTTTCATATTTTGCCAAATCTGATATCCATTTTCGGATGTATCTTGAGATGGATTTAGCCAACTATCAATACGCGCAAATTGATAACTTCTGAATCCAGCATGTGTCAGTATTGAACGACCCCAATCAGTTGTAGCAAACATAAGGGCCGCGCCACCAATGACTGCAACAACTAAAAATGCTGTTAAAATTATCCGCCAGTCAATACCAGATACTAACACCATGCCACCTAGAATTGCGACAAAGACTAACAAAGTACCTAAATCATTTTGTAACTTTAGCAAAACAATAACAGGAGCTGTCCATAAAAGCATTTTACCTAAAAGTAAAAAGTCATTCTTCAATGTGTGAACTTGATACTCACTATTATGATTAGTAATTACCTTACCCATCATTAAGATGAATGCCGGTTTCATTACTTCAGATGGCTGAAAAGTAAATGATCCTATTGCAAACCAACTTTTGGCACCAGTAGTGGCGGCATATGACCTACTATAAAATATCAAAACTAGAACTAGTAGCGCCAATCCACCATAATATGCATAATTAGCTACTTGCCATAACTGCTCAGCATCAAACTGCATAATGATTGCTATTATTGCCGCACCAATTGCATACCAAGCAACTTGGGAAATAACATTTCGCATTGGATTTTGCGAGTCCTGTATAGTCGCAACGTAAATAGACATTAAGCCAATCATAGCTAACATCATTACGGAAAAGATTATTCCGTAATCGATTCTTGAATCCGAATCATTTTCTTTTTTACTATTTCTAATTTGCATTTTTACACCTATTAATGATTATGTAGATTATACTGCATTAATAATTCATTTATAGCATCGTCTAATTTAACTGATTTAAAAGGAGTATCTGTACTTTCAACAAATGAAAGGTAGCGTTCTCCTTCTTTAGTGATAGTACCAATATACTTTTTACCGTCCCAAAGTTCATACTTTTCAGGATCGTCACTAATATCTTTTAAATTGATTTCAACTGCTTTTTTCGATTTTGACATTAAATCTTCCTATTCTTTATTGTGAAATTTCTGAGCAATAATTTCATCCTCGTAATCTTCAGGATGAGGATTTCGAAAGATGGTGAAATTATCCGGAACAGGATCAACACCACCACGAACAAATGGGTTACAGCGTAATATACGTGCTTTTCCCATAATAAAACCTAAAATAACACCATGTTTTTTTACTGCATCTATAAAGTACGTCGAACAAGTCGGATAATATCTACAACTTGGCGGCAATACTGGTGATATAAATTTTTGATAGAAATGAATCATTCCAATTAATAGTTTTTTCATCATAATTATCTCAAGAAATCAAACATGTGCATCCATGTGCCGGGCCATAATACTGCCAGAGGATTTGATCCTCCCAGAGCAGAACCAATCAACATACCTAAAACTAGAAAAATAAGCATAAGTAATAAAACCCAACCAATTTTTTTAAAAATACCACGACGATATTCTTTACCAAAGTCTCGTTTCATTTTTCACCTTAATATTTCTTATGTTTTTCTATATTATCTAGCAAAATTCCAGTTCCTAAAGCAACTGAATCCAATGGACTCTCAGTCATCAAAACAGGAACCTGCAGTTTTTCTGCCAAAAGCTTATCAAGATTCTTGAGAAGTGCTCCACCTCCAGTTAACATGATGCCACGATCAATTATATCAGCTGATAATTCAGGAGGAGTTTGTTCCAAAACTCCCTTAGCGGCTTCGATAATTTGAGCCACACCATCACTAAGAGCTTTTTCTACTTCTTTTTCATTGATAGTAATCTCTTTAGGCAAACCAGATACTATATCAATACCACTTGCTGAGAATGTGACATCTTCGTCAGCATCCATGGCACAACCTATTTCAATTTTAATTTGTTCCGCAGTTCTTTCACCAATAATTAAACTGTGGTTTTGCTTAACAAACGCTTGAATAGCACCAGTCATTTTATCACCAGCAAATCTCAATGAACGACTTGTAACAACATCTCCCATTGAAAGAACAGCAATATCACTAGTACCTCCACCAATATCAATAACCATATTACCTTGCGGTTTAAAAATATCGAGACCAGCCCCTACCGCAGCTACTTTAGGCTCAAGTTGTAAATAAACCTTACCTCCACCAGCTTGCTCAGCAGCTTCGATAATAGCCTTTTGTTCAACCGGAGTAACATTTGTCGGAGCACAAATCATTATAGTTGGCTTCGAGAAACGACTACCAACATTTAACTTATCAATAAAGTATTGAAGCATTTTTTCTGTAATATTAAAATCTGCAATAACACCGTCTTTTAGCGGCCTAACAGCTTTAATGTTGGCAGGGGTTCTACCAACCATCATATAAGCATCTTTACCGACTGCAACGACATCATCATTCTTGGTATTAATTGCGACTACAGAAGGCTCGTTTAAGACGATACCTTCTCCTTTTACATCTATAAGTACATTTGCGGTACCTAAATCAATTCCTAGATATTTTGCCATGCTGTATCCTCCAAAATCTAAACACAAAAAGTATATCATAAACCAGCGTATCATATTTATTTATCAATAAAAAAAGAAAGTGGAGAACCACTTTCTAAAGTTATTTTAAGCTAATTTCGTAACACTAGATACTGTATTTAATACTAGACTCTCCCGACCACTTTCGTCAATCGAAACACGTCTAACATTGGCACCTAATTCTCTTAACTTCTCAGTAAAACGGTAATATCCACGATCTAAATATTGAAGATTTGAAACTCTTGTTTCACCTTCAGCAACTAATCCTGCCAAAACCAATGCTGCAGCTGCACGCAAATCAGTAGCAGCCACATTAGCGCCTGACAATTGAGCAGGCCCAAACATTATTACAGAATTACCTTCAATCTTATAATCAGCTTTCATTTTCCCGAATTCTGGAAAATGCATAAAGCGATTTTCAAAAACTGTTTCCGTCATAACGGTAGTTCCGACACTCAATAATTGTGCTAGTGTCATTTGAGCTTGCATATCTGTTGGAAAACCAGGATGAGGCAATGTCTTAACATCCACTGGTTTCAATTGGTTAGTTCCGACAACTCTGATACCTGCATCTGATTCTTCAATCGTAACGCCCATTTCCTCAAGCTTTGAGATCAGAGGCTTATTATGCATAGCAACAGCGTCTTTTACGAGAATATCACCGTTCGTAACGGCAGCAGCCACCATAAATGTACCTGCTTCAATACGATCTTGCATAATCATGTGTTCACAACCATGCATCTTCTTCACACCGGTTACTCGAATAGTATTTGTTCCTGCACCGCTTATTTCTGCACCCATCTTATTAAGAACATTAGCCAAATCAACTATCTCTGGCTCACGTGCAACATTATCAATTACAGTAACGCCGTCAGCAAGTGACGCAGCCATCATAATATTTTGTGTTGCTCCAACACTTGGAAAATCTAAATAAATATTTGCTCCATGCAAACCATCTGTCTTAGCATCAATATAGCCACCGTTTTGAGTGAACTCTGCACCCATTGCTTCTAGTCCCTTGATATGTAAATCAATAGGTCTAGAACCGATTGCACATCCACCAGGCATCGCTACATGAGCTTCTTTACTACGAGCCAATAGAGGTCCTAAAACAACGATAGAAGCGCGCATTTTATCAACAAGCTCTTCTGGCGCTGTTGTAGAAATACCATTTGAAGTATCAACAGTTAAAACTTCGTCATTTTCATCAAAAGTTACACTAGCTTGCAAGGCCTTTAGAACCTTTGCCATCGTTGTAACGTCTGATAGTGGAGGGATATTTGATAAGGAAGTCTTTCCTTCAGAAGCCAATAATGTTGACGCTAAAATAGGTAGCGCAGCATTTTTAGCACCCTCAATTCTTACAGTTCCTTTTAACTGACTAGGTCCATTTACGATTATTTGTTGCACAATATTCTCCTCCAAAACGTTGGAATCATTTAAAAAAGTAAGGTTAGATTTTGTGAAACACTAATGATATTCAAGAAAAACGAACTCACAGTGTATCCTAAAGCGATTGAAACAAACGCCACAAGTAATTGTAACATTCTAGGGTTAGATTTGTTATAAATTTTTCGCCAATCTACAACTTGTAAAGCATTAAAACTTATCCATATAAATACCACGTGACTAACCAGCGTAATTATCGCATTTATTCCTAAACTTGTCATCAATAAAACCTCACTTTTTTTAATCGTAACACTTGAAATTTGATTTTCCTTTAATTTTTAAGGTTACTTTAAAATATTAGCAGAAAATTTGACAAATTGAAATCTCCCCTTTTTAAAAGCAAAAAAAGAGATTAATGTATCTTCAAAATGAAGATTACATTAATCTCTTTTATAAATGTTCATTATTTATGCGAACTAACATTGATTCTATTCATAGCTTTACGTAAAGAAACTTGAGCACGTGCTAAGTCATCAACATTGTGTTTCTCTTCAGCTGTTTTAATTGTTTCTTCAGCCTTTTGTTTTTGATATTGGGCACGTCTTAAATCAATATCTCTAGCTCTTTCAGCACTGTTAGCCACGATAGAAACTAGATCATTGCTGAACTCCAAGAATCCGCCGTTAACAGCGATGGCATCTTCGTGATGTGGATCATCAGTACGTTTTACACGAACTTCAGAAATCTTAATTGGTGCAATAATTGGCTCATGACCTGCCATGATACCAATATCACCATCAAGTGCATTCACAACAACTAGATTACCATGATGGTCATATACAACACCATCAGGAGTAACAATATTGACCGTCACAATATGATTTGGATCAGCCATATTATCCCCTCCTTATTAGTTAGCGACTGCCTCAGCAGCGTTATCATCATTTTGTTCGTCTGCAGGTGTCCAACCCATACCTTTGGCTTTTTCGATTACATCATCAATTCCACCAACACCGTTGAAGGCATCTTCTGGAACATCATCGTATTTACCATCAAGAATGGCCTTAAAGTCCTTAACTGTTTCATCAACAGGAACATAAGAACCTGGTCTACCTGTAAACTGTTCCGCAACACTGAAGTTTTGTGACAAGAAGAATTGGATACGTCTTGCACGTGCAACAACAGTTTTTTCTTCGTCAGATAATTCATCCATACCAAGAATTGAGATAATATCTTGCAATTCACGGTATCTTTGAAGAACTTGTTGAACCGTAGTAGCAACTTTATAGTGCTCTTCACCAACAATTGATGGGTCCAGAGCAGAAGATGATGATGCTAGTGGATCAACAGCTGGATAAATACCTTGCTCAGTTAACTTACGTTCCAAGTTAGTTGTAGCATCCAAATGGGCGAAAGTTGTAGCTGGAGCAGGATCAGTATAATCATCAGCAGGAACATAAACGGCTTGAATTGAAGTAATTGAACCCTTCTTATTAGAAGTAATTCTTTCTTGCAATTGACCCATTTCTGTAGCCAATGTTGGTTGATAACCAACGGCTGAAGGCATACGACCTAATAGGGCTGAAACTTCAGAACCAGCCTGTGTAAATCTAAAGATGTTATCAATAAATAATAGAACATCTTGTCCTTCAACATCACGGAAGTACTCAGCAATTGTCAAACCTGTTAAGGCAACACGCATACGAGCACCAGGTGATTCATTCATTTGACCATAAACCATGGCTGTCTTTTCAAGAACACCTGACTCCTTCATTTCATAATAAAGGTCGTTACCTTCACGTGTTCTTTCACCAACACCAGTAAATACTGAGATACCACCATGCTCTTCAGCAATATTATGGATTAACTCTTGAATAAGAACGGTTTTACCAACACCGGCACCACCGAACAATCCAACTTTACCACCACGAACATATGGTTCAAGAAGGTCAATAACTTTAATACCTGTTTCAAGAATTTCTGTTGATGTATTTAATTCATCATATGCAGGTGCATTACGGTGAATACTATCTCTTCTGAAATCAGCAGGAAATTCCTTACCTCCATCAATTGTTTCACCTAATACGTTAAACACACGACCTAATGTTTCTTTTCCGACAGGAACAGAAATAGATGCGCCTGTATTAACAACTTCAGCACCTCTTTGAAGTCCATCAGTAGAACTCATGGAAATAGCACGTAAGGCGCCATCACCTAGCTCTAGAGCAACTTCTAGGGTAATTTTTGATCCGTCATTTTTCTTAATAACCAAAGCGTCATTAAGTTCTGGAAGATCTCCATCTAAAGGAAACTCAACATCAACAACCGGACCGATTACCTGAATAACTTTACCTTTGCTACTCATTTATTTGGCTCCTTTCTAAACTATTCTAGTGCAGCAGCACCGCCGACAATTTCAGTGATCTCTGTAGTAATTTGAGCTTGACGAGCACGATTATAATGCAGTGAAAGATCAGAAATCAATTCATCGGCATTATCAGTAGCACTCTTCATGGCTGTAACAGAAGCAGCGTGTTCCGCTGTCTTTGCATCCATCATTGCTCCGAAAATTAAAGATTCAATATATTGAGGTACAATCGCAGACAAGACCGCTTCAGGACTTGGATCTGTAATATACTCACTAGCAATATGTTCTTCTTCTTGTGTTGAATCTTTAGCTTGTTCAAGAGGCAACAACTTATCAGTTGTGAATCTCGAAACTAAAGAATTAACGTGGTGATTATGACAGATATAAATTTCATCAAATGTACCTGCTTGATACAGTTGTAACATAGTTTTTACAATTGGAGTTACATCTTTAACTGTAGGAATATCAGGTAATCCACGATATTCATATGAAATATCAATTCCACGAGCTTTGAAGAATTCTGTACCAGTATTTCCTAATGAAATAACAGTAAACTTACTCTTATCATTATGATATTTAGTACGGAAAATATCCATCATAGCCTTTAGAATATTACTATTATATCCACCAACTAAACCACGGTCACTAGTTAAAACAACATAAGCTGTCTTTTTTACCTCACGCACTTTAAGAAGATTGTTCAAACTCCAAGGATCAGAAGAATTTTCTGTTACTGGAATATCTTTGAACAAGTTTCCCATTGTTAAATGACGAATAATGTCCTCAACTTTTTTTGCGTACAATTGATAAGCAATAGATTTCTTTTCAATACGAGAGAGTTTAGCACCAGAAACCATTTGCATGGCTCTTGTTATTTGACCGGTTTTCTTAGTAGAAGAAATTCTTCTTTTTATATCCATAAGTGACTCAGCCATAATTTAAACCTCCTGTATTATTTATCTTGCTTTTCAGATTTTGAAGCCAAGAAGTTTTCAGTGAATTCTTTTACACCTGCGTTCATCTTGTCTTCGTCAGGTAATGTACCTTTTTCTTTGATTTCTGTTAAGAGATCAGCATGATTTGCGTCGAAAAATTCAGAAAGTGAAGCTTCATATTCTTGAAGATCATCAACAGCAACTTTATCAAGGAAGCCTCTTGTCAAAGCAAACAAGATCAATACTTGTTTTTCAACAGCCATTGGAGCGTGAACAGGTTGCTTTAGAACTTCAACAGTACGACTACCACGATCTAGCTTAGCTTTTGTAGCTTCATCAAGATCAGAACCAAATTGCGCAAATGATTCTAGTTCACGATATGAAGATAGATCTAGACGTAATGTACCAGCAACTTTCTTCATAGCTTTGATCTGTGCGTCACCACCAACACGGGAAACTGATTCACCAGCGTTGATAGCAGGACGAGTACCTGAATAGAACAAATCACTACTCAAGAAAATCTGTCCATCTGTAATGGAAATAACATTAGTTGGAATATATGCGGAAATATCACCGGCTTGTGTTTCAACAATTGGTAAGGCAGTCATTGAACCACCACCCAAATCATCACTCAACTTAGCAGCACGTTCTAGTAAACGTGAATGTAAGTAGAAAACATCACCAGGATATGCTTCACGCCCAGGTGGTCTACGAAGCAATAGTGACACTTCACGATAGGCATTAGCTTGCTTGCTTAAGTCATCGTATACGATAAGAACGTGTTTGCCGTTATACATAAAGTATTCACCCATAGCTGCTCCAGCGTATGGTGCAAAGTACAACATAGGAGCGGGTTGACTAGGACCAGCTTCAACAACGATGGTATAATCCATCGCACCGTTCTTTCTCAAAGTCTCAACTTGACTTCTAATTGTTGATTCCTTTTGACCAATTGCGACATAAACACAAATCATGTCTTGATCTTTTTGATTGATAATTGTATCAATAGCGATTGAAGTTTTACCAGTCTTACGGTCACCGATAATTAATTCACGTTGACCACGACCGATAGGTACAAGCGAATCGACAGCCTTCAAACCTGTTTGTAATGGTTCAAAAACTGACTTACGTTGCATAACACCAGGTGCAGGTGATTCAATAGGTCTTGTCTTGTCTGTTTTGATGTCACCTAAACCGTCAACAGGTTGACCCAAAGAATTAACGACACGTCCAATAAGATCATCACCTACTGGAACTTCCATGATACGACCAGTTCTTTTAACTGTATCGCCTTCACGAATTTGATCGTAGTTTCCTAAAATGATAATACCTACATCATCACTTTCAAGGTTTTGAGCCACACCATATGTACCGTCTTGGAACTCAAGTAACTCAGATGCCATAGCATTTTCAAGGCCATTAGCACGAGCGATACCATCACCGACGTATGTAACTGTACCTACTTCATCAACTGAGAGTTCATTTTTATAGTTCTTCAACTGCTCTTTAATCAGTGAACTAATCTCTTCAGTTTTGATGCTCATTCTTTTCACCTCGACTTATTTGTTAACCAATAGCATATGTTTAATGTCGTTAAATCTCTTAACGACACTTCCATCTATAACTTGATCACCAACACGGATAATAATCCCACCGATGATGGATGGATCTACTATTTTCGTTAAATTTACTTTATTTACTGAAAATCTATCTTTAACTACAGACTTTAGTTTCTCTTCTTGATCAGAATCCAATTCAACTACTGATTTAACAGTTACTTCTACAATACCATTATCGGTATCGTATCTTTTAATGAATGCATCTGCAATATCATTTACACAGTTCAGTCGATCCCTATCAAAAAGCATACTGATAAAATCTTGAACTAGTTCACTATGTCCAGATTTTAAATTGTCTACAATTTTCGATTTTTCAGCGCGAGAAATTGAACGTCCTGAAAAAGCAATATTTAAACCAGGATTTTCTGAAAATACTGTAGCAAGAGATTGAATCTCTTCCAAGGTATTATCAATTGAACCTTGTTCTTGTGCTACTTCATAAAGCGCTCTACTGTAACGTTTTCCCACTTGGAATTTACTTAGTTTCATTGTTTACAGTCAACTCCTTAATATAAGAGTCGATCAGTGACTTTTGGTCATTTGCATTAAGCTCCTTGGCAATAACTTTTGAGGCTACTTCCAAAGACAAGCTAGCGATGTCATTTTGGGCATCTTTCATAGCTTCTTGTTTAGCTCGTTCAGCATCTGACTTAGCTTTTTGTCTTACCGATTCAGCTTCACTATGAGCATCAGCCATAATGGTTTTCTTTTGATCTTCACCATTTTCTTTGGCCTTATTAACGATGTCAATAGCTTCAGCACGTGAATTCTTAAGTGCATCTTCACGTTCCTTCGCAAGCTTGTCAGCACGTGCACGTTCTTGATCAGCATAATCCAGATCACCGGATATCTTCTCTGATCTAGCATCCATCATCTTTGTGACAGGACCCCATGCAAATTTCTTAACAAGAGCTGTAAGAAGGACGAATGAGATAAGAATAAAAAGCATGTCACCTAAAGCCAATTTACCTGCTCCAAGCACTAATAAACTTGCCAATATTCTCCACTCCTTCCTTTCCTATAAAACATAAAAAGGCGACTTAATTATTATCGCCGGATTAATCTGTATGTATTATACGAAAAGAATAACGAATGCAATAGCGATGGCGATAATAGGAACAGCTTCAATCAAACCAACACCAATGAACATTGTGGCTCTTAAATCACCAGAAATTTCTGGTTGACGAGCCA
Source organism: Companilactobacillus insicii (assembly GCF_003946015.1). GTDB lineage: Bacteria > Bacillota > Bacilli > Lactobacillales > Lactobacillaceae > Companilactobacillus > Companilactobacillus insicii. The sequence continues at coordinate 14,683 of NZ_RHNU01000039.1, forward strand.
TACTTTCCATTGTCTTTGAAATAACAAGTCCGTTACCGATAGATGCTCCAAGAGCTGCAAAACTAGCTGCAATAGCTGCCGCGATTTCTTTCATGATTTAAAATTCCTCCAATAAAAATTATTCTTGTTCCAGTTTACGTGAAATATAAACCATAGATAATGTGGTAAATACATACGCTTGGATGGCTCCAATAAAGACTGAAAAGCCTTGCCAAATCATTTCTAGTGGTAAAGCGACCACTAGCGAAACAACTCCAAAACTCTTAGCAACAGTTCCAATAAGTGCAAGAAGTACTTCACCGGCAAAAATATTACCGTAAAGACGTAGTGATAACGTCAAGAAGTTGGTGAACTCTTCCAAAATATTTATTGGTAACAAGAAACCTACGGGTTTTACGTAGTTGCTTACATAACCGCCAAATCCAAACTTCTTCACTGAATAATAATGTGAAATCAGTAACGATATCAAGGCAAGTGCCATGGTTACCATTGGATTCGTTGTAGGAGATTTAATATAAGTATAACCGCCTACTTTAACTTGGAATATTAATCCCAGTTGGTTTGCAAAGAATACGAACGTAAACAATACAAAAGCATACAATCCGAATTGCTTTACCGCTGCATCAGGCATCAGTGACTTTATGATATTATTCGTAAAATCAATAATCCACTCAAGTACATTCTGAGCCTTACCAGGTCTCATCGTAACCTTACGAGATAACGAATAGACGAAGACAAATACAATTATTGCGGAGATCAATGCTGACAAGTCATTAGCAACATTAAATCTCAAACCTAAGAAATCAATAAACTTATACTTATCATCCAATAATACCCCCCCTTTCTTCGCTTATTGAAAACAATTGATACCACAAAATAATAACACTTCTAAAAAGATATTCAAACAGTGATTTTATTTTATTTAGTTCCAAATAGTCTATCTCCAGCGTCACCTAAACCTGGGAAGATATATCCACTATCAGTAATCTTTTCATCTAATGAAGCAGCATAAATATCAACATCTGGGTGTGCCTCCTGAACGGCCTTAACACCCTCTGGGGCAGCAACTAGGACAACTAGACGCATGTGCTTAGCACCACGTTTCTTCAATGCTTCAATAGCCATATTTGCTGAACCACCAGTAGCTAGCATTGGATCAACAATGAACAACTCACGTTCGTCAATATCACTAGGTAATTTAACAAAATATTCATGAGGTTGTAGTGTTTTTTCATCACGATACATACCAATATGACCAACTTTAGCAGCTGGAATCAATTCAAGAACGCCGTCAACCATGCCTAATCCAGCACGAAGAATCGGAATAACTGCTAATTTTTTACCAGCAAGTACTTTTTGAGTTGATTTACCCATAGGAGTTTCGATTTCAATATCCTTCAGAGGCAAGTCTCTTGTAATCTCATAAACCATTAATTCACCAATTTCATTGGCAACTTCACGGAATACCTTTGTACCTGTATGTTTGTTTCTAATAATTGTTAACTTGTGTTGAATTAATGGGTGATTTAGTACTTGAAATTTAGACATTTGTAATTCTCCTTTTTTAATCGGCTTTTATAATAGCCGTTTCATTATTTAGCGAAATGTTTTTGACCGGCAGATTTGTTCAAACGGTTTCTATATGCATCTCCATGATCTGCATCTGGAAAACCTTGAGCAAGAATGTACTTAGTTCCTTTAGCGTCCAATCCTCGCAAACCTGCAAATAACTCTTTTGATGCACTATAAATATCTTTGCCTAAAGAAAACTTGATAAAATTATTTTTATCACCAATCTTAGATAAGACATCATCCGTGGCCATAATTCCCAACTTGCTATCTCCATATTCTAAAATAGCTGCTGGAAAATCATTTTCATTATCAACAATGACCACCTGAGCACTTGGTGCATAATGCTTGTACTTCATACCAGGAGCCTTTGGAGTTTCTCCAGCACCGACTTTATGATGGTCACTATTAACATTATCTAGAACTTGTAGAAGATCATTAACAGTAATCATCCCTGGGCGAAGAACAGCTGGTATATCAGCAGAAAGATCGATAACCGTAGACTCCACGCCAATTTTAGTAGGACCATCGTCCAAAATAGCTGATATTTTACCATTTAAATCATGATAAACATGTTTGGCTAAAGTAGGACTAGGCTTACCACTAGTATTAGCGGATGGACCAACAATTGGCTTACCAAAGGTCTTGATAAGATTCAAGGTAGTTTCATTATTTGGCATTCTAAAAGCCGCGGTAGTCAATCCACCAGTAACTTCTTTAGACAGCTTACCTGGCTGAATAGGCATAATTATTGTCAAAGGACCTGGCCAAAATTTGCTCATAAGCTTCTCTGCTAATGATCTATACTCATTGTCTGCATACTCCCAAACCATTTCTGGACTCGAGACATGCACAATTAGTGGGTTATCACTAGGACGACCCTTTGCTGCATATACATCTTTTACAACATCTGGACGAGTAGCATCTGCACCTAAACCGTAAACAGTCTCAGTCGGAAATGCGACAAGTTTGCCATCAGCAAGAAACTTTACAGCTTCCGCTATTTGCGTATTTTTTAATATCTCTGTTTCCAAAATCTATACCCTCTCCTTTTCAGCTTTAAGATATCGATAATTGCCACTCATATCCTTATGAAATTCTACATTATATTCAGGCATATTTTTAGCAAAAATTTCTTCTAAAGCAGATTTTTGTTGATAACCAAACTCCATATACAAAATACCATACTCACTCAAATAATTATCAGCACTTGATGATATATCCTTGTAAAATTCTAATCCATTTTGTTCCCCATATAAAGCCAAATCAGGCTCATATTTAATAACACTTTGATCCATGACTGACTTTTCTCGCTGTGAGATATAAGGAGGATTAGATACGATAATATCAAAAGGTTCTGGTTTGACACTTTGGAATAAATCGCTTTGCTTCAAAAAAACATTATTGGCTTGATAATTATCAGCATTTAACTGTGCGATTTTAAGCGCACCTTCTGAAATATCAGTTGCTAATATATCGTCATCTGGAAATTTCAAAGCCAAACTTATAGCAATAACACCAGAACCAGTACCTATATCCCAAATGTTTTTTGCTCGAGTATCATGATCATCAATTATTTTCTGAACCATTTCTTCTGTTTCTTGGCGAGGAATCAAAGTATCTTGGCTAACAGTAAAACTTTTATTCATAAAGTACCCATAACCTAAGATGTACTGCACTGGTTCATCCATTACAAGTCTAACCACACCATCGCGAAATCGACGCATAATTTTACCAGGAACAGGGTCGTTTCTATGCAATTGTAACTGTGTGTAATTGAAACCAGTCAGCTCTTCCATAAGATACTCAGCATCCTCTGGATACTTATCTTGCTGTTTTAGCATTAAAAAAGCCCTTTTCAGGGCACTAGAATAACTTAGTCTCTCCACTTTGAATTTGCTCCAATTTTTGAGTTTGATCATTAACAATCAAGGCATCGATAATTTCATCTAGCTCACCATTCATAATACGATCCAGTTTGTTTAATGATAATCCAATTCGGTGATCTGTTACACGATTCTGTGGATAATTGTAAGTTCTAATTCGTTCAGAGCGATCCCCGGTACCAACAGCAGATTTACGTTTTTCATCATATTCACTTTGGTTTTCTGATTCATAATAATCATAAACACGTGATTTTAAAATTTGCATAGCTTTTTCACGGTTTTGTTGTTGTGAACGTTGATCTTGCATAGCAACAACAATACCAGTTGGCAAGTGGGTCATACGAACAGCGGATGAAGTCTTGTTGATATGTTGACCACCAGCACCAGATGAACGATATACATCAGTACGAATGTCTTTTGGATCAATATCAATATCAACTTCGTCGTATTCAGGCATAACTGCAACAGTTGCAGTTGATGTATGAACACGACCAGCAGATTCAGTAGCTGGAATACGTTGAACACGATGTGCCCCATTTTCGTACTTCAGTTTTGAATAAACACGGCTACCAGTAATCATAACCGCAACATCCTTATATCCACCAACCTCAGTCGAGTTCTCATCAATAATATCAAAGTTCCAGCCTTGTTTTTCAGCATATTTACTATACATACTTAACAAGTCAGCAGCGAATAAGCTAGCTTCATCCCCACCGGCGGCTCCACGGATTTCCATAATAATATTTTTATCATCATTAGGATCCTTTGGAAGCATCAACAAAGTGATTTCATGTTCCAGTTTTTCTGCTTCTTCTTTAGATGAATTCATTTCATCTTTTGCCATAGCTTGCATTTCAGCGTCGTCAGTTTCACGCATAATTTCATCGCTATCACTGATACTCTTTTGTAATTCTTTGTAGCGATTATAAGCTTTAACAACGTCACGCATATCAGCTTCTTCTTTTGAGTAAGCCATATAACGCTTAGTATCATTAATAACTTCCGGATCACTCATTAACTCTTGTAATTCGGCATATCTTTCAACTAATGTTTCAAGTTGTTCTAATATTTTATCCAATTAAATTATTTTCCTTTCTTAGTCATTAGTTAACATTGGAGGATGGTTATAGTGGCGACGACAAACAGGATAATATGCCTCATTACCGCCAATTGATACTTGCTCACCCTCATATACAGGTTTGCCATCTGACACACGCATATTCATAGTTGCCTTCTTTTTACAGAACCAACAAATAGTTTTCATTTCTTCCAACTTATCTGCATATAACAACAAGTACTTAGTTCCTTCGAACAGTTCGTTCTTGAAATCATTCTTCAATCCAAATGCCATAACAGGTATGCCAAGATCATCAACCACTTGTGTAGCTTCCAAAACTTGATTCTTATTCATGAATTGACATTCATCAATTAATACACAAGCCGCATTGGGGTTCTCACTCTTAACAATATCATAAATGTTTGAGTCCTTTTTTAATGCAATAGCATCTCTTGTTAAACCCATTCGACTTTTTATTCTACCAGTTCCTGATCGAGTGTCCAAAATACTCGTCATCAGAATAACTGACTTGCCTTGTTCTTCATAGTTGTGTGCCACTTTCAAAATCTCGATAGATTTTCCACTATTCATAGCACCATACTTAAAAAATAATTGCGCCAATACTCTGCCTCCAAATTTACGTCCTTGAAGATTATAACTAAAAAAATGACGATTGAACATATTAAACATTGAGTAAATTCAATCAAAATCCGATAAAATGTAATTTAGGTGTGATAATATATTTCTAATATAAACTAATTGGGGTTTTAAAATGACATTTAAATCAAGCATTGCAACACTTACTGGAAAAACATCTTATTTTATTTTGAGTAAGTTCTTTAATGGTGGATCTTCATATCCCGGAAAAATTGCTTATAAGATTGATCCAGATATCTTAAAAAGTCTCGGTAAAAATTACGATTTAGTAATCGTAACTGGTACAAACGGTAAAACTTTGACAACTTCACTAATCAATAAAATGGCTACGCAAAAGTACGATGATGTTCTAACAAATCCAACTGGATCAAATATGATTCAAGGTATTGTTACGAGTTTTGTTACTCATCACAAAAAGAGCAAACGTCCATTAGCAATTTTGGAAGTTGACGAGGCTAATGTAGAAATTATTTGTAAATACATAAAGCCTAAATATTTTGTATTAACTAATATTTTCCGTGATCAAATGGACCGCTACGGTGAAATATATACTACCTATCAAAAAATACTAGATGGTATTAAGCTAGCTCCTGAAGCAACTATCATTGCTAATGGAGATGCGGCAATTTTTTCATCTAAGGACTTGCCTAACAAAGTTATCTACTATGGTTTCTCAAGCAAAGGACATGAAAATGAAGATATCAAGGCGCCAACTAACACTGACGGTGTATTGTGTCCTAAATGTAATCACATCATGCATTATCATACTATCTCATATGCCAACCTTGGTAGTTACTTCTGTCCAAATTGTGGATTCAAGCAAAATGACTTGAAGTACCAAGTAACTGATATAAAAACGTTACTCCCCAACAAAACTGAATTTGAGATTGATGGACATCCCTTTACAATGAATATCGGCGGTAAATATAACGTTTATAACGCTCTTGCTGCCTATGCAATTGCTTCAGAAATGGGAATAAGCATTAAACAAATTGAAAAAGCATTCTCGTATGATGAAAAAGTATTTGGTCGTCAAGAAACAATTACTGTTAACGATAAAGATGTAAATATCATTCTTGTTAAAAATCCCGTAGGATTGAATCAAGTAATTGAAACAATTCTTAGTGACAAATCCGATTACTCACTCGCATTTCTATTAAATGCCAATTATGCCGATGGTATCGATACTAGCTGGATTTGGGATGCAAATTTCGAAGATTTTGATTATAACAAAATACCACTTGTAATAACCGGTGGAAAAAGAGTAAAGGATGTAACATATAGGTTTAAAATTGCTGGATTAGATATGAATAAAAATATTGAAACAGTAGAAATTGAAAATTTCGTAAAACAAATACCTAACATTCCAACAAAAAAGATATACGTATTAGCTACATACACCGCTATGTTGGGACTTAGAAAAAACCTTAGTGATAATGGATACATAAAGTAAAGACGAAGCCTTGAAGTGCCCTACAATTGTTAGACAAGAAATCTAACGATTGTAGGGCATTTTTTATGACAAAATATGATCCAATCTT
>NZ_RHNU01000004.1 GCF_003946015.1 Companilactobacillus insicii
GTGCATAAAAATAGGCATCCTCATTGAGGATGCCCATAGGCCAAAAATCATTCATCAATACTATTTGACAAAGAGCCCTTTAATTTTGGAACATCATAAATGGATGGAGATGGCTGATAAAAGCCTGCTTCCAAAAGTTCGATATCTGTTAATACTTGTTCATCAGTAATTAATTTTGGTGATCCATTAACTAACGTTTCATAAATAGAATCATAATACATACCATAGTCACCAACCGGAGTTTTAATCTGTTTTTTGATCCAGTCGCCATTAGCGTTTTGGTATTTTGCAATTCCATAATACATTGGACTATCTTCACCAAAACCATCAGCACCAGGCATAATACCAGCCTTCAGGTCATTTTCCTGTTGGTCGGCTCCATACTTAATAAACGATCCTTTAGTTCCATGCACGATAAAACGCGGGTATTCACTGGCTACATCGTAACCAACTTTTACCTTGACTTTAAGTTGTGTCCCATAATGTAGATCGACATCAAAATAATTATCAACAGCTTCCTCAACTTCAGTATTCCTTATGTCATATACGACTTTATCTGGACGACCAAAAAGTGCCACCATTCGATCCATTAAATGAATACCTAGTCCATAAAAGTTTCCCTGTTCTTTGGTACCTTTATCAGTAACTTTACCGGGTCGGTAATAATCAATATGTGATTCAACTTCAACAATATCGCAAAGGAATCCTTGCTCAATCACTTGTTTGGCAGCTAAATAGTCACCATCAAATCGGCGATTTTGATATGGCATAACTAATACATCTTTTTTTCTACCAAGTTCTAATAGTTCTTTTGCATGATCCACTGTATCAACGAATGGCTTTTCCACAACAACTGATTTGCCAGCATTAATAACTTGCTTAGCTAATTCATAATGAGTATTTGCCGGTGTACAAATAATTACCAGGTCGATTTCTTTATCCTGTAAAATATCATTTAAGTTGGTCGTAAACTCGACACCTTGTTCACGATATGGTTTGGCTAATTCTTCATTAGGACCCTTTCGTGTGTATACTTTTTTAAGTTCAAAGTTATTTCTAATGTTTAAATATGGTAAATGATAACGATTGGCTGACTTTCCAAAACCAATAAAGGCAATTTTTAAAGACATTTTATTTCCTCCAATGTTTAACGGAACCTATAATACTTTTACTGTATCAAAACAAAATCAAAAAAGACAGCCTGATGGCTGCCTAGATGCTGTCATACAAATCCCAATTTATGGTACCTGTGTATGTTCCAGCTTTTTCGTTACTGCTAGTTCTAAGGAGAATACCCTTGTCTTCATCCCAGTCAGAGATAATATCCTTAACTTCGTCTCCATCGACCTTATCAGTATAGCTAGCAATCATGACTGGATTATTAACAATTGATCTAATTGAATTGCCATCATTATAGACGAGGCCACCTTGAAGATTATTATTCCCACTTGTCAGCACAGTTGAAGAAGCCATAACTTTCCACTGCGAACCAGCATTTCTGGCATCATTAACCGATAATTTCCAATCATTATTTCTTCCAACAATATCGGATTCTCCAATATAATGGATTGGGTTAAATGAGACTTTGTCAGATACTTCCTTGAAGCTTAAATATCCTGTAACCGTAATGGTAGCCGTAACAACATTCGATTTTGTACCAACTTTATCAGTCACGTAGATGTCCAAAGTATTAACACCCGGCTTTAACTCATTAGAAGGAATATTGATTTTGAAGACGCCAGTTTCATCATTGTCATCCATTTGAAAACCATCACGTTCAACACCATTCAATACAGTATTGACCTTGAAGCTAGAATTAGTATTTCCTACATTTCCACCAGCATACAAGATCATACCGATCAGATTAGCATCTTCACCTGCTTTGATTGACTGCTTCGAACCAGAAAGTATTCCAATCGATATACCCTTATCAGACTGGATAGTAAAATTCGGTGTTTTGACATGGGTAATGAAATTAGTCGATGAGAAATTAGATGTTTCTGAAGCAATATCCGTATCACGGTTAACATCAATTGCTTGTCCAGTGAATTCAATTGTTGCATTTTGATTCGTCGAAGAAAGCGTTTCTGCTAAAGCATGTTGTACTTCATTCTCGGTCATACCTTCGATCGAAAAGTTTTCAACATTTCCATCAGCATACTTAATCGTAGCCGTATCATCATAATCAATATTTTCAATTTCAGTTTGAGGTTTATCTGGATCGGGTGCTATTCCTGGTAACTTGATTTGTGCAACAATGTTCTTCCAATCTCTTCTACCACTTTGATAATCAAGATTATAGGAAACCTTCAAATTATCCTTAGCAATCACTGCATCACCATCAGCTATTTCTCTATCTTGAGTTTCATCGTAAATGGAAGGTTTAACAGTTGCATTTACTAAATCTGGAATTGATTCAAAAATAACCAAATTGTTCTCATACTTACTACCGGTTGCACCAGTAAATCCCCAACGAACTCGTCCATCCGAAGATTTAAAAACATCCGTGTCAATGGTGAAGCTATTACTTAATGCATCGGGATTTTCTGAACCATCAGAATTAATATCATCGAATTTATAAGACATAACCTTACTAGTTGCATTCCAGTTCATTGTCAAATGATGCCAAGAACCATTAGTAAGACCCACATTTGAGATTAACCCACCATGATTCATATAATTAATGTATCCCTTAATCACTCCCATAAAGTCGTAATTCTTAGTAGCCGTATAATAACTCGATGCATTACCAGGATAGTTTGCCGCAATATGTTGTCCAGCATTAGCAATCTGAACGTCAAATGCACTACCATTACCTGCAGCTTGATAATTATCAGAATCGTTAATATAAGTATCAAACTCTAGCGCCCAACTTTTTTGAATGGCAGTTGTCGCAAACTTTTCAGTATCCTTTAAGCCTCCATCCATATCAGCTGCCCAGACACCCAGAGTTTCACCACCAGTTGGTGTTTTTACGGTTTGACCCCAAATATTCTTAGAAGTAAAAGTCGATATTGCACCTGTCCCATTATCATCATTTTGTAAAACAAAGGCCATACCGTCACCTGGATTCTTTGTACCTCCAAAGTACATCCACATCGACATAGTTTGATCTTTAGTCAAATCAAAATAATTACTATCAGTAGACCAAATAGCACCTAATTGATCCTTAGCGTAAGTTAATCTAACCGCATCAGTATCAGTTACATAGGCATTATTAACATCGATTACCGTCGAAACATTACCTTTGAATGTACCGGGAACAAAAATATCATCCAAGTTCAATCCTTGTGGAGCGCCATTAATTGCCGATGTATAATCATCATCAGTCGCAGTTGCAGCATCGACTTTTAAAGCTCCCGAAAAAGTTAAAAGTGAAAAAATGCCAAGTATTAGTAAATTTAAATATAATAGAAATCCCTTATTTGTATGTAATCTCATAGTCGGTATCTCCTGTGCGATTAAAATAAAGTAAATTATTGTTAATAATTTGAACCAAATATAGTATAGCCTATATAATTTCCATTATGATTCATATAATGAAATATTTTTTTATAAAATATGAACTGTTTTCATAATTTTTTTTATTCTCGACGCAAAAAAAGACAACCCCGAAGGATTGTCTTTAATTAAAATATTAATTATTTGTTTAAGTTGTAGAAACTGTGGATACCTTTGTATTCAGCTTGGTCACCAAGTTGATCTTCGATTCTCATCAATTGGTTGTACTTAGCGATACGGTCTGTACGACTCATTGAACCAGTCTTGATTTGACCTGCGTTTGTAGCAACAACAAGGTCAGCAATTGTTGTATCTTCTGTTTCACCTGAACGGTGTGATACAACGGCTGTGAATCCAGCTTCTTTAGCCATTTCGATAGCTTCAAATGTTTCTGTAAGTGTACCGATTTGGTTAAGCTTGATAAGGATTGAGTTTGATACTCCCATATCAATACCCTTCTTCAAGTAGTCTGTGTTTGTAACGAACAAGTCATCACCAACAAGTTGTACTTTCTTACCAAGAGCCTTTGTAACTTTTTGCCAATCTTCCCAGTTGTTTTCGTCAAGTGGGTCTTCGATTGTGATAACTGGGTACTTTTCAACGATTCCGTCAAGTAAGTCGATGAATTCGTCAGTTGTTAAGCTGGCACCATTTTCGCCTTCACCCTTAAGATCGTACTTACCAGTTTCTGTGTTGTAGAATTCTGATGAAGCACAGTCAAAACCAATAGCGATATCGTCGCCAGGCTTGTAACCAGCTTTTTCAATAGCTTCAACCAAAATCTTGAAAGGAGCTTCGTTGTTTTCAAGGTCAGGAGCAAATCCACCTTCATCACCAACAGCAGTGTTTAGACCACGGTCTTTAAGCAATGATTTAAGTGCTTGGAAAGTTTCTGAACCCATACGTACAGCTTCGTGAACTGATTTTGCACCAACTGGTACAATCATGAATTCTTGGAAGTCAACGTTGTTATCAGCATGCTTACCACCATTGATAACGTTCATCATTGGTGTTGGAAGTACGTGAGCGTTAGGACCACCAAGGTATTCGTACAATGGTAAACCTAATTCGTCAGCAGCAGCACGTGCAGCAGCTAGTGAAACACCTAAAATGGCATTTGCACCAAGGTTACCTTTGTTTTCTGTACCGTCAAGGTCGATCATAGCTTGATCAATAGCTCTTTGATCAGTAACGTCCATACCAACAATCTTCTTAGCAATCTTGTCGTTAACGTTAGCAACAGCTTTAAGAACACCCTTGCCACCAAAACGTGACTTGTCGCCATCACGCAATTCAACAGCTTCGTGTTCACCAGTTGAAGCACCTGATGGAACGATTCCGCGGCCAAAGCCACCTAGTTCAGTATATAGTTCAACTTCAACAGTTGGGTTACCACGTGAATCAAGAACTTCACGACCTAAAATATCAGTAATTACAGACATATTTTAAAAATCTCCTTTTTGATTTTAATACAACCTAATTTTAACCTTTTTACTACTTAAAATAAATATCTTAATTAAGATTATTATTTATTAAAGTTAGCTAATGCCAAGAATGATTCAGGGTCCATGCTGGCACCACCAACAAGTCCACCATCGATATCTTCTTTAGACATTAATTCTTTAACGTTAGCAGGTTTAACTGAACCACCATAAAGGATACGTACTTTATCAGCAGTAGCAGCATCATACAAGCTAGCAATCTTTTCACGAATTACGTGAACCATTTCTTGTGCTTGATCAGCAGTAGCAGTCTTACCAGTACCGATTGCCCAGATTGGTTCGTAAGCGATAACTGATTTTGCTAAGTCATCAGCAGAGATACCCTTAACAGCAGCTTCGATTTGACCAGTTACCCAGTCTTCGGCCTTGCCAGCTTCACGTTGTTCTAGAGTTTCACCACAGCAGATGATAGGTAGCATGTTGTTCTTAAGAATAGCATGTGCCTTCTTGTTAATATCTTCGTCAGTTTCACCGAAGTATTGACGTCTTTCTGAGTGACCAATGATTACATAATCAATGCCCATATCTGAAAGAGCCTTAGGTGAAGTTTCACCAGTAAATGCACCGGCGTCTTCGAAGTAACAGTTTTCAGCAGCTGTCTTTAGTGGCTCGTCTTTTGAGAACCATGTAAGAGCATTCAAATCAATAGCAGGAGCACCAATGATAGCTTCTACGCCAGATTCTGGCAATTTACCTTTGATAGCTTCTAGAAATTCTTGGGTTTCTTGAGGATTTTTGTTCATCTTCCAGTTACCCGCAATAATAGGTGTACGCATAAATTTAACACTCCTTAGATTATTTGTCAGAAATTGAATCAATACCAGGTAATACTTTACCTTCTAGATATTCAAGTGAAGCACCACCACCAGTTGAGATGTGTGTTAGTTTATCAGCAATACCTAGACTCTTAGCAGCAGCAGTTGAGTCACCACCACCAACGATTGTTGTAGCATCTGTTAATTCACCAAGTGCACGTCCAACTTCTAGTGTACCTTCAGCAAACTTGCTCATTTCGAATGCACCCATAGGTCCATTCCATACAACAGTCTTAGCACCCTTCAAAGTATCTTTGAACAATGCGATTGACTTAGGTCCAATATCAAGAGCCATTTCGTCATCAGGAATGTCTACACCATCAGTAGTTGTAGCATCAGCATCATTTGAGAATTCTTTAGCAACGATGTGGTCTACAGGAAGAACAATCTTGTCGCCTGCTTTTTGAAGGAGGTCTTTAGCAAGTTCAACTTTGTCTTCTTCGAATAATGACTTACCAATCTTGTGGCCTTGAGCGGCTAAGAATGTATATGCCATACCACCACCGATAATGATGTGGTCTGATTTTGGAATTAGATGTTCGATAACACCGATCTTATCTGAAACCTTTGCACCACCAAGGATTGTTACGAATGGGTGTACAGGATTGTCTACGGCATTACCTAAGAATTTAATTTCTTTTTCCATCAAGTATCCAGCAGCAACTGGCTTACCATTAGCCTTCATAGCTGTTGAAATACCAACGTTTGATGCATGGCTTCTGTGAGCTGTACCAAAGGCGTCGTTAATAAATACGTCGCCAAGTGATGCCCAGTATTCACCAAGTTTTGGATCATTTTTACTTTCACGTTTACCGAAATCATTGTCGATATCTTGGAAACGTGTGTTTTCCATTAATAGAATGTCGCCATCTTTTAATTCGTTGATAGCATCTTCAAGTTCTTTACCTTCGTTAGTTGGTACGAACTTAACTGACATACCACTTAATTCTTGTAACTTTTCAGCAACTGGCTTCAATGACAAAGCTTTCTTGTCTTCATCACTCTTAATTCTACCCAAGTGTGATAGCAAGATAACCTTTCCACCTTGTTCAGATACATATTTGATTGTAGGAATTGCGGCAACGATACGGTTTGTATCACCAACAACACCATCTTTAATAGGAACGTTGAAATCTACACGCATAAGAACTTTCTTGTCTTTTACGTCAACGTCAGAAACAATAAGTTTGGCCATTAATAAATCCTCCAATGTTTTCCTTAAAAAAAGGCGGAAGGAGTTATCCTCCCTCCGCCAATTTAAATCGCTAAATTAGGTTTTTAAATCCAGCTAAAAGCTAATCTAAAAATTAGTCTAAGCTAGCAAATTTTTCAAGTGTACGAACCATTTGTGCAGTAAATCCTGATTCGTTGTCATACCATGCAACAGTCTTTACAACTTGGCCTTCACCTGAACCAACAACTTGTGTTTGTGTTGGGTCAAATACTGAACCAAATGATGTACCGATGATGTCTGATGATACGATTTCGTCATCGTTGTAACCGAATGAAGGGTTGTTTTCTGTATACTTCTTAACAGCAGCATTAACTTCGTCAACTGTAACTTCCTTGTCGAAAGTTGCAACTAATTCTGTAAGTGAACCTGTGATAACTGGTACACGTTGTGCATGTCCATCAAGCTTACCCTTAAGTTCTGGAACAACAAGACCAAGAGCCTTAGCAGCACCAGTTGAATGAGGGATGATGTTAGCAGCAGCAGCACGTGCAGCACGAACATTACCTTTACGTTCTGGACCATCTTGAAGTTTTTGTGTAGCTGTGTATGCGTGAACTGTTGTCATTGTACCAGCTTTGATACCGAATTCTTTGTTAACGGCATTAGCTAATGGTGCAAGACAGTTTGTTGTACATGAACCAGCTGAAGCGATCTTAACGTCATTTGTAAGAATGTCGTCGTTAACACCGTAAACAACTGTAGGCATAGCACCTGATGGAGCTGAGATCAATACACGTTTTGCACCAGCATCGATATGAGCTTGTGCTTTTTCTTGTGATGTGTAGAAACCAGTACATTCAAGAACGATGTCAACACCGTCGTTGCCAACCCATTTAAGGTCTGCAGCATTCATTTCAGCATATACAGGAATAGTCTTACCGTCAACGACGATTGAGTTTTCTGTAGCACTGATCTTGTCAGCCATGAAGTTACCATGAGCTGTATCATATTTCAATAGATGTGCAAGCATTGCAGGTGATGTTAAATCGTTGATTGCAACAACTTCCAAATCAGTCTTACCTTGTGCTTGAAGATCAGCAATACGACGGAATGCCAAACGACCGATACGTCCAAATCCATTAATACCAACTTTTGTAGTCATACAAAAATTCCTCCTTCAGGAAATTAAAAAATATATTTTTAAGGGTTATCCCTTAAAATCAACTTTGAGGCACCTTCATCAGTAATAAGTATTGTATGAGAAGGTGCATTTTTCATATATGATTGAATTGCGCTGGCCTTTTGAGCTCCACCTGCAATTGCAATCACATATTTAATTCTATCAAGGTCCCGAACATGAAGTCCAATTCTAGGTACCTTATAAACCAGTCTACCACTTTGATCAAAGAAATCACCGAAAGCCTCTGAAACGGCTTCTCCTTCAGCAATCATTGACTTCTCACCTCTAGATAGGTTCCTTCGATCTGCCATGATACCTGCGGAGCCAATGCTGTGAATAACCACATCACTCCTATATATTAAATCAAGAACCGATTTAATTGAAGTCTCTTTTTGAAGAGATTCAAAACTTTTCTCACTAATATCCTCAGGAAGATACATAGCTCGATATTGGCCTTGAGTTTTCTCAGCCATCTCTGCGCAAACACTGTTTGCTTGAATCACAACTGACTCACCCACACCACCTCGAGCGGGTAAGAAAATCAATTGGCGATTCTTCGATAAGCCCGGTGAAAGGTTTCTTGCCACTTTGGCAAGTGTTCTACCACCTGTAACTGAGATAAGTGTTTCTCCACTCGGAAGTATTGAACCTAATAACTGATTCAATCGCCTTCCAAATGAATCAACTACACGTGGTTGCTTGTCAGCATTACCTGGTAAAACAATACAACGTGCAATTCCTAACTTCTGGCTAAGCTGTTTCTCCAGAAGCGCAGTACCTTGATAATCAGCTAACATTTTACCTAGTTGGTCAGTTACGTGACCACCATTTCTTGTTAGCGACATCCCAGACTTAGAAGAAGTAATTAATCCTTGCTTCCTAAGCATGTCTGTCTCTGTACGCAAGCTGCGTTCAGTAACATCCAGACCATCAGCGAGAACTCTGCGTCCCACCGGCTCCATTAGTGAAATACTCTGAAGAATCATAAATCGCTTTTCCACAGTTTTAATGAAGTCTGGGGCAACTAAATCCAGCAATTCTAAATCTTCATTATTAGTCATTTGATATACTCCATGGGACGTGGCTCGTCCCTGTATGTCTTAATACGACCCATATACTCAAAAAATAATAGCTCAGTCGAACCATTAATCTCCTAAGCACACTGATTATTATAACTGGTATTGTGATTATTTCAAGTAATATCCTCCAAAAAACGTCAACTTCGTGAATTTTTTTTAGTAATTTACATTTAGTACTGTTTTGAGATAAAATTAAAAGTGTAGACGCGCCGTTAGTGTAATGGATCGCACGTAGGATTCCGGTTCCTGAAATACGGGTTCGACTCCCGTATGGCGCATAAAAAAAGGTGATCAGCTTTTTTACTAAGCTGGTCGCCTTTTTTTATTTGCTTTTATATAAATAATGTCACCTTAAAAATCAATTTAAATATCTACATTAATATAGGTAAGAAAACCCTTTATCTTCTCACTGATAACGACGATTAGATAAAACAAAATGACGCATTAACTGATTAAATGCATTCGGTGCTTCAGCCATAATCGCATGTCCGGAATTATCAACAACGGCTGACGTGACATTCAATCCAACTGAAGAAACCACATTTGCAAAATCAGAATTGTAATACGGGCTCTCTTTAGCAGCTACTAACATAACTGGACAATTACTGTTTTTAATCACATCCCGCCAATCTTTTGTAATGTGATCAAATAATAACGGCAAATTATCATCACGATTAAATGGATAGTTGTTCTTAGCATCATTTAGTTTGTTGATTACTCGTGAATCCAAGCCATGCAGTGTTTCGTGAACATTCACAGGATGCAATGTCTTATCTCGATAATTATCGAGACTGATATCCATGAAGCCATACTTCCATGTGGGATCATTCAACATTTTTGGAGTCTGATCAACTCCCATAACAGCGGCGACATTCTCATATTCAGCCAAATAACCATAACAAACACTAGCTCCCATAGAGTGTCCAATCAACAAAGGATTATTCAAATGTAGATATTCGATCAATTCGTGTAGATCCACAATCAATCTAGACATATTCAATCCTGAATCAGTTCTTTGGGATACACCATGATTTCGATGATCATAAGTTATCACCTGATAACCCATCTTAACCAAATATGGTATTTGTAATTGCCAAATTTCTTGATATCCACCAAAACCAGCAATTAATACAACTGGTTTGCCAGTTCCATAAACGTTATAGTTCAATTCAATATTATCATCTGTTAAAAATTTCATTGTCTACCAAAAAAATCTTGGAAATTAATCCAAGATTTTTTTATCCTTCTCTATTTCTGTCCACGGATCCGAAGATAACTTAGGTCCGTTAGCAGTCTTTATTAGAATAGTATCACTTGTATTATTAGCAAACTCTTCCAGTGAAAATCCCTTTTGACCATGAACAACTTGAAAGTCTGCATGTACTCCGAACTGATTGAGTGACTTCAATAACTTAACCGATTCAGCATGCGATAGATGTCTGTTCTCATACCAAATCAAATCGAGATCACTAGTCATTTTAGCAGTCGGTTGTCCGCTGGCTAATTCAAATCCGGCACTACCTCCAATACCCCACTGGTATCCTTCCAATAGTGTTGCAATCTTCGGCAATGCTTTGAACGCAGGTAACTTCAATCGCTCATCTGGCAAATTCTTCCATGTGTCATTCACTAAGGAACGTGGACTAATTACATTTTCTCCCGTAATTATATTGGAAGAAATAAATCCGGGAAATCTTTGTTCACGTCTGACGCCTCTTACACCAACTGGAATCTTCCCATCAAGAATTCCACGACGAACTATCACCAACGGAGCCCTTTTCAGACTATCTATTACCCATGAAGGAATATCACTATCACTAAAAAAATCATCAAGTTTAATTTTAATCAAATCATGTGGTAAAAGATTTAATCCCATTGTTCAAAAACTGCCTTACGAACAGCGTTTGTGGCCTTACGACCACTTTCAATGGCAATTGGTGTTTCATAGCGGAAATGCAAGTCCGCTGACTTGCCGACAGTACTTTGAATGGCATCATCAATAATTGAATTGATCTTGGCAACATTCTCGTCAGTAGCATCATATGAACCGATACCCTTAACTAACTTGTACAATGCACCAAGTTTCTCATAGTTATCAATGTCATAAGCCATAGCAGGGACATGCTTAGTAGCCTCTTCCAGTTCAGCAATTGTACGTTGTGTAATACGAGCGGCACTTGCCTTTGACATAGCTTGAATTGTAATTGATGTGTCATCTAAGGCTATCATTCGATTAGACTGTAGTCCATGGGCTAAGAATCCACCTGATACAGCATCCCCTGGAATAAAGGCAATAACTGGATGTCCAGCTTGACGTGCCTTAGCATATGCAGCAGCACTTGAACCAAGGGCAACGTGAATACCAATTAATTCTTCTTGATATCCATAAGCTTGACTAGGAACATCAACAACCATAATAATTGGACGTTTTACATCTTTATCGGCATCATCTGCAACTACTTTATTAACAATACTTGCTACAGCAAATCCTTCTTCAAGACCTACTTCACCGTCTCTAACACGTGGAAACTTATTATTAGCATCAGGAACAATAGCAACGTATTCCTTGCCATCCTTTTCAGCATGCAAAACCGTTGATACTGAGCTCTTAGCGTTATTGATACCTGTTAGTTTTTCAAACCACAAGCGGCCGCGACTCTTTGTACCAGGTTCTGTACCTTCGACAGCATCATCTATAACGTGCTTTTCAGCTTCAACTTTTGAATACAACTTACGGTAACCGTCGATATCCAGCTTCTTGCTCAAATCTAGCTTGTCTAGTAATGATAGATAAAAATCAACTTTCTCAGTTCTGTGAGCATCTTTCTTAGCATCAATTGCATCAGAAACTGACTTCTTAATATCATCAATAGTATCTTCCACAACTTCATCAACTAAACCAGTTGCCAGTCTTTGTTTTGTACCTAATGTATTCCAAATCAAATCTTTATCACTGGAATCAAATTCACGAACACCAGCTTCTTGTTCAATAACTTCTGGTCCGTTCAAAGCAATTCTAGCTTTCTTAGTGGCAATCAAATATGAAAGAATCGAGGCTGTAATTGACATACCACCAAATGAACCAACACGTCCGGGAACTAAACCAATAACGGGTACATAATTTTTCAATGCAATAACAGCATTTTGAATCTCTGAAATTGATAGTAATCCATAGTTAGCTTCTTGAAGACGAACACCACCAGTATCCAAGATTATTACAGGATAAATAGTCTTGCCAGCCTTATTATCTTCCAAAGCTTTTTCTAACGCTGCAACGATCTTGGCACCACTAACTTCACCAATACCACCGCCTTGGAACTTACCTTCAATAGAAATAACCAGCGCATTTTTACCATTAATAGTACCACGCATCAAAACAACACCGTCGTCACTTTCAGGGACAATGCCTTGTGGTTCCAAATGAGGAGAAATCATATTATCAAGTGGTCCCACTAATTCACGGGCATTATCGTCAAGTAATGCCTCAGCACGTTCACGTGCACGTAATTCAACAAAACTATTTTTCATCCTTTAATGCCTCCATTGCTTGAGTTAAACGTAGGTTTACAACACCAGGTGTTGAACCAAAGTCATTAATTTCAATGTTTGCTTGAATTGGATATCTAGCAAAAAAGCGATCCAAAACATTCTTCCAAACTTCCTTAAAACCATCACTACCAGTTACGATATTAACGACTGTTTCATCGGAATCTGTTGGACGAAAGATTACTTCAAGATCCCCTGAAGCAACAACACCAATGTGAACTGGTTTTTGAATAGGATTTTTAGTTTCAAATTTATAATGTAATTTTTCCATTTATTCTTCTCCTAAACGAGTTATTCACTCTCTAATTTGTCTAAAAAATAACTTGCTGCAAATAAATCTGCACAACCACCTGGAGAAATATTGTATTAACTGACGAACTTTTCTAGCTCAATGAATTTTGAATTCTCAATTACCGGAGTACTACTCACAAATATTTCGTTAGAAATACTTTGTAATGTTTTCAAAACTTTTAAATTGCTGCGATAAACAATATTAGTATCATTAACGTTGCTATACAAAAGCATCAATCGACGTAACCATAAGTCATCGACGTTTCTCGAATAGTTCAAAACTCTTCTAATATTAGGGAACCCATTTTGAGCTTCACCACGAGCACCTGATAAGGCATATTTCTTTTTAGTTGCCATACCATGAGTTTTTTTCGCTGTTTGTGGAACGAACTTATCTGGCAATTGAGCCAATTTCTGCGCCGATAATAGTATTTGCTCTATATCACCTGTCTGTACAGAACTGATTGCACTGATCAATAACTCCATAGTCCAAATCGCACCTTTATGAGTATTAATACCATCAGTTGCCTTGAACATATCAGCTTCAGTGTCTCGACCGATAGCACCAATATCTTCACGTAATGCAACATCAATATTACGATTAAAGCTCACCTCGGCGATTCGCTGAAATCCCGGCAATAAACTGTCAGCAGACTTTAAGAACAAATTCAAATCCATATCATCATGTGAACCGTTAGATAATGCATCAACTAATCCAGGTTTGGGAGTGAAATTCACTTCCCATTTCAGAGCATCAACTGCTGATTGTGCAATAGATGTTTTAGTCTGCATCTTATGACCAACTTCTGAACTTAGCTGGTGGATTGTACAAACCGTCTGACCAACTTACTAAGTCATCCATCGTTTGTGCGGCAAGAAGTGAACGTTTAGCTTCATTACGATGTACACCAAGATCTTCTGGCAATGCGACGATACCACGTGCACGTAAGTCAGCTAGTTGTTTAGGATTACTTCTTAAGCCAACTGGTGTAACTCCGGCAATAGCTTCAATAGCTGCTTGTCTTTCAGCCATACTATCTGTCTTGTACAAGTATGCAATACCTTCTTCAGTAACGATATGAGTTGTATCTTCTGAATAAATCATAATTGGAACATTAGCTAACTTAGCTTCTTTTCTAACTTCTTCAGCATCAAGATGATCAACGAACACTGGTTTCTTATTTGAGCCGAATGTTTCGACCATTTGTACAACTAATTTTTGTCCTTTACCTAGTGGATCATTATCTGGACGAAGGCTTTGCCATGCTGGTGTAGAATGACGACGTCCTGTTGGGTTACTTCCCATATTAGGAGCACCACCAAATCCGGATAAACGACCATTTGTAACAGTCGATGAATTACCATATTTATCAATTTGAAGTGTCGAACCAACGAACATATCAAGAGCATATTGACCAGCCATTTGACCAAAAGCACGGTTTGATCTCATTGTTCCATCTTTACCTACGAAGAATATATCAGGACGATGGGCAATATAATTTTCCATACCAACTTCACCACCAAAACTGTGGATAGTCTTGACCCAGCCACTCTCAATTGCAGGAATCAGTGTAGGTGTAGGATTAACTTCCCAGTTAGGAACGATCTTGCCCTTCAATCCTAGTTGATCCCCATAAGTAGGCAACAGTAATTCAATCGCAGCAGTGTTAAATCCAACACCGTGGTTAACTGTTTGTACATTATGCTTCTCATAAATACCACGAATTGCCATCATACCCATAAGAATTTGTAATTCAGTAATATTTTGAGGATCACGTGTGAATAGTGGTTCTAGTTGATATGGTTGATCAGCTTGAACAACGACATCAACCCAATCGCCGGGGATATCAACACGTGGAACTTTGTCGACGATCTCGTTAGCTTGAACAATGACGATTCCGTCTTTGAAAGCAGCTGATTCAACGATTACAGGTGTCTCTTCGGTATTTGCACCAGTATACAAATTACCATCGTGATCGACCTTGTCTGCTGCAACTAGAACAACATTAGGAATCAAATCAACATATAGACGCGCATACAATTCAAGATATGTATGAATATCACCGACATCCATAGTACCGTCAGCAATCATTTGTGAAATACGTGTACTTTGTGGTCCAGCAAATGAAAAGTCCAACTTGCTAGCAATCCCTGTTTCAAAAATATCCAAGTGTTCTGGTCTTGAAACAGAAGACATAATCATATGTAAGTCATGAACCTTTTCGGGGTCTACTGAAGCTAATACCTTTGATAAGAAACTAGCTTGTTTTTGGTTATCCCCTTCCAATACAACTTTATCGCCGGGAGCAATTAAGTCTTCCAACAATTCTTTAGCATTTTCAGTTTTTACAAACTTACCGTCCATCATTGATGCAACTTTTTCTAACTTAGCGTTTTTAGCATCACGATGTGTAGTCCAACTTCTTTTAGTCATTTATTTTCCTCCATTTTTTTAATAGAAATTCAATATCATCAATTCCCATTTCACTCATGGTAATGTTTCTTAGATCAGGAAACTTGGTATGAATCAATCTGGTGAATGCATGCCCTGGCATTGCTTCTATGGTAGTGTCGATGCCAAGTTCACTGGCAACACTCATCATTGTGTCCCAATAAACTGGATATATCAGATTATTGACCATGTCCTTCTTGACTTCATCCACAGTACGAACAGCATGACCATTGTAATTAGTTAAATAAGTACATTCAGGTCGTTTTAACTCGACTGTCTTAAAAACATCTTGTAAAGCATCAGCCGCCGATTGCATAAGTGGCGAATGTGACGGATTAGGAACTTTTAGAATTACAGCTTTTTGAGCACCGTGATTCTTTGCTAAATCCAAAACTTTATTGATACCATCTAACGATCCAGATAATGCCGTCTGTAATTCTGAATTTTGATTAGAAACATAAACATCAGGCATGTTGACTTCCTTAACTAGTGCGGTTACTTCCTTACGAGTTAAGCCAACAATGGCACCCATACCGTATCCGACTGGATAGGCCTCCTTCATCTTAGTTGAACGAAGAAAGACAATTTTGATTGCATCTTCCTCAGTCAAAACTCCAGCAGCAACTGCTGCACCAAAAACTCCTAAAGAATGTCCAGCAACAACATCAGGCTTCTCGTCTATATTCTTTAATTGTCTAATGTTATATAGTTGCAAAATTAAAATCCCCAATTGAATTTGAATCGAATCTTTATAAGCTTCTTCGTCATCACTCAACTGCACTCCGGTCAAATCTTGTACTTTAGTCTTTAAATCAAGTGGTACATTATCCAACATCCCCGGACGTTGTCCACCTTGCCCTGGGAATATCCATAAAGTACGCATATATTCACCTCCAGATTACCCTTATCTGCTGATCTCACATACACAGTATAAAAGCAGATCTATAACGTGTATAATACATAAATTGAATAGTACATAACTAAATGGTTATGAATGAGGGAGACAAAATGAATTTAACACAATTAAAATGCTTCGCTGTTGTCGCAAATAATGAAAGTATTACTAAAGCCGCCGAAGTGCTATACATATCCCAACCAGCGGTAAGTAAGACTATTAAACAATTAGAAGATGAACTCAAAGTAAAATTGTTCGATCGAACTGGACGCACTCTCAAACTAAATCGCGCGGGAAGATTGTTTTACAGTTACGTTAACGACAGCCTCAAAGAATTGGATCGTGGTATCAATGCAGTTCAAGGCGGTGTCGACAATTCCGAACAACCAATTTCTATATTGATGGAAGTGGCTTCACCATTTATTCCTAGTATTGTCGAAAATATACAGAACAAATTTCCAAATGTTCGCCTTAGTTTGGCACAACATACGGTTAGAGAAGCCGACTTTAAGCAGTTTGACTTCATTGTCACGAGTCATCCTCTGAAAGACTTAATCAACGTTCCTGTATTAAAAGAAGAAGTATTCGTCGGTTGGAATTCCCGATTTGGCTATACAAAAAAATTCATCAATCCTAAAGAAATGATGAACGAAAAATTTGTAGGATTAACGAAGAATAATCCCTTACGTAATACTATCGACAAGTACTTC
Organism: Companilactobacillus insicii; assembly: GCF_003946015.1. Classification (GTDB taxonomy): domain Bacteria; phylum Bacillota; class Bacilli; order Lactobacillales; family Lactobacillaceae; genus Companilactobacillus; species Companilactobacillus insicii. The sequence goes on from NZ_RHNU01000004.1 coordinate 17,146, forward strand.
AATGAACGTGGTATTTCTCTGAATTACATGTATGAAACCGACGATCCCGCAACGATTCGCGGACTAATAGAAGCAGGAATCGGACTAAGTTTTATCCCCTCAGTAACTTGGCAAACAATCAGCAATAAAGTCCAATTAGCAAGACTAACTCCCGAACCATTACAACGGACTATTTTCTTGTGTTCACCCGCCAGCAATCTGACTGACATTCAACGAGAAATAAGTAATGAATTAGTCAAACTATTCTTAAGCTTCCAACATTCAGAATTAAAAATTTAAGTTGCATTTTATTTTGGATGCGATTATATTAACAACTAAGAAATCCTTTTGTTGATCTCACAATCAAACAAAGGGAGAAATGACTAAATGAATTCAAGATTAGACAATACAAGACCCGCTGATGTCGGGGATTATATGAAAGTATTCGCTTGTACTGCCGTTATGATGCAGACCGTTCTTGGTGTCGTTTTGGGCACCAATCCACCTAGTAATGCTCAATCTATTATTGGGATTATTTATAATCTAGTTAAATTCACAGCACCAGCCTTTATTTTTGGTATTTTGTACACAACTACTAGAACTACAGGCAACAATAGCTGGAATAACTATGGTGGATATATGAAGAAACAATGGTCTGCTCTTTTTGTACCTACTATTTGGTGGACATTGGCGTACTTATTGATATTTCCTGATGTCCAACAGGTGAATCAATACCATAGTGTTGGCAGTTTTTTGTGGAACTTCATTAATGGTAATGCAGCTCCACATTTGTGGTATAACACCATGATGCTACAATTTATCATCTTAATGCCATTCTTCTGGGCACTAGCTCATTGGGTAAAGAAGCAAACTAAGAATGCCATTTGGACAATTATTCTAACAATTATTGGATATGATGCATGGCTCTTATTTTATGACATCAATGTTTTTCATGGACCACAAGCAACAAATTGGTACTTATTAGATAGAATCTTTGTTAGCTTCATTATTTATGGTATTTTTGGAGTGGTTGCCTGGGTATATCGTGAGCAATTCGAATTATTCATAAAAAAAACTTGGGTAATTTTAATCATTGCAATCCTCGCTGTTTATTATTGGACCAATAGAGAGTTAATATCTTACGGCTTCCCCGTCAAATTGACGAACGCTCCCTACTACAAACCTTCAATGACTATATACGCGTTGTTAGTTATTGGTTTAGTTGCGGCCTTAGCAATGCATCACTTGCGAAATAATTCAAATACCCTGCCAGTATTTCACTTCTTAGCAGTCTATGCTTATAGAGCTTACCTATCTAATGTCTTCTGGTTCCAGATTGTTTGGAGAATCTTCGGACACAACTTAGCATTAGATCATCCAATCAGCGCTATTATTATTTGTTACTTAATAACTTGGTGTTTAGCATTCACATCGGCTTATACATTCCACATTGTATGGTCACGTATTAAGTCTGGTATTAGTACTAAGCAAGTATCTGAACAAGTCAAATAACGATTAAAAAAATAAGATTTATGCGATAATTAATAAAGTTATCACACAAATCTTATTTATTTTTATATTTCGAGGTTTGTTTGTTGACCCGATACTGATAGTATGCTAAATTAGCACTGTACTATTTAGAGTGCTAAAAATAACAAGTGCTAATTATTTAGGAGGCAATTTATGTTAGTTCCTACAGTTATTGAACAAAGCTCACGTGGCGAACGTGCCTATGATATTTATTCAAGATTATTAAAAGATAGAATTATTATGTTATCAGGTGAAGTTAACAGCCAAATGGCTAATACAGTCATTGCTGAATTACTATTCCTTGATGCTCAAGACTCAGACAAAGATATCTCAATGTATATCAATTCACCAGGTGGCTCTGTTACCGATGGATTAGCTATTGTTGATACTATGAACTTCGTTAAGTCAGACGTTCAAACAATCGCTACTGGTTTAGCAGCTTCAATGGGAAGTGTTATCTTGTCATCAGGTACAAAGGGCAAACGCTTCGCTCTTCCAAACTCAACCGTTCTTATTCACCAACCACTAGGTGGTGCTCAAGGACAACAAACAGAGATTGAAATTGCCGCTCAAGAGATCTTGAAGACAAGAAAGAGATTGAACCACATTTTGGCTGACAATTCTGGTCAATCATTCGAGAAGCTTCAAAAAGACACTGATCGTGACAACTACATGACAGCTCAAGAAGCTAAGGATTATGGTTTGATCGATGATATTATGACAAATCAAGCTGAAAAATAATAGTTTTAATTAATAAGACCTAATCGCAACTGCGATTAGGTCTTATTTTTTTATTCGTTATATTCTAGCTCTTCCCTACGGCTTTTAATAATTGCTTCTAGTTCTTCCAAATCAGACAATGTTGATTTGTTTCTAATAAAGCTTCTTGCTGAAGATCTCATTGCAATATAATTTGCACGTTCACGATTATTTCTATGCCACTTCTCATTGGCACGTCTTTGTGCATCGGTTAATACCATAATACTCTCTCCTCGATTAAAAACATATTTATATTGTGTCACTTATTGTCCAATCTAACGTAGTTGTATACTTTCCGGATGGAATAGCTGTGTTAGCGCCATTTATATGAAGTAATAACCCTTTGTCATCTGCCCAAGAAATAGAAGACAATGTCTCACCGTTCTTTGAGACGTAGATTGGAACAATACTCCCACTAATTAATGACTCAAATTCATTGTTGGAACTAGTTGGATCATAAAATCTCAATTCACCGGGGAACTTAGAAGTACCATTACTCAAATCTCCCATTTGTTGAACAGAAATAGTTTGACTACTCTTATTTGTATCACTTCTGTCATCCTGCATCGTTAATACAGGTGAATCATTATTAACTCTATGTCTAAGCGTATCGATAGTGACAAATGAGTTAAGTGCACCAAAGTCTATATCCATTGGTGTTAATGTAACTCCCCCTGCTGGCTTAGTAGGATCAAAGTTAATAAGCTGATCTTGACCATTTTCTTCAACATATAGCGGTTTAGTTTGATCATAGTTCTCATAACCACCCACACCTTTAAATGAAGGTGTAAAGGTAAAGTCAGATTGATTGTCATTCGTTACCTGACCATCGAATACCAGCCTTCCTATTTCACCTGCAATTTCAGGACTAATATTCAAACCACTTACTGTCAAAAGCTGTTTTGCATTGTCATTGGGATCATCTTGTATGCTTATATTCTCAGAATCGACTGGTTTGTATTCTGAATTATCTACAGAATTCTGATAATTGTAATAACTTGTGTACTTAAAGCTACTGGTATCAATATTCATTCCTTTAGGTATAGGAACTGTATAAACACCTTTCGTAATCAAAGCATCTTGACCATTTTGACTCTCGGCATCAAAATTAGCTCCATATTCAATTCTATCGCCATTTTTAACGTTTCGAACTTCCAATCCTTTTTTATCCCCATCTGTGACATTACTATCCGGATTAGTCAAATTTTGTATTTGATTAGATATTGTTAACGTAGGTAAATCAGCATCTGTCGCAGGAGGATCCCTAAGAGGTTCTACCCAAAGCCCACCGAGTTTAATGTCCTCATTACCATGTTTAGTTTGCGGAAATCCAAGTATTGGCCTGTATGTATATGTAAAATCAACGTTTAAAATTGCACGTACTACATTAAGGTTAGTTGCAACGTGACCATCCTTAAAAAAAGTAAAGTCATAATCCAGAATAGATGGATCATATGTTACTTTGTTTGATTTAACATCAAGATCATCTGAACTGACAGAACCAGGTATAGCTGTTCCTTGATTTTCATCAATAACTTCCCATTTAAAAGTCGCACTGTTCAAAGAAAAATCTTCATACGTAGGAACATTACGTGCATTTATATCATCAATAACTCTCTGAAAAATATCCTTTTTTATATGGAAATGCATCAAAGTATCATCAAATGCATGGTCTGACCAATCCTCTGATGTTATGGGACCGCCGGTTGGAATATCTATATATACTGGTGCGTCATCATTAGGATCAACTTCCAAACTAAGGAAACCACCACCAATAACATCAGGAATTGGTGTGGTCAATGTCTTACTTCCAATGACTATTGCCGTTTGATTATCCGTTGGCACTATTCTATCACCAGAACCTGATGTGCTTTGCGTGTCACCAGGCCTTACAACAGCATTACTAGTATTTGGACTTCTAGTTTTCAAAATCCATCTAGTCACTTTAGGAACAATACCTGCCTTATTTAATTTCAAAGTAACAGTTGCAGTATTCCCAACATCCAAAGGGTTACTATTACTACTAAAAACATAGTTGACATTTGACTCTAAATAAAGACCTGAATAATTTGGTTGACCTGTGATTGTGGAGCTACTTATGGTTAGTGGAGAAATCAAATTATTTATTGTCGTTACAGAACTTGTATTGTTAACACTATTTATTGGTGAGGCAAACTGTGTTACTACATTTGAAATAGAATTTTGACTTGCTTGTTTTGTAGCCATTAGAGCTTTATTAGCTGCCTCAGTAGTTGCAGATGAATCTTTGTCAGTAGTTACTGGAACATTTGTTGTAGCACCATCTGCAATTGATGGTTTTATCGTTCCCATAGCTCCAATAATTAGCACTATGACAATCAAACATCGACTGAAGAATACTTTATTAATTTTCATCTTGCTTCCCCCTTAGCACACTTTCATTAACATAAAAAGAGACCAGTCACACAATAAGCGCTGATCTCTTAAATATAATTAATAACTAGCGTAGAGAGAGGCCCAGTTAGTTTTTATAATAGTACTCTTATAGCCTTCTTTAAGAGTTATCTTTGCTTGATATTGTGTTCCATTGTCAGATACCGTTGTATTATATGTCGTATATGAAACACTATTGCTCTTACCTAAGTATTCTGCTTTTGTTGTACCAGGTGCCTTCTTATACCACTCAACTTTGATTCGTCCATCATTGATCAAGCCGGTCATACTATCTGTATCACCACGAAGTGCAAAGGTTGCTGGTTGTCCTGCGGGAACAGTCTGGTTGTCTAAACCACCACCAACTTGAACGTAGACCGATCCAACAACGAATGAGGTATCCATATTGTGGAATGTCCCTGTAACCTTAACTACACCAGATAATCCTCTATCATTAGCAGTAACCTTACCAGTACTATCGACCGTAGCAAGGTTAGTATTGTCAACACTCCACGTAACCTTACCAGTTGAACTTACAGGATTAATATTGGCATGCACGTATGTAGTATTAACTTGACCTTCACTATTGTTATAAATATAATCACTGTCGGAATTAACACTCATATCTGTAGCATTGATTGGTGTATTAACTGCATTAACTTCTGCCACTGTTGAATAAATATGAGTTTGAGCAATCCAACCAGTTAAATAATTCCAATACTGTGTATCTAATTGATACCAAGTTCTTCCTTCTTGACTAGTTTGAATTGGAAAGTTCTTGTGATGACCATTCTGCCATTCAGGAACCGCACTCCAATTGATACCATCATCAGACTTGTACCATCTATAATGAGGAGCATCGAAGACTCCTCCTAGGACTGTCCATAACGAACGAGCTGCGTCGGTATGCAAAGTTACAGGATTACCAACAACAGTATAAGTAACAGCCTCGGGTTCTAAGTCGTAACCATTAGTATTCCAAATATTTAAGAATTTATCTGGTGCTGGAGTGGATGTAAATGCACTATTAGTCAATGGAGTTCCTACTGCAGCTGCTTGAGTTGTGGTACTTTGATTAGAAAAAAGTCCAATTATTAACATAGCAAAGAATGATAATATACCTAGATACTTAACTTTTACATTGTTCATAATCAAATTCCCCCCTACAAGATTGTTAATGCTGCCCAATTAGTAGTTAATGTCATCTGCTTAGTGCCTTTTCTCATAATAATCTTGGCTCTATACATATTTTCACGATCATCACTTGTCAAAGCATTAGTTGTGTAATAGAGATTTGAAGTTGATGCAACTAACTTCTCAGTACTATCCTTTGCGCCATCTTTCTTTGTATACCATTCAACGGCTATATTGTTATCATCCCAGTATCCATAGAAGTCATCAGTATTGCCTTGTAATTTAAATGTTGCTGTGCCACCGACTCTTGCCTTCTGATTTACTAAGCCTCCACCCACGGTAACATATGTCTTACCAGTTACAATTTTTGGAGATTTTTCATTTGAGCCAGTATATGTAGCAATAATAGTTGCTCTTCCGTTAGCTCCTTTTGAATTGGCAGTAATCTTACCAGTGTCGCTATCAACCGTCACTAATTCAGGATGATTTGTCGACCAAGTAATCTTACCAGTTGCATAGGTTGGATTAACCGTTGCGTGTGCATAAGTAACGTTCATTAGCTTGTCACTGATATTGTACAAATAACTATTGTCAGTCGTTACATTCACTGAATCAGCATCGATGTTATTCTTTAATACATTAACTTGAGAAATATTTGAATAAATGTGTGTCTTAGCGAACCAACCGGTTAAATAATTCCAGTATTGTGTATCTTGTTGATACCAAGTAGTTCCTTCTGTACTAGTATCAATTGGCATGTTCTTACGATGACCATTCTGCCATTCGGGAACTTCACTCCAAGTTCTACCATCATCAGACTTGTACCATCTGTAGTGAGGAGCATCAAAGACTCCACCAAGAACTGTCCAGACAGAACGAGCTGCATCGGTATACATCATCTTATCCTTATCACCAACTTGAACATTGTATACAGGATCTGGCTGTAGGTCATAACCATTTGTATTCCAGATATTCAAGAACTTAGATGGTGCGGGTGTCGGATCATTTAAATAATATTGCAGTTCTGTACCCAATGGTGCAGCTTCAATTTGAGTACTGTTTTGAACCATAAACGTACCAAGTGTTAAAGTTGAAAACAAAGTAACTAATCCTAGTTTAGCTGCTTTCCCCTTTTTCATAATTTAAACCTCCTGATTAATATTATCTTCACAAATAAGTATACAATTTATCCTAATATTGAATATCCCATATTTTATAATAAACTTTTACAATATATGATATTTTATACACTATGATATTCATCTAAAAATAAATAAAAAAAGATAATACGTTTTTGATATTGAAACACGTATTATCTTTTTTTAGTTTAGATTTATCCATATTTTGCATTTATAGTTATTTTTAAGTTGATTATTTCTAATAATATTATTTTTTCTATATCATGATACAGAAAATGGGATATATTATTGATAAATAATATAAATTTGAGTTATTTTATAAACTCAATTAGATGATTTGGAATATTTTGCCTACTTAACGTCCATAGACGAATACTGTAAATAAGTCTATTCTAATCTTTGGAGGTTAAATATATGGAAAACACTATTAACAACGCTCTAAAACGCAAGCTATTTATTATTACTTTACTTTCAGGAACTTTCACCATGTCAATCAGTCAATCATCACTCTCTACGGCTTATCCGACATTAATGAAGTTCTTCGGTGTAACAGCTCCAACTATTCAGTGGTTAACCACTGGCTTCATGTTGATAATGAGTATTATGATGCCAATCAGTCCTTGGTTATTGAATAATATTTCGTTCAAAAAAATATTCTTAGGTGTCGTTGGAATATTTGCCTTAGGTACATTGATTATCATCCTTGCTCAAAACTTTGCTATGGCAATGTTAGGTAGAGCATTAGAGGCAATCGGAGTTGGGATATTATTCCCATCGTTTCAATCGGTTCTTATGACTATCACTCCAGAGGAAAATCGTGGTACAACAATGGGCTTCGCTGGGTTAGTCATGGGTTCCGCCCTTGCATCAGGACCAATTATTTCAGGTATCGTCTTGAACTTCGTACAGTGGCAAGGATTATTCGTTATCTTCCTATTAATAATGATAGTGATTTTCATTACTGGGATGATGTACATCAAAGACGTTATGCCTCGTCACAAAGTAAAGCTCGATAGTTTATCAATTATTTATTTAATCGGAATTATCGGACTATTGTATGTAGTTAATCAAGCTGGTAGTCAACATAGATTATCAACTAATCTAACAATTATATTAGTAATCAGTTTGATATTGTCAGTACTATTCATTCATCGTCAATTGACAAAGAATGAACCACTACTCGACTTGAAGGTTATGAGTAACTTCAACTTCGACTTATCAGTTCTATTAACTGGATTCTCATATATTTCGTTGATCGTCGTTACGATCATTTACCCACTTTACTATCAGAACATCTTACATACGTCTGTTTTGGTTTCAGGATTAGCATTAGTCCCACCAGCTATTCTGTTAAGTATCCTTAATCCATTAACAGGTAAACTTGCGGATAAAATAGGCTTCAAGAAGACGTTGATATCCGGTATGTCAATGATCGTTGTCGGCTGGGTATTATTGTTCTTCTTGAATATGAAACTAGGGCTATGGCCGATGATCTTGATTGCGATGTTGATCGAAGGTGGTAATGCCTTTGTTATGATGCCTGCAACTACACTTGGTGGTAATTCATTGCCAGAAGATTTGATTCCACATGGAACTGCAATTATCACAACTGTTCGTCAGTTACTAGGTTCACTCGGAGTCTCACTAGCCACATTGATCTTAGTTACCGCTAACCAAAACCACGGATTATCCGCTAACTTAGGATTAATTGGTTACCACTATGTATTTGGATTCTTCTGTGCTATGGCAATTATTGGTTTTATCTTTGCATTGATGATCAAAAGCACCAAAGATTAATATTCACTTATGACTGCGGCCAGCTGGTCGCAGTTTTTTTGTATTAGAAGTATAATTAACTCCTGAATTATTAATTATGGGGGATTTTATGAATACTCAAAATCACATTAACAAGAAGACCATTTCAGTTATTTTGTTATTTTTTATTTCATTATTTGTTTGGATGATTTGGCAATTTAACTTTGACTATATGATTTCTGGAAGTGATACTTTCTTTCATACTCAACGAGTATATGAAATCAGACAGGCTTTTTTAAATGGCAACTTACCAAGTTGGTTGAACTTCGATACTTTCTTCTCGGCTGGTCAAGCTGTCAACGGGATGTATCCCGATTTCACACTTTGGCCATTTGTCTTTTTTACCAACATGCTCTCACCAATTCATCAAGTGATTGCTATCAAGGTATTAATTGCTGCTATGACGTTTGTCGTGACATTTTTATCACTGAACAAACGTTACAACAGCTTCAATTCCAGTATGGCAGCTCTTATCTTCACTTATTCAGGTGCTGTCTTACGTGATATCACAACAGAGTTTCAACCAGGAACCGCAATCGTCTTGGCATTTGCTTTTCCAATTGTTTTTGTTTTTAAAGACATAATTGAAAGCAAAAAGATAAACTATGTCTTAGCAATTAAGTTAGGCTTGCTAATGACTATTGTCGTTAATTCACACTTACTAAGTGCTGTTGCCATATCAATGGTTGCCGGAGTATTCTTGATTGTGAAATCAATTAAGAATCGAACAATTGCACCTTGGATAAACTCGATTATTGCTGGAGTAATTACAATAATCCTATGTCTTCCGATTATTTATCGAGTAATAACTATCTCTAAGACTGGCTTACTGCCACCATTTGGTCAGGGAAACATAATTGCTGATCCAATTACGTTATTGTTTGCTAATTCCAAGTGGAATGCTCGTGTTGCCTTTTCCACATTATCATTAATAATCTTAATGATTGTTATGATTGGTTTTGATAAGAAAAAAATCAAAAATCTATTACCTTGGATATTAGTCGAATCACTACTAATTATCCTAAGTACTGATATGACACCTTGGGCAATATTTAATCATGTACCTGTCATTAATAGCTTCCAAGAATCAGGCTGGCGCTTTGCATTATTTCTAGGTATCGTGCCAATTTTGTTATTACTAGAAAATTTCAAGGAACATACAAGCCAGTTCATTTTAATTTTGTTGTCCGTTCTATCGATTTCAGCCGCTACACAGGTCACAACTAATTATGCTTATAATCATGGTCAAGGATTATCAACTCTAACATCTGAATCTTCAAAAGATGTTGGACTTAATGAGGATGTAAAACTTACTAGTAGCGGTATAAATAGTGAACGAATCCAAAGAACCTTGATACCAGATTATGCACCTAACCAAGTTGCTCTGGAACCTAACAGTAACGGCCAATCGTTATCGTTTGATGTTCAAAATAAGCTTAAGAATCATTGGATAACACAAGGTAACCATCACATACGTCTAACAAAAACTGCATCAACTACAGACAGTGTCACTTATCGCGGTAAAAATATAAAGAATGGAAATCTGGAATTGCCTATTCTGGGATACTCATCACTTAATTACAACGTAACAATCAATGGCAAATCTGCTAAGTGGACTACTGATAATAATGGCTTCTTAACAATTCATAATGCAAAAGATTTAAATAGTGCGAATATCACTGTCATAAATACTTATCCACATGTCTATCCGTACATGATTTGGATTTCATTCGTACTATTCTTAGCTCTAGTTGGTTATATTGGCTATGATTTGAGTAAACAAAAACGAGACCTCTAATGAGATCTCGTTTTTTTTATACGGCTTCTTCAGCTAATTGATTTAACTTTCGTAAACGATGATTAATACCCGACTTAGAGATAGCACCACTTGGTACCATGTCCCCTAGTTCCTTCAATGAAACTTCAGGATTCTCTAATCTAAGTACTGCAATTTCACGCAACTTATCCGGCAATGAATCCAAACCAACAGTACTTTGTAGATGTTTGATATTCTCTACCTGTCGTTCAGCCGCAGCAACGGTCTTATTTATATTGGCATTTTCACAATTAACCAAACGATTAACTGAGTTACGCATATCGCGGACAATTCTGATATCTTCAAACTTCAACATTGCATTGGTTGCACCAACGACTTGTAAGAAGTCAGCAATTTTCTCTGCCTCTTTCAAATAGACAATGTATCCATTACGACGTTGAGTCACTCTAGCATTCAGATTAAAATGGTTCATCATTTGAGCAATACCATTATTATGTGATTCATAGAGTGAATATATCTCCAAATGATATCGAGAAGTTTCAGGATTATTAACGCTACCTGTTGCTAGGAAAGCACCTCGAAGATATGAACGCATACGTTGATCTTCATCAAGAATGTCTTCAGGAACATCAGTATTAATAGATAATCCAGTATCATCAAGAATACCTAAATCTTTCAAGACTTTTTCGGTATCATATTTCAAACGAACAAGATATTGATTGTTCTTTTTTAATTTCATTTTTTTACGAACCAATAGTTCTGATTCCATCCCATAACGCAATTTAATGAGTGAAAAAATCCTACGAGCAATCGCAGGATTCTCTGTTTGCGCTGTTAGAACAAAATGATGATTCTGCAAACTTAACGAACCATTCATTCTCAGCAAAGCTGATAATTCAACACGTGCATGTTCGGGATGAACTTCCAAACTAGTGAGTTCCTTCTTTACTTCACTTGCATAAGAAGCCACTAGTGTCTCACCTCATTTTTTCTATTTCCAGATTGAAATGCTAGATTCAATATTTCACGACCAATTTTTTTGCCATCATGAAAGGCTCCCTTATCATGTAACGATAAGAAATCATCTTGAATCACTCGACATCCCATTTCTCTTAATGCTTTGTAATCTGTTTTAACTTGACTGACATATTCGTCATATTTTTTATGATCCATATAGCCTTCTGGCACGGGTCTAGTATTAACTAGAACTGTATCAACATAATTACCACCTAAATGTTCGTTCAAAACATTCACATGATCAGCATCAGTGAAACCTTCTGTCTCACCGATTTGTGTCATAATATTACAAATATAAACCACTTCAGCGGGCGTTTGACGCACCGCCTCACCAAGGTCACTGATCATCAAGTTAGGCAAGATACTAGTAAACAAACTACCAGGTCCTAATACAACAACGTCAGCTTGCATAATTGATGCCACAACCTGTAACAGTGACTTAGGAGTTTCTTCAGGATTATCTGAATTGGTTACCCAAACACGCTTTACATGCTTGCCGGAGTGAGTAATCTCATGTTCACCTGAAAGAGTTGTTCCATCTGTAAATTCAGCATTCAATGTCAACTTAGTATTGCTGGCAGGATATACTCGGCCATCAACACGCATCATCTTCGATAATTCTTGGACTGCGTCAAAGATATTAGGTGACATTTCGGACAATGCGGCAATGATTAAGTTTCCGATCGCATGACCGGAGAAAAAATCATCATCACTGTTGAAACGATATTGAAAAACATCTAAGTCTACTTTTGGTAGATCAGATAATGATGCTAAAACATTACGGATGTCCCCAGGTGGTACGACGTTGATGTAATCTCTCAATACACCAGATGAACCACCATCATCTGCAACAGTCACAATAGCTGTGATATCTGCATCTTTATTTCTCAAACTATTTAATACGACTGGTAATCCAGTTCCCCCACCTATAACGACAACCTTTGGACGGCGCCCCTTAACAACACGAACTATCCTATTTGTTGGCATGTTCAATTACCTTCTTTTGAGATTTTTCCATATCACGATGTGTAATATCAACGTGGTAGTTATCTTTGAGGTCTGTTCCTAGACGTTGGGCAATAGCTACTGATCGATGTTGTCCACCAGTACAACCAATTGCAATCGTTAAACTAGTTTTACCTTCTTTTTCATATCCAGGAATTATATCTTTTAATAAATCATATAATTTGTTATAAAAATTATCCGTAACTGGATCCTGCATCACATAGTCATAGACCAGCTTATCCATACCAGTTTGCGTCTTAAGGCTCTTAACATAAAATGGATTCTTCAAAAATCTAACGTCCATTACGATATCAGCATCAATTGGCAAACCATACTTAAAACCGAACGACATAACTTCAATGTGAAACTTAGGAGTATCTTCATTTTCTTGAAAATTATCAAAAATTTCTTCACGTAGCTGGCGCGGAGTCAAATCAGTTGTATCGATTTCAACTTGTGCACGACTTTTGATTTCTGCAAGAAGTTCACGTTCCTTTTGAATACCGTCAAGTAGGCGTCCCTCCATTGCTAGTGGATGACTACGACGAGTCTCTTTATAACGTGACACTAACTCTTCATCAGAAGCGTTCAAGAATAAGATCTTCATATCAACCTTTTGTTGCTTCTCTTGTTCATCTTCGTCCATTTGAGAAATCATTGAAAAGATCTCATCATAAAAAGCACGTGAACGAATATCAACAACTAATGCTACTTTTTTGATCTTTCCTGATTCATGAACAAGCTCCCAAAACTTAGGAAGAAGATTTGGTGGCATATTATCAATACAGAAATATCCTAAATCTTCGAAAGATTGCATTGCTACGGTCTTACCGGCACCACTCATACCGGTTACGATTACCAAACTAAGCATGTCTTTTGACATAGTGCACCTCGCATTCAGATATTAGCATACCACAACGAGCCTGGTGTGTCATTTTAAAGATAGTAAAAAGTCCAATCATTCCTGATTGAACTAATTTATATTTATTGAATTTTTTTAAGATGTGAATAATTAATTACAGTTGTAAAACTGCCAAATATTATTCCAAATAAAACTGCATTTATAATATTTCGCCAATCGATTAAGTTACTATAGAAGCTGCCACTGCCGTTCATATCTACGAACGAGATTAATACATAATAAATAACTGTAATAAATAGCGCCGTTTTAATTGACCTTCTTATTAACTTCCTTCGTTCTCCATTATAATTTTTGCTAGTTACTTCTTTAGTAGATAACTTAAGCTTTTCAACTTGAAATATAATGTACATTCCCACTCCAAAAATGACGGCTACCAAATTGACCATTGGATAATATTCTAAATACTTTATGTTGATATTTCCTACTAAGATCATAATTCCAGATGATACTAATGTGTACACAAACAAAATTATAAATGCATTGTTACCAATACAATTTAGTTCACTACGACGATACTCATCTAACTCGCCATCAATTCCGTAGAAATGTTTAATAAGTTTTACCGAAACAGACTCTTTAGATTTCATAATTTAATCCTCCCAAAATAAATGATTTAGATCAGTCCCCAATGCCTTCGCTAATTTAATGCACAAATCTAATGACGGATTGTACTTATTATTTTCAATCATATTGATTGTCTGACGAGCGACACCTATTTCACTTGCCAATGTCATTTGAGATATTTTTAAATTAGTACGATATTCCTTTACACGATTCATTTACTTTCCTCATTATGTCATATATATTTGACATCTTAAGTGTATAATATATTTTATAAATGTCAAGTATATATGACATTTGCTTCAACAAAAAGACTCGACTAAATTAGTCGAGTCTTTTATTTCTTAGATTTTTTTGTAACTTTCTTTTCAGCCTTTTCTTCAGCTTCAATCGTACGTTTTGTATCACGTTCCAAGATTGGTTTCAAATACTGTCCAGTATAGCTATCCTTAACCTCACATATTTCCTCAGGTGTACCAGTGGCAACAACTTGTCCACCGCCTTCTCCACCTTCGGGGCCAAGATCAATTACCCAATCAGATGACTTAATAACATCTAGATTGTGTTCAATAACTAGAACCGTATTACCTTCATCAACTAATCGCTGCAAAACAGCTAATAATCTCTTGATATCATCAGTATGTAATCCAGTTGTAGGCTCATCAAGAATATAGAAGTTATGGCCAGCTGACTTCTTATACAATTCAGAAGCTAACTTCATACGTTGAGCTTCACCACCGGATAGTTGTGTGGCTGATTGTCCCATTGAAACATAGCCAAGACCAACATCAACAATTGTTTGAAGCTTTCTTCTAATCTTTGGTATGTTATTAAAGAACTCTAATGCATCTTCAACCTTCATATCTAAGACTTCAGCAATATTTTTACCCTTGTACGTTACTTCCAATGTTTCTGAATTATAACGTGTTCCATGACAAACCTCACAAGGAACATAAACATCAGGTAAAAAGTTCATTTCAATTTTAATAATTCCATCACCGTGGCAATTCTCACAACGTCCACCTTTAACATTGAACGAGAATCTGCCCTTTTTGTATCCACGAAGCTTGGCTTCATTAGTTTGAGCAAACAAATCTCTAATATCGTCGAATACACCAGTATATGTGGCTGGATTACTTCTTGGTGTACGACCAATTGGACTCTGATCAATAGCAATCATCTTTTCAAGCTTATCGTAGCCTGTAATCTTCTTATACTTACCTGGCTTATTAGAATTACGATTCATTTTTTGTGCTAAAGCACGTTTTAAAATTGTATTAACCAATGTAGATTTACCTGAACCAGATACACCAGTTACTGAGATGAACTTACCTAATGGGAACTTAACATCGATCTTCTTAAGGTTATTCTCCTCGGCACCAAAAACTTCAATATAGTCACCGCTACCAGCCTTACGTTCAAGGGGCACCGAAATAAACTTCTTACCCGACAAATATTGACCAGTTAATGATTTAGCACTACGCATTACTTGTTTAGGAGTTCCGGCAGCCACAATCTGACCACCCTTTTCACCTGCACCAGGACCAACATCGATCAAATAGTCCGCAGCTAACATAGTATCTTCATCATGCTCGACAACAATCAGTGTATTACCAAGGTCACGCATTTTCTTGAGCGAGCTTATCAAACGATTATTATCACGTTGATGCAATCCAATTGAAGGTTCATCAAGAATATACATAACTCCTGATAAGTTAGATCCAATCTGTGTTGCCAAACGAATACGTTGTGCTTCACCACCGGACAATGTTCCAGCAGAACGTGACAATGTTAAATAGTCCAAGCCAACATTGATTAAGAAAGTTAAACGATCTTTAACTTCCTTCAAAATTGGCTTAGCAATTACGGTGTTTTGTTCGCCTAACTTAATACTCTTAAAAAATGGGAGTTCATCCTTAATCGACATGTTAGATACTTCAGCAATATCTTGTCCTTCGATCTTAACTGCCAAAGCTTGACGATTCAATCTCTTACCATGACAAACTGGACAAGTTAATTCAGTCATGTACTTACGCATAACTTCACGAGTAAAGTCACTGCTTGTTTCATGATAACGACGATTAATGTTCGGAATTATGCCTTCAAACGGTACATCAACATCACGCACATTACCAAAATCATTCTCATAATGGAAGTGGAAATTCTTACCAACTGAACCATAAAGAACAATATTCTTATCATGATCTGATAGTTTTTCAAATGGAGTATCCATATCTATTTTGAATTCTTTACAAGCTTGTTCAAGCATCTGTGGATAATATTGTGAACTAATTGGATTCCAAGGAATAATTGCTCCTTCGGATAAGGTCTTGGTTTGGTCAGGTACAACTAAATCAATATCAACTTCGAGTTTAATACCCAATCCATCACAGTTATCACAAGCTCCAAATGGGGCATTGAAGGAAAACAAACGAGGTTCCAATTCACCAACGGTAAACCCACACAATGGGCAAGCATTCTTCTCAGAGAAGACCATCATATCCTTGCCAATAACATCAACGTTCATATATCCATCAGATAAACGTAATGCTGCTTCAACAGAATCAAATAAACGAGATTTGATGCGATCATTAATAACAATTCTGTCCACAACAACATCAATATCATGCTTTTTGTTCTTATCTAATTCAATATCTTCACTCACATCATGGATTTCTCCATCAACACGAATTCTAACGTATCCTTGCTTTTGAATTTGAGCCAAGGCCTTTTTATGTTGTCCTTTTTTGGCACGAATAACTGGGGAAAGAACTTGTAGCTTAGTGCCTTCATCCAGTTTCAAAACAGCATCAACCATTTGTTGTGCTGATTGACTAGTAATAACAGTTCCATCGTTAGGACAAATCGGTGTCCCAACACGAGCCCACAATAAACGAAGATAATCATTAATCTCAGTAACAGTACCAACAGTCGAACGAGGATTCTTGGATGTCGTCTTCTGGTCGATCGAAATGGCAGGACTTAGACCATCGATTGAATCGACGTCCGGCTTATCCATCTGACCTAAGAACTGACGAGCATACGAAGAGAGACTCTCAACATAACGACGCTGTCCTTCAGCATACAACGTATCAAATGCCAAAGAACTCTTACCTGAACCTGATAATCCTGTCATTACTACTAACTTATCACGGGGAATAGTCACATCAACATTCTTCAGGTTATGAGCTCTAGCTCCATGAATTACGATTTTATCATTTAACATAGTTACTTAATTTCCGCCTTCAAATCTAGAATTGTATCACGCAAATTGGCAGCAGCTTCGAAATCTAGTTTCTTGGCGGCAGCTTCCATTTGTTCTTGTAAATTATCGAGTAATTCTTTTTGTTCCTTCTTAGACATATCTTCAAACTTCAAGTCGTCGTCGATCTTCTCAGTTTCAGAATCCGAGTTATCGACTTTTTGGAACATAGAAATAGCATCACGAATTGGTTTAACAATTGTCTTAGGAGTAATTCCGTGCTCTTCATTAAACTTCTCTTGCAGTTCACGACGATGTCTAGTTTTAGAAATTGCTGCTTCCATTGAATCAGTAACAGAATCAGCATACATGATAACCTTACCATTCTCATTACGAGATGCACGTCCAATAATCTGGATCAATGAACGTTCAGCACGTAGGAACCCTTCTTTGTCGGCATCCAAAATAGCAATTAACGAAACTTCAGGAACATCAATACCTTCACGAAGTAAGTTAATACCAATCAAGACATCAAACTTACCTAATCGTAAATCACGAATGATCTTAGTACGTTCCAATGTCTTAACATCACTATGAAGATATCTAACTTTAATACCCAAATCCTTAAAGTAATCCGTTAGATCCTCAGCCATTTTCTTAGTTAAAGTTGTGACAAAAACACGCTCATGCTTTTCAATTCGATCATTTATTTCACCGACCAAATCATCTATTTGACCCATAATTGGACGAACTTCGATTTTTGGATCAAGCAGTCCAGTAGGACGAATGATCTGAGTAGCAATATGATCAGTACGATCTAACTCATAAGGACCTGGTGTTGCTGAAACATACAAAATACGATTAACATGTTTCTCGAATTCATCTAACTTCAAGGGACGATTATCAAGAGCGCTTGGTAATCGAAATCCGTAATCAACTAATTGTTGCTTTCTAGCACGGTCACCATTATACATACCACGGACTTGTGGCATTGTAACGTGAGATTCATCAACCATAATATTGAAGTCCTTCGGGAAGAAATCTAGAAGTGTAAATGGAGGTTCACCTTCAGCTCTTCCTTCCATATGACGTGAGTAATTTTCAATACCAGATGTATAACCCATCTCACGCATCATTTCAATATCATATTCAGTCCGTTGCTTAATACGTTGAGCTTCTAGCAGTTTGCCTTCCTTAGTGAACTTAGCAACTTGTCCATCCAGTTCCTTTTGGATGCGGTCTAAGGCGTCTTCCATTTTGGAATCACTGATCATAAAGTGAGTTGCTGGGAAAATACCAATATGATCCATTTGACCTTTTATTTCACCAGTCAAAGCATCCATTTCAATGATACGATCGATCTCATCACCAAAAAATTCCACACGAATAGCGTTATCGTCACGTGAAGCTGGAAAAATATCCACAACATCACCACGTACACGAAAACGTCCACGTTGAAAATCAATATCATTACGTTCAAATTGGTTATCAACTAACTTCTCTAACAGTTCATCACGTCCAATTTGTTGACCAACACGCAATGAAATAATACTATCGGCATATTCTCTAGGATCACCTAATCCAAAGATACATGAAACTGATGCAACAACAATGACATCATTACGTTCCAACAGTGAACTAGTTGCCGAGTGACGAAGCTTATCAATTTCATCATTAATACTAGAATCCTTCTCAATATAAGTATCGCTTGATGGAACATATGCCTCTGGTTGGTAATAATCATAGTAACTAACGAAGTATTCAACCGCATTATTAGGGAAGAATTCCTTGAATTCTCCGTAAAGCTGACCAGCCAATGTCTTATTATGTGAAAGAATCAAAGTCGGCTTATTTAAATTCTGGATGACATTAGCCATCGTAAAAGTCTTACCAGTACCAGTTGCTCCCTCAAGTATGACTTCCTTATCGCCAGCTTTAAAGTCGTTAGTAATCTTATCAATTGCTTGTTGCTGATCCCCCGCTGGTGAGTATTTCGAAACTAAATCAAATTTATTATCGTCTACTCTATCTATCAAAAATTCATCCTCCATAAAGCTAAAAAATACACCTAACTCATTGAATTAGATGTAATTTGCGTTAGGCACAAATATATTGCCTATATATTACCATATCGAACATACTTTCGCCATAAATTTACTCATTCGGTTCGCTTATAGATAACTTTGGTAAATAACTAAAAATAATTAATCCAATTAAGAATAAGATACTTAACGATGCAGCACCAATAGTTGATTTACCAGTCATCTGAGTAACTATTCCAACTAAGATTGGACCCATAACGGCTGAAAATTTTCCTAAGATATTATAAAATCCGAAAAATTCACTACCTGATTCTTTCGGAATTAGTCGACCAAAATATGACCGACTCAAAGCTTGAATACCGCCCTGACTAGTTCCCACTAAGACTGCCAAAATCCAAAAGTCAGTTGTCGTAGTTAACTTAAGCGTATATAGGCAAATTCCTAAGTAAAGAATTATACCAATCAAAATCCCTGTTCTAGTCGAAGTCTTATTAGCTAACCAACCATAAAAAATTGAAAAAGGAAATGCGACCAATTGCACTACTAACAAAACTAACATCAGCGTTGTAGTCGTGATACCCATATCCATTCCAATCGAAGTCGCCATCGTAAAAATAGTATCGACTCCATCAATGTAGAAGAAGTAAGCTACTAAAAACCAAGCAACCTTTTTATATTTTCCAATGTGCTTCAAGGTCTCAAACACTCGTTTAAAACTTGATGTGACCGGGTGTGCATCAGCTTTGACAGAATACACTTGCTTAACGTTCTTAATCAACGGAATATAAAAGATAATCCACCAAATTGCTGCCAAGACAAAGCTCCATCTCGCCACTCCAAAACTTGATAACATACCAAAACCACTAGTTAATTGAAGTACTAAAAATAAAACAAAAGCCAGAACTCCACCTAAATATCCGAATCCATATCCATAAGATGAAACCTTATCCATTTGTTTGTTATCAGCAACATCAGTCAAAAAACTATCATAGAACAAGTTTCCACCTGAATAACCAATTATAGATAAGATATACACTCCCAGTAACCAAGACCATTGATTCGTAGGAACAACGCTCAATCCAAATGTCATTAGTACACCAACTAATGCAAAAATATTCAACATTTTCTTT
Organism: Companilactobacillus insicii; assembly: GCF_003946015.1. GTDB lineage: Bacteria > Bacillota > Bacilli > Lactobacillales > Lactobacillaceae > Companilactobacillus > Companilactobacillus insicii. The sequence goes on from NZ_RHNU01000004.1 coordinate 37,570, forward strand.
TTGTAACCTGGATAATCTGCCAACGCTCCTAATACTGGAGCCAAAATTGAAACTAACAAAGTTCCAAAACTATTAGCATAACCCCAATAAGCCGTGGAATTGGCCGCGCTAACTCCATTACCTTGTGCAACAGCTTTGAAATAAACTGGTAAAACCGCAGTAGTGACAATGATTCCATAACCAGAATTAGCCCAATCATAAAATATCCAACTCCATTGATGCTTGTTAAATCTCATTTGATAACTCCTTCAATACATTTACCGGCCAGATCATCCTTGAATTCTAACCCCAATAAACGTGCAAATGTTGGTGCTTCGTCAACCAAATTAGCATGCTCCACCGTTTGTCCAGCATTCACAGCTGGGCCGTTGAAGATAATAGTAGTTTGGTAATCAGACTTATCTGGATCATAACCATGAACTCCGTGATAACGATCAGGTTGGCCTAAAGTATCGGGATCGACTTTCTCCACTACTTCTGGTCTTTCACTTTCATCAGTGAAATAATAGTCCTCTTTTGCTTCTACCATAAATGTACATGCTGGATCAGCCCCGCGTTCGATGGCGCGATAACGTGGATAAACTGATTCAACTCCTTCTACATTACGAATCAGTTCAGTTAATTCTTCTTTATCATCAAAATTCTTAGTATAAATATAAGTAGAGCCATCACAAGTTTTTGCCATAACTTGCCAATCTTCTTGGTAAGTCTGATCTTGATTAGGTTTAAGCCATCCCTTTTGAGCAAATAATGTATTCAAATGAATCATTTTATCGACATTGATTTGATAATGATCACCTAAAATAACAAAATTTGTATCATAAAATGTTCCAGCTCTCTTGGTTGCTTCAATAACTTGAGCAACATGATTATCTAACCTGTGCAACGCCTCCATTGCTTCCTTAGATCGCACACCATAACGATGACGCATGCTATCCATATCAACTAAATGAAGCAGTGTTAAATTAGGCTTTTTATTTTCAATCGTATCAACTGCACATGCTGTAATGAATTCATCCAGTTGTGGCTGCTTAATACCGTTTCTAAGCTTTCCATATTTGTGATTCATTTCTAATAGAAACAGCGGTGAACTGGCCTTTAATGACACCAGCACTTGATTAGTCCAAATTCGATTAGGAAAGATTTCCGCTAAGTTATAATTGATCTTACTTCCAGCTGTAACTGGCCACAAAAAGGCAGCTGTTCTCATCCCTTTTTCACGTGCCAAATCATAAAGGGTCGTTGACTTAACGTCCTTTTGATACCAATACCAATCTGGTGATCGACGTTCTGGTTGAATCTTAGTATTATTAACGATTCCATGAACGTTAGGATACTGCCCCGTAATAATAGTGGTATGTGAAGGATACGTCAGAGTTGGATAAATACCTGTAACTGATTTGACCCAAGTACCACCATTAACCAACTTATTTAACGTTGGTAATTCTTCTTGATGTTCGCGAATGTCTCTAAATCCAAGTGAATCTAAGGAAATTACGACCATATGTTGATTTGCTGCCAAAATAAATCCCCCCGCTCTCATATTCGATATTATAACGCAAGTAAGTGATTGCTTACCAATGTAAATAAAAATAGACGAATTTCTTCGTCTATAATTTTATCTCTTAATTTCAATGTATTCGTATGTCAATCCTGACATAGCAATTAGTAGCACAACAATACCTAAATACAATTCAATATTACTTCCGGCAACCCCTGTTTGTGGTAATTTGCCAGCATTATTATTTGAACTGCCACTAGCAGGATTCGAATTTGTATTATTATTTCCAACACTATTACCAGGTATTTGTGGTATCAATGGGTTATCTGGCACGTTTGGATTTTCTGGATGTGTCGGTACCCATGGATTACTTGGTAATAATGGATTATCTGGATCCGTTGGTGTTTCAGGATTCGTTGGTTTATCCGTTCCAGGTTTATTCGGATCAGTTGGTTTGTCTGGATTATTTGGATCCGTAGGCGTAGTAGTTGAGATTGCCTCATCAAATACTGAAACTGTAACATTCTTGTCTTCATCGATTGTGAATTCAACCGGAGAATCGTTTAATTCATAACCATCCGGAGCAGTTATCTCAGTAAAGCTATACTTACCTGTCTTCAAACCAGATATATTTATTTCTCCATTTTTATCAGTCACATAATCTCCAGGCACTTCATCACCGTTGCTATCTAGCAATTTGAACACAGCACCTTGTAAGACATCATTACTCGAAGAATCACGTTTTATTAAAGTTACACTTCCTGTTGTATCACTAGGGGTAGTCGTACCTCCGCCACCAGAAGTTATTTTTTGATCAACTACTGAAACGGTGGCAGCTGATTTGTCTTTACTTATCGTAAAAGCAACTGGCGTTGTATCCAATTTATATCCAGATGGAGCTGAGGTCTCAATAAATTGATAATCACCATAATCAAGTTTGTTTAATACAATTTGACCGTTCTTATCAGTTATTTGCGGATCACCAATTTTGGTTCCGTCTGATTTTTCAAGTTGGAAACTTGCACCTGGTAATACCTTCTTTGTATCAGATGCTGTTTTAGTTAAAGTTACACTTCCCGTAGGATTAACCACAGCTACTTTGGAATTCTTCATTACAAAATCTTGACCGGTTGATTGATCATCAGCAATAGTAAACTCTTGTACGTTATTATCACTAAGCTGATACCCATCTGGTGGAGTGATTTCCTTCAAAGAATACTTTCCAGGATCTAAGTAATTTAATGTCACCTTACCATCACTATCCGTAATCAAGTGATTATTTAATATTTTGTCATCTGAATTTAACAACTCAAAAACTGCACCAGACAGTAACTTACTAGAATCATCAGTGTCTTCTTTAGTTAAAGTTACAGTTCCATTATGTCCTCCTGCTGATGCACTACCACCATAGGGAATAGCTGAATGAAACTCATTGCTTCCCACTGCGTATGTCATTACTTTGCCATCAGAGTTCACAACATTATCATTGTCACTTATAGCACTATTTTTCCAGAGATAATCTCCATTTAATAATAAATCATCTTGATTGGTTATTTCCGTTCGATAACTTAAAGAGATCTTCTTATTCAGCGTCGAAGCAAAAACTATTTTGAATTGTGTATCATCATTGTTGTACTGAATTGTGTATGGCTCAGTCTCATTGTCATCACCAAACTTGACGCTCATTGAATCTTCGATAAACTTCTGCCCATCTGCAACATTATCGGTTAAAGTCTGATTTGTTACAGTGTAGTTATATGGATTCAAGACCACACTCCAATACAACTGTTGTGGCAATCCCGTAGCACTAACACCAGTACTAGTATCACGATTGATCCAACCATTCTTAGCGGAAAATACTCCGTTATCTCCATCACCTGATCCAGAGCCACCGCTCGAATTGGTTGCTCCCTTAGCATTTAGTGATAAGGTCCCACTTAATCCAGTATTAAAATCTGCAAGCTTATCGTTAAAGGTAATAGTACCTGTGTGAGAATTGTATGGAATCACAGCCTCACCAACTTTGTCACCATTATTCATTACGTCAATTTCATAAGGTTGATTCTCACCATTGCTGAATTGAGCATTAACTTTTGAAGGAAGCTCAAAATTAATAGTATCTCCATTATTAATCGTAGTTCCATTAGGAATGCTCCAATTATAATTGACCTTTAAAAAAGTATAATTGGATAAGTCATCAACATTAGTAACATCATTACCATCCCCGTCGATGATGGTTGCATCACTAGAATTCAATATTTGCAATGTCTGCGCATAACTAGTTGTTGTTTGCAAAAAATTAACAACTAATGACAATCCAAAAATGAATAATAAAATTATTGCTGATAATTTCTTATTCTTTGTAATATGATTCATAAAAAAGCCCCCTGATAATCATATAAATACAATTATATATCATTATATATTATAAAAATAAAAAAGTAGGAACCATCTTAATGATGATTCCTACTTTTTTAAAAAATCTTAATATTATTCCCAGCTATCAATAACTTTAGCAAAACTGTCTAACTTAGTAGCCGCATTGTCATCACTATCACTAGTAATTCCAATATAGAACTTCATTTTTGGTTCTGTACCTGATGGACGAATTGCCACCCAAGTACCGTCTTCCAAAATAAACTTCAAAGCATCGGCTTTTGGTAACCCAGTTTCTTTAGTACCATCTGCTGTCTTATCGATTTGATTCAAGTAATCAAGTGATTCAACGACCTTAACATCGTTAATCTCACTAATACCTTCTTCACGGAACTGCTTCATAATATCTTTCATTCTATCTTTTCCAGAAATTCCTTCAAAGGTCTTTGAAATAGTCTTTTCACGATAGTATCCAAATTCAGCATACAAATCTTCAAGAGCATCATAGATAGTCTTACCCTTTGATTCATAATAAGCAGCAGCTTCAGCTAATAGAATAGTTGATTGCATAGCATCCTTATCACGAACAAATGGTTTAACAAGATATCCATAACTCTCTTCGAAGCCGAATAGGAATTCATGACTACCAGTATCTTCAAAGTTTTGAATCTTTTCAGCGATATACTTGAATCCAGTTAATACATCGTACATTTTTATATTATATTTTTTAGCAATTGCCGTTGCCAATTCTGAAGAAACAATTGACTTAACAACTGCACCATTGGCTGGTAATGTTTCTAATTCCTTTTTGGCATTCAAAATATAATTTAACAATACTGATGCAATCTGATTACCAGTCATCAACTTATATGATCCGTCTGGTTGACGAACAGCTGCGCCCAATCTATCAGCGTCAGGATCAGTAGCAATTAAGATATTCGCACCAATCTTCTTACCTTTTTCGATTGCCAAATCAAATGTCTGAGCGAACTCAGGATTAGGAAATGGTGTTGTTTCGAATTCAGGATCAAGAATAGCTTGTTCAGTTACCATTGAGAAGTTTTCAAATCCAAGTTTTTGGAAGATTCTTGGTGCAATCATCTTACCTGTACCATGAAGTGGAGTATAAACAAACTTCATCTTATCCCCAACTTCTTTGATCAAGTCGTGATTTACAACGACAGTATCTAATTTATCCAAATACTTAAGATCAACATCTTCACCAATCAAAGTTAGTAGTTTTTCGGCACGTAATTGTTGCACTGATTTAGTTTTAATTGCAAATAAGTCATTAGCCTTACGAGCAAAACTTGTAATATTATCAGATTCTGTTGGTGGCATTTGTCCACCATCTGGACCATAAATCTTAAATCCGTTATATTGCTTAGGATTATGACTTGCAGTAATCATAATTCCGGCATACGTTGGTAAACTTCTAACTGCAAATGATAATTCTGGAGTTGGACGCAAACTATCAAAAACATAACTATGAATACCATGTGCACCCAAAACCTTAGCTGATTCGTATGCGAAATCTTGTGAGTGATAACGAGAATCATAACTGATTGCTACACCTTGAGACTTCTTGTCATCATCAAGTGTATCCATAAATGAAGCCAAACCTTCAGCGGCCTGACGCACGGTATAAATGTTCATACGATTGATTCCGGGACCAATCAAACCACGCATACCAGCGGTTCCAAATTCCATTGGTGCATAAAATGCTTCCTCACACTTATCGGAATCTTTTTGTAATTCATTTAATTGAGATTTTAATTCAGGATCTAGTTCCTTATAATCTAGCCATTGCTGTACTGTTTCTTGCCAAGACATTAAAACGTCCTCCTAATTTGAAAGTACTTACACAGTATTATTATAGCAATAAAAATTAAATAGGACTTAAAATCAACATAAAAATAACTCGTTACTGTAATAACGAGTCATTTATCTAAATTGCTTCACAACTTATTATGCAGTTAACTGTTGTTCCATAGTAATCTGCTAATCTTATAAGGGTCTCAATGTCAGGAACTCTTATTCCTGTTTCATAGTGAGATAGCGTGGTTACATCTATGTGTAAGACCTCTGCAACTTGCTTTTGAGTTACTCCAAACCTTTGACGGAGTAATTTTAAATTAGTGTGAATATTCAATTCAGAATCTTGATACACCTGGTTACTCTCGTTTATAAATTCGCGCATATAAAACACTCCAATCTCTTATCCATATTTCATAATATATTATATGTTTAAACATGTTAAAAGTGAAGTCAAATATTGCAAAAATTTTTTAATAAATATGGTTATAAAAAAAGAGTGGAACATATCCACTCTTTTATAAGTTAAATTATTAAGCTGTAACTTTATCACCTAATGTTTGAATATAATTGAAAGCCTCTTGACCTGCAATACCACCTTCACCAACGGCTGTTGCAATTTGACGTAAATCTTTCTTTCTAACGTCACCGATAGCATATACACCAGGTACCTTGGTCTCCATGTGTTCAGTTGTATTGATCCAACCATCTTCATCAAGAATTCCTAAGCTCTTGAATGAATCAGTCATTGGTTGAATACCAACATAGATAAATGCACCACTGGCAGGAACAATATGTTCGTCACCAGTTTCTTTATCGATATAACGAACTCCGCCAACTTTTCCGTCTTTTTCGACGATTTCTTTAACGTCAGCGTTCCAAACAAATTTTATCTTATCATTCTTAAATGCACGATCTTGAAGGATCTTTTGTGCACGTAATTGATCACGACGGTGAATAATTGTAACTGATTTAGCTAATTGTGTAAGATATACACCTTCCTCAACAGCTGAATCTCCACCACCAATGACAGCAACATCCTTGCCTTTGAAGAAAGCACCATCACATACAGCACAGTATGAAACTCCGCGGCCTGAAAGTTCTTCTTCTCCAGGTACGCCGATCTTCTTATATTGTGATCCAGTAGCAATAATTACAACTTTAGCTTCATAATCACCATCATCAGTATGAACAATCTTAGTTGTTCCTTTATCCTCAACTGATTCAACAGTACCATAACCAAAGTCAGCACCAAAGCGAATTGAGGAATTATACATTTTTTCACTCAAATCAGGTCCCAAGATCGATTCGAAACCAGGATAATTCTCAATCTCAGCAGTGTTGTTCATTTGACCACCATAAATTCCACGGTCAAGGATCATTACTGATAAGTTAGCTCTTGATGCATATAAGGCTGCAGTCAATCCACCAGGACCCGCACCAATAACAACTACATCATATGTTTTCATTAATAGTACCTCCTCTTGCATAAATCATCAGATAAGCAAACATATGTACTTATCTCTATCGACTTTAAAAATCTTACCATTTTAAAAATAAATTACCATTATTTTGCCTCAACATACCATGGCAGTTTAAAAATGTTTCTCCTGCGATATATTAAAAGGCTAACAGCCGCAACGAATAGAACAACCGATAAAACCTGTGAAGCCCTGATGCCAGGCATAATATATAAACTATCCGTTCTCATACCTTCGACAAAGAATCTAACTGTTGGATACCAAATCAAATATGATAAGAATACTTCACCTTGTTTGAGCAATTGCTTGCGATGACGAATAATCAAGATGATTATCAATCCAATCAAATTAAAAAATGATTCATACAAAAATGTCGGTTGACGATAGGCTCCATTGATATACATCTGCTCAATAATAAAGTGAGGTAAATGTAGCGACTGTAAAAAGTCCAAGCTGGTCTTAGCACCAAATGCTTCTTGGTTCATGAAGTTGCCCCAACGTCCAACTATCTGACCTAATAAAACTGACGGTGCTGCAATATCTAACATCAACCAAACCGATATATTACGTTTTTTGCATAATACATATAAAACAATACCGGCTGCAATCAATCCACCATATATGGCAATACCACCATGCCAGATCTTGATTATCTCGCCGGGATTAGAAACATAAAATGGTAGTTCAAAAACAACGTAATATAATCTAGCTCCAATTAAACCAATCGGAACACCCCATAAAACCAAATCAAGAATATTATCTGGGTCAATGCCTCGTTTCTTTGCTTCAGACATCGCCATCAAAACTCCTACCAAGGCTCCTAGAGCAATAATTATTCCATACCAATGGATCTCTAAACCACCTAGATTAAAGGCGATAGGATTTAATGCTAATAAGCTCATTTGTTACCTTCTTCGTTTTCAGTATTTTCTTTAATCAATGATCCAAGATTTTCTTCGAATTTTTTAGTTGCATCATATCCCATGTTCTTTGCACGGAAATTCATAGCTGCGACCTCAATAATAATTGAAATATTACGGCCGACTTTAACTGGAACTGTTATTTGTGGCACATCCACATCAAAGATTGGTCGATTGTCTTCCATTGAACCTAATCTATCGTAATTCTTATCTGGTGACCAATCTTCCAAATTAATAATTAGTGAAATCTTACTCTCTGAACGAACTGCGCCGGCACCAAATAAGTTCATGACATCAATAATTCCAATACCACGAATCTCAAGTAAATGATTCAGTATCTTGGGTGCTTCACCAACAATTGTCTTTTCATCTTGTTGATAAACATCAACACGGTCATCAGCAATTAAACGATGTCCGCGCTTGACCAATTCAAGAGCTGTTTCACTCTTACCAATACCCGAGTGACCTGTAAGAAGAATTCCAATACCATAGACATCTACTAGAACACCATGGATTGACTCTCTGGGTGCTAAGCGCTGATCCAAATATTCTGTGACCATACTTGAAAGTCTTGTTGTAGGTAATTCTGATCCGATAACTGGAACACCGTGTTCATTTGCTGCACGTATTAATTCTGCACTAGGCTTAATATCACGTGAAATCAATAATACCGGTGTATCCTCTCGACATATCTCCAACATTACCTTGTAACGATTATTGGCAGTCATCGAATGTGAATAAGCTGATTCAGTCTGTCCAAATAGTTGGATACGTTCGCTAGGATAATAATCAAAGTAACCCGTTAATTCAATACCAGGACGTGAAATATCACTTGTCATTACTTTTTTAATATCTAAAAGTTCCTTACCAGCATAAACCTTTAAATTATTTTCTTTAACTAATTCAGATACCGTAACAAAACTTGTCATAAAGCAACCCTCACTAATTTTTATTCTTAACTTTAATTCTATCATTTTACTAACAATAAAAGAATTGAGCTGTATCAAGAATACAAAAAAGGTACGTCACTTTAACTTAGACGTACCTTTACATTAAAAGCGTTTATTAAAATTATCAGAAGCATAGTTACTAATAACCGAATTGCAAATTGCCAGTATGATGGCAACAACGATAGCTGCACCAAAACTACTAAAGTAGAAAGTTGATGGCCCCATCAACGATGATGTTATTTCTAAGGTTATTGCACTTATTACAAACGAGAACAATCCAAAGGTTATAAATGTGATTGGAAGAGAAATAATATGCAAAATGGGTTTTACCGTCCAATTCAAGACAATCAAAACAAAACTAGCCAAGACTGCCGTTCCCAAACTGTTAACATAAAACATCCCTGGTAGTAAACTTGCTATTGCCAAAAATAGTACTGTGTAAATCGCCATTTTAATTAGTAATCTCATTTGTTTTTATCACTCCGACCCTTCGTATTATTTATCTTGCGAATTCTATTGTTAATTCGATTGTATGGATTGTATGACTTGTCAAAGTCTGTACGCTGAATGTTACGTTTCTCAGGCATTAGATAAACGCACACTATATAAGCTGGAATTGTTAAGAAGTACGTAAAAGGAGTAATAAAAATTAATCCTAATCTTATCCAAGTTGAGTCAATTCCAAAATATTCACCTATACCGCCACAAACTCCGGCAAGCATTCTATTGGTACTAGATCTTGTTAAACTTTTTTTCAAGAAATCTCACCTCAACTTTGTCTAAAAAATATACAACATAGCTGTGGTAATTTCAACCAGTAAACTAATCCTCATCTGCCATATGTTTACGATTCAATTCAATAACATGACCACTATTCAAGTATACTACCCACTCACAAATATTTGTTGCATAATCACCAACACGTTCAAGATAACTAGCAACTAGCATGTATGATGAACCACTCAAAACGTTATCTGCAGTTTTTTGCATATCTTTGATACACAACTCATTGATCATTTTACTCTTGCCATCAATTTTAATATCACGTTTGGCAACTTCTTCAGCCATTTCACCGTCTTTTTTCAAATAAGCTTCCAATGAGTCTTCAACAATACTTGTACTCATATCACCCATTTCACTGATTAATTTTTCAATTTCAGGAATACGAGTCTTACCTTTAACTCTAATTGTCTCTTGAGCAATACTTACAGCATGATCACCCATACGCTCTAAGTCTGAACTTGCCTTCAAAACTGTGACGATCATTCGCAAGTCTGAGGTAACAGGCTGTTGCAACGCAATCATTTCGAAAGAATCCTTTTCAAGATTCATTTCGCGTCTATTAATATAGACATCCTTTTCAATAACTTCTTTAGCTAGTGCTTTATCGTGATTGATATAAGCTTTAACTGATTTCATGATAGCCTCACTGGCCATCATTCCCATTTCTGAGAATCGTAAGTGCAAATCATTAAGTTGCTCTTCAAAAGTACTACGCATATCCTTGCCCCCTATCCGAATTTTCCTGAAATATAATCTTCAGTTTGTTTTTCTTTTGGATTTAAGAAAATATTTTTTGTTTTATCTGCTTCAATTAATTCTCCGTTCAAGAAAAATGCTGTACGATCAGAGATTCTTGAAGCTTGTTGCATATTATGTGTAACAGTAATGATTGTATAATCCTCACGCAAGTTGAGCATTGTATCTTCAACCTTAGCTGATGATATTGGATCAAGTGCGGAAGTTGGTTCATCTAACAGAATAATATCAGGCTTAACTGCCAGAACTCTGGCAATACAAACCCTCTGTTGCTGTCCACCAGATAAAGATAAGGCACTTTGATGCAGCTTATCTTTAACATCATCCCACACAGCAGCATTTTGTAAACTTGTTTCTACTGCTTCATCTAAAACTGCTTTATCTTTAATTCCAGCTAAGCGCAATCCATAAATGACGTTATCATAAACTGAGAACGGAAATGGATTAGGCTGTTGAAACACCATTCCGACTTGCTTTCTTAATTCTACCGTATCGATGTTAGGTGCGTAAATATTTTTACCGTCTAATGAAATAGTTCCAGTGATTGTTACATTAGGTATTAAATCATTCATTCGGTTCAAACAGCGTAAGTAAGTAGACTTACCACAACCTGAGGGTCCGATTAAAGCAGTTATTTCATTTTTATTGAAATCAAGGTTGATTCCTTTAAGTGCTTCTTTTTTTCCATAAAACAAATGTACATCCGAAGATGTTAAAATTTTTTCTGCCAATAGTGGAGCCTCCTACCCAAAGTGTCCTGAAACATAATCTTCAGTTGTCTTAATTTTTGGACGAGTGAAGATTTTTCTAGTCTCATTGAATTCCACAACGCGTCCCATATGGAAGAACGCTGTATAATCACTGATTCTAGCGGCTTGTTGCATATTGTGTGTAACAATTATGATCGTGAATTGATCTTTCAAATTGAGCATTGTTTCTTCAATATTTGAAGTCGAAATCGGATCCAGAGCACTGGCCGGTTCATCCATTAGTAGGATATCTGGTTTCATAGCAATTGCTCTCGCTATACACAATCGTTGTTGTTGTCCACCAGATAATGCCATCGCACTCTTATTGAGATCATCTTTTACCTGATCCCAAAGTGAAGCCTGCTTCAAAGTTGTTTCTACAATCTCATCTAGTTTTTTCTTATCATGTAAACCATGACGCTTAAGAGCAAAAGTTATATTGTCATAAATCGACTTTGCAAAAGGATTAGGACGTTGAAAAACCATCCCAATATGCTTTCTTGTTTCATAAATATCTACATCATTCTTGTTAATATCAAGACCACGATACATAATTTGGCCCTTAACAGTTGCTCCAGGTACATTATCGTTCATCCGATTCAAAGACCGCAAGAAAGTTGATTTACCAGAACCGGAAACACCTATTAAAGAAGTTATTTTGTAACGTTCAAATTGCAGGCTAGCTTTGTGCATAGCTTCCTTTTCACCATAAAACACCTGCAAGTCATTGGTAGACATGGCAATTTCATGATCTTTTTCATCTAAATGATGAATAAATTGTTCTTCATTTTGTATATCCATAAAATTACTCTCCTGTCATTTTCTTATAAACTAAGTTACCAATGTATCTTGATAGTAAATTGAATAACAATACTGCAATGATCAATACTGCTGAAGCTCCGGCTGATACTTGCACGGCATCAGGGATCAATCCTTCAGAGTTGACCTTCCAAATATGAACGGCTAATGTCTCAGCAGGACGCATCAGATTTAATGGACTGGTGATGCTGAAGACATTAAAGTTTGTAAAATCAAGTGGTGGTGCACTTTGACCTGCGGTATAGATAAGCGCAGCGGCCTCACCAAAGACCCTACCAGCTCCGATGATCATACCGGTAATAATACCTGGTAAACCATCTGGAATAATAACGTGAATAACAGTTTCCCATTTTGACAAACCAAGTGCCAAACCAGCCTCACGTTGTGATTGCGAAACCGATCTTAATGAATCTTCAACATTTCGAGTTAAAATTGGCAAGTTGAAAACTGTTAAAGTTAAGGCACCAGACAAAATTGAAAAACCAAACTTAAAACTAATTACAAAAATCAAAAAGCCAAATAGTCCTACAACGATTGATGGTAAGGAACTTAAAACTTCAATTGATACTCTGATAATTTCAACCAATTTGTTTTTGCCAGCATACTCGGATAAGAAAATACCCGCCGAAATAGCAATAGGAATGGAGATTAACATCGATAAAATCAATAAGAAAAACGAATTGAACAGCTGAATGCCTACACCACTACCTGCCTGAAATGCCTTTGATCCTGAGGTTAGAAAATGCCAGTTAACATAACGTAATCCACTACCTAGTATATATAGCAAAAGTCCAGCAAGTATAAGCACAATGATTCCTGACATAGCGTAAATAACGCCAGTAGCAATTTTATCTTTTACTTTTTCATTGAACATTACATCTTACCTCTCTTTGCGATTATTCTAATTACGAAGTTGAATAGCAATGACATAAGAAGCAACAGTAATGCTAATGACCATAATGCATTATTAGGTGTAGATCCCATAATTGTATTACCCATATTCATTGTTAAAACACTAGTTAATGTAGATGATGGAGATACTAGATTATTTGGCAACAGCATTGCATTACCAATAACCATCTGAACAGCAAGTGCTTCACCAAAAGCACGTGACATACCAAAAACTACGGCAGTCAAGATACCAGGTGTTGCCGCACGCAAAATAACTTTGTGAATTGTTTGCCAACGTGTAGCACCCAATGCAAGAGAAGCCTCACGATAATATCGTGGAACTGCTCTCAGAGCATCCACTGACATTGAAGTAATAGTTGGTAATATCATAACGAATAAAACGAATGATCCTGCTAAAATACCAAAACCACTACCTCCAGCAATCTTTCGAACAAATGGTACAACAATAGTTAAACCAATAAATCCATAAACAACTGATGGAATACCAACTAGTAATTCAATTACTGGTTGCAATACCTTGCGTCCCCATTTAGGTGAAATCTCTGTCATAAATAACGCTGCGGCTATTGCAAATGGAGTTCCTATCAAGGCAGCGATTAATGTAACGGCAAATGATCCGATGATCATTGGCGCTGCCCCAACAATTGGGTGTCCCGCACTATCTAGTTTATTTGGAGACCAAACTGAATGTGTTAAAAAGTTAATTGGGTTTACACCATCTTTAACAAAGATAATCAAGCCTCTGGAAGCAACGAATCCAATAATAGTCACAACTAAAATTACGATAATTGCCGTAAAACTGAACGAAATTATTTTCCCTCTAGTTTCACGTTTAGCTGAAACCGACTTTTTGGTTAAACTCTCTCTAATTGGATCTTTCATATTACTTTGCCCCCTTTGAAACAGGTGTCACATTACCCTTGTAGTCCTTTTGATATTGCATATTATTTATTGGTACATATTGCAGTTTTTTAACAACTTGAGTCTGGATTTTATCAGTCATGATATAATCTAAGAATTTTTTAGTCATACCAGTAGCTTCACCCTTTGTATATAGATGCTCATATGACCATATTTTCCAAGTGTTATTTTCAATATTCTTAATTGTCGGTTCAACACCGTTAACCTTCAATGTCTTAACGGTGTCATTTAAATAAGGCATTGCCAAATAGCTAATTGCACCATTTGTATTGTAAACAATCTGACGAACCATACCACTGGAATCTTGTTCTTGTGAACTAGCGAACTGTGAACCGCCCATAACATCATCTTCAAATGCTGATCTAGTACCACTTCCATCCGCACGATTGATGATTGTTATTTTTAAATCTTGTCCACCAACTTGTCTCCAATTAGTTACTTGACCTGAAAAGATTTGTCGTAATTGTTTAATTGTTAAAGAATCTACTTTGACATCCTTGTTAACGATTGGCACCATTCCAACAGCAGCAATACGATGATCGACCAACTTACTTGCATCAATATTATCTTTTTGCTCAGCATAAAGATCAGAGTTACCGATATTTACAGCACCCTGTTGTATTTGGCTTAAGCCTGTACCTGTTCCTCCACCCTGGACATTTACGTATTCGTTAGGATTATCCTTTGAGAATTCTTCACCTGCAAGTTCAACTAACGGTTGGGCTGCAGATGATCCAACAGCCGTAATCGTCTTCTGATCACCACTACCTGAGCAACCAGACAATACTAAAATTGCAGTAAGCATTATAGCAAATAATGCAACAAGTCTTTTTTTCAATATCCTCACCTCTATCCCTTCAATAGTAATATACGAATGTATATTTTTTGTATAAAAACACCTTAAAAAAACAAAAAAAATCATAAAAAATAGCCATCGATTTAATCGACAGCTGATTTAAAATTTTATAAATTATTTTATTATTTTTATTGAACTGAAATGTCGTTAGCGCTGACCCATTCAGTTGTGGCAACATGATACCAAACAGTACCGTTAGCATCTGTCTTAGTTCTGTTGTAGTACCAGTCAGTATTTGTTCTCAATGCACGATTTGTAACAAGTTTACCTTCATTGTTATAAATTCTTGTGTATGGTGACTTCATTGCGCGAACTGTTCCACTATTAGTATCACTATCAGAACCACTGTTTGTTTCAGGAGTTCCATCATATTGAGTTAAGTTGTATGTAGCAATCAAACTATTCAATGATGATGCATAATTAGGAGCAGTTGCATATCTTCCTTGTAACCAGGCAGTAGCATCTCTATATGATGATGTATTTTCTTTCCATGTACCCTTGTAGTAACCTGAGTCCCATGAAACGCCGTTACGTAATTTATTACCATTATCTAAGAATGATTCATAGTAACTAGGATATTGTCTGAAGTTAGCATAAATAGTATACCAACCTTGTGACGCACTCCATTCTGATGTTGGCATAGAAACATAAGCACCGTTATAGTCACCCTTAATACCAAATAAGTTGTGGCCTTGAGTTGCTAGAGTTGATGTACCCCAAGCACTTTCAAGGATTGCTTGAGCCAACATAACAGAAGTATAAACGTTATACTTTGCAGCAGCTTGTTGAGCCATTGGAACGGCTTCAGCTAAGAAAGCTTGTTGTTGAGCCCATGTAACACCACTACTTGTAGCTTGAACAATAGCCTTAGTAGATGGTTGTGTTTGAAGAGCAGCAGTATGTGCAACGGTTGTATCAGCCTCTGCAACATCTGATCCGGCAATTACTTTTGTATCTTTATTATTATCTTGAGTTGTATTACTTACTTGTTCTGAAGATTCTGGAACACTTGTAGTGTCCGTGGCAGCGGAAGCAACCGTTGGTGCAGCAACGGCAGCTAGTGTGTTGAGAACGGCAACGCTTGTTAACAGCACTTTTTTATTCATTGAAGGTATCCCCCTATATAATATCTACGTATTAGATTACTATCTTGAAAACCGATTTTCAACGAATCCTCCGTTCTGTAACAGAAACTAAATATTGTGTAATATTTTTGCAACATTGTGAGTAAATGGGTACATCTTTTAAGAATTTATTAAGGTTTTATTGCCTTTATCTTAAAATGGCAAAAAAAAACACTTTCATTTTCAGAAAGTGTTTTTTGAAATCATTTCAAAATAATATTATTTTTGGACTACATCATTAGAACTGACCCATTCATTGGTAGCAACGTGGTACCAAACTGAACCGTCAGCATGTGTAGACTTCTTATTAAAGTACCAATCAGTATTAGTCATAAGTGCACGGTTACCAACAAGCTTGCCATTATTGTCATTGATTCTAGCATATGGACTTGTCTTAACAGTAACAGTACCTGTAGTTGAGTCATCATTAGAGCTACTATTTGTTTCAGCAGCAGTGGAATTATCAGTTACATTATTTACGGCTGATTGTCCGTTGTCATATTGTGTTAAATTATAAATTTGAATCATATTATTCAAAATTGAAGCATATGTTGGTTCAGTAGCATATCTACCTTGCAACCAAGCAGTAGCATCTTTATATGATGATGTATTCTCTTTCCATGCGCCACTATAAAACTTAGCATCCCATGAAACACCGTTACGAATCTTATCTCCGTTATCAGCGAATGATTCATAAAGACTTGGATACTTTCTAAAATATGCATCGATATAGTAGTAACCTGTGTCAGCACTCCATTCAGAAGTAGGAAGGTCGATGGAAGATCCGTTATAATCACCCTTCATTCCAAATAAATTATTACCCATGGTTGCTAAATCAGATGTTCCCCATGCGCTTTCGATAATTGCTTGGGCAAGCATTACTGAAGCATAAACATTATACTTTGCAGCTGCTTGTTGAGCCATAGGGACGGCTTGAGCTAAAAACGCTTGTTGTTGAGCTGGTGATACATAATTATTAGATGATTCAACAATAGTTTGTTGAAGTGGATTTGTAGTTCCTGCTTGAACTACTGCAGAATGCGCAATTGTAGGATCTGCCTTTTTTACCTCTGGACCAGCAATTACATTAGTATCATTTGTTTTATCAGCTGATTGCTGAGTTGATTGTTGATTCATATTTGCAGCTGAAACAACGGTTGGTGTAGCAACAGCCGCGACAGTATTCAAAACTGCAACACTCGTTAACAGCACTTTTTTATTCATATATATCCCCCTAAATAACGTTATCTATTTCACAGATTACTATTCGGAAAATATACATTCAATGAATTATAAATTTCATAAATAAAAATTAAACATTTCCAAGCAAAAAAGACGTTTAACGAGATAAACGTCTTTTTATAATAGCTAGTTGCTTTCCGGAGCATCAGTCAATGTCCACGTAATTACTCCAGTGTAATTATTGCTTGTTTTACTACCATTATCTGCTTGTAATAGAATTCCATTTTCATCATTTTTCCAGTAGTCCTTAGTTATATCCACTGTTCCCGTTTGGGGTTCAATCGATTGACCAATTCTTACATTCTGATCTTGCATAGACTGAACGGAGTTACCATCCTTATAAATAATTGAACCAGGGAAATTATCTCCATTTGTACCAGTTAATTTGCTTGCAGAAGCAGTCAACTCCCACGGTGAATTTTCAGTATTCACTTTTACATTCCAATCACCGCTACGTTTAACAGTACCAATATAAGCGCTATTTATTGCGCCAAATGAATACTTAGAATCAGTAACCAAATTTGCATACTTATCACTGACATTAATGGTAAATATCAGCTTATCAGAAGTCATTCCATAAGAATCCTTGGCATAAATCGTCACTGTATTCTTACCCTCATTCAAAGACTCTCCGGATAATACTTCACCAAATGTTATCTTTTTACCAGTACTATCAGGGGCAAAATTTACTGGTTTCTGGTCAGTACCATTGATATTAACGTAAACGTCAGCTCCGTAATCGTCAAAGTCTGTTGAATCATCATATGATAAACTGCCTTCGATCGTAGCATCAGCCGTTTTCATAATATTAATTGTGCTAGGTGTTGGTGAAGAAATATTCAGCTTTCTATTCAACTTGGGATTTCTAATAATAAAATCTTGAGTAGTAACATCCCCTGCATAGGTATCTCCTCTAAACGTTGCATGTGTTCCGGACACAGGTGTTTCTTGAGGTACTGACGATATCGCATTAGCATAAATATCTACTGTGGCACTCTTATTGTCAGGACCAAGAGCCTTACTCAAAACATGTTTAACACTGCCGTCACTAATCTCGCTAGCTGAAATAGATTCAGTGGTTCCATCAGCGTAATTTATCGTTCCACCAGTGAAGCTTAAATTCTTAGGCATATCCATAACGCCATAAATTTTATCCCAATTTTCCTTACCAGAATTATATTTCAAATCAAACCTAAGATCCATTTCATCCCCAGCATTAACGTATTTGTTATCACTATCCAAAGTACGATTCTGTGTTTTATCTATTGTCTGGGTAGTGATATCTGCATCAACAAAGGAAGTAATCGATTCTAGACTAACAATCGTTTTACCCTTATCACCATAACCTACTAATCCCCAACGAACTTTAGTCTGACCGCTAGCTAAATTAAAAGTATTTTGAAGATTAATAGTCTTAGTTTCAGTAGATTCAATCGGATTTGTTAATGTCTCGGTTCCAGTATTCTTATTCTTAGAACCATCTTCCAACTTATCATTAAACTTATAAGTTATATCAGCTGTCTTACCATCTTTATTTGGATTGTAGATTATGGTCAAGTGATGCCAATAATAGCCTGGACCTTCACCACCGTACACATGATAGTCAGGATCAGAATGATTAAGTTTGTATGCATTCATACCAAGAGCCGTATAACTTTTTGCTTGTCCAGGAAAACCAGTGGAAATATGCATCTTATCAGAATCAAGCCCCATATCAAAAGAATGATTTGCACCACCGCTATTATCAACAGTGTTATCAATCTCTAAAGCCCAACTATTTTGAATAGCCTCTGAGCCATGACTGAATAAACCAAGATCATTTGCCCAAACCCCCATTGTTTCCGGTGCGGCAAGAGAATATCCACCATCAAAGTTATCTATAGTAGAAAGCGCCTGAATACCTTGACGATCCTTAGTCTTATCATTTTGAATGACAAATGCAAAACCACCATCTATATCCTTATCAGTTGTTGCTATCCACATAGAGTATGTTTGATTACTAGTCAAGTCAAGCATACTAGAGTTGTTACTCCAAGCAACACCCTGAAAAGTTGTACTTGGGCTTGAACTACCAAAACTAATATTACCAGGTTGAACTCCACTCTGAGTAATAAACCCATTAAATGACGGAATCGCTGAATTAGCATTACCAGTAATCAATGGTAATCTAGTAGCGTCCTGAGGTACAGTGCCATTATCATCATTCAGGTCTTTATTTCTTAAAGCAAAAATGCCCTTAGTCCACCTCAAAATCGGTCCACCGTAATCACCAGGGGCTCGAATTGGTGCTTCATCAACTTGATTATAATCCATACCCGCAGGCATCTCTGACATCAGACTGGCCTTATCAATCTGAGTATCAAAAGCAAATAAAATCGACAAAAATACAACTTGAATTAGGATAATTATTGTATATCTGATTAATTTTACCTTACTAGTCATATTTTTCCCTCCCCTAGCATGGCTATTAATAAACAGTCATTAAATCTTATCAAACATACTATAACATGATATTTATATTTTGATATTAGGCATTTAGGAAATTATCTAAAAAATTTTAATATTCTACTATTTTAATCATTTTATTTAAAAAATATAGTTTTAAAAGCTGATATACAAGCAAAAAAGAGAGCATCCATAAAAAGGATGCTCTCTTTTCAAAATATTTTTAACTAAATAACGTATGTAGTATCAACCCATTCATTAGTAGCAACACGACGATATTTAACACCATTTGATTCGGTGGTCTTATCAGTTTGCCAATCTGTATTATTCATCAAAGCACGATTTGTAACACGAGCAAATGTACCATCAGATCTCAATGCCATAATTGGAACGTAGTCACCATTTGGATTGTTTACACGAAGGACATTTGTATTTGATCCAGTATTACCATTACCACCATATACATTGCCATAACTCTTCAAGTTATTATAATAATATGAGATCATAGCATTCATTTCATCCATACTATAACCTTGAGCAGCAAAGTATGTATCTGGATCAACGTGTGTTGTCTCATGATACATCAAACTTACCTGATGGTGAGATAGAACTGTTTGACCAGGAATATCTGGTAAGCCATATTGAATTAATTTAGATGCCACATAAAATGCATCATTTGCAATCGAATGTGCGAAGGCGTCATATCCATTTACACGACAAAGCTCAATCTGGATATATTTATTATTAGCAGTTGGGCCGGCACCCCAAACACCATAATCAGCACTATGAATATTAATTGTTTCTTTATCATCTGTAAAAGCATGTACATAGGTTTGCTGTGTCTTCCAGTTATTATTAAAGCTCGTAACAAACTGCTCAGCATTAACACCAGGAGTAGCTGTTTCATGAACAACGACACCTTCTGGTTTGCCGACACCATTTTCATAACCAAACCACTCATTAAAAGTACCTTCACGATATTGGATCGTAGCTGGTTGAATCTTATTCGAAATTATATAATCATTTACCCCAGCTTTAGCTTCAGTATTGTTTGCTCCAATGAACAACATTCCAAAGAAGACGGATAAAATACTGAAAAGCCAAATCTTTTTCCCCTTAGACATACAATTCTCCCTTTTTTCAAAAATTTCTACCTAACAACTATAACTTAGATTTGTATTTCTGCGAACCCTTTTTGAGGTTACGTTTTGATTACAAAAAAAGCAGAATTCCAAAACGGAATCCTACTTTATCTTGTAATTATAATGGAATATCAACCGTAAACTTAGAACCTAATCCCATATGAGATTCAACCGCAATTGTACCATTTAATGTATCAATAGTTTCTTTAACGATTGCAAGTCCTAAACCAGTACCGCCAGTTTCCAAACTTCTTGACTTATCAACACGATAAAATCTTTCAAAAACTCGGTTTTGGTCATCTTCTGAAATACCTATACCAGTATCTTCAATGACAAACTTAATTCTATTTTCAATTTCATCATGATGGAATTCCATTGAAATTTTGCCATTTTCCTTGTTATAGGAAATAGCATTCTTAATTAAGTTACCAATAACCAAATCAATTTTCTCTTTATTAATAGTTATATTCTCATTACCGAAGAACTTCTTATTGATGGTAATTCCATGTTTCTTAATTGGAATGGCTAAACTATCAATAATCTTACTTATGTCTTCTTGCATATTAACTAATTGAGTTTGATCGTTATCCTTTTTAACTTTTGAAAGTGACAAAATATCTTGAATCAACTCTGTCAACCTGACACTCTCATCATTAATAATGTGTAAGAAATGATCGAGTTTTTCAGGGTCATCTTTTGCACCATTAAGCAATGTTTCTGAGAAACCTTCGATAGAAGTTATTGGAGTCTTTAACTCATGACTCACATTATTAACAAAATCTACTTGCATCTGTTCAAATCGACGACTTTCAGTCAGATCATAAAGAATAACTAATACTTGCTGATCAAAATCTTCACGAGAATGAACTAGACGAATAACATTTGCATCAACATACTTTTGAGAATTACCAACTAACTGAATCTCACGATGGTGGTTCTTATTCTTTCGTAAAGTGTGCTCAATCATTCTACTTAAACTATATGTCTTAACATCCTCAATAAATGGATGGATATCATTCGAAATATTTTCGTCCAATAATCCAGCCATCGCTTGATTGTGCATCAACACTTCACCTTGAGAATTTAATAGCATTACACCGATTGGCAAATGTCCAATCAAACTCTTGAAACGGCGTTCACGTAATCTAGCATTATCCCTCAATTCATTAATATCCATGCTGATATCATTGGTTTGTTCGACCAAATCATACAATTCATCATCTGGAGATAGAATTAAAGATGCCATATCTTTATTCTTACGAACACGTTTCAGATTATCAGTGACACTCTCGATATCTTTACTCAACATCTGGCGCTTACGATAAAAGAACAAAATCATGGAATCAGTCACGACAAAGTAAATAAATGCGACCATTACAAATGAAAATGTATCTTGATTCCACAATCGCTTGTATTTCTTAGCGACAACATAATGATTTGAACCATGCATATAATACATCGTACGAGTTCCAAAAGTATTATTGGTTACAAAGTTCTGTCCGGGTGTTAAACGTCCACGATGAATCAAATCATACGCACCCTTCTCTAAACCACTATCACGTTTTGTTGTATCCACATAAGAAAGGCTGGAATATCTTGCCGCCTGTTCCTGTGTATGATTCTTCTTTAATTCACGATAAGACACGGTTTCTTCCGCAAACATATCAGTTTGAGAATTACCCAAGATATTATCGGCAAATACTGACAGTACTATAAATACTATTACAGAAATAGCGATTGCAATTGTTGGTCCTAATTTTTTCCCCATTATTACACCTCTAAGACGTAACCGAATCCGTGTACGGTTTTAATTATTTGCGGATCTTTTGTATCTTTTTCAATTTTATCACGAAGATGACTAATTTGAATATCAACCATCCTCAATTGAGAATTAGAATTTAATCCCCAAACATTATCAAAAATCTGGTCTCTTGAAACAACTATTCCTTTATTGTCTAACAAGAACTCTAATAATTGATACTCTTTACGAGTTAAAGGTATTTCAGCACCGTTGATCATCAAACTTTTAGCTGCCTTATTAAGCGCAAAGTGCGTCTTATCTGATTCTGACGTTCTTCTCAATACTACTTCGATACGTGCTAGTAATTCTTTGACACTGAATGGCTTAGTAATATAGTCATCAGCACCACTTATTAATCCTTCAATCTTATTTTCTTCAGCATCTACTGCTGTTAAAAATATTACTGGAGTTGCATTACCATCAGCTCGGACCCTTTTGAGAATCTCAATCCCACTTATCTTAGGAAGCATCTGATCCAACAAAACTAAATCAAATTTTTCCATTAATATTTTATTAAGTGCATCTTCACCATTGGTAGAACTATCAACGTCATAACCTTTAGCAGTTAGGTTATACTCGATCAATTCTAAGATTGATGCTTCATCATCTACAACTAAAATTCTTTTTGGCATATTATTCTGGATTTTCCCCTTGAAGTTTCCATTGTAAGTACGCATAAATGAACGGATCTAAATCACCGTCCATGACAGCTTGACCATTACCGGTTTCATAGTTAGAACGATGATCCTTTACCATTGTATAAGGATGGAAAACATAAGAACGAATCTGTGAACCCCATCCAATATCCATTTGTTCACCTTTTATTTCTGCGTTCTTTTTGGCTTGTTCTTCTTGTTCTTTTTGGTACAACTTAGCTTTTAACATATTCATAGCCGTTTGTCTATTTTGAAGCTGTGAACGTTGAGCCTGTGAACTAACTACAATTCCAGTTGGTAAATGAGTAATTCTAACAGCCGATGATGTTTTATTAATATGTTGGCCACCAGCACCTGATGAACGGAAGACATCAACACGCAAATCATCGTCATTTATTTCAACATTAATAGAATCATCAAGCTCAGGCATGACATCGACAGAAGCAAATGATGTATGTCTTCTTCCGGCTGAATCGAATGGTGAAATTCTTACTAATCTATGAACTCCACGTTCAGATCTCAATAGTCCATATGCATTTTTACCTTTGATCATCATAGAGACGCTTTTAATTCCAGCTTCATCACCAGGTTGATAATCTTCAATTTCCACTGAAAATCCATGTTGATCCGACCAGCGTTGATACATACGTAACAACATTGAACCCCAATCCTGTGATTCTGTTCCACCAGCACCTGGATGGATTTCCAAAATGGCATTATGTGAATCATATTGTTCTGAAAGAAGCATATTCAATTCATATGACTTCATCTTACCTTCTAAGGATGCTGTATCATCTTCCAATTGAGTTAGAAGATCATCTTCAGGATCATCATTATATAGTTCCTCTAGCACTTGCAAATTCTCAAGATCTTCATCCAAATGCTTGAAGTTATCATACTTATCTTTCAAATCATTTGTTTCATCAATAACAGCTTGAGCACTATCATGATCATCCCAAAATCCATTCTCAGCCATTTTGGATTCATTCTCAGCAATCGATTCTTCCAGGCTGTCTAAGTCAAAGAGACCCCCTGAATTGACTGATTTTGTTTTCAATGTTACTTATCTTAGTTTTAATTTCTCCAAATTCCATAATTACACCTTTATAAAAAAAGCAGGCCAAATGGCCTGCCGATTTATCTTTCCATGTTTTGTCTAATTTCGGCCTTCATGAATAATCTGGTTACATCATATTCGATATCTGAAACCATTTCTTCGAACATACGATAACCTTCTTCTTGATATTCAACAAGTGGGTTCAATTGTCCATAACCACGTAGACCAATTGATTGACGTAATTGATCCATTGCATCAATATGATCAGTCCAGTGCTCATCAACAACTCTAAGAATAACAACTTTTTCGAATTCAAGCATTTGTGATGGATCCCCAAGTTGTTTCTTCTTATCTTCGTAGTTCTTATTAACAAAGTCCATTAGGTACTTAACAATTTCGTCAGCTGACTTCAATTGAAGATCAACTACACTGAAATCTTTGTCGTTTACTAAAGCTGACTTAGCAAAGTCAACAATTGCATCAAGATCCCATTCTTCTTGCTTACCTTGAGTGTGTACATCAACTTGTGCCTTAATAGTACGCTCAATCATAGGTAGAAGAACACGGTCAAGATCCTTATCTTCAGTAATGACTTCCATTCTTTCTTTATAGATAACTTCACGTTGTTCACGCATGACATCATCGTATTGCAAAGTATTCTTACGAGTATCGTAGTTATTACCTTCAACACGTTTTTGAGCAGATTCAACTTGACGTGTCATCATCTTACTTTGAATAACAGCGTCATCGTCTTCAATCTTCAATGCTTTAAGAACACGCTTGATTCTATCTGAACCAAAACGCTTCATCAAGTCATCTTCAAGTGACATGTAGAATTGTGTAACACCTGGGTCACCTTGACGACCAGATCTACCACGAAGCTGATTATCAATACGACGAGATTCATGACGTTCTGTACCAAGAACACACAAACCACCAACTTCTTTAACGCCAGGTCCAAGCTTAATATCAGTACCACGACCAGCCATATTAGTAGCAATCGTAACAGCGCCACGTTGTCCGGCATTCATAACGATTTCAGCTTCCTTGGCGTGGTTCTTGGCATTCAAGACAGCATGTGGAATACCTTCTTTATCTAACAACTTAGATAGATATTCTGAAGATTCAACCGCAACAGTACCAACCAATAATGGTTGACCTTTTTCGTGACGAGCTTTGATATCTCTAACAACGGCAGCAAATTTGCTCTTCAATGTTGGGTAGAGAACATCTTCCTTATCATCACGGATAACTGGCTTATTTGTAGGAATGGAAATAACTTCCATGTTATAAATTTCTCTGAATTCTTCAGCTTCAGTCTTAGCAGTACCAGTCATACCTGACAACTTATCGTACATACGGAAGAAGTTTTGGTATGTAATATTGGCCATTGTCTTAGTCTCATCTTGGATCTCAACACCCTCTTTAGCTTCAATAGCTTGGTGCAATCCATCAGAATAACGACGACCATCCATAACACGACCAGTAAACTGATCAACAATCTTAACTTCGCCATCTTGAACAACATAATCAATATCAAGCGTCATAATATAATTAGCACGCAAGGCTTGATCCAAATGGTGGTTCAAAACAGTATTATCAATGTCATATAAATTATCTAAGCCGAAGTAATCTTCAGCCTTTCTAATACCTGTTTCTGTTAAACTAATTGACTTTGTAGGCCAGTCAATCTTGTAATCATCTTTTTCAAGAGTCTTAGAGAATCTATCTGCACGAACATACATAGCTGTTGATTTTTCAGCAGCACCAGAAATGATCAACGGTGTTCTAGCCTCATCAATTAAAATTGAATCAACCTCATCAACGATGGCATAGTGCAAAGGACGTTGTACCATTTGTTCTTTATAAACAACCATGTTGTCACGTAAGTAATCGAAACCTAACTCACTATTAGTTGAATAAGTAATATCACAATTATATGCGGCACGCTTTTCTTCTGAATCCAAACTGTTAACGTTAAGACCAACACTTAGTCCTAACCAGTTGTATAATTCACCCATTTCCTTAGCATCACGGGATGATAAGTACTCATTAACTGTAACAACATGAACACCTTTTCCAGCAAGGGCATTCAAATAAACTGGTAATGTGGCAGTCAAAGTCTTACCTTCACCAGTTTTCATTTCAGCGATGTTACCTTCATGAAGCGTAATACCACCAATGATCTGAACTCTAAATGGAAAGAGTCCTAGAACTCTCTTAGCACCTTCACGGGCTGTAGCAAAGGCTTCAGGCAAAATGTCATCCAATGTTTCGCCATTCGCTAATCTTTCTTTAAATTCAGGAGTCTTAGCTTGAAGTTCTTCGTCAGAAAGTTTGCTGTATTCATCAGCATAGCTTTCAACCTTATCGGCAATCTTGCCCATACGTTTGACTTCTCTTTTATCGCTTTCGACCCATCTTCTTAATGGATTTGCCATATGTAATAATCTCTCCTAAATACTAAACATACTCTTAATAGTAGCATTTTTTTTAAATGTTTTAAACTCGGATTTTTATAGAGTCTTCCAGAGTTAATATAATACACCATAATTTTATGTTTTTGTTGTAATTTGCATAAACTTTACACAACTTTACAATAAAAAAAAGCTAGGACATTTCTGCCCTAGCAATCGGAATTTCCTATTCGTTTGTTTCAATCAAACCATACTTACCGTCATTACGTTTGTAAACGATGCTTGCACCATTAGTTTCAGCATCTTCGAAAATAAAGAATTCATGTCCAAGCATTTCCATTTGTAGAACTGCTTCTTCAGCGTCCATTGGTTTTAGAGATAGACGTTTTGTTCTAACGATTTGTGATTCGTCTTCTTTTGCGTCTTCTGCAGAAACATCATCTAAAGGAATGTCCTTGATACTTCCTTGTTCACGTCCCTTACGATTTACACGTGTCTTAAACTTCTTAACTTGTCTTTCAAGCTTATCGGTTACTAGGTCAACACCAGCATACATGTCATCATTCATTTCTTCGGCTCTTAGAGTCATGTATGGAAGTGGAATTGTTACTTCAACTTTTGTACCCTTTGATGGATATGTTTTCAAATTAACATGAGCGATTGGGCTGCTGTCTTCACTGAAATATTTTTCCATTTTTGATAGTCTTTTTTCAACGTAGTCACGAATTGATTGTGTTACCTCGATATTTTCACCACGAACATTAATTGTTAACATAAGAATCTCTCCTTCCGACGATAGGAAATTAAAGAGTGTATCTACTCTTCAATTTAATTATATAGTTCTTACGAGAATGTGACAACGGTTTCACTACCTAGATAATGAAAAAGTACAAATATTCTTAAAACCGGCTATTTCGAGAGCACTTCTTGCATGCATCATCGTACGTCCAGTTGTATAAATATCATCCAATATTAAAATGCTGTTTTTCGTTGATATATCAACATTATTTGAATGAAGATAAAAGGTTTGAGGCGTTTGAAGTCTTTCATAGCGGTTTTTCTGAGCTTGAGGCTTATCAGCATCCAATTTAACTAACATTGGCGTTAAGTCAAACACATCATGGTACATTTCCCATACCGGATCAAAGCCACGCTCTTTTAAATGCCCATTACTTGCAGGAATATATGTAACTAAATCGAATTTATGATACTTAGACCATTTGTACAAGTCTTTAAAAAACAACTCTGCTAATAAAATATCGCCATACCTTTTATAGTTTTTAAAATAACTATGTATGAACCGATTATACTCAAACAATGACTGATGACAATTGATAATTTGATATTTTTTCTCCCACAACAAACAATCCTGACAAATATTATTATCAATAGTTTTAAAACACCTAGAACATCCCTTTTCTGCACTCAATATTATTAATCGACTTCTACAAAACTGACACAAATTATCTGGGATCATCTCTTCTATGCCAAAGAGCTCTTTCAATGACCAATTATTAACTAAAGAATTATTACAATTTAAGCACTTCATTCTTTTATCCACCGATTAAGATATTTTATTTCTGAACACGACTGCTTAATTTGGCGATTATAGCTTTGGTAATAAAAATAAACATCATCATCGTGATAAGTTTTGTCTCGGCCAGCTCGACCAGCTATTTGAATTAACGATGTCTTTGAAAACTCGGCAGCATCAGCATCAATGACAATTACTGTAATGTGTTTGAAGGTTACTCCACGTTCCAAAATAGTCGTCGTCAGTATTGCCTGTACTTCTCCAGATCTAAACTTACTAACTTTATCTAAACATTCTTCATCGCGGGAACTAACATCTACAAATTTTAAATCTGGAAAAATAATCCTTAAATTATTAGAGAATTCCATCATTTGTGGAATTTTAGGAAAAAACAGCATGAATCTTTCGTTATTATTTATCAATTCTTTTATTTTCCATCTTAATCTTGGATTTATTTTTTTATAATCACTAGATTTAAACAACATGTGACACTTAGGTACAGGTAATGGATGACCATGAAATCTTTGATATAATTTAGAAATGGTAATATCTTTAGAATCAACCTTTTTCAATAGTTCTTTTGGCGGTGTTGCTGACAAATAAACAGTTTGACCATTTTCCTTAACAGACTTCTCAATTGCCTTATGGAGCATTTCACTGCCTGCCAATGGATAAGAATCCACCTCATCAATAATTAACACATCAAAAGCTCGTTCAAACTTAATCAATTGATGTACAGTTGCTAAAACCACTTGGGTAAAGCTGTAAGGAGATTCACTTCTACCATGGAATAATCCCAAACTAATATTTGGGAAGGCCTTTTGAATACGTGGATGCAATTCAATACAGACATCTATTCTAGGTGAGCAAATAGCGACTCGTTCACTTTTTGAAATTACCTGATTTATTAATGGAAATATCATCTCTGTTTTTCCAGCCCCTGTTACTGCCCAGACCAAATGATCTTTATGATTACTATTTGCCTTAATTAACTCCTCTGAAGCTTTTTGCTGCATAACTGTTAATGTACCATTCCACTCTAATGCATCATTCACAGGAGCAAAGGGAACGTTTGAGGGGGTTATTATCAGCTCATCATTCTCAGATACTTTTCCAAGATTGATACAACTTCGACAATAATTACTTTTTGATTTAATATTTTTCATATCAATTGTCATCAAACATCTTTGACATTTACCAGCAACTATTCCTGGCTTGCGCTTACAACCTATATTCATTAAAAAGTTGATTTCTTCATCAGACAAACTTGCCGAATTAAATATTCGACCACCTAAGTACATATTTAAATTATTCATATACTAAATTACGAAAGGAAGTTAATTTTTTGCAAAATTACAAAACAATTGCTAAAACAGCTAGCTTTGAGAAGGATATTAAAAAGTCCCGATTCATTGCTCATATATCCCAAACCTCAACTGAAGAAGAAGCAAATCAATTTATTCAGAAAATTCGAGAGCAAGAATCTGGAGCTACTCATAACTGCACTGCGTTTATCGTTTTAGAAAACATTGAAATTGAACGCATGTCAGACGATGGTGAACCAAGTGGAACAGCTGGTTCTCCAATTTTAAACGTACTGCAACAAAATAACTTAAAAAATGTCACGGTTGTTGTCACCAGATACTTTGGTGGTATTAAGCTAGGGGCAGGAGGCTTGATACGTGCTTACTCATCAACAACAGCTGACGCTATCAAAGAAATTGGCCTAGTCGAAAATCGACTTCAACAAGGATATGATTTAACCATTCCATATCACTTGTATGATAAATTCGAAAATTATGCTAAAAATGAAAAAATAACCTTAGAAAATAAGTCTTTTTCAACTGATGTTAGTTGTGAAATATTTTTAGATCTAGAAAATCACAATGAAATTACCCAAGACATAACTAATCAATTCCAAAATCA
Organism: Companilactobacillus insicii; assembly: GCF_003946015.1. Lineage (GTDB taxonomy): Bacteria > Bacillota > Bacilli > Lactobacillales > Lactobacillaceae > Companilactobacillus > Companilactobacillus insicii. The sequence goes on from NZ_RHNU01000004.1 coordinate 67,753, forward strand.
AATAAAATTTAAAAAAAGCGACCAAGTCTACAAGCAAGTTGCAATTTAAATATCTCTTTAAAAGCAATAGAGCTGACAACCCAAACTGGATTGTCAGCTCTATTTAGTCTTTCTTTTCTAATCTCTTAACAAATTTTTGAATAGCTCGTAATAAAGGTTGTCGATTGTCGCCTATCAGACCAATTGATTCAACAAACAATTCCAAACCTATCAATACGCCTATTGTCAGTAAAACGCTACCCCACAGACTTGAAAGTGGGTACAACAATGAAATAAATGCGAAAACTAATGATAAACCATAAATAACTAAAACTGTTTGTCTATGCGATAAACCTAATTGCATTAATCTATGATGCAAGTGATGCTTATCTGCTTGAGTTATTGGCTTCTTATTCAAGAATCTTCTTAACATCGCATAAACAGTATCAGTAATTGGAACACCTAATATAACGACTGGAATCAGCATAGTAATAAATGTAACATTCTTCAATCCCTTAAGTGAAAATACAGCAATCATAAAACCTATGAATAATGCGCCAGTATCACCTAAAAAGATACTTGCAGGATGGAAATTATGTGGTAGGAATCCCATCAGAGAAGCTACCAAAGCAAAGATCCAAATTGATACATAAACGTTAGTTATATTTAAGAAGAAGTAACCGACGATTCCCATGGTGAAAAGTGCAATTATCGAAACACCAGTGGCTAAACCATCTAATCCATCAATTAAATTAACCGCATTAGTAATGGCTAGAATCCAAATGATGGTTATTGGGAAACTCCACCAACCTAGATTAAATGACCCAAAGATCGGTAAAACAATCTCATTCATCTTAATACCGGCCAGGAAGTATATTACTAAAGCAGCGGCGAAGATACCTGCCATTTTTGCCTTTGGAGATAATTCTCTAATATCATCAATTATTCCGGTCAGAATTATAATACATTCAGCCAAGAAAACACTGAACAGTTCATGACTAGGGAACTGATTTCTCAACAATACAAAAGTTGAGAACGTGAAAGCAATAAAAATGGCCAATCCACCCATAGTAGGCATTGGCTTCTTATTAACACGGCGAGCATTAGGACTATCTACGGCACCCAAAATGTAAGCAAGTTTAATTACAAAGGGAGTTATTACCGCTGACAATATCATTGTCAAAAACAAATATACAATTACATTAAACATACATGGATTACCCCCGAAACTCACTTTCTCATAATATTTCAATTATACAATAATTGTGTTAAATACTAAAACCTAATTAAAAAAAAGACCGCAACTCATCTAAGTTACGATCCCCCTCCAAATAAAATCTACCGAAGTTAAACTTCCATAATCCCTTATTTGGCTAATTCAACTTTTCTAACCTCACGTACGACTGTAACTTTAATATGTCCAGGGTATTCAAGATTATCTTCAATTTCGTTTTTAATATCACGTGAAAGAATTGCTGCTTGATCATCAGATATCTCTTCAGGCTTAACCATGACACGAATCTCATGACCTGCTTGGATAGCATAACAATGATCAACCCCATCATGCTTGTTAGCAATTTCTTCTAGTTTTTCTAGACGGTGAATATAATTCTCCATTGACTCTGATCTAGCACCAGGTCTTGCGGCTGAAATAGCATCAGCTGCAGCAACGATAGTTGCAATCAGAGACGTTGGTTCAACATCGCCATGATGTGAAGCAATCGTATTAACGACTACTTCTGGTTCTTTATACTTAGTTGCGATATCCACACCTATTTCTACATGTGATCCGTCAACTTCACGATCAATAGCTTTACCTATATCGTGTAATAAACCTGCTCGTTTTGCCATCATAACATCTTCACCCAATTCAGCTGCCATTACGGCGGATAATTTAGCAACTTCTATTGAGTGACTCAAAACATTTTGACCATAACTTGTACGATATTGCATACGTCCAATAATCTTGATTAAATCAGGATTAATCGAACTGATACCCAAACTATAAATAGTTTGTTCACCAATTTCACGGATGTGATCATCCATTTCTTTTCTAGCTTTATCAACCATTTCTTCGATACGAGCTGGATGAATTCGTCCATCTTCAATCAACTTCTCCAAAGCCATACGGGCAATTTCTCTTCTAATTGGATCATATCCACTAAGAGCAACTGCCTCAGGAGTATCATCAATAATCAAATCAATTCCTGTTAGGGCTTCAATCGTACGAATATTTCTACCCTCACGACCGATAATTCTACCCTTCATGTCTTCATTTGGTAATGAAACGGTTGTAACGGTAGACTCTGATACGGTATCTGCGGCACTTCTTTGAATAGCGGCAACAATCAATGCTTTTGCTTCCTTATCAGCATATTGTTTTGCCTGTTCATTACTGTCATTAATCATCGTAGCACGTTCATGTGTTAACTCTTTATTCAAATTACCTAGAATAATCTTTCTCGCTTGATCACGAGTTAAGTTACTTACCCTAGTTAATTCCGCCTTTTGTTCTTCAAGAGTTGCAGTCAATTGTTTGTCTTTTTCATCAAGCTTATGTTGACTAGCAGCAATATGATTCTCGTTCTTTTCGATATTTTCCTCACGCTTTTCAAGCGATTGGTCTTTTCGATCCAAAATATCTTGGCGTTCAAGAGCACGATTTTCTTGTTTCTGAACATCTCTACGACGTTCCTTTAAATCATTCTCTTGCTCTTCACGATACTTATGAATTTCATCTTTTGCTTCAAGCAGTGTCTCTTTTTTTAGAGATTTAGCTGCCTTTTTAGCATTTTCAACGATATCATCAGCTGTTTGTTTAGCTTGTGAAAGTTTTTTTTCATAGGCATCTTTACAGAATGCATATCCGAAAAAGATACCTACAATTAATGTTATTAACGCGAAAGAGAAGGTTACGATAGCATGATACATGCCATCACCTCCAAATCGGTAATTATTTATTTGTTTGTAAAAGCAATTATTACAGAATTTTTACATACAACGTTTATATTATAGAATAAATATCCTCTGTCAACCAAATAAAAAGCAAAAAAGAGACCTATTTGGTCTCTTTTTCTTCAGGAGTACCCAAATCTAGTTCTGTACTCGCTGTTTTAGACGTATTTTCTTTATCTTTTTTTGTATCTTTTTCTTTGGAATCTTTTTCATCAGTATCTTTATTATCATCATCGGACTTGCCATCCATATTGTAAGCATCACGTACTAACTGACGAATCTCTGCCATCTTATCAGGATTCTCTTGTAAGTAAGTCTTAGCATTCTCACGACCTTGCCCGATACGTTCATCATTGTACGAGTACCATGAACCGGCCTTATTGATAATGTCCTTTTCAACGGCCATATCAACCAATTCACCGGTTTGTGAAATACCCTTACCGTACATAATATCAACTAAAGCTACTTTAAATGGTGGAGCAACTTTATTCTTAACTACTTTGATCTTAGTTCTATTACCAATAACATCAGAACCGTCTTTAATTTGTTCTGCACGACGTACTTCTAGACGAATAGTTGAATAGAACTTCAAAGCACGACCACCTGGAGTCGTTTCAGGATTACCAAACATGATACCAACTTTTTCACGAATCTGGTTAATAAACAAAGCAATTGTCTTTGTCTTATTTATTGAACCAGATAGCTTACGCAAAGCTTGTGACATCAAACGAGCTTGCAAACCAACGTGTGCATCACCCATGTCACCTTCTATTTCAGCACGTGGAACTAAGGCAGCAACAGAGTCAACAACAACGATATCAACAGCACCACTCGATACCAAGGCATCAGCAATCTCTAAACCTTGTTCACCAGTATCAGGTTGAGACAACAGTAAGTCATCAATATTAACACCTAATGCTGTGGCATAGGCAGGGTCCATCGCATTCTCAGCATCAATATAAGCTGCTGTACCGCCTTCTTTTTGTACTTCCGCAACAGCGTGAAGTGCGACGGTTGTTTTACCTGAACTTTCAGGTCCATAAATTTCAACAATTCTACCACGTGGAAATCCACCCACGCCTAAAGCATTATCCAATGCTAAAGAACCACTTGATACAGTCGAAATTTGGGTGTTCAAATCGTCACCCATTCGCATGATGGCACCTTTACCAAAATCCTTTTCGATTTTCTTTAAGGCAACATCTAGTGCTTTTTGTCGTTCATCTTTAGCCAAATTGTTTTCCTCCTAATGCATTCATCATTAGTATCTTATTAGTAATTATTCAAAAAAGCAAGAAAAAAGCGAACAAATGTTTGTAATAAAAAATAATTATTGATGAATGAGTCTTTGTACGAGAACAAACGCTGTAATAACAGACTTTAAACGTACTGCCTGTCTTGAACCCTCAAAATGAAATTCTCTAGCAACACCAGAATCTTCGTTCTTGTCATAGACACCAATAAAGACGGTTCCTACCGGACTACCTTCGAGTGGGTCTGGACCAGCAACACCGGTTAAACCTACACCAATATCCGCACCAACAATCTTCGCAGTATTCTCTGCCATAGCCTGAGCTACAGTTGGACCAACGACGGTACATCTCTGAATAACTTCAGAACTAATATGCAATAGTTGTGATTTAGATTCATCAGAGTACGTTACAAAACCACCTTCAAAGATCTTAGATGCACCTGGTACATCAGCAATCGATGACTGAAACATCCCTGCGGTCAAACTCTCAGCAGCTGATATTCTTAGATTCAGCTTTTGGAGCTGTTTAACTGTATCTTCTGAAATTGATTTAAAGTCTTCTGGAATTCCAGATTCAAAATCAGCGGATTCTATTATTTCACGAAATTGAGCAAAAGTTTTTACGTTTTTCATTGTCCTCACTTCTAAATTACGTTTTATTTTTTGAAAAGGTCTCTAGATTGAATAAAGTAATCTGCACCAGAGTACAAAGTAAAGAATAGACAAATGTATAGGAAGATCTCACCCATAGGAATATTAATTGCAGAGAAGAATATATTATGCAGTAACAATAAAATAATAGCTAACATTTGTGTAGTAGTTTTGATCTTACCTGGCATTTGGGCAGCCATAACTTTGCCACCTTGCTCTAGGACAAGCATTCTCAATCCTGTAACAGCTAATTCACGACAAACAATAATTGCAATAACCCAAGCTGGAGCCATCTTTAACTCTACTAGGAAAATAAATGCTGTCATAACTAGCATTTTATCAGCTAGTGGATCAGCAAATTTACCGAAATTAGTAACAATATGATTTGCACGAGCAATCTTTCCATCAGCCAAATCAGTTAATGATGCAACGATAAATACAACAGTTGCTAAAACATGATTAACAGGAATAAGGTCGTTAGCAACATAAATATCCCCCATGCTTTGCCAACTAAATGCCAATAAAATAATAAAGATAGGGATCAAGATAATACGGAACATAGTAAGTTTGTTTGGTAAATTCCATTCCATTTTTAGATTTCCTCCGATTTTTTACAAAATAAAATGAGGCTGGACACAATGTCACAACCTCATTATTTTAACAGGCTGGGACATATTGTTTAAGCCTCTTTATTTTTTCTTAATCAATTACTCAACATTAAATGTCAATGTTTGAACAATTGAACCGCTGCTAACACTGCTCAAATCAACAGACTTACCATCAACAGATACTTCTGTATTATTAATATTACCTGTTTGAATTGAGAATGTTGATGTATCGCTTGTAACCTTTGATGTCTTCTTTTCGCCAGAACTCAATGCCTGTTGCCAAGTTGTTGTAGAACCTTCTTGGAATTGAATCCACGCTTGTCCACCCTTGGCTGTAACAACTACATTGGCACCGTCAGAAGGTAGATTCTTAACTGTATAAGTACCCTTTGTACTTGATTCTTTAACAGATAATTCATCTGACTTCTTTTCACTTGATTTAGTTGATGAGTTAGATTTCTTATTCTTAGTCGAAGAAGACTTCTTAGTACTTGAACTCTTCTTAGAAGCCTGTTCAGTATTGTCCTTAGGTATGGTTACTGTTGAAGCACTTTGACTTCTGTGAATCATACCAAAAGCAATTACACCAATAATAACAACAACAATTATTCCAACGATAATTTGTGGAATATAATTACCTAAATTAGAAAAGAATGAACTTGATTCTTCCTTAATAGATCTAGTATTATTTTCCTCATTTTGAGTTGGTTCTTTTGGCTGTGAGTCAGGAATCTCTGACTTGTACTCTTCTAAAAGTTCGTCACTTGAAATACCCACAGCATCCGAATATTGTTTGATAAATGCGCGCACATAAAAATCGCCAGGCAAATGATCAAATTGTCCTTCTTCAATCGCAATTAAATATCTCTTTTGAATTTTTGTGACTTGTTGTAAGTCATCAATTGTGTATCCTTTTTTTATACGTGCATTTCTTAATTTTTGGCCAATTTCGTCCATTATTTACCACCGATTAACTAATTTTTCTAAGTATAACATATATTATTACTGAACTACTAGCGACGTTATAACAACCATCCACCAGCAAAATAAATCGTTTGTCCTGTCAAATAATTGGACTTGATATTAACTAAATAACTGACCAAGTCAGCTATTTCATCAGGATTTGCCAATCTATCTGCAGGAATCTCTTCCTTAATACTTTCTAAGTCTTCTGGTGAAAACTCAGCATTCATCTTTGTGTTCACAGCGCCAGGCGCTACAACGTTGACAGATATACCTAACGAAGCTACTTCTTTGGCATATGCGTCTGCAAATGAAGTCATAGCACCCTTAACAGTACTATAAACAACTTCCATAGCTGAACCGATTTTACCATAGATAGAACCAATAAAAACAACTCTACCATGATGTGTTAAAGCTAACTTATCTTGCAAAGCTTTCAAAATCAAAATCGGCAACTTAATATGAATATTCCACAATGCATCAATTTCAGATTCTTCAATGTCAACTAGTAACTTGTAGAAGGTATTACCTTGTGCAAATACAATTGCATCTAATCCGAATATTTGTTTAGTTAGGTCTTCTACTTTATCTGATTCCATATCAAATCGTACTGGAATAAAATCCTGATGTGGATACTTCTCAGCCAATTTTGTTTGCAAATCAGCAATTCGTTCACGATTCTTATTATAGTGTAAGTACAAAGACCAGCCCTTTTCGGCCAGAGCCTTAGCAGTACTTGCGCCTATATCACCGGAGCTTCCCATGACTAATGCGTACATAAAATACTTCCTATTTTGGCAAAATATTGTAGTAGGTACAATTATCGTCTGTGATAAATTGGTGAGCTACTTCTAAAACATCATTGTAACTAATTGAATCAATCAAAGAAACCAATTGCAAATAATCGACATCATAAAAATACAATTCTGCCATTTGATTAGCAATTGCATCTGGAGAATTTTGCGCAAATAGATATGATCCAATCGCGTCGCGTTTAATCCGTTCGAATCTTTTTTCATCCAAAACATCTTTCAGTTCATTGAATGATAAGTGTTTTCTTAAGTAATCCTGGAATTTCTCAGGATAGTTAGTTGATCCACTTACAATGATAAAGCAATAGTTGTTTTCTGCAACAACATTATAAGAAAAACTATCATCAATTATGTTTAAATTACTCATTTTTTCATAATTATCAGATGCTTCACCAATCAAAGTCTCCATAATCATATTCAATTCGAACTGAAGCTTAACTAGCTCAGGCTTTGATGCATCAGTATTTATTCTAATTCCGTATGCTGAGCGGCCTTGACTGATCTCCATAGATTCATGACCACCATCACCAATTGGTTCAAAGTTTTTCTTTATTTCTGATTTTATTTCTGGTAAATCATGAAAATCAGAATTTGCAACTATATTTTCAATTTTTTCAAAATCAACATCCCCGACAATCACCAGATCCATATTATCAGGTCGATAATTTTGCTTATAAGTATCTAACAAATTATCCTTGTTTATCCGCTGTAAAGATTCACTAGTACCAGCAATATCTTGAGCAATAGGATCATTTGGATACAACTGTCCTAAAATTCTTTGTTCTAAGACCCATTCAGGCATATCCAAATACATTTGAATCTCTTGATCAATAATTCCGCGTTCTGATGCAACATTTTCTTCCGTAAAATGTGGATTTTGAACTAAGTCTAATAATACTTTCAAATTATCATATGGATTCTCCAAAGTTTGGAACAAATAAGCTGTCTTGGTGTAACTAGTATATGCATTCGAATTAGCACCATATTCAGCAAACTTTTCAGATACATCATATCCTGGTTTAGCAAACAATTTGTGTTCAATAAAGTGCGCTATTCCAGCTGGAAGTTCACCATTACGAGTATTAACGGATCCAAAATCCGTCATAGCAAGGCCATAAACTTGATTGTATCCGGGTAAGGGAACCACTTCAATCTCGTAACCATTTTTTAATTTTTTGGAATACTTTTGTAATTTGTCGGCCATTCTACTCTCCTAATCTCCAATTAAACGATATTGTGCAATAGAACTCATATCTGCTGCAACTGCAACAATATGCTTACGATCCATCTTATTCAATTCTTCTTTAAACTGTTCATCATTCAACAATGATTTTGAATAAACGGTTTCCCAAATACTGCGCATAATATAATGCTGAATTGAATCTGTTGAAATCTCACGACGTGTATCTAGTACTTTTTGAGCATGAACAATTTGATCATCACTAAACTTGCCTTCTTTGACAAAATTAATTTGCTTGTTGATTAATTCCAACGCCTGCTCGATGGTCTTGGCGTCAAGACCAGCTTGAATAGTAACCAAATGATTAATTGGTTGATAACTACTGGATACGGAGTAGGCCAAACTATTCTTCTCACGTACTTGTAAGAACAATTGTGACTGATCATCCCCACCAAGAATCAAGTTCATTGCCTGTGGAGCCAAACGACTCACGTCTTGATCAATTTTTTTAGTTAAATAAGCTAACGCTAAGCGACTTTGATTCAAGTGCTTATGATCTTCTTTTTTGGCTGGAGAATCAACCAATTCATCAAACTTATCGAACTTGATACTCAAATCGTGTCTACTTCCAGAAATCTTATCAGCAAACATACTATTCATAAATATCTTTTCGAATTCAGTTTCATCAACATCTCCAACAACATTGACCACGATAGCATCGTTATTTATCACATCGACATAATATTGATAAAGATCACTATTAGTCAATTCTCTCAACTGTTCGATATCACCAAAAATAGGAATTTGTCGATCAGGATTATTTTTGTACAACAGACTAGTTAGTCCCAGAATACTTACCAAATCTTGATTATCCTCAACAGAAGCAAGATTAGACATTAAGTTACGTTTCTCAGTGTCAAACGAAGTATCGTCAAATTCATTTGATTCTTTTAGATTTGGTTGGAAGACAATTTCTCCAAGTAACTTCAAGTTCTCTTCCAATTGATTAATATCACGAATCAGGAATTTAGGATCAGCAAATTCAATGCTAAAAGCTAAATCATTGAAATTCAATAAATTGCGAGTATAAACATTTATCTCTGAACCGTATAATTCCATCTCACGATCATTCAAAGCCTTAAAAGTTGGATAATGTTTCGTCGAATTAGACAAAACATTAGCTAACAAGCGACGTTTAGTAGTCTCTTCTTTGGATAAAGGTCGTAAAAAATCAATTTGAATTTTAATGGTACGAAATTTTTTTATAGGATTTACATTTAATACAACATTATTTGCGATTGACTTTCTCAATTTTTCACCTGTTTTTCTTTAATTGCATCTAATTGTTCTGGTGTCAATAAAACTTTACGAGGTTTACTTCCCTCTGAAGGTCCAACAATTCCCTTCTCTTCCATTTCATCAACCATTCTTGCAGCTCGATTGTATCCGATTTGGAAACGACGTTGCAACATCGATACGCTGGCAGACTGCTGTTGAACTATCATACTAACAGCATCGTCCCAATACTCATCGTTAGGTTTGTCATCCTTAGAATTATTTTCTTCAATATCAGTTGGAATCATATCCTCATCATAATCAGCCTGCTGCTGTTCACTTACAAACTTAACAACATTCTCTACTTCATTCTCAGAAATAAACGCACCTTGTAAACGAACCGGCTTACTTTTACCGATTGGTTGGAACAACATATCTCCTCGTCCCAGTAATTTTTCAGCTCCTACAGAATCAAGAATCGTTCTTGAATCAACACCACTGGAAACAGCAAAAGCCATTCTTGATGGAATATTAGCCTTAATCAAACCAGTAATAACATCAACTGATGGACGTTGTGTAGCAATGATAATATGCAAACCAGCAGCACGTGCCATTTGAGCTAATCTAACGATAGCAGCCTCGACTTCATGTCCAGCAACCATCATTAAGTCAGACAACTCATCAACGATAACAACAATAAATGGTAATCGTTCCATTTTCTTGTCATCAGCGGCTGTTTTATTAAATTCGTCTACATCTGAATTGTATTCGCCTATATTACGATGGTTAGTTTCAGCAAACAATTTGTATCTTCGTTCCATTTCAGAAACAGCCTTTTGCAACGCACCGGCAGCACGTCTAGCATCTGTAACAACTGGAATAAGTAAATGAGGTATGCCGTTATACACATTTAACTCAACCATCTTAGGATCAATCAGAATAAGCTTAACTTCACTTGGCTTAGCCTTCATCAAAATACCTGTAATAATGGTATTGATTGCGACAGACTTACCACTACCTGTTGAACCAGCAATTAGCAAATGGGGCATTTTAGTAATGTTAACTTCAATAATATTACCAGAAACGTCCTTACCTAGTGGAACTATTAAAGGATGCGTCTTATCTTTTTGATTCTCAGTAATGTCTTTAAAGGAAACAGTCGAGATGGTCTTGTTTGGTACCTCAATACCAACGAATGATTTACCAGGTATTGGAGCCTCAATACGAATATCCTTTGCCGCAAGAGCAAGCGCCAAGTCGTCAGCCAAATTTACAATCTTACTTACCTTAACACCAACAGCGGGTTGGACTTCATACTTAGTAATAGTTGGCCCTAAACTAGCCTTCTTGACTTCAACATTCACACCAAAACTCTTAAATGTTTGTTTTAGCTTATCCTTGTTCTCATCAATTAATCGTACTTCTCCACTTTGATCCACCTGTGGTACCTGTTTAAGTAAGTCAGGTGATGGCAATTTGTAATCATCATCGTCAACATTTCTAGAACTAACTGGCGTTGGCAAATCTTTTTTATCAGTATTATCAATGCCGTAAGGCTTAGACATTACTTGTGCTGATCCGGTATTATCAGTAGTTGTATTCTTAGATGTACTAGAAGGTGCTGGAGTTGGCATGTCAATTTGAAAATCAGACTCTTCTTTTTTCGGTTCAGCATCTTTACTTTTAGCAAAACTATTAACATCACCAAATCTATCATCATCGCGTTCAGTTCGCTTAACTGACTTATCAGGTGATGATTTCTTTTTATCAGACTTATTATCTTTTCGCTCATCAACATAACTACTGTAACGGCCCGAAAGTGCCTCCTTAGTAGCTAGGAATCCATGCTTAATATGAACCAAGATATTAGTCGTTGCTACGGCAACTTGCTTCATCGTTACGTTGAACAACATGAGAATACCGACAAAGATCATTAGTGCCGTAATGAAGTAAGTCCCCCAAGTCGAAAATAGTGGCATGAAGGTACTGTACAAATAAGAACCAATCATCCCTCCACCAACGGATTTTTCAATTGTAAAGTTTGCTATATCCGCTGATAAAGTATTCCAAGTTATCATATTGTAATTGTGGTATAACTCGATTTTTGAAAACATTATTATGTGTAATATCACTAATGTTCCTAAATAGGTAAACAAAAATCCAAAATTTCTCTTAGGCGTCATAACGGGTAATCTTCCTGTTGCAATTAAAAAGGCACCCACGAAGATACTGATAATCAGCATAACTGGATAACTATCTCCGACAAAAATCCGATAAATATTATCAAAAAAGTTTCCAATGATACCAAACTTAAATAAACCTAAGACTGACAATACAATCAATAATAGGCCCAAGACAAATCTAATCAATCTACTATCATTATTTTTCCTTTTTGTAGTTTTTCTAGTACTTTTAGTAGTACTTTTCCTAGTTCTTTTTGTAGGCGTCGATTTTGCCCTTGTATTTGCCATATAAACCTCACATAATTCTTGTTAATCATAGAAAATTATACATTTAGAAGTTAGGTAGTACAAACTTCTAGTAACTATTTGCCAAAATAAAAACAGCCTTTCGGCTGTTTTTATTTTTTCTTCTTTTTAGCTTGAGCTTCTTTCATCGCTTTGTTAGGTTCAACTTTACTATGTGCTGTAAAGTTCAAAGAAACTCCACGATTGAGAGCAACTGCTGTTACTTGATATGTCAATGTCTCAATGTATTCCACAACTGGACGAGAAATCTGTTCCACTTGTTTAGGTTCTAGGTCTTCTTGGGTTCCTTCAAATCCTACTAATTGAACTACTTGACCAATCAATCCAGAAACCTTAAATGGAGCATTTTCAGGATGAATTTCAAATGGAATAATAACTTGAAAAATCTTACCTTCAGATTCATCTAAAGGTTGACCCTTTTCATCCTTAAACTCAGGATGCTCAATTTGAATTTGTAAATCAGACTTCACTTCAGCTGCTGGTGATTCTACATCATAATGAAAAGATTGAACCGTAACGGCTCCCTTATGTGTCTTCATAATACATATCCCCTTTTTAATAACTTCACTAGTCTAGTTTATCATGTTCGTAGTGATGAGATAACTCAAGTCCGGCAAAATTTTGTTGTCTAACGGCTTCATAAATTACTAAAGCACAACTATTAGAAAGGTTCAATGCTCTAATATTATCGCTCATCGGGATTCTCAAACATTTCTCAGGATTCTTGCGCATGAAGTCTTCAGGTAATCCTGTTGTTTCTTTACCAAATAAGAAATAATGATCTTTCGAAGTATCTGAATAATCTTGGTCACTATATACTTTGTCTGAAAATTTGGTGATCAAATATAAGTATTGATCATCTGGAATTGATTCTAAGAAAGCATCTAAATTATCGTGATAAGTAATATCAACCTTATCCCAATAATCAAGGCCAGCACGTTTCATATGTGCATCGTCAGTACTGAAACCAAGTGGTCTAATTAAATGTAATTTTGTATTTGTTCCCGCACAAGTACGAGCAATATTACCAGTATTGGCAGGCATAAGTGGTTCATACAAAGCTATATGGTTAGTCATTTCAAATTCTCCTCTACCTACAATTAAATTAAAAAAACGCATACCCTCGGTGATCGCCACAGCAAGGACATGCGTTAGTTAAGCTTTTACCTTTACTTGCTTTTGTCAAAAATAATTCTGAGAAAAACAAGTAACCGCAAAGTTTATAAACATTATACACAAAAAAAATTCGAACTACAATAAAAATTTGAATTATTTGTGAACTTTATCTGAATCATTTGTGTCTTCCATATTTTCATCAACTAATTCATTCTCAAGCTCATCATCTTCGTACCAATGTGAATTGCGCTTGATCCATCTAAAGATTCTAGTACAAATAATCTTCAAAATTGCGAAAATTGGAATTCCTGCAATCATCCCCACTAATCCAAATAATCCAGCTGATACTAACAGTACCAAAATAGTGGTGACCGGATGCATTGACATCTTATTACCAACGATAATTGGAGAAATAACACGTGTTTCAATTGTCTGTTCGACCGCGAATACAATTAGAATCTTAATAACCATTGAAGGTGCAATAAAAGCACCGATTATCAATGAAGGTATCAAGGCCAAAGTCGAACCAACATAAGGAATCAAATTCAAGATTCCTGCACTAATACCTAAGACCAAAGCATAACGCTGACCGATAATCAGATAACCTACAAAGAACATGACCGCCACCCAGAAGGCAACAGTTAACTGACCAGTAATGTATGAACTCAATGATTGGCTCATTTCAGTCAACATTTCACCAGTAGACTTTTTAAGTCTAGTTGGCATCAACGATACAACTGATTCTTTGAACTTATTCTTATCTTTTAACATGAAAAAGAGAATAAACGGAGCCGTTAACATAATAATTACTATATTAGTAACTGTACTGACTGCTGAACTGATTCCACTGAATGTTTGTGGAAGAATCTTGTTTATAGTTTGTTCAAAATTCTTTGTGATCTTAGCATTTGAATTAACTAAATTCTCACGGAAAACATGTAATTTAGGATCCTTGAACATATTCTGCAAACTCTTATTTAGTGAATCCCAGTAATGTGGCCAATTCTGAACCAATGAATCTATTTGATTTTGTACAAAGGGAATTAATGACATAACTCCCCAAATTAATAATGCCGCAATTATAATAAATACAAAGATAATAGAAATAACTCGATTGACATGAAACTTACTTTCAAGAACATCAATCAAAGGATTAATCAAATAATAAAGAACTAACGCCAGAATAACTGGCGGCATAGTTATACCGAGTATTTGATTAACAGGATCAAATACAAAGCTAATCTGTGAAAATAAGTAAATCACAAGAAAAGCTATGAAAATATTCAATAAAATAACTGTTACTTGATTATTTAAAAACCATTTATAAAACCAAGTTTTTTCTTTTTCCGGAATTTGTTTCATACTCGCTCCTTACGTGTACAAAAAATATCATTGTAGATTATACTGTATACTATACATTGTTTGGAGGAATTTGTAATGAAAGAAAAAGTTCTCTTTAGTGGCTACACAAAAAAAGATGGCAAAGGAATTTATCAAGCTGAATTAGATTCAGAGAATGGTAAATTATCAACACCAACAACTCTTGTTGAACTCGATAGTCCAACATACATTGATGTAACTAATGATCTGAAACTTATTGCACTTGCTAAAAGTGGCAATAAAGGCGGAATTGTTACCTATGACATCAGCAGTGATCAACCAAAATTACTAGATGAGGACTTCTCCGAAGAAGGTTCACCATCATATGTAAAATTCGACGCAAGTCGTAACCTTATTTTCAGTGCTTATTTTCATTTAAGCAAAGTAACCATTGATCACTTATCTTCTGAAGGTAAAATCGAACGTTATTCAGAAATAAACTTCAAAGGATCAGGCCCTAAACCTGAACAAGATCAATCTAAGCCTCATTATTCTGCACTAACACCAGATGGCAAACTTATCATATGTGATTATGGTGCCGATCGTATCTATATATATGACATTAACGATCCTAAGAACCCTAAATTATTAAATGATTACATTGCTCCAGCAGGTTATGCACCTAGACATTTAGTATTCCATCCTACTAAACCATACGTATATGTCGCTTGTGAATTATCATCGAAAGTTCTAGTTTTGGAATATGACGAAGAAGATTCCAGACTTACTTTGGTAGACGAAATGGATGCTGCTAAAGATGAGCAAAAAAATACTACCGCTGCAATCCGCATTACAAAAGATGGTCAATACCTATATGTATCAACTCGTGGAGCAGATAGTATCGCTACGTTTGAAGTATCTCCAGAAGGAGATCGACTAAAAAAAGTAGATACAGTTAAGACAAAGGGACATGGTCCTCGAGACTTTGAACTTGACCCATCTGAAAAATACTTGTTAGTTGCTAATCAAGATTCAGACAATCTGGCCATCTTCACACGTAGTTCTAAAAAGGGAAGATTAAATATTCTTGAAGAAAATATTTCCATTCCTGAGTGTGTATGTGTACACTTTATTTAGTTTCAAAATTATAGGAGAAAATAATAATGTTCATTGAAATTATAAAGACCATCATACTTGGTATAATCGAAGGTTTCACTGAATTCCTACCTATCAGTTCGACCGGACATTTATACTTAGCCGATGAATTCGTTAAACTAAATGAATCAGCAGCCTTTATCCACATGTTTATGGTTGTTATTCAATTTGGAGCGATTTTAGCGGTTATCCTTATCTATTTCCACAAGTTGAACCCCTTCTCACCCAAGAAAAATGGTCGTGAGAAACGTCTTACTTGGGATATTTGGTTCAAAGTTTTAGTTGCTATTATCCCTTCAGTTGTGATTGGACTTCCACTCAATGACTGGATGGACAAGAACCTTACTAGCTGGCAAGTTATTGCTGCCACACTATTGATTTATGGTATTTTATTCATTATCGTTGAAAACTACTTTAAGAATAAACGTCCACAAGTCACTGATCTTGATAATCTAACTTATGGAACAGCCTTCAAAATTGGACTTTTCCAAGTTTTATCATTAATTCCTGGTACTTCACGTTCTGGAGCAACTATTCTTGGTGGTATCTCAATCGGTACATCAAGATTCGTTGCAACAGAATTCTCATTCTTCTTAGCTATCCCAACTATGTTTGGCGCTAGTTTACTGAAGATTGTAAAGTACTTCGCGGGTGGTCATACATTTACTGCTGACCAACTTATAATTTTACTTGTTGGTACTTTCGTATCATTCCTAGTTGCTTATGCATCTATCAAGTTCTTATTGAACTACATTAGAAGTAATGACTTTAAGGCCTTTGGCTGGTACAGAATTATCTTAGCCATCGTCGTAATTCTTTACTTTGGTTTCTTAAAAGGTGTTATTGCTTAAATTTAATCTTAGAACGTCGCAAGACGTTCTTTTTTTGTGTACAATTATGTTGCTTAAAAAAATCGAAAGAAGTGATTCTTATTTATAAAGAAATCGCAGTAGAAAACTTTACAACTATTCCACAAGCCGTTCTAGCTGGTGCCAATAGAATCGAATTGAACGACAACCTAGCTGTTGGAGGTACAACTCCAAGTACCGGTGTATTACAAGAAACAACTAAATATCTGCAAGAAAAATCCATTCCATTGGTAGAAATGATCCGTCCTCGTGGCGGCAACTTTGTGTATAACGACTTAGAACTCAAAATGATGGAAGCAGACCTATTTGAAGCACAAAAATTAGGTGTAGATGCTGTCGCATTTGGAGCTTTAACCATTACTGGAGAACTGGATGAGGATGCTATGGAACAATTAATTGCTGCTAGTTCAGGTATGCAAATAGTTTTCCACATGGCCTTTGATGATATTCCTAATGAAAAGCAACATGATGCTATTGATTGGTTAGTGGAACATGATGTTGATCGTATTTTGACGCACGGTGGACCACTTAATATAGATATTCATGAAACACTAGATCATATCAAAGATACAATTAAATACGCTGATGGTAGGATTGATGTTCTACCTGGTGGCGGAGTTACTTATGAAAACTGCGATGAAATTGCTTCAAAACTTGATGTTAAAGAATTACATGGTACACGCTTAATTGACTTAGCATAATAAAGCACAAAAAGTCGACTAATTAGTCGGCTTTTTTTATTTGCATATTTTCTTTTTGAATCGAATTATTAAACAAAACACTCATAACTTCTTCAATCAATTCATCAGAGAGATTAATATCCTTTTGAAAATCCTTCTTCAATTCTGATCTCATACGGTTCATTCGTCCACTTTGAACGACTGAAATATTATTGTGCTCTTTTATATCGGCAATTCTGTGAACAACATCAAAGCGCTGAGAAATCAAATCAAATATTTGTCGATCCAAGCTATCGATTTTACTGCGCAATGGTAATAGTTCGTTGTGATTCTTTTCAAATTCAACAATCTCATTAGCAATTTTGATTGGAGATTTGTTAGTCGTTTCAATAGTTACATTAGCTAATTCTTGATAAAACTTTGCACGTCGATTCCAACAATTTTGCAAATCTATCACCGACATGCTTTGTAATAAAGGTCGAATACTATCATTCGATAATCTATTCAAAATATTTGCCAAATTGGTCTTTAAAAATACAACTTGTGAACCTGATTTTTTGATCAATTGACGATTGATATTTGATTCAACAACACCGCCACCAGTACTAATAATTCCAGAATAATTTAAATTACTTTTTAATACTTCAGTTTCTGCCCTACGAAAATCAGTTTCACCTTTTTGTTCCATAAATTTTTTAGGAGATAGCCCCATCTCATAAGCAAATTGCTCATCTAAATCTATCATTGGGCGGTTAGAAATATCTGCCAAGATATTCCCAACTGTAGTTTTACCGGCTCCCATGAAACCAATCAAAACAAGTGTATCAGTCATGTAATTCACCTACTTTCTGTCGTATTATTTGAGATTTCTTAATTTTTTCACTTAATTCACTTAAATTTTTTTCGACTAAATCCTTTCGATATTGCTGTAAGGTAATAATAATTTGATCAATTCCATCCACAATTGATTCGCTGTTGCTCATCAATATTTGCGACCACAACTCTGGATTGGATTGAGCAATCCTTGTAGTGTCAATAAATCCTCCGGCAACATTTTTTTGCCAATTTAATTGATTCTCTGGCAAAGCCCCATCAATGGTATTAACTAATGCAAATGACATTACATGTGGCAGATCACTAATGCTAGTTACTAATTTGTCGTGATCACTCGCAGTTATTGTTTGCACGCCACAACTTAGAGGTTCTAACAATTGAGTTACACGTCCAATCTTCGACTCATCACCTATTAGGAAAAATGGCTTGTTAATGAACATATTTTTATTACGATTGTCGATTCCACTATTGTCAGTACCAATCATAGGGTGTCCGCCAATAAAATTCTTCCACGTACCGGCAACTCCCATAATCTCAGATTTTGTGGAACCAATATCCATTACAATTGTTTCAGAGGATAGATCCATTCTTTTAAGGAGTTCAATATGAGATTTGATTATCTTTATCGGACCAGCAAGAATTATTAAATCAGCTAATTTTATTTCTGGAGAATATGGATTAGTTATTTCATCCACAACACCATTCTCTACAGCTATCTGACAAGTATGTTTATTGTTATCAATACCATAAACTTTAGTACTTGAGTCATTCAATTTTTCAGCGATTGAAGCTCCCATTGCCCCTAAACCATCTACAATAATTGTTGTCATTTTGCCACCACCCTTTCTAAATCAGAGAAAAATGTTGGGTATGAAATGCCTACAGAATCATCATCTTCCAAAATAACATTACCCTCAGTTATAAGTGCTGCAATTGCCAGCATCATAGCGATACGATGATCTTTATTGCTTGAAACATGTACATCATTTGAATGTAGTTTAGTTGGACCATATATAATGAATCCATCTTCTGTTGCTTGAATATTTGCTCCCAACTTGTTAAGTTCAGTAGTAACTGTCGTAATACGATTGCTCTCTTTAACCCTTAATTCGCTAGCATCTTTAATAATAGTTCTTCCCTCAGCTTGAGTAGCTGCAAGAGCTAAAATTGGAATTTCATCAATACAAGTTGGAATAACTTTTCCACCAATATTCATTGCAGTCAACTGACTAAAATGAGGTTTAATATCAGCAACAATCTCTCCATCATCATTAACTCGTTTGATATCGATTTTGGCATTCATTTCCTGAAGAATTTTGATAATACCGGACCTAGTAGGATTTAATCCAACATTTT
Organism: Companilactobacillus insicii; assembly: GCF_003946015.1. Classification (GTDB taxonomy): domain Bacteria; phylum Bacillota; class Bacilli; order Lactobacillales; family Lactobacillaceae; genus Companilactobacillus; species Companilactobacillus insicii. The sequence continues at coordinate 87,247 of NZ_RHNU01000004.1, forward strand.
TAATTGTTAAATTACTGTCCTTGACTAACAAACCAGCTACAATCCAAAAAGCAGCCGATGAAATATCTCCAGGTACTGCAACATTTACTGAATGTAAATGTTGATCAGCAGGAATTGAAATTTCAGCCCCAGCAACTTCAATTTCCGCCCCAAACTGCTTAAGCATCACTTCGGTATGATTTCTCGTATTGAAGTTATCGATTATTGTCGTTTTAGAACCATTAACTATTCCTGCTAACATAACCGCGCTTTTAACTTGTGCAGAACCTACTTGCAACTCAAATTTTATTTCCTTATTCAATCTACTTCTATGAATGTTCATAGGTAATCTTCCATTGTTGCTCTCAATCTTGGCTCCAAAAGAATTCAAGGGCTTAGTTACTCGATCCATCGGTCGTTTTGATAGGCTATCATCACCAATTATCCTTGCATACAAACCAGCGCCGGAAATTAAACCTGTTAATAACCTAGTAGATGTTCCTGAGTTACCCATATCTAAAACATTTTTAGGATCATGAAAGTTATCACCCCCCTTTCCGTTGATCTTTGTCACCCCAGCTTCATTCCAAATATCTACTCCTAGATCAACCAATACTTGTTTAGTTGTATTCACGTCTGCTGAGTTTAGTAAGTTACTAACCGTCGTAATTCCAGTGGCCATAGCACCCAAAATCAAAGATCGATGGGAAATACTCTTGTCTCCGGGAACTGAAATAATTCCATTCAGAGATGGTACCTTATTTAATTTTTTCATGATTCTCCTCCAAAAAATATCTATTCAGTTCTTCAATTGTCGGTTGACCCGGAGCCGACAACTTACCCAAAGTTCCAAAAGTGAATTTAGATCCAAATTTAATACCTTTATAACGACTAACATTTCCTAATTGACCCATACTAATTACAATGGCTGGTTTCACAACACTCTTAGTCAACTTCAAAACTCTAGTAACATCATTCTTGATCTGAGGCATAACGGCAACCTTAACAATATCTGCTCTACTTCTATCAATCGCGGAAATAATATTTTTCAAATCAGACGGTGTCTCGATGAAATTATGATACGAACCAATTACCTTTGTTTTATTCGATTTAGCAAAATCAATTAATCTTTCTACTTCATAAAATAATCTGTATTCAATATCAACCGCTTCTATACCTGATTTGATAGCGTTGATATAAATTTGTTCATAAAGAGTTTTATCGTATATTTTTTTACCACCTTCAGTACTTGTTCTCCAAGTTAAAATAATAGGTAGTTCACTGGTTTCATTTATCAAGTGAAAAGTATCAGGTGTCAACTCCCGTAGGTTTTTCCAATAATCAATACGTAGTTCAATCACATCAGCCGCTGATTGATTAGCCAACGTTATAACGGACAAAGTATCTTGTAAGTCAGCTTCAACAATTGGAACTATTAAGTTAGGTCGTTGCTCATTAAGAATAATTTGTTTCATATCGCTCACCCTGTCAATTATTTAAAAGTTCAGGTACATCTTTTAGTGACTCTTTTACTATTATTGGTTTGCCAATTTTAGACAGCACAACTAGATTTAAATTTTTTCCATCATTCTTTTTATCATTTTTTAAATGTTCAAAGAATTCAGTTGTTCCTATTAACGAAGAATCAGTTGGCAAACCAACTTCAGTTAATCTTGTGCTCAATTTTTTAGTTATACCCTTTTCAGTCAAATTCATATCCTCAAAGTTTTTACTAATTTGTACCATTCCAATTGCTACTGCTTCACCATGCATGAGATTACCGTGTGCCATAAGTTCAATTGCATGCCCGAAAGTATGACCAAAGTTCAAAATTCGTCGTAAATTCTGTTCTTTCTCATCCTTCATCACAACGTTAGCTTTAAATGCTATTGAACGATTAATCAATTCAGGAGCTTGCTTCAAAACATCTTCAGAACTGTGAATATTACCAGTCAACTTAAAAAATTCTTCTCCAACTAAGGCACTGCATTTGACCACTTCACCATAACCTTCGATCAAGTTTCTTTGAGATAAGGTTTTCAAAAAATCTGGATCAATAATTACCAAGTCTGGTTGATGAAACGTGCCAATGATATTTTTCACTTCTCCCAAATCAACTGCTGTTTTTCCACCAACGCTGGAATCAACCATTGCCGTCAAGGACGTAGCAATTTGAATGAAAGAGATTCCACGCATATACAAACTTGCAACTAGTCCTGACAAGTCACCGACAACTCCACCACCAAGAGCTACAACACCATCTTTTCTAGTAAAATCAGCAGCTGCCATATCAGAAATAATTTTACCGACCATAGCTAAACTTTTGGAATTCTCACCTTCTGGAACTATCTCTATTAATATTTCAAAACCCGACCTTTTTAATTGAGTCGCAACATTATCAAGATAAAAATCAGCAACTTGCTTATCTGATATAAGAACAACTTTTCTCTTATTCCAAACTGATTCAACTAACGAACCAATCTCATCATGTAATCCTGGTTTGATTTCAATATTGTACGTTTTGCTTGGTAAAGTTACGGTTATCATTTTTTACACTTCTTTCACTAAATCATGTACTTGGTCTGACAAGCTAGCTAAATGTTTAAATTGTTCTGGAGTCAGTGCTTGCTTTCCATCAACAAATGCTTGTTCTGGATGATCATGAATTTCTGTCATCAAGCCATCGGCGCCAGCTGCAACTGCAGAAATTCCAATAGGTGTCACCAAATCCGATACACCTGCGGCATGTGATGAATCGGCAAGGATTGGGTAGTGAGTTAATTTTTTTAGTACAGGAATAGCTGAAACATCCATTGTGTTACGTGTGTATTTATTATCAAAAGTTCTAATTCCACGTTCCATCAACATAATCTGCGTGTTACCACCGGCCGCAATGTATTCTGATGCATTTAATAAATCATCTATTGTCGCTGACATTCCACGTTTCAAAATAACAGGTTTACGTAATTTTCCTAGTGCTTTCAACAAAGCAAAATTTTGCATATTACGAGTGCCGACTTGGAAAATATCAGTGTATTTATCAACTAGTTCAATATCTCTGGTATCCATAATTTCAGTTACCATATCCATATCCAGTGCATCAGCGGCAGCACGATGAGCTTTTAATCCTGTTTCTCCGTTGCCTTGGAATGTGTATGGATTAGTTCTAGGTTTGAATGAACCACCACGCAACATAGTGCCACCAGCCTCTTTAACTGCGCGTCCCATTTTCAATACGTGTTCTGGTGATTCGATTGAATCTGGTCCAGCGATTTTGGTAAATGAACCATCACCAACTACACTATGCTTTGTCCGAATAACTGTATTCTCTGGATGAAATAATCTCGATGCTTGTATTGCTGCCGGATGTTTAGTAATAACTTCTTCAGCTTCAATTTCAAATGGTACATCGTCTAAATTATTAGCATGGGCAAATCCAATTCGATTGTTGTGTTGAAAAACATCTTTCAATCCAGCTTCTTTAGATTGTTCCATAATTTTATTAGCATTCTCAGTATTGTTAGTTACGATAATCATATTAATTTCCTCATTTTCTTTTTTATTTTTTTACTACTTCATTCATTAATTCAATTGGAGCTTTTCTTTGGAACCAAACTTCAAAGCTCAAAGCACCTTGTGATACCAACATATCTAATCCATTTTTTGTTTTAAGTCCCGCTTCTTGAGCAAGTTTCAAGAATTCAGTTGGACGATCTCGATAAATAATATCAACAGCGGATCCGCCATTCATCAATTCAAAATCTAACTTGCTAAGGACACTGTGCTCATCTTGCATACCAACATTAGTTGCATTGATAACTAAATCCGTTTTTGGAAGAATCGACTCAATATCGCTCAAGTTTTCCAATTCAATATTCATTATTTTTTTAATTTCTTCAGAATGTTGACTGAATCTAATACTCTTATGATTAAAGATATGCACCGTTACATTATCAGGTTTCGATAATAGGATGGATTTAGCTGCACCACCAGATCCAATTAGAGCTACCGTTTTAGGATCAGATTTAATTGTCTTCCAAAATCCTTCACCATCTGTCGAATGTCCGATCCATTTGCCATTAACATTTTCGACCGTATTCACCGATTGCAATTTTTTAGCCGTATCATCCAAATCATCAAGATATTTGATGATTTTTTTCTTAAACGGCATTGTTACATTAAAACCTTGAATGTTTAAATTTTTCAACTGCTCAACTTTGCTGTCTAACAATTCAGTTGGAAATTCAAATGCCTGATATTTAGCATTGATATTAAGCTTCTTCATAGCGGTGTTATGCATCCGTGGTGATTTAGAATGCATCGCTGGAAACCCAATCAATCCATATAACTGTTGTTTCATAATCTCCACTTCCTTATTAAGATGCCAAACGCTTACGATTACTCATGACCATTTTTTCTACCTCACTAACAACATCTTCAACCGTGAAATTAAACACGCTCTCAACATCGGTTTCATCACCGGATCTACCAAAACTATCCATGCCAATAATGTCGCCATCTAATCCGACTAAATTAGCCCAGCCTAATGAACTACCCATTCCAATTGCAATTCGACATCGTTGATTATCTGGCAGAACACTATCACGATATGAAGCTGCCTGATTCATAAAAATGTCTTGATTAGGAATAGAAACAACTCTGACATGAACACCATTTGTAGCCAATTGATTTTGCACTTCACGTGCCAATGGTAATTCAGTACCATTAGCCATCAATATTGCTGAAAGTTGTCCATGTTCGAATGATGAAACATAACCTCCTCTGGATTGAAGAAGAATTGCGGAGTTATCAGTTTCTAATTCTTCAATATCTTGGCGACTGAGAATGATAACAGTTGGCTTGTCAGTAGATTCAATTGCTGTCTTCCAAGCAGCTACTATTTCATTAGGACTACCTGGTCTAATTACATTTAAATTAGGTATGCTTTGCAATCCTGCCATTTGCTCAACCGGCTGATGTGTTGGTCCATCAGAGCCAACCGCAATAGAATCGTGTGTCAAAACAAAAATTACTGGCAACTTCTGTAATGCACTAAGTCTGATTGCACCTTTCATGTAATCTGAAAAAACAGTAAAGGTCGAACCAAATACTTTAACTCCACCATGTAACGCCATACCATTCAAAATTGTAGCCATTCCAAATTCATGAACCCCAAAAGGAATATTTCTTCCTAATGGATTATTTACATCAAACATTTCACCATTATCTATTTCAGTCTTAGTTGATGAAACTAAGTCAGCCGATCCACCAATCAAATTAGGAATTTGTTCAGCAATTGAATTTAAAACTTCCTTACCAAAGACACGACCATTTTTCTTAGCACCAACTTCAAAGTGTGGCAGTTGATTTGCATTTAGCTTAACCGGAGCAAATGATCTTAACAATTCTGAACGTTGATCGGAATTGTGTAATGATTCTTCCCAATTCAATCTAGCCTGATGACCACGATTTAAGACTTGCTTTCTGAAAGATTCTCTAACCGCATCAGGAACTTCGAAATCCTCATGATGCCAATCTAAGTTATCTTTCAACACTTCAATCTCTTCCCAACTTAGTGGTGCACCATGAACTTTATTAGTACCTTCATTAGGAGTTCCACGACCAATGACGGTTCTAATTTCCACAAAACTTGGTCGATTAGATTTCTTCGCTGCGGTTATTGCTGTATCGATCTCATCAACATCTTCTCCATCCTCAACTAGGAAAGTATCAAATCCGTATGATTCAAATCGTTGTCTAACATTAGTTTTGAAAGAACGGTTTGTAGGACCATCAAGTGAAATATCATTAGAATCATACAGAACAACTAAACGATTAAGATTATTATTTCCAGCAAACTCTGACACTTCATGTGATACTCCTTCCATCAAATCTCCATCACCAACGATAACAAAAGTATCGTGTGACATTAGATCGCCAAATTGTGCTTCCAAACGCTTCTGAATCATTGCCATACCAATTCCCATTCCTAAACCTTGTCCAAGTGGACCGGTAGTGGCATCAACTCCAGGTACAATTCCAAATTCGGGATGACCTGGTGTCTTAGAACCAAGTTTTCTAAATGCCTTCAAATCTTCAATCGATAAATCAAAACCTGCCAAATGCAAGAAACTGTATAGTAACGCTGATCCATGCCCTGCTGATAAAACCAAACGATCACGATTGATCCATTTTGGAGAAGTTGGATCAACCACTAAATGACGAGTAGCTAATGTATATAATGTCGGTGCCAAATCAATTGCTATTCCTGGATGACCTGAACCAGCTCTAGTGATGGATTGCACTGCTAACATTTTCATGGTATTAATATTTTCTCTATCTTGTTTCATAATATTTTCCTTCTCTATTTAAAATTGTTTAATTTCTTCACGGTAATTTTTTAATTGTTCTTTTAAACGATCTAAATTGTCCGAATCGAATTTATCTAGCACCGCCTTAGCAATCTCAATTGCTACCATATGTTCTGCAATAACTGCAGCAGCAGTAACAGCAGTTGTATCAGATCTCTCAATACTTGCTTTATGTGGATCGTGCGTATCAACATCAACTGACATCATTGGCCGATACAAAGTTGGAATTGGCTTAACTAATCCGCGAACAATAATCATTTCACCAGTCGTCATTCCGCCTTCAAAGCCTCCAAGGTTATCTGAACCACGATAGAACCCTTTGTCTTCTGACCAAAAAATTTCATCCATTACTTGACTGCCAAACTTTTCAGCGTTGTCAAAGCCTCCACCAAAATCAACACCTTTGAAGGCATTGATACCAACAATACTTGCAGCAATTTTTGCATCAAGTTTGGTGTCAGCTGAGACGTAAGAACCTAATCCTTCCGGGGCTCCTGTCACCATAACCTCAACCGTCCCACCTACTGTATTACCTTCTTTTTTTGCCCTGTTGATAACTTCTTGCATTGCTTGATCAGTTGCTGAATCTAATGTTCTTGTCGGAAAACTCTCACTGACCTTTCTTAATTCTGTTAAATTATTAAAACTAGTTAACAAGTTCATATCAGTCTTAACTGGCCCAATATTGGCAACAAACCCATGAACGTCAATATCTAATTCTCTGAGTAATTTCTTAGCAACTGCACCAACTGCAACTCTCATAACTGTTTCTCTTGCCGAAGAACGCTCCAATACATTGCGCAAATCTTTATGTCGGTATTTCATACCTCCGACTAGATCCGCATGTCCCGGCCTTGGTCGAACAACTTTCCTTACTGAGTTTTCATTAGTTGTTTCATCATCAGGTGACATTACGCTTGCCCAATGATTGTGATCATCGTTATGAACATTCAAGGTAATTGGTGATCCCAAAGTTATTTGATGCCTGACTCCCGATAAGATTGATACTGTATCACTCTCAATCTTTTGGCGATTTCCACGTCCATATCCATGTTGTCGGCGACTCAATTCTTGATTAATATCTTCTTTTGTAATTTTCAATCCTGAAGGAATTCCCTCAATAATTGCTATCTCTTCAGGTCCATGACTCTCTCCAGCTGTTGTGTATCTCATTTTGAATTCCTCCAGTTAAATTTGAATAAAAAAATAGCGATAAACCAATCAACTTGGTTTATCGCTATCAAAATAACCTATTATCCTAAAACAAAAATTAACGAGAATAAATTAGTATTGATGTTTACTTAACCAAGTGATGAAATTGTTACTTCACTCGATTAAACAAACAACAAAATTGTTTTATATCGAGTGTGCCTGATCGACACACTCGTGACGACCAGCTAGATATAAAACAAATAATAATTTCTCAAATTGGTTGTAAATCGTTTCATTTTTGTTTCCTGCCTTTATTAGTTATTTTTTAATGTTTCTCAGTTACCTTTAACATGCACATAACTTAGCATTAATATATTTATTGTGCAAGTCTGTTTTTAAAATTTATTTATTTATCAACACTGATATTGCACCAAAAAAGCTACCGCACCAATCATTTTAGCGGTATTAATATTTTTCTAATAAATAAAAAAGAAGTTGTTACATAACTATAAATTTGTTAAATTTGCAGCATAAACGCGTGACGAAACACAATTTCTTCCGTTTAACTATAAAACCCCCGTATTTACTTACGTAAATACGAGGGTATTTTAGGTTATACTCAGAAATTAAACGTGTTTGGTCACGCTCTGTTGTATATTCACATTCGTACAAATGATTGCATAAAAAATCCAGCAATACTGAAATAAATCAATACACTAGTTAAATCACTAAGCGTAGAGATAAAAGGACCACTGGCAACGGCTGGATCGAATCCAAAACTCGACATGAGCATTGGAATCAAACTACCTGCCAAGTTAGCGACTGTAATCGCCGCACACATGGCTAATCCAATAACCATCCCAAGAACAAAATTGTGTTTCCATAGACCTACTAACAATGTAACTGATACACCAGTTACAATACCTGTGATAAATCCAGTAAGAAGTTCTTTTCCAATTAACTTAAAGAATTCATGACGATTAATTTCTTCGACAGCTAATCGCCTCACTGCAACGGCCAAGCTCTGTGTACCAGCGTTACCAGCAGTACCAGTAATAGTTGATATAAATACCGCTAGAATACTTGCTTCAGCCAATAACCCCTCGTAATGATTAATTAACGTTGCCGTAATCATACTAAGTAGTAACAATGTAATTAACCATGGCAAACGTTTTGATGCAGCTTTAAATGGATTGTCCTGATCTGTCTCATCGACACTAACACCGGCAAGTCCTGAATAGTCTTGCAATGATTCGTCATCAATAACTTCAATAACATCATCAACCGTAACGATACCGACCATTTGATTAGCATGGTCAACAACGGGAACAGCTAGGAACTCGTAGTCTCTGAAGACTTTAGCAACTTCTTCTTGGTCCGCATCAACGTTAACTGTTATAACGTCGCTGTTCATTTTTTCACCCAACGTATCATCTGGCTTCAATAAGATCAAATCACGTAAAGACATTACACCGACCAAATCATCATGATTGTCTAAAACGTATAAGTAATAAATGGTTTCAGCGGTTTCTGCAAATTCACGTAAATCACGAATCGCATTTTCTGCAGTTTCTTCTTCATGAAAACGAACATAGTCCGTAGTCATGATACCACCGGCAGTCTCCGTATCGTAATGCAATAATCCACGAAGATTATTAGCATCTGATCGAGGCATTTGACCTAAGTAGCGATCAACGTCAGCCTTATCTAAATGTTCCAAAACATCGGCCGCATTATCATCGTACATATCATTAAGCATCTCTGCGGCAAAATTCAGATCCATTTCTTCTAAGAATTCAGGAATCTCTGGCAGATCATCTTCGATGGTATCAAACATATCACCCATTTCATCGGGCTCTAACAACGAATATAAACTTAAACGCTCTGGTTTATCTAAGGTAAGGTAGAAAGTACTCTGGTCATAAAAATGCATATCTAGATAGGTTTTTCGAAATCGTTTTTTATCACCTTTGTCTAAATAAGTTTTCAGTTGTGCAAATTTTTCATGCAGTCTTTTTTCATTTTCATCCATTACTCTCACCCCTTTAACGCACTCCTTAACAATACCATATCTTGAGGAATTGGTGCCGTTAATTTTAATAACTTTTTAGTCACTGGATGGATGATTTCTAGCTCATAACAATGCAGTGCTTGGCGGTTTATTCTCGAGTCTTTTTGATGGCTGTACATTTCATCCCCAATGATGGGATGCCCCATTGCACTAAGGTGCACACGGATCTGATGTGTACGTCCTGTCAATAACTTCAGTTTCAGAAAACTAGCCGTTTTAAAGTTCTCCACTGTTTCATACATTGTCTTCGAATCTTTGCCTTTTTGCCAATCAATTGCTCGCAAATAAAAAGCCTTAGGATCAATTCCAATCGGTAGATCGATTAATCCTGAAGCTGGATCCATCTGTCCATATACCAATGCTAAATAGTACTTTTTAAATCCTTCTGAATGTAGAATTTGATCCAATAAGGAATGCGTATATGAATTCTTGGCAAAAACCATTAGTCCGGAAGTATCTCGATCCAATCTAGTTACTAAATGAATCGAACTATTCTCGTGTTTTTTTTCTAAATAATACTTAACAACATTTGCCATCGTCTTACTAGACCTTGCCTTAGCGGGAAGACTAGCTAATCCGGGTGGCTTGTTCACAACTAATAAATACTCATCTTCATAAACAACATCAACTTTACCAGGCATCGGTTCAATCAAATCAGATGGCTGTTCGCCATTTAAAACTATCAACAAAGAATCCCCTGTCTTCATTTTAAAATTAAAATGACGTTGCTTGTGGTTAACAAAAATTTGACCGCCTTTATTTTTCAAATTATGTAATTGACTCGATGAAAATCGATGATGTTCTAAAAACTTACGGATTATCTTCTTATCAGAGTCTTTTATCGTGAACTTTAAATAACGATTATTGCGGCTCATCCTGTCCTAAAAAGGCTGTCTCTACTCTAGTCCAGAAATGGCGATGGCGGTATTGAGCAAATTGTGCTCGTTGATAATTTAATTTTACTGAAATTTTCTTAACATTTTTCAATTTAGTTGAAATACCATCACAGGTAATAACATAGTCATCAGCCTTATGTGGGTATAAATCAACTTGTTGATTATGGGGAATAATAATTGGTGAAGAAATAGTTCTATAAACACGGTTATTTATAGAAGCCATCTCTACCATTTGATACACACTGATCTTTGGATGAATAAGTGCTCCACCGATAGCCTTAGAATACGCTGTTGAACCAGTTGGCGTTGCAAAACAAAGTCCATCCCCACGGAAATTCTCGAAGAATTCTCCGTCAAGATTAACCTTGGTCTTCATAGTTAATGCTGATAAACGGCGAATAACAGTTTCGTTAATAGCTGTTTCGTGGAAAGACTCACCTTCTAAACGTTCAACTCTGACGTCTAATAGTGGATAACTAGTAGAGGGTATCTTCTCATTACACTTAATAATGCAATCAACTAACTCATCAATTTCCTTATCAGTCCAATCAGAATAAAACCCTAAGTGACCTGTATGTAAGGCCAAGAACTTAACAGTATCTAGGTGGCCTGCATAGGCATGGAATGTACTTAACAAAGTACCATCGCCACCAACACTTATCACTAGCAATGGATCACGACGATCCAATACCATACCATTGTCAACCAAAGTTTCTCTAATCTTGTTGGCAGCTGCTATCGACTGTTCTTTATTATTATTATTTACCCAAAATCTCATTATTTTTTATCCTTATGCTCCGTTGTATTATTTACGTCTCGCTTACGATCAGTGAAATACTGCTGTGCATCTTGAATTTCTTCCCGTATTTTAGACATTTCTTCATCTAGCATGAACGATGCTTCCGCCGCACGCTTCAACCTCTCATTGATCTCTTCTGGGAAATCACCTTGATACTTATAGTTAAGTGAATGCTCGATTGTTGACCAAAAGTTCATAGCTAATGTTCTGATCTGAATCTCCGCTAAGATGTTTTTCTGGCCATTAGCTGTCTGAATGGGATACTCTATAACTACATGGTATGAACGATATCCACTTGACTTACTGTTGGCGATATAATCACGTTCCTCGATTACGCGCATATCTTCCCTGATATGTAATAGTCTAGCAACATCATAAATATCTTCAACAAATTGACATTGAATCCTTATTCCAGCGATGTCTTGCATGTCTTGCTCTAGTAAATCTTCAGAAATATAACGTCGGCGCATCTTTTCTTTGATACTATCGATAGTCTTAACACGACCAGTTACAAATTCAATTGGTGAGTGTTCATTTTTTTCTAAGAATTCTTTACGAAGATCTCTAAACTTGATTTTTAATTCATCTACTGCTTGTGAATATGGTATCAAAAACTCATTCCATTTGATTTCTGTCATGATAACCCCGCTTACTTCCTTATTTAATATATCGTAATTCTGCGTAAGTTGCACTATAATGATAAAATTACGAAAAATTAGACCCGTGAGTTAAAAATTTTACCTTTTATATTATTGCTGTTAGAATGACTATGCTAAAGAGATGGAGGGAATCAAAATGTGGGAAGTATTTATTTATATAAATCCCGTATGTTCGTATTGCCTAAAGGTCGAACAATCAATTATTGACTTCACAAGAAAACACGAAATAGAAACACAATATCATTTTGTTACAAACTATAATATGGAAACAATCAACGAGTACATTCAATTGCAAGGTTACAAGTTATGTGACTTGGAACAACGTGCTAAAGCTACACAAGAAGTAGAAGAGGCAGCTCGTTTGTACAAGGCAGCGTCTTGCCAAGGAAATAAAAAAGCTCGCAACTTCTTGATGAACTTGCAAGAACAAATCAACGTACTCAACAATCCTTTTGATGACGACACTGTCAAAACAGCTATTGTCAACAGTGGTCTGGACTATAAATCCATAATGTCTGAAAAAAGTAGTGATTGCGTTGAACTAGGCATAAAACGTGATATGCAATTATCAAAGGAAATGCACATCGAAAAAGCACCAACAATCGTTATTTTCGACAATGAACATCCTGAAAAACCGGGATTAATGATTAACGACTTCGGTAGTAAAACTTCAGAAGAAGTTATCAACCAAAACTTAACGATGATGCTTGAAGCAACAATGCCGGAAGTTAAACCAGCTTATATTAATAACAATACTGTTGTAAGTATTGACCAATTCAGAAGATAACATCAGTTATCTTCTTTTTTTGTATTCAAAAAAGGCTGTCGTAAATATTCAGCTTGTTCCCCACAGACAAGTTTCCACTGATGATTTTGATATATGGGTTTGATTGCCCCAAATTTCTTGTTGCCTAAGAAGTCCTCCACCGTCTGATTATTTGCTTTATAAAATTTCAATTTCAATGCATCAGCCTTTTTGCTCTTCACCTTACGAATTTTCTCTAGTTGATAAGCATTAATTGTTAAACATTCAGTCTCAGTCAAATCAGCTTCAAAATTAAACATCTCTTGAATATCCTCAATTAAAAAAACTTGTGATTTATATTTAATTTTATTAAAAGGTCCAAATAATTTTATACCGTAAAACAATTTAATTTGTTCATGCATTGAGTCCAACATAATCAAGTAGAATCCCCATGGCTTGCGATATGAGACAAACTTCAGATGTACCCGGTATATTTGATTGGATAAGTATTCCCCGCCTAATATCCAAATATTTGGAATTCTCAGTGCATGGTAACTTTCTACTCGGTTAGATAGTTTATCTGCACTGATCTTAGCGCATTGATACTCGATTATTGTACTACGATTAATGAGAATATCTGGGCGTTGCTTAATGGTTTTCAGGTAATATTCTGATTCAACATCTTGATAACCTAATATCTTTAAGGCATTAACTATCAGTTCCTTACCCTTTCTGTGGATATTTCGCTCATTCTCATCATTATGATTAATGTTCTCATGTCTAAAGAATGCATTGTTATCATTCTTGATTAAAACCACCGGTCGTTCACAATCTACACAATAATACTTTTCATCAAAATTGCTTTCTATTGCATTAATCAGTTTCTTATCTTGATTGAGTGCCGCATACATATTTTTCACCTCTTAACTAAATTACGAAAAAAACAACCTTTCGATTGAAACATCGAAAGGTTGTTTTTGTGTATTTTTTACTCTTCTTCTAAATCTAAGATTTGATAATCATAACCTAAATTTTTTACAAATTGTAATACATCGTCACTATCTACAAAAATAGTGCTGGTATTAATATTGGGGTGGAAACTCATCCGTTTCTCACTCAAAATTGCTTTATCAAAATAAACTTTTACGTCATGATCTTTGTTGTTTAGAAGTCCAAAGATAGAAACAATCCCTGGCTCCAATCCGAGTTTTTCAAACAGTAAGTCATCATGTCCCATTTTTGGACGTTTAGCACCTGTTAAGTCCTCAAACTGACGAAAATCTAACCGTTTAGCATCGTCCATAACTAATAAATAGCATTCAGTCTTCTTTTTATTAGTTAAAAACATCGTCTTAGTACGAACACCTTCGATACCTTCAATAAAATGATCAGCCTCTTCAGTTGTATGGGCAACTGGATGGTGAACTATTTGATATTTAATGTTCATTTTATCTAAAGCTTCTTCAACTTGTTCTGCTGGTTCCATGACCGTTATCCTCCGGCATCTAGTATTTCTATCAATAATTACATTAATAATTGTATAATGCAAATTTGCTTATTGGAACACATGAAAATTAAAAATACTGAACCAATCGTGTGTTGCCGGCTTGATCGATATATGTTTGAAAGTTGGTATTAAAGACATAACCCAAATTTTGACTGTTCAAAATCGATGTATTACCACCATTCACGATCATTCCATTTTTGTACAGCAAAACCCAGTCCGACAACATCGCCAACGTATCAATATCATGATCAACGATAAAAAATGATTGATATTGCTTACGATAGGCAATTAAATTAACCAGTTTGGATTTGTACAGCGGATCAAGATTATTGAACGGTTCATCTAAGAATACATAGTTAGTATTCTCAATTAGAACTGATAAAACTAATAGAACTTGTTGTTGACCACCAGAGAGATTATTAAAGGATTCGTCCAATTTATCAGCCAATCCAAAATAATTAACGAACTCCATATAATCAATACTTTGCTGATTACTCATATCAAGAATCGAACGAACGCTAATGAATCCGTAAACTCGTTCACGCTGATTGAAGTAAGAAACTATCTTAGAACGTTGCTTAATTGGCATCTCCAAAAAGTCGGAGTTTTGATATAACACCCGGCCTTTATAATCTTGAATTTGTCCCGTCATAATCTTGAGTAGTGTACTCTTACCACTACCATTTGGACCAATCAATGACGTTACACCATTTGATGGCAGTGTCATTGAAAGATTATTTATTATTAAATTATCATCGTATGAATAACTAATATTCCTTGCTTCCATGGCTGCCTCTCAATACAAAATAAAATAGTATCGGTGCACAAATCAAACTACAAATCAATCCAGCCGGAACTTCAACTGGGAAGAATAAATTACGACCGATAAAGTCAGAAATAAGCATTAAATTAGCCCCTAACAAAACCGTATCAAAGAAATAATTCTCAGTCTTAGTGCCGTTGATTGACTTAACAATATTAGGAATAACAATCCCAATAAACAAGAATTCTCCCACGATACCGACTACTGTCGCAATCATGATACTTATGATGACCAAGATATAAATATTTATTTTTTTGATATCAATTCCCAATTCGGTGATCTTATTATCATTGAATGAATAGTATGGGATGAACTTATCGAACAAGACTAGGACTGACAACAAAATTCCACCGACAATAATCATTAAATATGTCACACTAGGACTGACCAAATTAAAGCCTGAAAAAATGGCGTTATCCGCATGTGTGATATAACTCATAACTTGATTAAGACTGATGAAAAAGACAGTCAAACAGACTCCAAATAAGACAAAACGTGTTGGTCCAATATCTTTTGACTTCAACCAAATCAATATCAAGACCAATATAAACGAACCAACTGCCCCGTAAATAATATTAGAACCTAAAAAGGCAGGTAAAAATATTGCCAACAAATTCTTAAAGAAACTAGTACTAGAAGTTAATCCCACTAATCCAGGATCAACTAAGTTATTTCTAAATATTAATTGTAGAAACAATCCGGCAATACTAATTAAGCCACCAGTAAAAACTGCCACCATAGTTCGGCTAATTCGTAACTGTAATATGGGATAATCACTAGTCTGAATGTTAAAGGCATTTATTATACTATTGTCACCTGAGAAGATATTCAAAAAAACAAATATCAATAAGACAATAATATTAAAAAATAAAAACTTATTAAACTTACTTGATTTACTTGTTAACAATTTTATCAATCCCATTCATAGCTTCGATAACGTTCATATTAGCAGTAGATGAATAAGTTGGCTCTCTCAGGTAATAGACCTTCTTATTCTTAAACGCTGGCAACGATTGCCACATCTTATTACTTGAAAACTCTTGTTTAAATGACTTTTCCACTGTCGCTGGCATAGCATGTGCTAAACAAATAACAATCTCCGGCTTGGCCTTTTGAATCTCTTCCATATTCACAGATATATATTCACCACTAGAATTCTTAGGCTCAATAACCTTATTATTAGTTACTTCAACTAGTGAACCAATATAAGAATTACTAGTAGCCTGTAAGTAACTACCACCCGGCATACCGAACAAAACCAGAACTCGTTGTCTCGGACGGTTTTTATTCTCCTGTTCAATCGCATGTTGACGTTTATCTAGCTTATCAATGAATGCCTGTGCATAAGTTTCCTTATGATACTTCTTTGCCAACATATTCATTGACTTCTTCAAATCATCAACTGTCTGCAAATTGACATACTTAACATTAATATCATTAGCGCTGTAACTCTTACCCTGCATATCCTTTAATGTTGTCACCGAATAAACCGAATCCGCATTCAGTTTTTTGATTTTTTCCATGCTAGGAGCATTCGGAGTTCCCACTCTGGCTACATTCTTATAATCCTTCGGTAATGGATATTCAGAACTAGGCATCCCCTTCAGGTTCATATGCAATTCATCCGCCATCCAAGTCAATGCATCAGTTGTCATCACGACTGAGCCGCTTTGTTTAGCTTGATTAACTGATAAAGTATGCAAGAAAAATATTGAAACTAAACTTATCAACCAAAGAAAAAAGACGAAGATTATTTTTTTAGAAGAATTTCTTCGTTGCAAAATATCCTCCGCCTGCAACCAACACTACTATAGTAGTGATTGCTGTAATTCTTGGAATGTTGATGTTATTTGATTTATTTTTCTTGTCTTTTTTCTCGATAGCTTTGGTTTTACTATCTTGCTTCTTAGTTGGAGCTTTCTTCTTTGATTTATTACTTAACTTCTTTGGTTTACCAATCGTAACGGCCTTCTCACCGTTATCGTCTGACTTATTATTGTCTTTGTTACCATCAGTGCCATTATCAGATCCAGCATTATTATTCTGTCCTGCATCAGCAGCCTGTCCACCTTGATTACCATCGCCATTTGAAGCTGATGGTGCTTGTGATGATCCGCCACTGTGAAGGCTTGGGATATTGTAAAACTTCAAAGTAAAAGTATGAGTCGCATGAATATTGTACGAATCAACATTAATTGTCATGGTACCTGTAATATTCGACAACTGGTCAGATTCAAAAGTAATTGCAGAATAATAATTCCCGCCATCTTCATAGTTTCTAATACCAGTTGTATTAACATTCATCGACTTAACTTGCACTGGATATTTTCCCAACGCCTTTTGAGTCTTGATCGTATAAGTAACTTGATACTTATTATTAACAATATTCAATTCTGCAGGTTTAACCATATATGCATCGGCATAACTAGTATCGCTAGTTCCTGACTTCAAAGCACTGAAGTTGATGGTTGCGGCGTCTGCCGTTAGTTGAAGGCTATTAAACAGTGCCACAATCGAAAAAATCAGACTGGCAAAAATTAAATACCCTATCTTCTTCATTATTTTTTACCTGTAAGTTTGACTTTGCCGGCACCAGCTAGTGTGACTGCTAGTAATAGGAATCCAGCATACATGATATATGTTGGTAATCCTTTAGCATCAGTTTGTGGTAGTGTGCCTGATGTAGTGCCAGTTGGTGTTGTTGGAGTACCACCTTGTGAATTACCACTTCCAGTAAGTACAGATGGGGTTGTAGGTGCTGGACTTGATGCGTCCTTTAAGGTGCTTGAATCAAATTGCAAAATTGCTGTTTCAGTTCCAGCAAACAATGGTGTACTTGAACCCGCAGGATCAGCAATATTCATAGTCATAGTTACAGGAATATTATTCTTTAAGTCATCCAAACTATCGACTTTAAATTTAAAGGATAGCAATGTATTATTATCATCATTTGATGTTGTAACATCACTAGCACTTAAATTGATTCCATTAACTGAATCAATTTTTACAGATCCATCACCATAATTCTTAGGATATTCCATCTGTACTTCTACAGTGTATGTTCCGTCAGAGTTCTTATCGATGTATGCTGTCTTTGTAAAGTAGTGTGCTGAAGCGGATTCACCACTTAAATCATTCTTTAAAACTTTGTAAGTGATTTGTTGCTCTTTGGCAATTACATTGCTTGCATCATTTTTATTGTCTTCGCCATCTTGATTTTCGTTATTGCTGTCAGCTTCTTCACCAGAGTCTTCTTTATTACCGTCGGTTTCTTCATCCGCTGGATCAACGCTCTCATCTTCGCCATCGTTTTTAGTGAATTTCAAATTAGCATCCTGAGTCATGTTTATATCAAATAAAGGAATGTTCATTTTCATTTCAACCGGAATATAATTGTCTAATGAATCAGCTGTAAAATTGAATGTTTGAGAATAATTGTCTCCATCTTCAACAACGATTGTTTGATCGTCTGATACAGTTTTACCGGCTGCTTTAGTGAAAGTAACAGCATTTTTACCGTAATCTTTTGGATATTCCAATTTTATTTCTACATTGTAAGTCCCATCAGAATTCTTAGTTACTTTAGCATTTTTGGTAAAGTACTTTGAAGACATCGAAATTCCATCTGTTGGATCTTTCTTATACACCTTATATGTATAGTTTGTATCTGTTTCATCATTTACATCAAGCGGCTTTTCCGCATTTGCATTTGCAATTGCTTCTTGAAGCTTTTCCTTTAATTTGTCAGCAACAGTCTGTAATTTGGCTAACTGTGCATCAACAGCCTTCTTTGCAGCGGTAACTTTTTCTAATTCCGATTGTGCATCAGCTAAAGCTTGGTCTGACGATGTACCATTATCTGTAAGGCTCTTTACTTTATCATTTAATTCAGCAATTTGATTGTTTAATTTATCTTGATTCTCAGTTAAGGCTTTTTTGTCACTTTCTAGCTCCGAAACTTTCTGAGTCAATGATTTAACATCAGCATCAGAAGCATCCTTATCATCTTGAAGCTTCTTTAATTGTGAATTTAGATCTTTCACTGTTGAATCTAATTCTTTATTTTTCGCATCAGTAGCATCTTTTGCTGTTGACAAATCACTTAATTGTTTTTGAAGCTCTGTGATTTCTTTCTTTAATACTTCGTTGGCACCATCTTTATCCCCTTCAGCAATCATGGCATTTGCTATATCAGTTTTATTAAATTCAAAATTTGCAGGGGCATCAACTGGCAATCCTAACATTGGAACAACAATATGAAATTTTGCAGGTATATCTTCCGATAGTGCCATCAAATTTGGAACATTAAAACTAAAACTATATAGAACATTTGATGGATCCGTATCTCTATCACTTATAACTTTAACGTTATCATCACCGTTAAGAGAAGTTACTTGCAATAATGGAACATTCGAATCTGTATCTAAAAGCTTAGTAACGGAAGCATTTAGTTGAACATTATAACTCCCATCATCATTCTTACTTACCTTTGAAACTTTAGTCATATACTTATTAGCAATAGATAAGGTTCCGTCCGGTTTTCTAAGTTCATAATCAACGTCAGTGGTATCTGCAGTTGGAGTATCCGGCGTATCGTCAGACAGCATCTTGCTCAATGAAGCTTTACTATCTCCCAATAACTTACTAATACTAGTCGTGTCAGCAGCGTTAACACTAGTAGGATTATCAACAATATAACTAGTGGCAGTGCCAACGCTTCCCAAAAGAATCAATGCCGCACTAAAAAGTGTTACTCCTTTATACTTCATAATTTAATCTCCCCTATAAAATTGAAGTTTATCATTTTTTTAATTTCGATAAATGTAAATCGTAATTTAAGAATATAACAGCGTTTCCATTCCGTCAATAAGTAGCATCCCTAAATATGGAATATTATAATATTCCTAAATTATATAATAAAAAGAAGTTGCCAATTTAGCAACTTCTTTTTTGCAGTTTCTACCATTATATATTTTGATTTTTATTTGATTTGGAAACGAGTTGCAGAAGGGCAAACCTCTCCGCTCTCTCTGATCTTTGAAACGAGTTGCGAAAGCCAGATTCCTGCGCCTGCTACGGATAACAAATGCACCAACTACGTTGGTACTTTTATTATCCTAGGCAGTGCTCAGAATCTCCCGGCTTTCTCCACTCTCTTAACTCTCTTAATTCATGGTCATTCCACCAGTAACATTAATACCTTGACCAGTCATATAATCCGACAAGTGACTGGATAAGAACAAAACAACATTAGCCACGTCTTGTGGTTGACCGGTTCTTCCTAATGGGACTTGACTATTATCTTCTTTTTCAATTGCATCAGGAGTTAAACCGCGAATCTCTGCTCCATCTTTGCGTTCACGATGTTTCATTGAAGTCTCTACAATACCTGGACAAACTGCATTGACGTTGATTTGATTATGAGCAACTTCGATTGCTAAAGTCTTAGTTAATCCTAACACTGCGTGCTTGGATGCTACGTAGGCAGACATTGCTCGATACCCATTCTTACCTGCTTGAGATGCTATCAAGACAACCTTACCTGGTCGTTTGGCCTTAACCATTTCATTGACGATATGCTTAGTGATCAAATATGTACCTCTTGTATTCACAGCAATCGTCTTATCGAAGTCACTCGTCTTACTCTCAATCAAATAATTCATTGTCGAAATTCCAGCCACGTTAACTAGAATATTGGGCACTAAATTATTGGCGATAAGTTGAGCTGTAAGATTTTTTACACTATCTTCGTCACTGACATCAAGATGAATACTGTATAAATTGTCTGACTTTTTAACTAGTTCATTATTATTAAATGCTAAATCTGCACTAATAACAATTGAATTCTCATGCAAAAAAGTCTCAACAACCGATTCTCCAATTCCTTGATGTCCTCCAGTAACCAATACTACTTTATCCGTTAATTCTTCAAATAAACTCATGAACTCGACTCCTTTTCTGATCTATCCACAATTCCCTTTTCTAGGTAATGCTCATGAATTTCCGTCATGCTTCGCTCTGTATTAGATCACATGTCTCTCATAAGGATCATTACTGATTCCTTCTTCAAGAATCTTCTTAGACCATTCCTTGGCAGAAAACAATGAATGATCACGATAATTACCACAACTGTACTTGTCAGTTCCTTGAACATCCTTCCACTCAATCTTATTGGCAATGTCATCTAGTGCACCTTTCAACGCTTCAGCAACTTCGGTCGTTGAATGTTCACCCCAAGTAATTAAGTGAAAACCTGTTCGACATCCGAATGGTGAACAATCAATAACACCATCAAGACGATCTCTTAATAGACCAGCTAACAAATGTTCAATCGTATGTAATCCAGCAGTTGGAATTGCATTCTCATTAGGTTGAACCAAACGTAAGTCATAGTTTGAAATTGCGTCACCTTTTGCTCCATGTTCCTCGGTAATTAATCTAACGTATGGTGCTTTAACTTTTGTGTGATCTAGTGTAAAACTTTCAACTTTTGCCATAATATAATTTCTCCTTAAAATTTATTTTAGATAGCTAAGTGGTTTGTTAACTTCTATTTTGGTTCCATAATATTTTTTCTTAATATATTTTTGAATCGTCTTGTTGTGATACAACTTAACTAGTTTTTTGTACTGTTTATTATTCTTATTCTTCTCAGCAGTTGCTAGGATGTTGACATTATTTTTAGTGCTTTGATCGACATTTTCGTGGTAGATAGAATCGGTCAGAACATGCAATCCTCCATCTAGGGCAACCGTATTAGAAATCAATACAACATCGACATCATTCAGAACACGAGGTCCAGTTGTGTCATCAATCTCTTTGAATTTCAAATTCTTTGGATTGCTCTTGATATCCTTTGTATTACTCAATGCATCGAAGCCCTTATTTAGCGTGATCAAGCCAGCCTTTTGTAGCAGCAACAAATCTCTAGATGTATTAGCGGGATTATTTGCGATTGCAATTGTAGTACCATCAGGAATATCAGCTGTTTTCTTATACTTTTTAGAATAAATACCCAGTGGTTCCAAGTATGTTGTTCCTAATGCCGCTAGTTTACCGTTTGGATTTTGCTTATTATATGCCAAGTAATATGACCATGATTGGAAAGCATTAACGTCTACTTGACCTTCGATGGTCGCCTTATTTAGTTGAGTTCCATCAGTAATTTCTTTGACTTTGATCTTCAGTCCAGCTTTTTTAGCTTGAGGACTTTTAGCAATATGTTGCCAAATCTCTAAGTCTGATCCTTGAGAACCAATCGTAATTGTCTTACTAGTTGATGACTGATTTCCACAACCAGCCATCAAGAATACAGACAACGCTAATACGATAGCTCCCAGAATTCTTTGCCACGGTTTTTTCATCTTTTTATTTTCCCCCCTCAAATTAAAACTTCTTAACTTGAGTACCACATGGGTGGTTTGTAAATAATTGATCTACTCATATATCCGCCTCCTCAAAATCTTACGCAACAAAAAAATCGTCCCTACATGCACAGAATTACTCTGCGATGTAGGGACGATTACCGTGGTACCACCCTAATTCATATTTTGATTACTCAAAATACCTCAACGACACTAACATGTCCGGGATGATATCGCATCCTTGCGTACCTTTGGCTTTCACCTAGGTAAGACTCCAAGCTCATCTTCAGTTAAGTTTTCGTTCCGCCTTTTCACTATCTAGCGGTCACTATTCACACTACTCGTTAACTTACTCTTCTCTTCAACGTCTAATAAGATTAAATGATCTTTAATCATTTGATTGGTGATCAATCTATACTTTTAAAATTACATTGTCAAATAAATTTCTGAAGTATTTGCTATATTTAAATGTTAATATCGTTACTTATCGTTATGATATCAAGAAATTATACGTCATAATATGAATACGCAATTTGTTGATGCAATGGTCGTAAACCTGGTAAGGGAGGTGTCGCCATGGTTAATAGCCTGGTGTTAATCCGAATAGAAAGTAGCGATTTTGTTAACTTTTTTGATAAATGTTTTATTTATATTATTTTATCTAAAGGCTATCTTGAAGTTGACTCATTTGTCACTGATAGTACTATTTAAAATAATTGTTCAAGTGAAGCTAATCATTTGGACACTAAAAAAGTGAACCCATTGACTAGCCGGTCACAGTTCACTTTTTAGGATTGGCTACCGCGTCAGCGGAATTGCCGTAAGCAGACCATCATTTCGGTCTGCTTTTTATTGACTTTTGTTACAAAAACATTATAACAGCTCAAAAATTATTCAGCAATTATAACGATACAAAAAAAGGGTCTAAACTTTCTGGTATTGGTGAAAGCCAATACCAGTTTTTTTATTGTCTAAATTTCTGGATAGAAAAAGGACC
>NZ_RHNU01000040.1 GCF_003946015.1 Companilactobacillus insicii
AAAAGAACCATCAGAGAAATCCCATTAGATTTCTTTGATGGTTCTTTTTTTAGAGTCTAGAGTTTTGTCCCAGACTCATTTGTAGTTAGACTCAGAAGTTAAACGTGCTTTGTTGCGCTCTCTTATTTAATCATTCAAATTGTATCTAAGTTTCATGTGTTCAGAGCCCATAATAACCATGTCACCTAGCAATTTAGTTTGTAATTTTAAAGCTGTATCAGCTAATTTTGAATTGGCTTCTTCAAGTGTATTAGTAATATCTTTACTTGAAATAGCAGCGTCAGTCTCATTTTGAATTTTGCGATATGCACTCATGGCGTCTAATTCGTAATCGTTACGCATATCAACGTATAGGTCATAATCCGTATCACCTAATAAGGCGGTAGTTGTACTTAACCAATACATGTTGTTCAAATCAAAGGTTCCCGTGGCATCTTTGTAAGGAGCGGGAGTATCGTTAATATTCGTATAGAATGGAACGACTGTATTGAATGTATTAGCACCGTAAGCAATCCATTGAACTCCAGCAATTTCCGCAGGGACATTGTTTCTAACTTGTAGTATATGGACGTTGTGATTACGGTTAATTCCGATTGGACGGAATAACTTTTTGTCAGCTTCAGAACCATTACCGTAAGGGTCATATTTTGTATTTTCAAAGTGAGAACTCAAGACGAATTTCACATCTTCAATAGAAATCTTTCGATCAGCATGGCAAATAAAAGGAAGATCTTGTTCCATAGGATCTTGCTTGATTTCAGGATTGAAATATTGTTGACCATACCAAGTACGAGGATTGTTATAAACAGTGTCTTTGATAGTAGCACTGCCGAAAATATGCCGAAGGTTATATTTACCTTCTAAGTCAGGATTTAAATTGTATTTTTCAATTAAGCCTTTTAGATCGTCAGAACTCATCGTATCGTCAGATTCAAAATCGAAATTATCAATGTTCATACGATTGGGAGCCACAACATACGCATCATCAGGTACACGTTCAGCAGCCCAGTGATGTCCGCCGATTGTTTCTAACCACCAAACTTCATTATTATCAGAAAAAGCAATTCCGTTAGTTTCATAAGTACCATACTTTTGAACAATATCTCCAAGGCGTTGCACACCTTCACGAGCACTATGTACATATGGAAGAACTAGTGTAACTAAATCTTCTTCACCAACACCACCATCGACTAATGGATCAGCGCCGAGTACGCGTGAGTTAGTAGTAATAGTTTCAGTAGCTGACATTGTAACGTTGTCAATGTTAATTCCAGCAGCTGGCCAAATACCATTATCCAAGACAGCATTAGGCATTGATGTATAACGCATTGGATTATCAGGCAAGTCTATTTCTACTTTACTTATAACTGATTGGTAATGTCTTGGTTGATCTTCAGGTTGAACGACTACAAATCTTTGAGGGTCAAGAGCCTCATGGCCATCGTCATTTCTGGAAATAATAGTTGATCCGTCGATTGAAGCATCTTTACCAACTAGAATTGTTGTACATGAACCTTTAATTCGTTTTTTCATTGTGAAGGAACACTCCTTTTTTGAGATTATTAGATACCATTATAACCTTTATGAGGAACGTTAGAAAATATTTAATTTTGGATTCAAATGGATTCAAATTATAGTATGCTTTTAAATAATTGATATTGATAGGTACAATAGTGTTGAACTTTAAAGGGAGAAGATATGATGATTGCATTTAAGAGAGTAATACTCCATGTAGTACTCAAATAGAAAAATAACTACATGGAGATAATTATGAATAATATATATGATAATGAGAATTTTTTTGAAAAATATAGTCAAATGAATCGCAGTGTAAATGGTTTATCTGGAGCGGGTGAGTGGAGTACTTTGAAACCGATGTTACCTGGCTTTACGGATAAGGTGGTACTTGATCTTGGCTGTGGATATGGTTGGCATGATAGATATGCTGTAGATCACGGAGCAAGACAAGTTATCGGCGTTGATATGTCAGAGAAGATGCTGAAAGTAGCGAAGGATAAAACGGATTCTGACAAAATAAAATACCTACACGATGACATTACTCAAATTGATTTTGACGATGATAAATTTGATGTTGTAATTAGTTCACTTGCTTTACACTACGTTAAATCTTTTGAAGATATTGTAGAAAAAATACATGGATATTTGAAACCAGATGGGATTTTTATTTTTTCAGTCGAACATCCAATCTTCACTGCTCAGGGTAGTGAGGAATGGAACTACGATGGGAATGGTCAAATACAAGACTTTCCTGTTGATAATTACTTTTATGAAGGTAAAAGAGAAACTGACTTTTTAGATGAGAAGGTAGTTAAATATCATAAGACTTTGACTACGTATCTGGATGGGTTGCTCACGAATGGTTTTCAAATTAACAGAGTGGTGGAGCCTATGCCACCTAAAAATATGATGAATATCCCCGGAATGAAGGATGAAATGCGTCGGCCCATGATGCTTATTGTCTCCGCTACCAATAAAAAAATTATATAGGTTGAAAACTTTAGCCTTGCGCGATATTATACAGCTGAAGTCACATGTGCAGGAGGAATCACCATGTCATTGACAAAATCAGAAAAGGAAGCAACGGTTAGAGAATTACATGAGAATTTGGCTCAATCAGATTTGACTTTGGATGAAATTGCTCAAGATTTAGGAACTACTCCTGAAGTTATTGAGGAAGTATCTAATTTAAGAGTAAAATCGATCGAACAACCTTGGGTACTGCGAAATTATTTAATTAAAAAGATTATTTCACACGGTAAAGAACCCATATCTTTTACTGTTTTGGTTGGTGATTATCATAATTACAGTTTTTTGAATTCAGATTTTATAGATAAAGGTAAGATGGAATGATTATATTGGTATCTCATATATTGAGATGCCTTTTTTATATCCAAAAATCATTGATTTGTATTGATAAATTTATAAAGGCTTTTAATTGTAATTAATTAATTTAATCGGTATCTTTTAGATGTTCGCTTGTGAAAGGAAGGTGCTATGGAGAGAATAATTGCGGTTGATCAGCTTGTGAAGAGCTTTGAAAATGAAGAAGTTTTGAAGGGGATAGATCTATCAATAAATAAAGGCGAAGTGGTTGTGGTTATTGGACCATCAGGATCAGGCAAAAGTACATTGTTGCGTTGTCTTATAGGTCTAAACGATATCACAAATGGAAAAATATCAATTGAGGATGTAAATTTCACTAATGAGAAGCCGATTTCTAAATCTGCACGAATAAAAATGGGTTTTGTATTTCAGCACTTTAATTTGTTTCCTAATTTGTCAGTGTTAGACAACATTACGCTTTCACAAATAAAAAACAAAATCCAAACGGTAGCTGATGCCAAAAGTACAGCTTTGGAATTGCTGAAAAAAGTCAAGTTGGAAGATAAAGTAGACAGTCCTGTTACATCACTATCTGGTGGTGAACAACAACGAGTTGCTATCGCTAGAGCGTTAGCATTACATCCACAAATTATGTTGTTCGATGAACCTACTTCTGCGCTTGATCCAGAAACAGTCAAAGATATCTTGAACATTATTAAGGAATTAGCTCATACAGGGATGACAATGATTATTGTCACGCACGAAATGTCATTTGCTAAAGAAATTGCTGACAGAGTTATTTTTATGGATGATGGAAAGATATTGGAGGTAGATTCACCGGATAATCTATTTGATAAACCTCAACATCAGCGAACAAAGGACTTTCTTGACAAGATTATTTATATGTAGGGGGTAATTGACTTGAATGATGCGACGTATCTGGCTAGTTTATTAGAAAAGAACAAAATAAGTCGTAAAGAACTGATTGATGATGTTATTTGTCGTATTAAAAAAAGTAATAAATACTTAAATGCACTAGTTGATTTTGATGAGGATAAATATCGTGAAAGATATTTGAATGTTAATGATACGAAATTAGAGGACACAATCTTCAAGGGTATTCCAGTTCCCCTAAAAATATTGGGGCAGAGCAAGTATGGATTTGCAGATACTTCGGCATCAAGGTTGTTTAAGTACAATACTGCTACTAGGACAAATAATTTTGTTAAAAAAATGGAGCATCTAGGACTAGTACCAGTTGGCAAAACAAATGCACCAGAATTTGGGTTTAAAAATGTTACAGATTCAAAATTATATGGGGATAGTCATAATCCATGGAATTTGGACTTCTCATCTGGTGGATCTAGTGGGGGAGCAGCGTCCGCTGTAGCAAGTGGAATGTTCCCTCTAGCCGGAGCCAGTGATGGCGGAGGTTCTATCAGAATTCCAGCATCGTTCACAGGGTTGATAGGTTTGAAGCCAACTCGAGGAACAATGCCAGTTGGTCCTGGAGGATACCGAGGCTGGCAAGGTGCTTCAATTGATTTCGCATTGAATGTCTCAATGCGAGATACTATAAAATTATTTTACGGGATGAGAGGTATAACCTCTGTTTCTCCTTTTCAAGCTCCAAGGGTTGAGTGGTCTGGAGAGGTAACTAAATCAAAACTTAAAGTGGCTTATAGTTTTGAATCTCCACTAGGAACTAGTATTTCTGAGGATGCCAAATTTGCAATGTTAAAAGCGTTGCAAGTATTGGAAGACGCTGGATTTGAAGTCGTTCCAATCAAATATCCATTAAATGGTATTTCCTTGATGGATTCTTATTACAAGATGAATGCGGCTGAAACGGCCAAAATGTTTTGCTCAATATCATCAGCGATGAATCGAAAAATGACACAAGATGATATGGAATTGATGACCTGGGGCCTATATCGTTATGGATTGAATATTTCAGCGGTTGAGTATAGTCAATGCTTTGATGAATGGGACAAAGCAACTGAAATAATGGAAGATATTATTTTTAGCAACTTTGATTTGTTTATGACACCAACTACAGCCTATACAGCTCCCAATCTAAAGACAGATTTACAGTCCGATAAGATTCGAGAAGATTTAATGAATGTGGATGAGTTTTCAAAGGGAAGACAATCAGAAATTATTTATGACATGTTTTATGAAAGTTTGAAACTTACTCCATTTACACAATTAGCCAATCTAACAGGAGAACCGGCTATTAGTTTGCCAATTTGGATAGGTAAAAATAATCTACCATTAGGAATTCAATTTATGTCTGCTAAGGGACGGGAAGATATGTTATTTCGGATAGGAGAACTGTTCGAGAATACTAAAGCACTGGAACTACCAAAATATTATAGATAATTGAGGGATTAGATATGAATAAAAAAGTAGCGATAGGTTTAAGTTTTTTAGCAATGTTAGTTTTATTGGTTGCTGGATGTTCACAAAATGGCAATAATGCTTCGGATGATAGTTTGAAAAAAGTTAAGGATAAGAAGGAGGTGGTAATTGCTACATCAGGTACGTTGTTTCCTAGTTCTTATTACAATGATGATAACAAGTTGACAGGTTACGATATTGAAATAGTTAAGGAAGTCGCTAAGAGAATGGGAGTTAAGGCTAAGTTCAAGGAGTACAATGTCGACGGCCAAATTGCTTCACTAGAAAAGGGTGAAGCAGACGTTGCGGCTAACGATTTTGGTATTACGAAAGCCAAAGAGAAAAAGTTCATGCTGAGTTCACCAATAAAACATTCATTTGATAGTTTGATCGTTAGAAAATCAGATAGTTCAGGAATACATTCCTTAAAAGATTTGAAGGGTAAAAAAGCTGCGGGAGAACCCAATACTGGATATATGAAAATCGCTAAACAATATGGTGCACAATTAGTTACGTATGATAATGCTACTAATGATCAATATTTAACCGATGTTGCTAAGGGTAGAACGGATGTAATTATTAATGATTATTATCTTCAAAAAATGTCTGTTGCGGCGTTACCAAAAATTCCAGTTGAAATTTTAAAAGATGTTTATTTCAATGCTAATACATCAGGAATATTGATGAAAAAACAAAGCAAAACTCTGAAAGTAGAAATTGATAAGCAATTAAAGGCAATGAAGGACGATGGAACTCTTACTAAAATATCTAAAAAATTCTTCACGGACGATGTTTCAAGTAAACCAAAATATAATATTCAAAAGACAGTTAAAATTAAGGATAATAACGACTGATGCAATTAAATTTTGAACTAATGGTGAAGTCTATACCTTATATTTTACTGGGATTGCCATACACACTAGGATTGAGCTTATTGACATTTATTTTAGGAAATATTCTCGGAATATTAATTACAGCATTAGGGATGATTCCTAATAAAATTGTCAAAAAAATCGTTAGAATATATATATCTTTTATCAGAGGTGTACCGGCACTGGTAATTCTTTTTATTTTATACTTTGGTTTGCCGTATCAGTTGTCAGCATTAACGGCGACTATTATTTGTTTTACACTAACAAGTAGTGCGTTTATTAGTGAGATTTATCGTGGTGCAATTTCTGGTGTTGATGCCGGCCAATGGGATGCTGCCTATACACTTGATTTGGATTTTAGTACCACTATGATCAAGGTTGTCTTACCGCAAGCCATTCGTATATCTATTCCTTCCTTAGGGAATGTGGCTATGGATTTGTTGAAGGGAACTTCTTTGGCAGCCATGATTACAATTCCAGATATATTTCAACGTGCCAAGATTGTCGGGGGACGTTCGTTTGATTATATGTCGATGTACATTTTAGTGGCTTTGATTTATTGGAGTTTATGTATATTGATTGAGTTGATTCAAAAAAGAATTGAAAAAAGGGCTAATTATAACTAAAAAAATACTCCTAGTATTTACTTTTTAAGTAGATATTAGGAGTATTTGCCTTTATTTCGGTAATTCAATTCCAGCATTGTTTAAAGCTACTAGATATTTTTTCATCAAAACATTTTTTACGTTGTATTGTTCACCATGCTTAGAATAAGCAACTATTTGAATAACTAATGTACCATCATTTAAATTTGAAAAGCCTAATATACTAGGCTTCTGAGTGATTTTTAATCCCTTTATATCTAAGCCTTTATTAACATGTTCAATGACTTGTTTTATTTGATCGAATGGCGAATGGCTTGATACTGGTATTTCGATAAGAGCTCGCATATCATTGCGGGATTGATTACTGACGACAGTAATATTACGATTAGGGATGAAGTTCAATGTACCATCGAAGCTTTTGAGTTGCGTGGTACGAATTCCAACGTAAGTGACTGTGCCTTCGATGCCATTTACATTGATATAGTCTCCAACGCTGATTTGTTGTTCCAACAAAATGAAGAAGCCATTGACCATGTCAGATACGAATCCTTGTGCTCCAAGTCCAATTGCCAAACTGAATATCCCGGCTCCGGCAATTAATGTACCCACAGGAATTCCGATGGCTGATAAAATGGCGTAAATCCAAAAGAATAGTAGAACGTATCTGAAAATATTTAGGACTATTGTGTAAATTGTATCCATTTTGTTTTGAGGTATAGGATTTTTGCTTAGTTTTATATTGCTTTTGAAGATATGTTTAATTATTTTTTTGCCGATCCAATTTATTAGTAGAAGGACGACCGTTAATAAGATTAACTGTGTTACGACTGATAACACATGTTGAGCTATTCCTTCCCAGTCTACTTTGAAGAGCATGTTTTTTATGAATTGATTTATGTTAGCGGTAAGGTTCAAAATTATGCTTCCTTTCAGGGCTTATTATTATATCTTATGAGGTCATAAAAATAAAATTCCAATAATTTAAATGAAATATATAAGTTTGTATATATAAATCCTGAAAGCGCTTGCCTATATTCAGGAATAATATTAAAATTATATTTGTGAAGTATTTTGCAATTTGTATAAAATTAGCATTATAACGGGAGGTTACTTATGAAAATTGAGGCTATCGTAGGTTCTAACAAAAGATTATCTTACAATCGTAAATTATTACAATTTATGAAGAATCATTTTACTGGCGATGAAATACATATTAATGAGATAAAAGATTTTCCGATGTTCAATGAAAACTATCCGGATGGTGAGAAAGATCACGACCCAGAACTAGTTACGGAATTAGCTGAGAGAATTGAAGCAGCTGATGCTGTAATTATTGGGTGTCCAGAGTATAATCACTCGGTTCCATCAGCGTTAAAGAGTGTCATTGAATGGTTATCATATCGCATTCATCCATTACATGGCAAACCAATTATGATTGTTGGCGCATCAATTCATCCTCAAGGGTCCTCTCGTTCGCAAACACATTTGCGTGAAATCTTGGATTCTCCAGGTGTCTTCGCTGAAGTATTTCCTGGAAATGAATTCTTCTTGGGAACCGCTAAGACAGCCTTTGATGAAGATGGAGAATTGATTAATCAAGGAACTGTTGGCTTCTTGGAGCAGTGTTTTGAAGGATTCAAAAAGTTTGCGACAGAAATTGATGACTTTAATGGGGTCAAATAATTCAGGAAGGAAGAATGTCCTATGAAACTTGTTGCTATTGTCGGAACTAATGCTGATTTTTCATATAATAGAAAACTTTTGGAATATATGAAATGGCATTTTAGAAGAGCGGCTGAAATCGAAGTACTGGAAGTTAAACAGTTACCACCGTTCAATGAGGATTTACCTTACAGTGAACAAACTGAGGTTTGGAGATTCAACAATAAAATCAATAATGCTGACGGTGTTATTATTGCGACACCTGAATATGATCATTCAATTCCTGCTGCATTGAAGAGTGGGCTGGAATGGCTATCTTATAAGCACAAGACAATGAAAGAAAAGCCAGTTATGATCGTTGGTGTTTCTTACGGAACTCAAGGAACATCACGTGCTCAACAACAATTACGCCAAATGTTGTTATCACCAGATTTAAACTCAAATGTTCTTCCCGGTAATGAAGTTTTGATTGGAAATGCCGCGAAGACCTTTGACAAAAACGGTTTTGTGACAGATATTAAAGTTGTTCATAATTTGGAAGATAGCTTCGCAGCATTTAATAGATTTGTAAAATCAAATATGCGTTATCTAGAAGAGGGAGACGATAATATGACAGAACCACATATCAGTAGTGAAGCAAAAGTTCAATTTCGTACAGGTAGTTTGAAGGTTAAAGAAATTCAACAAATCTTTAACACATTACCATTTGAGATAGATTTTATCGATGATACAGACCACTTTGCATATTATTCAGATAAACCTAATCGTGAGCACGTACGCCATCCATCAGAAATTGGTGAAAGTGTAGAAGAATGCCATCCACCAAAGGCTCTTCCAGCTGTTAAGGCTATCATGGATTCATTCAAACTTGGTACAAAAGACCATGTTGAACGTTGTTTGCCATTGAATGGTCATAAAGTATGGATCAATTATTATGCTGTTCGTGATGAAAATGGCAGATACCTAGGAACTATGGAATTCACAGGCAATGTTGGCCATCTAGTTAACTTGGTCAAAGATGGTAAGTTTGATGGATTCCCAGATGCTACATCGGGTGCCTCAAAGCATGATGATGATTCTGAAGCAACTGGACCAGTAGCTTCAGAATCTGCCGATGCAACAACTGGTGCTTCAGAACATGACGAAGAGAATGAAGATAAGACGGAATAGTTATGATAGATGATTTAGCACAACATCGAGTTGATAAAACGGGTTATGCGCTTGGAACAACCATCAATTTAACAACTTTTGGAACAATAGATGACAGTGGAGTTAACAAAGCTTTTAATTTGATTCAAGAATATGAAGATTTATTAACTGTCAATAGATCTCATTCAGAAGTTATGGCGATTAACCATTCGTCAGGAATTGGTGCCGTTCAAGTTTCTAGTGCTACTTATAGCTTGGTAAAAACGGCTATAAATTATAGTCGACAGAATTTTGGATTTAATACAACTATTGGACCATTAGTTAAGCTATGGAAAATAGGATTTGTTGGCGCAAATATACCCAACGATGATGATATCAAAGAACGAATGAAATTAATCAGCCCCGATGATGTTGAATTAAATGATCATGATTTGTCGGTCTATCTAAAAAAATCAGGCATGGAATTAGACCTTGGTGGTATAGCTAAGGGTTATATTGCCGACAGAATTCGTGATTTATGGCGTGCTATGGGAATTGCCAGTGGAATCATTGATCTTGGTGGCAATATTCTTTTTGTTGGTGAAAGTCCAACTCATAGTGATAAGCGCTGGATAGTAGGTGTACAAGACCCAACGAGTGATCGTGGTGAGACAATTGGCAACGTCCAAATTGGTGAATGCTCAGCAGTTACTACCGGAATTTATGAACGTTATTTAGAAATCAATGGTAAAAAATACCACCATGTAATTGATCCTAGAACCGGATATCCCCTGGAGACTGATTTAGCCGGTGTAACAGTTTTTGTAAAAAACTCAATTGAAGGTGAATTAGAAGCTAAACGTTTGTTCTTCGCCGATGGACCTATCCCTGATTGGGGAGTCGGTAATGCAGACATTTATGGCGCCGTATTGATATACAAAGATGGTAGTTTTACAGCTATTGATGTTAATGTTATTTAAGAATAGAGCGTTTAAAATACCCTCGTATTTACGTAAGTAAATGCGGGGGTATTTGTAGCTAAACGGAAGAAGTTGTGTTGCGTCGCGTGTTTACGTCACGAACTCTTCTTTTTATTCATTCTCAAACTTATCAATCATGCGCCTTAATTCGTCACAAAAATTATAGTACAAATCATCTTTTCCCCATTCAAAGAATCTGTTAGGTTCTACTGTGTCTAGTAATGCCAAAGCAGCTTTAACCTTTAAGTCATCACCAAAGTAGTTAATTTGCGAATTTTCTGAAATTAGTATTTTTAATACTTCTCCGGATCCCAAATCATGTCGTTCAATACCCATTTTTGCCATGAGGTTTATCTCCTATTTTAAAGTTGTCGTTTTTGACGACATATTTAAAATTTCGAGATTTATACGTAATAGACCTTTTTAAAGTTCTAGCGTTATAACGACAAGAATGTATAATTATGAATATAAAAATGGTGATTGCAACGATTTAGAGCGTGCAAAAACGTATTAAATTAGGAATAGGGGTGCTATATTGTCACTAGAACTTGGAAATCAAATCAAAAAATTCCGAACCGATGCAGAAATGACCCAAAATGATTTGGCTGATAAGCTGAATGTTTCGCGACAAACTATTTCAAAATGGGAGTTAGAACGAAGCTATCCAGATATTGAGTCATTGATTACCTTGAGTAAAGTATTTGGTGTCACTGTGGATTCATTGTTAGGATTAACTGATAAAAATGATTCTCCTAGATCAAATAACGATAAAGCTGAAAAGAAGCGAGTAACAAGGCTTCTTAAGGGGTATATTATGAAAACTAGAGACGAAAAGGTCAAAGTAATGATGGATCAAATTAGTGCTGCGTATTCTGATCCTGAAGTCAAGAAACATCCCAATGTTATGAAGTTTTTGTTTGATGAAGCTAAAGATCTTGATAAGAATGAAAATTACGATGTTGTTGCTTCAAGATTATGCAAGGAGATATCGCTTTATTCTTTTGAGCATCCTAAAGAGCCATTGAAAGGATTGAATACTTTATACTATCAAGTTAAAGGTTATGCTACTAAATACGACGGGATAGCCATTGCAGCAATGATGTTACCAGTGTGGGGTGGTCAATAAGATCTTGATCTTATAAGTACTGAACGGCCTTTTTTAAGTTGCTGCATAATTTAATAAATTCATCATATTCACATTGACTACTTCCATCGAGATCATCCAAAGATTCTATTAAGGCAATTGCAGCTTTTATCCGTAGTTCATTTGTAAAAGTGTTGTTGCCAGTAATGTTAATTGTTAATTTATCATCATTTAGGAAGTCATGGTTGATGATTTCTAACGTGTTCATAAAAAAACTCCTTTGATATAAGTTCAGATTTAAGTTATACCTTACAATTATTGGTATAATTTAAATTACGAGAAAAATATTAAAATGAACTTCGAAAGGAATAAAAAAATGTATCCTCAATTAGATTTAGATAACGCAACAGGTACTAAAGTCACTATTAAAACAAATCATGGTGATATCAAAATTCAATTATTTGATGAATTAGTACCTAAAACAGTAAAGAATTTTGTTGAATTGGCTAAGAAAAATTACTATAACGGAGTTATTTTCCACCGTGTTATTCCTGATTTTATGATTCAAGGTGGCGACCCTACAGGAACTGGTATGGGTGGCGAAAGTATTTATGGTGATGCTTTTGAAGATGAATTCTCTGATGAATTATTTAATTTAGATGGAGCATTATCGATGGCTAATGCTGGTCCTAATACTAATGGTAGCCAATTCTTTATTGTTTCCAATCAAAATATGCCTAAGCGTATGATTAAACAAATGGCACCTGCTGGTTATCCAGAAGAAATTATTGCTGCATATAAGAATGGTGGTACACCTTGGTTGGATCACAGACATACAGTATTCGGACAAGTTATTGATGGTATGAATGTTGTAAGGGAAATCGCAAAAGTTAAGCGTGATCGTAATGACAAGCCTAATGAAGATGTTGTTATGGAAAGTGTTGAAATAGCTGATTAAATATTAGGAGATTGACCAATGGCTAATACTCGTATATTTGAAATGACTTTTAGTAGTATTTATCCAATGTATGTTAATAAGGTTGAACGTAAAGGACAGCCTAAAGAAAATGTCGATATTGTTATTTGTTGGCTCACAGGATATAGTGATTCGGATTTAAAAAAACAAATAAATTCAAAATCTACAATGGAAGAATTTTTCCAACAAGCACCGCATCTTAATGGTAATGCGTCTCTTATTACTGGAGTTATTTGCGGTGTTCGTGTCGAAGACATTGAAGATCCGTTAATGAAAAAGATTCGTTATATGGATAAATTAGTTGATGAAGTTGCCAAAGGTAAGTCAATGACTAAAATTCTGCGTAAGTAATGCAAAATTTGTTTATATTATTATTAAAAAAATCGTTCTCAATTCTTAGGTTGAATTGGGAACGATTTTTTTAATTCAGATCTTGAGGAGATGATTTAGCTGCATGTTTAAGTAAGAATGGTGCGATTAACGTCGTTAGAATAACAGCTGCAATAATTGCTGAATAATAATCTGAAGAAATCAACTTGGATTGATAACCAATTTGAGCGATTATTAACGCCATTTCTCCACGAGATACCATTCCGGCACCAACCATGTACGATTCGTTTAGGCTAAAATTCGATATTTTAGCACCTAATCCAGCACCAAATAGCTTAGAAATTATGGCAATGATAGTTAGAACGACAATGAACCAAAGGTCATTTTGAATGCCATTTAATGTCATATTCAATCCGATACTTACGAAGAAAACTGGAATAAAAATAGCATATCCAATTGGTTCAATACTGCGATCGACTTCGTCTCGAACCTTTGTTTGCGAGATGGCAATTCCGGCAAAGAATGCACCAACTACTGAGCTTAAACCAATTAGGTCAGCTATATAGGCCATTCCGAAGCATAAAATCATTGCCATTATAGTCGGACCTACTGGAATAAATAACTTTTCACCGATTTTTGCCATATAAGGTGCAACGAATTTTACGACAAAGTAGATAGCGACAAAGTAAATAATTTGTTCTGTAAATGTAATGAATAATGATGGTCCACCAGATGAAGTCTTGCCACCACCTAGTAGACTAACCATTACACTTAAAATAACTACGGCTAAGATGTCATCTACTACAGCAGAACCAAGAATAGTAGCACCAGCTTTACCATTTAAGACATTTAACTCTTTTAGAACTGCTACAGATATAGATACAGACGTAGCTGCAAAAATAACACTCAAGAATAAGCTTTCAACTGCATTCATGTGGAACATCATACCAACTCCGTAAGTAAGAGCAACAGGTACAATTACACCAAGAATTGCCACTAAGAAGCTGGGCTTGAGGTATTTTTTGAGTAATTGCATATCACTCTCAATACCTGCTATGAACATAAGGATTATTACACCCATTTCTGAAAAAACGTGGATAAATTCAGTTGGTTTAACCCAATTTAGAATTGCTGGACCCAAAACAATACCGATCAGTAGTTGACCAATTACTGCTGGAACACCGATTCGAGATGAATAGTGTCCAACAATAGTTGTTGCGATTAATATTAGGACTAATATTCCTAAAAAACCCATAATTTATATTTCTCCTTTATTAGATGAAAAAAGCTCCAAAATAATCCTCCTCACACCCCTGAGAAGGAACTACCTTGAAGCTTTCGCCAACCGATTTACTATATTTAATTTATAACATGATAACATAACATATTTATTGGTGCATAGTCAGTTGCTTAAAAAAATATTGGCATAAAAATTTCTAAATATAAAATCTTTACACAAACAATACATTAAGTATATAAGAAATATACATTTCTTTTCTAATATTAATCACATATTAGGAGGGAAAAAATTGAAAACAAAATATTTTAAGCAATTTTTAGCTTTGGTTGGACTAGCTTTGATGGCAGTGATTTTTGCTGGTTGTTCATCAACCTCTAAAACCTCAGCCAAATCAGTAACACATATCACGTATTGGCACGTCAATGCTCAAACTCAAGGTGGTGCGACTGTTGACGAATTAGTTAAAGAGTTCAATAAGACCCACAAAAATATTAAGGTCACTGCTAAGTATAATCCAAATATGTATCAAGGATTGATGCAAAACCTACAATCTGCACAAGCTTCTGGTAAGGTACCTGATGTTACTCAAGTAGGTTGGGCTTACGATAATTACTTTGCAAGTAATTTTAAGTACATGACACCAACTGATGCCGCAAAGAAGTTTGATGGTAATGATAAGTTTATTACTGATCATTTCACAACTAAGACTTTGTCATTCGCTAAGGATGCCAATAAGAAATTAGTGGGATTGCCATATTCATTAAGTACTCCAGTTTTATTTGTTAATAATGATTTATTGAAACAATACAATGTTGATGTTAAATCTCTTGACACTTGGGAAGGTGTACAAAAAGCCGCAAAGAGTATTAACAAACAAAGTGGTAAATATGGATTGTACATTCAAGAACCAGGTGATACATGGGCACAACAAGCAATTATGTTAAGTAACGGTGCTGATATTCAAAAGAATGGTAAAGCAGCATTTGCTAGTTCAAATGGTGAAGGTGCATACAAGTTATATCAAGAAATGGTAACTGACAAGACGGCTTTACATACTCCATGGGCACAAGGTATGGATTCATTTGTTAAGGGTGATGTTGCTATGGCATTTACAACAATTGCTCAAGCTTCGCATATCAAGAAGGGTGCCAGTTTTAATGCTAGTGCCATTATTGCTCCTCATTTTGAAGGCCGTAAGACTACTGTTCCAGTTGGTGGATCAATGTTGGCTATTACTGCTCAAGATCCTACACAACAAAAGGCTGCATGGGAATTTGAAAAGTTCATGTTCAAAGCTAGTTCATCAGTTACTTGGAGTAAGGGAACAGGTTATTTACCTCCAACTAAAGACGCATTAGATTCAAAAGAATTTAAAGATTATGTTGGTGAAAATCCAATGTTAGTACCTGCAGTAAATACGCTAGACAAGGCGATTCCATGGACTTCATTCCCTAAGAATGGTTTACAAGCAGAACAAGCAATGATCGATGCTCGTGACAAGATTTTATCTGGTAGTGATATTTCTTCTACACTAAAATCAGCACAGGAAAAGATCAATGCACAGCAATAAAAAGATATTACCATTTTTATATTTATTACCTACGGGACTTTTATTGACGATTTTTATGATAATTCCAATTATTTACACGTTTTATTTAAGTTTCTTTGATTGGAATTTGATAGCACCTACAAAAGATTTTGTAGGAATGAGAAACTATGTCGAAGTTTTCACGGATCCAGTTAATCAGAAGGTATTAATTAATACTTTCTTCTACATTATTTTGTTACTAATTTTGAATTTTGTTATTCCCTACATTATTTCGCTAATAGTCAAATTCTTTATTAAGAAGATGCAGGGAGCTTATAAGATTGTTTTTTTCATACCTAGTTTGTTTTCGTTGGTTGTTGGAGCAATGATTTTTTCATGGATTTTGAATCCAGTATCTGGTCCAGTGGCATTTTTATTTAGGGAAAGTGGATTTGTTTTACCTAATTGGACCAATTCAGGTGCCTTAGCGATTGTTGTTTTATGTTTGAT
Organism: Companilactobacillus insicii; assembly: GCF_003946015.1. Taxonomy (GTDB): domain Bacteria; phylum Bacillota; class Bacilli; order Lactobacillales; family Lactobacillaceae; genus Companilactobacillus; species Companilactobacillus insicii. The sequence goes on from NZ_RHNU01000040.1 coordinate 16,160, forward strand.
CACTAATTGGAAGGTTTTTGGATATAATTTTATTTTATTACTGACTGGTTTAGGATCTATTCCTAAAAACATCATAGACGCTACAACGATTGATAGAATCCCTAAATGGCGAATGATTTGGAATATCATCTTGCCGATGAACAAGAGTATTGCGATTTATGTTTTGATTTTGACAATTGTTCAAGGTCTGCAATATGTTTTTACACCAACCAATGTCATTACAACCGGTGGCCCATATTATGGATCATCTAATGTCCTATATCATACGTACCTGAATGCTTTTGTTCTCTACAAAACAGGTAATGCTTCGGCGTTAGCAATCACAACTTTTTTGATTTTTTTAGTACTACTCTACTTAGAAATCAAGTTTGTGGAAGGCAGGTCGAAGTATGAATAGTAAAAAGAACGTATTATGGCATCTACCTTTAATAATTATTGGGCTAGTTGCTTTGTTACCAGTAGTGTTTATGATTTCTAACTCTTTCAAAACATTACAAGAATCATATCAATCCATACTTAATTTAATTCCTACTAAACCTACGATAGATAACTACACTACCTTGAATCACCAAGTTAACTTAATTCGTTTAATCTGGAATACGTTTTTTATGGCAACAATAGTTACCTTAGGTAAGCTTTTAACCGGTCTATTAGCTGCATATGCTTTTAGATATTTCCAATTTAAGCATAAGAGTTTCATTTATTTATTATTTGTCGCTACGATTTTTGTACCGTTCACTATTGTTATGATTCCTAATTACTTGGTTATTGCCAAGCTAAACTTACTGAATAGTGTCATTGGAGTTGCGCTACCACAATTGTGTGATGCAACAGGAATTATGATTTTCCTAAAGACAATGGAGAAGATTCCAAGTAGTTTATTTGATTCATTGAAAATTGATGATATTCCTAATCGACGAATCTTCTTCAATATTGTTTTACCAATTTTAAGACCAAGCATTATTAGTGTGGGGGCAATGTTCTTTATTAATTCATGGAATGAGTACGTTTGGCCAACATTGATTTTGAAAGACAAGGGTAGCTTTACTTTACCGTTAGCACTTCAAAATTATATTTCTAGTGAGGGTGGTACCAATTTCCCATTAGCTATGGCGCTTTCGTCGATCATGATTGTTTTACCGTTGATTATCTATTTAATATTTCAACGTTATATTTTGAACAGTATTAGTAATAGTGGACTGAAGTAAGGGGTATAAGATGAGCGATAATAATGCAACTATAGAATTAAAAGAGATTACTAAGGAATTCAAAAGCACCAAAGTTATCGATCAGCTTAATTTGAAAATTGCAGCTGGAGAATTTCTAGTTTTACTCGGTCCTTCTGGATGTGGTAAATCAACCACTTTACGGATGATTGCAGGATTAGAGTCTGTGAGCAATGGTGAAGTATTGATTGACGGAGATGATTTGAACAACAAAGCAAATGATGGTCATACAATCGCAATGGTTTTCCAGGATTATGCTCTATATCCAAATATGACTGTTTATCAAAACTTAGAATATGCTTTAAAAGTTCATAAAGTTCCTAAAGACGAAAGAAGTTTACGATTAGAATCTATTTTAGAAACGTTGAATCTGACTAAGTATAAGGATCGTTTACCATCAGAATTATCTGGTGGTCAAAAACAACGTGTGGCGCTTGGCAGAGGAATGGCAAAGAAAAGTAAAATATTCCTTTTGGATGAACCGTTATCTAATATTGATGTTCAATTGCGAGAAAAGGCTAGAGACGAGATTCAAAATCTTCATGATCGGAATAAACAAACCATTGTTTATGTGACACATGATCAGTTAGAAGCTATGGCATTAGGTGATCGTATCGCTGTTATGAATGATGGCATAATTCAAATGGTAGATACTCCAGATAACATTTATAAAAATCCTACTAATTTGTTTGTAGCTAAGTTTATCGGAACTCCTCAAATAAATATTTTGGATGTTAAGTATCAAGATGGATATTTATTAATAGCAAATCAAAGAGTAGTTCGGGTTAAACAAACAGCCAATATTGAACCTAATGATTATTTACTAGGAATACGACCAGAGCACATTAAGCTTAGTAAAGAGTCAGATGAGGATTTATCTATTCCCGCAGTAGTAACGAAGATTGTTGACTATGGAAGATTTACTCAACTAACACTTGAATTAGATGAGAAATATACTATTAAAGCAGTGACTAAAGATATTAATTGTAATATTGGTGATACTCTTTATGTTCGAATTGAAGAGCAAACAAGTATTATTTTTGACAAAGATTCTCAAAAAAATATTTATTGGGATAGGGTTTAATCTTAATGAAAACTAATAAGTTAAAAATAGTTCAGATAACTGATACTCACTTAACACCCAGGGATGCCAGACCATCCAATCATCAAAGGGTTGATCCTTATATTAAATTGCAGAATGTTTTTCAAGATGTTGAATTAATGCCTGAACGGCCAGATATGGTTGTTATCAGTGGTGACTTAGTTCATGAAGGTGTTGAATTCGATTATGCTAAGTTAAGGGATATTATTGATTATCAGAGTAAAAGGCTTCATGTTCCTATTTACGTGATACTGGGTAATCATGACCGCACAGATGCTTTTTACCGTGGTTATTTAGGAGATGAACCAAAAGAAAAGTACTATTATAGTATCGCAACAGGGTTATGCGATATTTATTTCTTGGATAGTACTTATGGAAATATCGAACAGGGATATATCAGTCAAGATCAACTGGATTGGTTGGACAATTCTCTGAAATCTTCAGATAAGAAAATGTCACTGATCTTTATGCACCATCCAATTGATGGTCCTGCAGTTACACATATGCGTTATAGCATTTTACAGAATGGTGATAAGTTACTTGATATCGTTCGTGATAGTAATGTTGAAGCTATATTTTCAGGTCATATCCATTTCACAACTGAGTTTAATCGTGAAAACATTTTATGCAGTACAGCGGATTCTAGTGCTTATCATATTAATTGTGATAATCACAATAATCACTTAGTAATGGATGCGACTAGTTATAATATCATCACTGTGGAAGATGGAAAAGTTGGAATTGAAACTAGATCTCTTTTGATACATGATGAGATTATCAATCAAGTACCAATCGATAATACGGATTTTGTAGATCCTAATATTTTTAAATAACAAACAGCTGATATCTATATATAGTAGGTATCAGCTATTTTACTTTGCCGTTGATATGGTTCTCATTAAATTTGTTAATAAAATAGAATAAATTTCTTGCTATAAAGCCCACTTTAAGGTTTATCATGCAGTTACTGATTGAGAGAGATCAGTTTTAAACCTATTAAAGAAGGTATTCAAATGACACAATTAACAGAAACTTTTAATTTATATAATGATGTAAAAATTCCCCAAGTAGCATTTGGGACATGGCAAATACCAGCAAATAAGGCTCATAAAGCAGTTCTTGATGCTTTGACAGTTGGTTATCGTCATATCGATACTGCACTAGCCTATGGAAATGAAAAAGAGGTTGGTCAGGCAGTCCGTGATTCAGGAATTGACCGTGATGAAATATTTGTAACTTCTAAATTACCCGGTGAAACTAAAACATATGATGGTACATTGAGAGATTTCAATACAACAATGAATAATCTTGATATAGACTACTTAGATTTGTACTTAGTACATGCTCCATGGCCATGGGGACAAATGGGATCTAATTATGACAAAGAAAACTTAGATGTATGGCGTGCAATGGAAGAGATTTACGCAACAGGCCGTGTTAAGGCAATTGGTGTTTCAAACTTCAATGTTCATGATCTTAAGAATGTTATGGCAACCGCTAAAGTAAAGCCAATGGTTGATCAAATTCAATATTACGTTGGATACACTGAACCGAAGATCACACAATATTCGAAAGAAAATGATATTTTAGTCGAAGCATATTCACCACTTGCTACAGGTGGACTAGTCGATAATAAGGATATTAATGAGATTGCTACAAAGTATAATGTGAGTGTTCCTCAATTGGCAATCAAGTTTGTTATCCAAAATGGGGTATTACCACTACCTAAGGCTACACAACTTCCTCATATAGAAGCTAACGCTAAGCTAGACTTTACAATTAGTGATGATGATATGAATAAGTTGAATCAAATGCCAGATACAGCACCAATGGCATTTCATAATCCAACACAAGAGTAAAAGTAAGGCATTCCTCAAAGGGGATGCCTTTTTGTTTGCTGTAATCTTGGAATATCAGGTTGTGTAGAATTATGTCACAGTCCCTTGCGTGATTTGTTGACATATTATAGTAGAGTTCTGTACAATATTAAGCGAAGTCGCAGTTGAAATAGTCGCTTATAAAAGTATTTTCAAAAAAAATGAAAAAAGTTTTAAAAAGTACTTGCAATGATGATAACCAACTAGTAATATATATCTTGTTGTTGCGACAGATGCAACGGCGACAACGACTTGAGAGCTTCCAGCTCGATAGTCATTGAAAAATTATTTTAAAAAGTTCTTGACATCATGTTTTGAACTTGATAAACTAATTAAGTCGCTTGTTAAGAAGTTCACTTCTTAACAGCTAGTAGACCTTTGAAAACT
>NZ_RHNU01000041.1 GCF_003946015.1 Companilactobacillus insicii
AAGATTGGATCATATTTTGTCATAAAAAATGCCCTACAATCGTTAGATTTCTTGTCTAACAATTGTAGGGCACTTCATATGCTAGTGCTATAGTTTTTTGACTCAATAATGTGTCTAAGTTATCTTTCCCAGTTGACATTTCCTCAACTTGTTTTTGTTGATCAAGTTTATCAAGATCCATATGATGGAAGGTGTGATTCTGAATGGCTATATGACTTCTTTTTAAGTTCTTTAATTGATAATGGCTCAAGAAATTTCCACCATTTTGACTATTGATAATATCAAAAACTGTTGCTTTTGCATGATAATTTTTGTACAAGTTTTTGAGTACATCAAAATTATTTTTATATCCATCGTCTAGTGTTAGCCATACGATATTTTTACGAGGTTTTTTATTTGTCTTAAGAACAGTATAAGCCTCGTGTGGACTCAAAAAATAATAGTGATGTGATTTTAGATAAGTAATTTCCTCTTCAAATTGTTCAATCGGCACGTTTAAAGAGTTGCCAGTTGAAGCAATAGAGTGATACATCAAAATTGGAAATTTTATTTTAACTTTCGATTTTTTCCATTTTTTACTAATTCGTTGAGTATTTATTTTGTTACTACTGGCCGATACTTCTTGTGCTGGCAAACAGATTGTTCCCATAAGAATGGCTGTAAGGAGTACTATTAATTTTTTCATGTCATGTCCTTGTTATAGTATTTTAAAAATGGTCAGTACCGTTATATTAAATACGATTTATAAGGAAGATACAAGAAGTATCTTTGGGTTAATTAACATTTAGCACTGTCGCTACTCGAGTGCTTATTTACGCCACCTTAATTCATCTATTCTATAATAGATATGTTACAAATTTTAGGAGGGGTGGTTATTTGGAGACCAAAAAGAGTGAATTGAAGGATGTAAGTCAAGGTGATATTCATAACTATGATACTATTTTGCAATATTTCAACAATAAACCGGTTGTTCAAGAGAGAAAGGATGTTTATAAGTCTATAACATTCGTTACAACCGGTATTATTCAGTATGATGGTGGCCAAACTACAATGCTTCATCTTGGGACATTGCTAAGTCGTGAAGGCTATAAAGTTTATTATTTAAGTTATGTTCCACAGTCTAAAGAAGAAATGGAAACAAATGCTCGCTCTAATTATGAGGATTATCAAGGTGAATGTTTAACAATGGATTATTTGGATTCACACAAATCTGACATTTGGTTAGCCACTTTATGGGAATCAGCCTATGTAGTTAAGAATAAATCTGGATATAAAATGTATTTTGTACAAGACTTCGAGCCATATTTCTACCCGTTTGGGGATCGCTATCAATTGGCTAAAAAGTCATATGAACTAGGATTGCACATGGTGTCATTAGGTCCATGGTGCGCGGATATGATTAAAAAGAGTTGTGATAATGTAGGAAAGATAGATAAAATAACATTTCCGGTCGACTTGGAACACTATCCATATAAGCGTAGATCATTAGAACGTTATGCTGATTCTAATACGTATGAATTGGCAGTTTATACTAAATGGGATAGTTCTCGTCGAGCACCGATCAATATCCAATTAACTTTGATGAATACGCAAGAATTACTTAAAAAAGACGGGATCAAGTTGAATATTCATTATTTTGGATCTGATAAAGATAAGAAATTTATTAATGGTGATAATCTAGGTAAATTGAATAAACAACAAATGAGAGATCTGTACGATAGATGTGACTTCGGGATAGCACCATCAATGACCAACTTTTCCTTAGTACCGTTTGAAATGATGAGTACAGGTTTGCCATTTATTGATTTTAAAGAGGGTACTGGTAAGTATTTTATGCCAAAGAATACTTGTTTAACGGCTAACTTTGATGAATATAATTTATCCAATTTATTTATTGGTGTAAAAGATGATGTTGACTATTTGGAGAATACAATTGATAATGCACAGAAATACTTGCAAACAATTCAGTGGGATCATACTTTAAGGGACTTCGTTAATGTCGTTGAATCCATATAATAGATTACTTTTGGGCCAGAATTTTTTCTGACCCTTTTTTTATAAATTTGTTGATAATCAGAGAATGAATTTAAGAATGTAATATAATTAGATTGAGTTTTCATTACATTGAAGGTTGTGTGTATATATGAAAAAAGTATTTATTTTTCTTATACTTCTTCCAATTATTTTTTTGTCAGGATGTAATTCAAATAAGAATGTTGCTGTTAATGTTCCAAAAATGAGTGCCAGCGATTTTTTGGATAGTAAAGATTATGGTAATTACTCTACTCAAAATAAATTATTGGATAATTTTGTCAGTAATAAGATGTTGACCAAACAAGGTATTTATACTAATTATCGTCAGGAAAATGCTGTAAAAAAAGTGGCGACTGGACATGAAATGCTGTCTGAGTCGTCAGGATTATGGTTGGAGTATTTAGTTTATACTCATCAATATAAAAAATTTCGAGATTTTTATAAGTCAACCAAAGAAACCTTTGATCAAGGTGAACAATTTAGTTATCGGTATGATTCACAAAGCAAGAATAAATCTAATGTAAATGCTACTTTAGATGATTTAAGAATTATTCGTGCGCTTCAAATGTATGCTCAAGCTACTGATAATAGTAAATATCAAAAAGAGGCAGCAACACGTTTTGCACAGTTAAAATCAGGATCCATTCCTAATGGTAAACTTGTTGATTTTTATGATACTAAGGCGAAAAAATCTAGTTCTGACAGTTCTTTAGCATATTATGATTTCAAGACTCTAAGGTATTTTGAATCAACTTCAGCAAAGGGAAGAGATTACTATAATAATCAATTAAAAGTGGTACAAAAAGGTTATTTAGGAGATGCATTCCCGTTATATGCATCTAGTTATAGTTGGAGTCAAGGTGGTTATAGTAGTAAAAATTTGAATACTTCAGAAGCATTAGAGACTATCTTACATTTGGCAGAGATAGGCAAGGTAAAAAAAGTAACTTTGAATTGGCTAGAACAACAAGTTAAAAGTCGAAAACTCTATAATACTTATTCTATTAATGGAAGCGTTGTAGATAAAGATCAGTCATCAGGTAGTTATGCTCTAGCGGCAATGATCTTTGCGAATACAAAGAACAAAAAAATGTACGATTATACTATGAATGTTATGTGGAAATCACAAGTTACAGACAAAGGTTCACCGATATATGGGGCACTTGGTATTAAACATTTGAAACAAGCTTATTCATTTAATAATTTATACGGTTTGATAGCATCTGAATATTGAGGAAAATAAATTTGAAAAAAAGTTTAAATGTTTTTGCGAAGAAGTTTAGTGATCTTATTTCACCTGCACTTTTAGCAACCATTTTAGTTGCAATCATTAGTGGGGTACTTCTTTTTGTGCCCCCAATTAATGGTTATGCAGATAATGGAGACTTTTATCGGGCCATGCTTAGTAATGGTATTTATCGTTTACCATCAAAACATCCTTGGGCGATTGATTATGTGATTACTAAATTTGGTATTTTTCAGTATTTCAATGAGTATGGGACAATTGCTTTTTCATCACAGTCTATTTTTATTCGTATAGCAGTAATGATTAATAAGTTGTTTTATAGTAGTAAAGTTTTTGATATAAGATTTTTAGGACTTTTATATTATTTTTTATATTTAGGTTCAATATATTTATTGACCAAATCAGTTGTCTATCCTTATAAAAAATTGCGGAGCTATGCTGTTTCATTAATAATTGTGTTAATTTTTGCTGATTCTTCATTTACGCTCTATTTCAATTCGTTTTTTGCTGAACCAGTTATGTATATTTTTATGATTTACGCCTTTGCATCAATAATGTTATTGGCAAAGGGATGTTATAAAAAAAATTGGCCCATGATGCTATTATTCTTCATAAGTACAATTATAATAATCACCGATAAATCACAAAATGCCCCGTTGACATTAAGCTTCATATTAATTTCATTTGGAATGATGTTTTTACCTCATTTCAATGCTCGAAGATTTGCCGTTGGCGTTGGGATGGTAGTTCTTATTTTTACTGGTGTTTTTACGTATGTTGCTATAAATAAGGAATTCAATGATGTGAACCAATACAAGGCGTTTACCCACGGAGTATTGATGGAGACTAATGATCCAAGTAAGAATATTGCCAAATTGGGAATTGATGAGCAATTTGCATTGCTTCGCGAAGAAAATTATTATCCTAAAACATATACTGCAGTTAGAGCAACTAATAAAAGTGTCCAAAAAAATTTACTTGCGAAGAATGGTATTGGATGGACAGTCAAATATTATGCACACAATCCTAAGCAGGCGGGCGCGTTATTAGATTTGGCTACGAAAGATATTATGATTACGCAGGTTAAAGCAGTTGGGGACTTCACCAGAGGATCTGGTCATAAACCTGGAGAACAAGTTAAATACTTTACATTATATAGTGATTATATGGGATCTTTCTTCCCTGGAAAATTTGCCTTTATTTGCTTGCTAACCGTTGCACTGATTCTTACCTATGGTGTTGCAATGTATAATGATCTGAAAAAAAAGCGTCCAATGGGAGTTATGAGATTTTTCCTTGTATTGGGTCTTCTGACTATAATTTTGTTCGTTCCAATTATCTCGATTGTGGGGGATGGCGATGCTGATTTAGCAAAGCACCTGTTCATAATTCCAGTATGTTTGAATTTTATTTTTATTTTGTTTATTTCTGATATTTTGCATCATCGTCTTTGGAATACTGAAGCCCGAGAGGAGTTTTTGGACCATGCAAAATAAAATTTTTAGACTTTTATTTGTGAGCTTTGCTCTGTTATTTTTTGTTAGTTTTAGTAATCCAGAACCAGTTCAAGCTACAGACACTGATGATTATGTAATGCTTGTTTATGATTCCAAAAATACTACCGCCGGTTCTGAGAAACAAATTGATGCACTTCAACGTGCTCTTACAAGTATGAACTTACGTGTAAAAACAGTTGATCAGGCAGATTATAAATCTGGGATGCTTACTAAAAAATATTTTGGAGTTATATCAATGGTGAATTGGAAGCAGATGGGATTTACCAATAAAAAATTTCTTAAAGATCGAAATAATTTCTCCGGTATCAAATTACACATTGGAAATGATTTGTCAGGATATGAGGCCTCAGAACTGGGTGCAAAATCAGTTGACCTGTATCAGCAACAATTGATTTTAGAAAACAAAAAAAGCAATCAAATGTTGCCGTTTAGTGAGACTATTACGGTTTTAGACAATCTGTCTAAAGAGTCACAGATGATTGGAACTTTACGAACTCAACAAGCCGATCAAAAAACATATGGTTACGGCGTTATTAATGGTAAGTATGGTTATTTACCATATTTTAGCTCGAAGGGATTGAGTTACTTAACAGCTGTAGAAATGATTGCAAAGTTGTTTTCTAAACAAGGTAGTTATCAACCGATATTGACGGTTACGGGTGTGACACCAGTTAGTGATTTGAAGATATTAGATCAAGTAAGTCAATTTTGTTATAAGAATAGTATTCCATTTGCAGTAAGTACAACTTCTGTTTCTAACAATACTGGAATGAAGGCTTTTGCAAGATTTGTATCAGAATTGCGAAATGTAGAGAATAGAGGTGGAGTAGTCTTCATTAAGTCTCCAGAAGTCGGTGGTGCTGGTGTTGGAAGTGCCAATGAGTTACGTCAAGATCTTACTAGTTATGTTGTTAGTTTAGCAAAATATCAAGTTTATCCGATTGGAATTAGTACAGATGGCTTTTGGAATCAGGATAAGATTCTACGTAAAAACTTTTTGATGAATGCTAATCACTGGCTATTGTTGCCAAATGGCAAAGTTACATACATTGATCAGGATAATAATTCTCAAATAGCTCATACATCGTTTCTGGGTATATCAGCGTCTTCTTTAAATAGTGTGAATAAGTCTTATGAAACAAGATTTTCTACGCCAACGGCAATATATATTCCCTTGCCGCATTCTAATAAAGAGCTGGTTGATTTTAAGGAACAAATTAATAAATTGGATTTTTCCTGGTTTAATCCAATGGAAGTAAAGATGTCGACGGCTATCAATACTGGTACTTCAACTGTTTCTTTTAGGGATGGAAATTATTTTGTTAACGGTAAACAGGAAAATATTGGAACGGCTGATTCTTCCAGTGTTTTCAGTGAAAAGATTAAAGAAAAGCCATTATTGAGTAATTATTTCAATATTCAAGGAAGCATTTTAACAATTTTATTTGTAATAGTTACAATTGTGTTAATTATATTTATTTTGATGGGACGTAGAATTTATTGGAATAGGTTCAATAAGAGGAAGTGATAGTATTTCAATTTTAGATGTATTTCTTTTCATATCAGTTTTAGCGATTTGGGGAACTTTAGTAGTTAATTTGATTTTAACCATTGCTGGATATACTTGGTATTTGCAGCACGTTAATAAACCTGATCCTAAATTACCAGACAAAGTACCATTTGTTTCTATAATGGTACCTGCTCATAACGAGGGAGTGGTAATTGTTAAAACAGTTTTATCGTTGCTATCTTTTGACTACCCAAAGGATAGATATGAAATTATTGTTATAAATGATAATTCAAATGATAATTCTGCTCAGTTATTAGCGGGTCTTCAAGATAAGTTTTCTAGTGACCGCTTAAAAGTTATTAACACTGATAAGACTAACGGTGGTAAAGGTAAATCTAATGCCTTGAATATTGGACTTACACATGCTAAGGGAAGTATTATTTCAATTTATGATGCGGATAATACGCCTGAACACCAAGCTTTGAGAATTTTAGTGGCTGAGTTATTACAAGATGATAAAGCAGCTGCGGTTATTGGAAAGTTTAGAACTCGTAATAAGATGGCAACTTTGCTAACAAGATTTATAAATATTGAAACTTTATCATTTCAATGGATGGCTCAAGCTGGTCGTCAGAAGTTGTTTAACTTGTGTACTATTCCAGGAACCAACTATGTTATTCGTCGAAATGTGCTTGAAAAAGTTGGCGGATGGGATGTTAAGGCTCTGGCAGAAGATACCGAAATCAGCTTTAGAGTTTATCAAATGGGTTATCGAATTAGATTTCAACCTAAGGCGGTAACGTGGGAGCAAGAACCTCAGACTTTGGATGTTTGGTTCCATCAGCGTACCCGTTGGGTTAAGGGAAATATTTATGTTGTTGTAAAAAATGCACATTTGCTATTCAAAAAACAAGGTCGTCGAATCAGATTTGATTTATTATATTTTTTATCAATTTATTTTCTTTTAATGACCTCATTAATTTTATCTGATTCTGTCTTTGTACTCTCAGTTGCGGGTATAGTTCATTCAGATTTACAGGGTTTTAGTAATTCACTATGGTTATTCGCTGTTTTGATGTTTGTTATAAGTACATTTGTAACAATAACGACCGAACGTGGAGAACTTACTTTTAGTAATTTGCTGTTAATAATATTTATGTACTTAGTATATAGTCAAATGTGGCTTGCAGTTGCAGCCTACGGAATGGTGGGGTATATTCGTGAACAAGTATTTCATAAACAAGCAAAATGGTATAAGACAAAACGTTATCAATAAACTTCTGATTACGATATGTTGGATTATAGTTTTATTATTTGTAAGTCAAATAACTGCTACTAAGGCTTTTGCGGCTGACAATCAAACTTATACGCAACAATTCCAGAATTCTACCACAACACTGTCAGGTAAGTCGGTTGAATCGAATATGTATTTAACTAAGATGGATTATTGGGATGTTAAAAAGGTTACTTTTAATTTTAACTTCCAAGTATCACAATTAGCGGCACGCGATATTTCAGATATTACTGTATCTTTAAATGGTGTTAAATTTTATTCGTTTAGACCATCTAAGAAAACTGGATTACAAACTAAAGTTATTGATGTGCCAGTTAGATTATTAGGCGGAAGTAACAAGTTACAGATTGAAGGACAAATTCTTAGTTCGGATAATAATAATAATTATCAATTGTCACAGACACCGGCGAATTGGTTAACGATTGAGAAAGGATCAAATGTCGATTTTGAATATAATTTAAAAGAAGCTGACAATAATATTAAATCATTTTATGATCATTTTTCTGGACAAGATACAATTTCTTATTCACGATCAAGAATTGCTACTGCTGATGAACCTACGGCATATGAACTGACTGCTAGTATGATAGCCTTGGCAGGGGAGTCTCGCATAATAACTACTACCAATGATCAAATACCAGTGGTCAAGATGAATAATATGGATGTCAAAGACAATGACTATGTTATGGTTGTTGCTAAATACAATCATTTGCCTCAACAATTAAAAAGCCAAATTAGTTCGGATGAAATAAATAATAGAGGAATTATAAAAACCTTTTACGATAAGAACAAACATTATCTTATTGTCACCGCTAAAACTGGAACATTATTGAAGCGGGCAGCGAGATTCGTTGCTAATGCAGAGTTAATGAAAGAAACATCTCAAAGTACAGAATATGTATCAAATGATACTGATACTTTTACTTCGTCTCTTCATGACAACGGTATTAAGTCAATTACTTCAACAACTGACACCATTACAGGTGCTGGTCATCGTGAGAGTAATTATCTGATAAGTTTATCTAACGATAGAACCAACGCTGATGGCTCTGAAGTATATTTGAATTTTAGATACAGTAAAAATTTAAATTTCAATCGCTCATTAGTAACTGTGAGAGTTAATAATACGACTTTGGGAAGTAAAAAGCTAAGTTCCATTAGAGCTAATGGGGATACTTTGACAGTCAAAGTGCCACGTAATTTGAGCCTAGGTAATAGTTTTACAATTAGTGTTGCTTTTGATTTGGAAATGAAAGATCAAAACACATCAGATAATAGTCAAACGCCGTGGGCTGAAATAGATACTGGTTCAAAGATGTATGTGAAGTCTAAGCGTAGTAATGATTTGTTATTTACAAACTATCCGACTCTATTTATAAATAATGAAACTTACGATGATATTGCAGTTATTGCACCTAATTATTTAAGTAATGATGATTTTAAGACAATTACTAATGTATTTAACTTAATCGGTAATTTTGCAAAGAGTAATACTGGTAATATTCAGTTTTACTCAAAGATGCCAAGTAAGAGTGTTCTGAGAAATAAGAATGTAATTGTAATTGGGACTCCACAAAATAATCCAATGATTAAAAAGTTAAATTCAAAATTGTATTTTAAATATTCAAATGATTTTAGTAGAATTGTTTCAAATGAAAAATTGAGTATTGAACACAATTACGGCAAGACCATCGGAACAGCTCAGCTACTACGTTCACCGTACAATGATAAACGAGGCATGATGGTAGTTACTGGTGCTAATGATGATGCAGTGTACCTAGCATCAACTCAAATCAATTTTCAAGATAATATTCAACAGTATTCGGGTGATGGTATAGTTGTGGATCAAAATAATACCCACTATGGATATCGTTTTAAAAAAAATAAGGCTATTGATAAGTCATTAACTGCTAAGCAACTTATTAGTGATAATACACAGCTAATTATTTACTTGATTCTTGCATTAATTGTTATTTTGATGATTGGTATTGCTGTATTCTTAGTAATGAGAAAACAAGGATTAATGAATGGAGGACGTAAAAATGGAAAGTAAAGATCAACAACGTTCTTCATTATTAGCAGATGTTGGATTGCTAATGTTTTTAGTTTTATTTAGTGCAACGGCTATTCTAATGTCTTTGTCAGGACAAATTTTACTCAATGTTATTTATCTGTTTGGAACAGTGGCGTTGTTAATGCTGACGTATTTTTTTGGAATAATGCCCAGCTTAATAGCTAATATTATGTTTATAGCCATGCAGGCTACGATTATGATTTATCAGTATGTGGCTAAAGGGAGCGAGATCCATTGGCAAATAGCCTTTTGGATGATAATTCCAATTCTTTTATGCCTGACACTTTATTGTATGACGTATAATCAATTAAAATTACAAAAAGCTAATGCTGAATTGCGTACGGCAATGGTTGAGCAAGGTGCGTTTGATGAACAGACGCATTTGCGTACTACCGTAGCTTATATGGAAGATGCAGCTGTTTATGCGGAAACTAATAAGCGATTTAAGTTGCCGGTTACGACTGCCATAATAAAAATTGGTTATTTCAATGATATTCGTAGAATGATGAGTGATAATCAATTGACATCACTTCTGCAGATGACAACGAATGTTATTAAAGATAAGACGCGGATCAACGATATTATTTATTTGGTCAATAACGATGATCCAACATGGGCAATTTTATTATTTTCAAACGCAGATGGTGCACAAATTGCGACCAATCGTATAAAGCAAGGTTTCGATGAGAGACTAGAAAAAAATGCCGAATTATCAACGATGGCTATTTCGCTAGTTGTAGGTATTGCTTCATGGGATGGTGAAAAGATGAAGACACCATATTATTTAATGAACGCTGCTGTTAGAGAAACGCAATATGATGTGTAAAACGCAAAAAGAGTGATGTTACTTAGTGAACATCACTTTTTTTAGACTGAAAAAATTATTAAAATGCTATAATTAATTAAAATCTGCATCGTGAAGGAGAATTTTTTTGGAAAGCTACTTGAAGTGGATTTTAGAAATTATTATTACTTTTACCGTCGTACCGTATTTGACAGCACGTGTGGTATCTTGGATAGGTCATGTTGCTAAGGAAATTTTGGTTAATAATTTAGGTAATAATAGTCAATTGGTAGTGGGTGGATTAGGGGTTGTAATCCATGAATTGGGGCATGCAATCTTTGCATTTATATTTGGTCACCGAATAACAAAAGTTCAATTGTTGAATTTTCATTATAAAAATTCTGGTGAGTTAGGATCAGTAAGTCATTCTTGGAATGAGCGTAATATATATCAACGTTTAGGTAATTTTTTCATTGGTATTGCTCCATACTATATGTGTTCATTAGTCTTATACTTTTTACAGAAATATTTATTGAATGCTCAAATAAATTTTACTAGTATTGGTGCTGATTCAACCATTACTATTAGTGGGATAACTGAATTAGTTTTAAACAATTTGAAGACATCTTTTGTTAATGGTACTTGGTCAATGATTTTGGTATACCTAGTATTAACCATTATGATTGCTAGTACTGGTTATGATTTGAGTGATGCAGATTTTCAGACCGTAAATAAAGGTGTTTTACCTTGGATCGTTGTTCAATTTGTAGTGGGAAATATTTTTATTATTCTTGGTAAAATGGACACTCTAGATAATTATTTATTACAATTTACTAGTTTCTCGGTATTATTTATGGTTCATGCAATATTTAGTATGATATTGGCGATGATCTTTATAAAAATATTAGGAATATTTGATATTTTTTAGAAGAAAGAGTGTCACAAAGCATGTTTAACCTCTGAGTAAACCACAAATACCCTCGTATTTACGTAAATAGATGCGGGGGTATTTGTGGTTAAACGGAAGAAATTGTGGTTTGCTGTGTGTTTACGCTACAACCACTATTTTACTTGTCGTGATGTTGATGCCATTCTTTAATATATTCAAATCGTTGTTTGAAACGCTTCTCATTTCCTTGTTCAGTTGGATAATAATATTCATGTCCATCAATTTCAGGTGGATTAGTTTTCATAGTAGTTATTTTATCATCGGAATCATGAGCGTATTTGTAGTTTTTACCGTAATTTAAATCTTTCATTAAGCTAGTAGGTGCATTCCGTATTTGTAACGGCACTGGTAAGTTGCCGAATTCCTTAATGTCTTTTTCAACATTTTCATGAGCCACATAGACAGCGTTTGATTTAGGGGCGAGTGATAAATATATTACAGCTTCTGTTAAATGAACATTACATTCCGGCATTCCAATAAATTGACAGGCTTGGAATACATCTATTGTCAGTGATAAAGCACGTGTATCAGCTAATCCAATATCTTCACTGGCAAATCTTACTAAGCGTCTAGCAATATATAGTGGATCTTCACCACCATCCATCATTCGATGTAGCCAGTATATGGCTGAGTCTACGTCACTATTACGCATTGATTTGTGTAGCGCAGAGATAATATTGTAGTGTTCTTCACCTTTCTTGTCATAACGTAGTGATTTAGTATTGATAGTCTCACTTAGCGTTTTTGTATTAATAGTGACTGTATTATCTTTCTTTTGACCATTCAATACAGCCATTTCAAGGGTATTCAGCGATGCACGTGCATCTCCGTTAGCAAATTCAGCAATTATATCCAGACATTCATCATCAATATTAATTTTTAAATTAGGAAATGCACTTTTGTTGTTCAATGCGTTTCGTAATAATTGGATGATGTCATTTTTATTAAGTGATTTTAGGATGAAGACTTTGCATCTGGAAAGTAAGGCAGAATTGATTTCGAATGATGGATTTTCAGTGGTGGCTCCGATTAAAATAATGCTGCCCTTTTCAACGAAAGGTAGAAAAGCATCTTGTTGTGCTTTGTTAAATCTATGAATTTCATCGATAAATACAATTGTCCGCTGTCCAATTTCTCGATTCATTTCAGCTTCTTCCATGATTTTGCGAATTTCTTTTATACCACTAGTTACAGCACTAAATGTAATAAAATTGGACTTGGTTTTTTCGGCGATGATATGTGCTAGAGTTGTTTTACCAACCCCAGGAGGACCCCACAAAATAATCGATGATAATTTATCTTCATCGATTATTTCGCGTAGTATTTTTCCCTTGCCAATTAATTGTTGTTGACCAACGAATTCATCTAAGTTATTCGGTCTGACTCGATTTGCTAGAGGAGTATTTTGCTCATTTGCGGCTGCAAACAATGATTCTTGTTTCATAAATTTCTCCTTGATTTAGCATTAAAATGTTAAAGTTATTTTCTCTCTGTCCAATCCGGGATCAATATATACATCATCAAGTTTCAATTCAAAAACTTGGAGTTTAGGTCCAATCAAATCCCAGACCTTTTGATAATTTGGTACAGTTTCTAGGTATTTTGGAAGTAGTTCCTTCATAGTTTTATTAGAATGTTGGATTGAGACGTTTTGTGAACGAATATAAGGATTACCAATCATATCGCTGTTTGGAATACTGATAAAAGCAACACTTTGGGCTTTGTCATATTCTGCAGTACCGGCCGTTCCTTTTACAGAAGAGAATAATAATGTATCTGGCTGGTCTTGTAACCAAACAAAATTAACAATTTTTACATTTGCTATATTGTCGACGGATAAGTTCAGTGCCATTTTATTGGTAGTTTTTATAACTTCTTTTAATAGAGAAATGTTCATTATATTCGACTCCCTTGATGTTTTTTATTAACTTAATTATAACATAGCCGAACGTGTATTCGTGTTAGCGATAGTACAGAAATATTTGAAAATAATCGACTATTTTTTGTTATTTTTCAGATTTATTGCGTAATTTATTTATGAAGAACGATTTAAAGGAAAATTTAAGTAACTTTTTGCAAGATCCTTAAATTAAGCATGCAATTACTGATAATTATTTGTACCAGCTATTGTATAATTACTTCTAAGGAGATGAAACGATGACAAATCCTACACCATATACTTTCCAGGACACTGATGCATTCAAAAGTACCGAGCAATTAATTATTAAGGGCCGATATTTTGCAACTATGGTTCCTGATGATTTTAATAAATTTACACCAGCAAAAAGAAATATTCATAAGATTTTAAATATAAAAAATAAATTATTAGTTCCAGAGTTAATAAATGTAAAACGTGATAGGATGTCTAAGTCATTGTTTGCGTATTTTCGTGGAACAGCGGATGTAATGCATTATGATTTAGCAAATCATCCAGATAGTGGAATTAAGGTTTTGATTGGT
This sequence comes from Companilactobacillus insicii, assembly GCF_003946015.1. Taxonomy (GTDB): domain Bacteria; phylum Bacillota; class Bacilli; order Lactobacillales; family Lactobacillaceae; genus Companilactobacillus; species Companilactobacillus insicii. The sequence continues at coordinate 13,869 of NZ_RHNU01000041.1, forward strand.
GGGGATGCTCACCTTGGTAACTTTGGTTTCTATGGATCGTCAGAAGGGCAACTATTGTTTGATATGAATGACTTTGACGAAGCACATTTAGGATATTGGGAATATGACTTGAAGCGCTTTTTGGTAAGTGCCTTACTAGTCGCACGTGATCACGAGTTTGAGGAATCTGACATTCAAGAATTTTTACTTTCAGTTATTCATACTTATTTTGATACTTTAAAGCATATGACTAAGATTTCTGAGATGAAACGTTTTATTTTGCCTAATACTTTGCAGAATATTACGGAAATTTTCGGTGAATTAAAGGATAATGAGGAATATTTCCAACAATCATTCGAAAAATTAATTACTAAGAGTATCAAAAAAGCTCAAAAAAGTAATTCGAAACTTGTTATCGAAAAATATACAGAAGTCAACGATCTTGGAGAACGTAGATTTGTCGAAAATAAACCAGTTACTCAACACATTAGCAAAGAAGATTTTGAAACACTTGTTGATGGTTATAAAAAATACAAGAAACGTCAACGAAGTGATGTTAGATTGTTCTTGGAGGATTTCGACATTATCGATGTGGTTCGTCACAGCGTGGGTGTAGGTAGTGTTGGTACTTTATGTTATCTAATTTTGTTACAAGATTTGGATAAAAATTATTTGGTTCTTCAAGCAAAGCAAGCTTTGCCAATTTATAATAATGACGAATTGTATACTGACAAAAAGTCGAGTCAAGGTCAAAATATTGTAGATAGTCAATTGATTTTACAAAGTGCATCAGATCCTTTTCTGGGGGCTTTTGACACGAAGAAATACAGTTTCTACATGCGTCAATTTAAGGATATGAAAACTTCTATAAATTTGGATAAATTAGATTATGAATCTTTTGAGGACTATGTAACAGTTTGCACTATTCTGCTTGCTAGAGCTCATTCTCATTCTCCTAATTATCCATTGATTATTGGATTTGGCGAGGAATTTAAAGATTTGGATAATTCATTGATGAATTTTGTAAATAGTTACACAAAGCAAGTAATGTACGATTATGATTCATTTAAAGAGGAACTAGCTAATGGAAAATAAATATTATAATAGGGATTTGAGCTGGTTGCTGTTTGACAATCGTGTAATCGATCAAGCTTACAATAAGAAAGTTCCATCGTTAGAGAAGTTGAGATTTTTGTCGATTGCTTCAAATAACTTGGACGAGTTCTTTGGAGTTAGATTGCACAATGTTCAAAGCATGATTGCTAAGAAACGTGTCGATAAGCGCACTGGTCTCAATGGGATGGAATTGTTGAGTACCATTTACGAATACAATTCACGAAATATTACTAAACAATATCAGGCCTTAGCATTGGTATTGGAGGAATTGAAAGAAAAAGGCGTATTCGAAATACTAAGATATGATGATTTGGGTTTTTCAGAAAAAAATCATGTAAACGACTTTTTCAAAAGAGAAGTTGCTAATAAATTACAGATACGAGAGTTTTCTCCAGAAGAAAAGACTCAAAGTAATTTAAACTTTTTGCTATATAGTAAGGATAAAAGCTACTCAATTCCTGTACCAGCTGATATGAATCGGATAATTGAAACAGGAATACCAAATACATTTATTATGTTAGGTGATCTTATATATGCCAACCTAGATAGTATTACGGTTGGATTGGATATAGAGCATGCATATGTTTATCGAGTTACTTATGATAAGAATAAAAAGTACGACTTTTTGGATGCCAATATGGCTGATGAAAAATATCTGGATAAGATGACAGATTATATCGATAATCGTGGTCCTAGAAAAATTACTAGAGTAGAATTTTATAGTCCAGAACATAAAGGGCGAAGTTTTTTCGCTGGGTTATTCGGATTAAGTAAAAAAAGTGTTTATGCAATACCGGGTCCATTGGACCTAAAGTTTCTAGATAAACTATTTAAGAGATACAAAAATCAAAAGAATTTAATTTTTCCATCTTTTGAGGGATTAGAGTGGAAACCAACTCAAAATATTTTGGAATACTTAAATAAAAAGTCATTGTTAGTTCAGTATCCATATGATTCTTTCGATGTATTTTTGAGGTTTTTGCAAACATCTGTAGAAGATCCTAAGACTACTAGTATACAAATGACTATTTATCGTACAGAAAAAAATTCCCAAGTTGTTAAGTTACTAAAAGAAGCTGCTGCAAAGGGGATTGAGGTTAAAATAGTTGTTGAATTAAGGGCTAGATTTGATGAAGCTCATAACTTGGAAGTTGCTGCAGAACTGGAAAAAGCCGGATGTACAATTTATTACGGAGATCGGCTTAATAAAGTTCATGCAAAAATATGCTTAGTTCGTCAAGGTGATGTGGGTTATGTTCAAATTGGTACCGGTAATTATAATGCAATAACAGCAAAAGTATTTTCCGATATTAGTTTTTATACACATAATCAACGTTATGTTAACGATGCTATTAAATTCTTTGGAGAACTAGAGGGAAAAGAAAATACAGGATTTGAATTAATAGCTACTTCGCCATTAGAATTGAAACGTATGATTTTGAGAAAAATTAAAAAGGCAACTCAAGATTACTTACGTGACGGTAAAGCCGAGGTATTCATGAAAGTCAATGGATTAACTGACGTGGATATTATAAATGGCATTTATCGAGCCGCTAGGTTAGGATTACCGTTCAGATTGATTGTCAGAGGTCCTTGTTCGTTGAAGTTGGGTATTTGTGGCGAAAAAGAAAACATAGTTGTTAAGAGTATTGTTGGAGAATTACTCGAACATAGTCGTATCTACAGCTTTACATATGGTAATGGAAGTAATGAAATTTGGATTTCTTCAGCCGACCTCATGACGAGAAATCTTGATCGTCGGGTAGAAATTGCTGTTCCAATTGTTGAGTCAAAGCCTAAAAAACAAATGACAAAAATTATTAAAATGTATTCGAGAGATTCCGTTAACTCTTATTATTTAACTAAAGATGGTGAATATTTTAAGAGTAAGAGATTTATTGATTTCTCAGCCCAACAAACATGGCTTAGAAGAATTAAGTGGAAAAAATATGTTTAGACTAACACTACTGAATTTTTTCAGTGGTGTTTTTTTATTTTCTGAAAAAACAAAGTGTAAATCCCTTACTTTTTCAATGAAATAGCTGTTTAATTGAAAGTAAAAGAATATTTATATTTATGTATGGGGGAAGATTTTTTTGAATGAAGCACAAAAGCGGACGATGGTAAGTATTGCCTTGTTATTGTCCAATATTATGACCGGAATGGATGCAACGATTGTCAATACTGCTTTACCAGCTATAACTGGTGATCTTCACGGATTGGCTTATATGGGTTGGATCGTTGCTACTTTCCTATTAGGATTGGCGGTTTCAACGCCATTGTGGAGCAAGTTCGGTGAACATCAAGGTAACAAAAAAGCTTATATTTATTCAACGATATTATTTTCGTTAGGCGCAATTTTTCAAGGGGTTGCTCCTAATATTCAATGGTTCATTATTGCTAGAACCGTGATGGGAATAGGTGGAGGAGGTATGAATACAATTCCGTTTATTGTTTTTGCGGAGCTGTATCCAAATCTACGTAAACGTTCGCAAATGATAGGCTTAGCTACTGCTTTCTTTAGTACAGCGTCAATTATTGGACCTTTAATTGGTGGATGGATCGTTGATGCTTTAACGTGGCGTTGGGTATTTTATTTGAACGTACCAGTTGCCTTATTATCTGTTACAATTCTGATTATTTTTTACAAAGACTCAGAGCATGCTGCTAAGGGGAGACCGGTTGATTATTTAGGTGCAACTTTGTTGGTAGTAGGTTTAGTTTCCATTTTAACTGGTATTCAAATGATTGGTGTGTCGTCAATAATTGTTATTGCTTCATTATTAATCATTGGTTCACTTCTGATTGCATGGATGATAAAGGTTGATAGCAAAGCTGTTGACCCAATTGTTCCTAGTCGTTTGTTGACTAATAAAGATTTAGTTATTGATTTTAGTTTGTTTGTGATTATTTGGGGATCATTTATTGCCTTTATTACATATATTCCGATGTGGGCTCAGGGTATTTTAGGACTGAGTGCATTGATGGGTGGAATGACGCAGATACCGGGTGCTGCCACTAATATCATTGGTTCTGAATCTGTGTCATTTTTGCAGACGAAATGGAGTAAGTATTTAATAGTTACTGTTGGAACGACAGCCATATTTATTGCATTTGTGACTATTCTAATATTTGGACAACAAACACCATTTTGGTTATTGTTATTAGCAGGAGGCTTCGAAGGTTTCGGAGTCGGTACTATTTTTAATATTTTACAAGTCAATGTTCAGACAGATGCTGAGGTTCGTGATATTCCTACTGCTACTTCACTAGCGTATTTATTACGAATATTGAGTCAAACCTTAATGTCATCAGTTTATGGTGTTATTTTGAATCATGCTCTGATGCGAGGAGTAAATGAATCACATCATACAATCACTATGCGTATGCTAAATCATTTAGGGGATGCAAGTAAGGCCAAGCAATTACCGCAAAATCTGGTACCTGCAATGAGAAGAATTTTGTATAGTGGATATCGCAATATTATGTTAACGGGTCTATTTTTAATTGTGATTTCTCTAGTTATTGTTGTAAGCATGTTGATTCGTTTCCATAAGCAGCCTGTTTCTGATCAAATCTTAAAATAGAAGGGATGCTGTATTGTATGCAATCTAATGCTGTTGTAATTGATAATTATGGAAGTAGTGATGTATTTCGTAATGAAATATTAAATGTTCCTGAATTGAAGCCTAAGCAATTATTATTACAAGTTATTGGAAGTTCTGTGTCACCATTTGATATTTCGGTTCGAAAAGGTGTGTTTAAGGATAATTTTTCGTTAGATATGCCAGCTATTACTGGAACAGATGTTGTTGGTAAGATTATTGATAAGGGTTCTTCAGTTGATAAGTTTGATATTGGTGAAATTGTTTGCGGCATGGTAGGTGTTAAGGGATTTGGTGCTTATTCAGACTATGCAATTTTAGGACAAAGCAAAGCTGCTAAAGTACCCGAATCAATGTCGTTACAAGATGCAGCGGTTTTACCTATGACCGCTATTCCGGCTTATAATGCGCTATTTGATCTGGGACATCTTAATTCTGGACAGAAAGTACTTATTCATGGTGGTGCTGGCGGAGTTGGTTCAATGGCAATTCAGCTCGCTAAGAATATTGGCGCTACGGTCTATACTACAGCTAGTGCTCGAAATATTGAGGATTTAAAATCACTTGGAGCTGATAGGGTAATAAATTATCATGATGAAAAATTCGAGAATATTTTATCTGAATTGGATTTAGTAATTGACACGGTCGGACATGACACCTATAAACATAGTTTTGAAGTATTAAAACCAGGTGGTCGTGTGGTTTCGTTAGTGAAACAACCTGATGAAATATTAGCTCAAAAGTATCATGTTAATGCAATGTATTTAAGTGGAAAATTTGATAATCCGTTGAGTAAAGTGGTAGATCTTGTATCTTCTGGAAAGATAAAATTACATATACAAAAGATATTTTCTATAGACGCAAAGGGTGTTAAAGATGCCCAAGATTACTATGAAAGCAATCATGTCTTTGGAAAAGTCGCATTAATGAAATAAAAATCGTCGAATTTAATTTCGGCGATTTTTGGCTCTTTGTCAAATAGTATTGATGAATGATTTTTGGCCTATGGGCATCCTCAATGAGGATGCCTATTTTTATGCAC
>NZ_RHNU01000042.1 GCF_003946015.1 Companilactobacillus insicii
CACGCAAGGTCTTAGGCTGGAAGTCACCGGCAGAAGTTTTCTTAGGTCAATCGTTGCATTTGATTTGACAATTCGTCACAGAAAATTAGACATTTTGTATTATCATAACTATTTTGGTGTATTTAAATTGTTAAATTAATAGAATCATATTAATATCTTTGGTAAATGCGAGGTGATAATCATGTCTATCAAGAAGACCCAACGTTGTATCATTTGCCAAAACCGTTTTTCTCTAACCGAAGGACTCTTTCTAAGAGATCTTAACGATGCATTGCAACAAGAAGTAAAAACAAAAAATGATTTTGCCAGAGACTCAAGTTTTATCTGTCTACGTGATTTACAAATTATTCGCCTTGCAAAGATGCAAGAGATCATTGATCATGATTTGGAAGTCGATCGACAAATGAATTCTAAACTAAAAAAAGAACTTGAAAAGGATACCTACGTTATTCGGAATATTAACGACACCCTGCACGGTAAACTGACTAAAGGACAGAAGTTGTCCGATGCCGTAGCTAGATTCGGTGGTAGTTGGGGGTTTATTATCACATTCGTGATTATTCTCGTAGCCTGGATGGCGGTTAACATTGTCCATTTTCTAGGTATAAACTTCGACCCGTACCCTTTCATACTACTGAACTTATTCCTCAGTTGTATAGCAGCTATTCAAGCTCCTATAATCATGATGAGCCAGAACAGACAAGCAGAGCGTGACCGCTTTGATGCTGAAAATGATTATCGTACAAACAATAAATCTGAAATGGAAATCAGTGTTCTTCATGAAAAGATCGATCAACTTAACGAAGTACAATGGCCCCACCTATTAGACATCCAAAAGATGCAAATTGAAGTATTAAGCGAGTTAGAAAATGAAATACAATCACTCAAGGATGAACAAAATAGCCAAAACAATCCTGAACACCTACGTCACAAGAATAAAAAACTATAATGCTCTTTTATTGAAAATATTATTGCTTCAGACTAGTATCACCATTGCAGATTAGGAGGATTGGATAATGAAAAAGAAGACATCCTCATTTTCAAAACTAGGTATGTTGATAACCTTAGGAATAGTTTACGGTGATATTGGAACTTCACCTCTATACGTCATGAATGCTATTATCAATGACGCCGGAAAAATGAAAGAAGCCGTTCCTGAATATATCATCGGCAGTATTTCTTTGATATTTTGGACCTTAATGTTAATAACAACCGTTAAATACGTTGGAATTGCAATGAAAGCTGATAACCACAATGAAGGTGGTATCTTCGCCCTATTTGCTTTAGTTCGCTCTAAAAAATGGTTGATCATCCCTGCTTTGATTGGAGGTTCTGCTCTATTAGCCGATGGTACCTTAACTCCAGCTGTTACTGTAACCTCCGCAATGGAAGGATTAAAAGGTCAATCCATTGGCAATTTAACCATGTCAAACGACCAGAGTGTCATCTTGGTCATGGTAACGATTATCCTTATGACCATTTTTATTATTCAAAAATTTGGAACCGACAAAATCGGTAAATCATTTGGCCCAATTATGCTGATTTGGTTTAGTTTCATCGGCGCTATGGGTTTGATAAATATAACTAATGACTGGACTGTTTTCAAAGCACTATCACCTATTTACGCCATCAAAATTTTGTCCAGTCCTGTTAACCACGTAGGAATATTCATCCTTGGTAGTGTCTTCCTAGCAACAACTGGTGCAGAGGCACTATATTCTGACATGGGTCAAGTCGGCAAGTACAATATTTATGCAACCTGGCCATTCGTTTATACAATGCTGATGCTAAACTACCTTGGACAAGGCGCCTGGGTAATGACGCATTACATGGACAAACAATATATGAATCTCAATACTGTCAATCCATTTTATGAGATGTTACCTGGACAGATGAAAATCTTCGCTATCATCATCGCTACTATGGCAGCAATTATTGCTTCACAAGCATTAATCACTGGATCTTACACTCTAGTCGAAGAAGCTATTGGATTGAAGATCCTGCCACGTCTTCGAGTTAAATTCCCTGGTGACAGCAAGAGTCAACTATACATCGGATCAGTTAACTGGCTCTTGTGTTTAGTAACATTAAGTATTGTCTGGAGTTTTAGAACCTCCGAACACATGGAAGCCGCTTATGGCCTTGCCATCACTTTAACTATGCTAATGACCACTATTCTATTGCATCAGTTCCTGATCATGAAAAAACACCCTATTGCCGCTAATGTTTTTGTCGGATTCTTTTTCACTCTTGAAACGTTATTCTTCATTTCAAGTTTAATAAAATTCGTTCATGGTGGTTATATTACGGTAATCATCACAGCAGTTATTTTGATGATTATGGTCGTATGGTACTTTGGAAATAAGCGTCGTGATATGTACTTGGACGATAGTCAGTCCGTGTCACTACTGAGCTACATTCCACAACTAGAAAAGTTAAGTAATGACGAACGTGTTCCGCTATACGCGACAAACTTAGTCTTCTTAAATCGTATTGAAGATGACTACTCAATCAAACGATCCATTATTTATTCTATTCTCGATCAAGAGCCTAAACGTGCTAAGGTCTATTGGTTTATCACTGTCAATCAAACTGACAAACCATATGAATGCAACTATAACGTCGACATGATGAACACTCGTAACGTTGTTGACGTGCAACTCAACCTAGGCTTCAAAAAATCACAGCACGTTAATATCTATATCCGCCAAATCGTAAATGGACTACTAGATGACAAAGTCATCGATTCTCAAATACCAGAATATTCAATGATGCCAAATCGTCGGGTAGGATCGTTCAAATTCGTTATCCTAAACGAACAATTCCAAGACCTAGGTGCACAAGAATATATGAAGAGTTGGGATAGATTCTTGATTGGTGGACGTATTCTCTTACAAAACCTCACTTTACCTCCAGCTTTGTGGTATGGCTTAGACTTTAGTGATGTAACCGAGGAAAAAGTTCCATTATTCTTAGGTAGTCACGTTGATAATTATCTAGTTAAAAAACAAGTAAATAATATAAAAAAATAAACTCCCTTTTGGAAGTTTATTTTTTTATCACTTTACAATTTTAGCACCTAGAACTTTTTCAAAATGCTCCATCGCCCAATCGTGGCCTGCTTGATTGAATGATGCAACACATGAACTGTGAACTACGATCTTATAATTCAAATTATATGCGTCAATAGCTGTATGCAAAACGCAAATATCCGTACAAACACCAGCCAGATGCAACGTATCAACATCACGTTCACGTAACCTAATATCAAGATCCGTTCCCGCAAAGGCGCTATAACGTGTCTTATCGAACTGTTTAATATTATCTTCGCCGCGATGCTTCTCATACCAAGGCTTCAGTTCACCATATAACTCCCTACCCCAAGTATCCTTGACATTGTGAGCTGGGAACAGCTTTGATTCAGGATGATACTGATCAAATGGGATGTGCAAATCAGTTGGTAGCCAGACCCAATCATCATTCTTACGCATATTTTCAGCTAATTTAATGATATTAGGTTCAATTGCTTGTCCTGGTTCTCCGCAAGTTAATGCGCCTTTATCAGCTACAAAATCGTTCGTGTAATCAATAATAAGTAAAGCTTCATGTGATGCCATGTTCATCCCTACTTTCTTATTTGTTACTTTGATTATTAATGGATATTGGTTATATGTCAAATATTTATTTAATTTGTTTGTATAGGGAAAAAATGATTCACAATTATATTTGTGAAGTACTTAACAAACATCTGAAAGTGTGATACTTTATTATTTAGTTATACATAGAATAAAAAATACAAGCAGTATTATAGGATTTATAAGGAGAAAACATGAATAAAGAAGAAAAAGAATATAATATCGGCCTAGATATTGGTACAGCTTCTATCGGTTGGGCAGTGACAGATGATAACTACAATCTATTACATGCAAAAAAGAAGAACCTTTGGGGTGTGCGATTATTTAGCACAGCTGAAACTGCAGCAGATCGCCGAAAGTATCGTGCCGCCAGAAGACGTTATCGCAGACGAAGAAACCGTTTGAATTGGTTAGATGAAATATTTGCAGATGAATTATTTAAAAAAGATCCTGGATTCTTAAATCGAATAAAACATTCTTGGGTATCAAAAAATGACAAATCTAGAGTACGAGACGAATATAATTTGTTCATCGATAAAGATTTCAATGATAAGATTTATTACGATAAGTACCATTATCCAACTATATTTCATTTAAGAAAACATCTTATTAAAGACACTCAAAAAGCTGATATCCGATTAGTGTATCTAGCAATACATAATATTTTAAAGTACCGTGGAAATTTCTCTTATGAGCATCAAATCTTTGACGTTTCAAAAATGAATAGTAGTCTAACTTCTGTTCTAATACAATTTAATGAATCTCTGGATCAGCTTGGAATTGCTTTGCCTGAAAATACTGACTTTGAAAAAATCAGTAATATTTTATTAGAGAAAATCAATTCTAGCGAAAAGGCCCGTAGGATAGGTTCATTATTTAAATCTGAAAAAAACATAGGACAATTACATAGCAAATTATTTACAATGCTGGTTGGTAACAAAGTAGATTTGACCAAAATATTAAATATTGATTCTTCTGATCCAATATCATTAAAATTTTCATCAAATACCATTGAAAGTGATTTGGAAGAACTTGAAGAACAACTAAGTGACGAGCAATATGGAGTAATAAAACTTGCTAATTCTATTTATAGCACAATCGTATTAAACGAAATTCTTGGTGACGAAACTTATCTGAGCTTTGCTCAAGTTCAAAAATACAAAGATCACAATGAAGATTTAATGAAACTCAAAAAGCTCTGGAGAGACGATAAGAATCGTGAAGCTGTAAAAGAAGCTCGTCTTGCATATGATAAATATATTAATGATGGCACATACAATGTCGACAAATTTTACAAAGACATAAAAAAATACTTGTCTACAAAAAATGACTCTTACTCTCAAAGCTCTTTGAAAAAAATAGATAATCATCAGTATCTTTTGAAACAAAGAACTAGCGACAATGGTGTTATTCCCTTCCAATTAAATGAAAATGAATTGATAAAGATCATTGACAATCAAGCATTATACTATCCATTTTTAAAAGAAAACAAAGACAAAATCATTTCACTAATTCATTTTAGAATACCCTATTATGTAGGACCCCTTCAAAGTGAAGATGGGAGTAGATTTGCTTGGATGCAACGTAAAGCCCAGGGTCCAATTCGTCCATGGAATTTTGATGAAAAAGTTGATCGTGAAAAATCATCAAATAAGTTCATTCGTAAAATGACCGCAACCGATACCTATTTACTTGGTGAACCCGTGATTCCAAAATATAGCTTAATATATCAAAAGTACGAGGTTTTAAGTGAACTAAATAATCTTAGAATTAAAAACACCGGTGAAACATCAGACAAAGGTGAGAGATTATCAATTGAAGTAAAACAGCGCATTTATAATGAAATATTCAAAAAATATAACACAGTATCCACAAAAAGATTAAGAAACTGGTTAATAAAAGAAAGTTATTATTCAGCTCCAGAAATATATGGCCTAGCTGACAAAACTAAGTTTTTATCTAGTCTTTCTACTTATCGCAAATTGATTACAGTATTTGATAGCAACTTCGTTGACGACGCTAAAAATCTGAAACAATTAGAAGAGGTTATTGAATGGGAAACAGTTTTTGAAGATAGACAGATTCTTAAATTAAAGTTAAAAAATTCCGGACTTTATTCTGACAAACAGATCAATAAGCTAGCTGCCATTCGTTATCAAGGCTGGGGAAAGTTTTCTAATAAATTACTTACACAACTACAAGTGAAAGTAAAAATTAACCATGAGCATCTGGCAACCGATCATTCAATTCTCGATTTAATGTGGCAAACAAATAGTAATTTTATGGAAATAATTCACAATGACAGATATAAATTGGAGGAACAAATAAAAAAATATAACTTTGAAGATGCAGACGATAAGAGTCCAATAGACATGGTTAAAGATTTACACGGCTCACCGGCTATAAAACGTGGCATCTGGCAAGCTATTGTTATTATCCAAGAACTGTCAGAATTCATGAAACATGCTCCAGAGCATATTTTCATCGAATTCACACGTGATGATCAAAATAGTTCCGTATCTAAAACCAGATACAAGCAATTAAACAAAAAATACAAAATTATTGCCGCTATGGTTGATAATTTGGCTCCAACTTTGAAATCCCAACTCTATCCTACAGATGATTTACAAAAACTAATGAAGGAAAAAAAGGATATTCTATCTAACGACAGGTTAATGCTATACTTTTCACAAATGGGAAAGAGCTTATATAGCGACAAAAATATTGAAATAAATGAGATATTTACGCCTAAGTATCAAATAGATCATATTTTGCCACAATCATACATTCCTGATGATTCCTTAGAAAATAAGGCTCTAGTTTTAAGCCACGAAAATCAAATGAAAACTGATAGTCTTCTACTTGAGGATGACATAATCAAAAAAAATATTACTCGCTGGGAATATTTAAAAAAAGCTGGATTAATTGGTCCTAAAAAGTTTGCAAATCTAACAAGAACTCAAGTCACGGACAAACAAAAAAGAGGATTTATTAATCGACAAATAGTCCAAACTTCACAAATGATTAAAAATGTAGCTAATATTCTTAATTCCATTTATCCTGACACTCAAATTATAGAAACCCGTGCTCGTTTAGGAGCAATGTTCCGTAATGCATTCAGCAATTACAATAAAGATAATTACAACTATCAATATCCAGAATTCGTTAAAAATAGAAATATAAATGACTTTCACCATGCTCAAGATGCTTATATTTCCTCAATTGTTGGTTCATATAAGCTAAAAAAATATCCAGAGCATGAGATGGAATTCGTATATGATGCATACTCCAAATATTTAGATACTTTAAATAAAAAAAGGAAAAATGGAAAAATTCCAGAATACTCAAACAACGGCATTATCATTGGATCTATGTTTAATGGTAATATCCAACGAGATAAATTAACTGGAGAAATTATTTGGGATCAAAAAATAAAAAACAGAATAATTAAGACGTTTGGATACAAACAATATAATCTTACAAGAATGGCTAAAACTTATGATGGTACGTTATACAAAACTACTATCCAGAAACATAACCCTAAAGCAAAACTAGCTCCTATAAAAAAAGGTATGGATACAGCCATTTACGGAGGTTATACAGGTGAAAACACTTCTTATGCAACTTTAGTAAACATAGATGGAAAAAACAAACTGGTAAACATCCCTGTTAGAATCGCTAATGAAATTAAAAATGGAGAAATAAATCAAAGTAAGTGGATAGAACAAAATACTAAGTTCAAAAAAAGTATCAAGATAATCCTTAATAGTATTCCCCTTGGTCAACTAGTAAAAAGTAATAAATATGGATTGATTTATTTAAGCTCCGGTAAAGAAATGATAAATGCTCAACAACTATTTCTTCCATACAAAGAGGTGGCACTCCTGTCGCTACTAGAAAAAGTAGATCCTAGTGATTATCACTTTGTTCTAGAGAAATATAATAAAAATATTCTTAATAATATCTATGCCGATATTTTAAGACACCTCAACGAATTCTATAAATTATTTTCAAGCGAATATAAAAATCTAAAAAACAATCAGGAAGAGTTTAATAAACTAAATCCCATTGACAAAGTAAAAATAATAAAAGAACTACTAAGTATGACTCATGCCAATTCTTCAAATGCGAATATAAAATTTGGAGATATATCTTCGTCTAGATTCGGTCGTAGATCTAATGGTTACGAATTTTCCAATTCTGACTTTATTTATCAATCACCAACAGGTCTATATGAATCAAGGATCCACATAGATTAGCCTAAAAGAAGGCAAAAAAAAAGCTCCCACGCGGGAGCGGTCATTTGAGGCCATTTAACATAAATGTTGATTTTAACTCAGTACGTCATTTTAGTTAGTTAGAACAACTTCATTATAAGTTATCCCTACAAAAATATCAATATAAAGGAGAATAATCATGGGATGGGAAACGGTATATGTAACTTCAAAGTGTAAATTATCTTACAAGGAAAATCATCTATTGATACAGACAGAAACTGAAATAAATGAATTTCCTTTTCATCAAATAAATTGCATTATGATATCTACAACTAAGGCAGTCATAACTGGATATTTAATAGCCAAACTGGCTGAAGAAGATATAAAGGTTATCTTTTGCGACAACGATCATAATCCTTGTTCTGAACTAACTGGATATTATTCCAACAATAATCGTAATCAAAATATTGATAAACAATTTTCTTGGCCAATACCTAAAAAAGAACTTCTTTGGACTAATATTGTAACCAACAAAATTGAGAACCAAATCGATATTTTGAAACAACAAAAATTAGATACAACTGAAATTGTTGATGAGTTCAATAATATGAAAGACAATGACCGCACAAATCGAGAAGCAATAATCGCTATGAAGTACTTCCCTGCTATATTCGGCAGTAACTTTACTCGAGGAGATCCTGAGGATAACATTAACAAAATGCTCAACTATGGATATACGATATTGCTTTCGTCTGTTAATCAGGAAATAGTTGCCAAAGGATATTTAACACAACTTGGAATACATCATCACAGCAATCAAAATGACTTCAACTTATCCAGCGATTTAATGGAGCCATTTCGACAGTTTGTTGACCAAATAGTTCTGGAACACTTGGAAGATGATTTCGATGAAGAAACTAAATTAGATTTACTTGCCGTTTTAGAAAAAGAAATAACTTATGATAATAAAAATTACATACTCAAGAATGCTATAAGTAAACATGTACAAAACTGTGTCAAATTTTTAGAAGCTAAAAAACAATCCTTAGCTAAGGTGGAATTTAAACATGAGGTGTAGGGCTATGAGACTTATGATAATGTTCGACTTACCAACTTTGACGTCACAAGATAGGAGAAATTACCGTCAATTCATCAAAAACATAAACAATGATGGTTTCTCAATGATACAAGAATCCATCTATACTTGTATATTGATAGATAAAGCAGCAGTCAATTTTTTAGTAAACAAAATTAGGTTATACGCACCTACAAAGGGATTAATTCAGGCATTGCCAATCACTGAAAAACAATTTGAAGCCATGGTGAATATTTGTGGCAAAAAAGACGATAAACCTGAGAATAAGTTTACAAGGTTGGTGATCATATGAGTCCTGAGTCTATAACCATATACCCTTACGATCCTTTCGATATTAACTATGGAATAACATTTTTAAACCTTCAATGTAAAGAAGAATTCTCTAACCTTTTATTCAAACTGAATCAATTAAAGAAACATGAAACTTTTGTAGATGATGTAGATCAATACATTCATTTTTATGTTGATGAAAAGGACAATTTAAAAAGTTCACTTAAACAAGTAGCTATGATTGGAGATCTGACTAGTTTTGATATTAACTCCACTTCTAATCTCAAATTAGTCCTTCAAAAAATAGTTTCTGATAATGAAATTATCAATCGTGATAAAATTGAAAACTTGAATAAGCAAATAAACGACTTGATATTTGATTCTATAATGGGCTACGAGGAAGTATTTGATTACGAATTATTACCTGAACTTACAAAATTACTAAAATCAAAAGATTTCAAGATAGATACTGGTAACTGGCAGAATTATTATGATAAACTTCAGTCAGTAGTTAGATTTTATGTAGAGTTTAGTAACAAGAAGTTGTTACTATTTCATGGCTTAGAACGCCTATGTAGTTTGGAACAACTTAACGAATTGAATGATTACTTGAAATCCATTGAGTTAGCCGTAGTGAGTCTCGAATCATACCCTATGTCATTGAAAAATCCCGACTTGAACAATCGAGTTTATTCAATTGATGAGGATCACGTTAGATTCGATTATTAACACTTAAAGTTAACGTTAAGTAGGTGGTTTTAGAAGTACGTCATTTTAGTTAGTTAAGAACCGTTCAACCACGTTAACCAACTGTAAGAAATGTTTTAGAAGTACGTCATTTTAGTTAGTTAAGAACCTACGGACTATCTAAGAAAACAGCAACTACGGTTTTAGAAGTACGTCATTTTAGTTAGTTAAGAACCATACAAAGACGTCTTTCGATATGTTACAAGGTTTTAGAAGTACGTCATTTTAGTTAGTTAAGAACCCGTGGTGTTAGATAGACACCATTTAAGTATGTTTTAGAAGTACGTCATTTTAGTTAGTTAAGAACCATTGTCTATAAAGTATTAGCTGCTGACAATGTTTTAGAAGTACGTCATTTTAGTTAGTTAAGAACCTTTAAAAGATTATTTTTTACTTGTAAAGATGTTTTAGAAGTACGTCATTTTAGTTAGTTAAGAACCTGATAATGCTGCTGTTGCTCTTAATGGATTGTTTTAGAAGTACGTCATTTTAGTTAGTTAAGAACCTTGGAGAGAGCAATTCTCTCACCAGTGTTTGTTTTAGAAGTACGTCATTTTAGTTAGTTAAGAACCTAGATTATCCACAGCGTATTGAGCTTGTTCGTTTTAGAAGTACGTCATTTTAGTTAGTTAAGAACCCGCATTAGTTAATACATCTTCAACACTTGAGTTTTAGAAGTACGTCATTTTAGTTAGTTAAGAACCTATTACTGACGCCTCACCAGAACGTTTATTGTTTTAGAAGTACGTCATTTTAGTTAGTTAAGAACCCTTTTGAATGATAAATAGTTACTAAGCCAGGTTTTAGAAGTACGTCATTTTAGTTAGTTAAGAACCCTGTGCTAATGGATCCACATCAATATCGCTGTTTTAGAAGTACGTCATTTTAGTTAGTTAAGAACCAGAAATCTTTGAATTAGCTGATTTATTGAAGTTTTAGAAGTACGTCATTTTAGTTAGTTAAGAACCACATACCACAAGTCTACTAAGATTGTTGATGTTTTAGAAGTATGTCATTTTAGTTAGTTAAGAACCACATACCACAAGTCTACTAAGATTGTTGATGTTTTAGAAGTATGTCATTTTAGTTAGTTAAGAACCACATACCACAAGTCTACTAAGATTGTTGATGTTTTAGAAGTATGTCATTTTAGTTAGTTAAGAACCGGCAAACAACATTAATCTTGAAAGCCCGCCAGTTTTAGAAGTACGTCATTTTAGTTAGTTAAGAACCCTGTGCCTTGATATGTATCGAGCTCGGAACGTTTTAGAAGTACGTCATTTTAGTTAGTTAAGAACCTAATGGATTCAGTGATCAGGAAATGTGGAAGTTTTAGAAGTACGTCATTTTAGTTAGTTAAGAACCTAATGGATTCAGTGATCAGGAAATGTGGAAGTTTTAGAAGTACGTCATTTTAGTTAGTTAAGAACCTAATGGATTCAGTGATCAGGAAATGTGGAAGTTTTAGAAGTACGTCATTTTAGTTAGTTAAGAACCTAATGGATTCAGTGATCAGGAAATGTGGAAGTTTTAGAAGTACGTCATTTTAGTTAGTTAAGAACCTAATGGATTCAGTGATCAGGAAATGTGGAAGTTTTAGAAGTACGTCATTTTAGTTAGTTAAGAACCCCCAACTATGACGATTTAACTGCCACTGATGTTTTAGAAGTACGTCATTTTAGTTAGTCAAGAACCAAAGCAGCAGATATATTGAGCAGGATACTTGTTTTAGAAGTACGTCATTTTAGTTAGTTAAGAACCAAAGCAGCAGATATATTGAGCAGGATACTTGTTTTAGAAGTACGTCATTTTAGTTAGTTAAGAACCTCAAAAAATTTAAATAAAGAGTTGATCCACGTTTTAGAAGTACGTCATTTTAGTTAGTTAAGAACCTTTGAGACAACTTATATTGATGGTCGAGATGTTTTAGAAGTACGTCTTTTTAGTTAGTTAAGAACCTATGAGAATAATAGGGAAACCGCGTCCTGTGTTTTAGAAGTACGTCATTTTAGTTAGTTAAGAACCGGTAGCATTAGAAAACAGAAAATTAATATGGTTTTAGAAGTATGTCATTTTAGTTAGTTAAGAACCACTTCCACAGCAGCTGCAATTTATCCAAGAGTTTTAGAAGTACGTCATTTTAGTTAAGAATCTGTATTAAATTTAATGTACAATCAACCTATTATTTAGATATTTATTGAGTTGAAACAATTTCAAAATAATAAATTGATGTTAGAATTAATACAAATGGCATTCACGTTTTAAAAATATCACTGCTTTAGTAGTATTATGTTTTAGAAGTACGTCATTTCAGTTAGTTAAGAACATAAAGGCTATTCAATTTAAAAATTGGATAGCCTTTTTTTTCATCCCAAATAAAAAAAGCCTAACAAAAAAATCAGTCAGGCATCTCTATCAAACAAATTACATATCAACTTTAATAATATCTTCAACATTATCATCAAAATCAATAATCATATTAGCAACTTCTTCAGGCTTTTCAATCATCCCTACATGACCTGCACCCTTCAAATCTTTCATAGTAAGATGCGGAACACGGCCAATTGTTGCTTTGGCATCTTTAACACCATCTTCGGTCAGAATCTGGTCGTCATCAGAGAAGATAGCCAATGTAGCAAGAGCTGTAGCACGAAGACGCTTATTCAGAGCTTTTTCTTCCAAGTACGTATTGGCCAACTGGCTCATCTTTTTAGCAGCCTTGTGATCCACTGCATTGGCGGCATCATCAATTACATTGGGATTCTTCAATTTTGAAGTATCGAATCCTTTAGCAAAATACAAACTGGACTTAACTGGCGATTTTGCCATTTTACCTAATAAAGGAATAGCCGCAAATGACGAACGAGCGTCCATATCAGCGTATTTAGCATTAGCCGGTGTATTAAGCATGGTTAATTTTGAAACGCTAAAATCACGTATTTCTGCCACTCTATTGGCAATTAAACCACCTATACCATATCCAAATAGAATCATACTATCAGTCACACGAAGTCTAGCTATTCCTTCTAAAATAGCCCAAGCTTGTAAATCAATACCATACTCGCCATCTTTAGATACGCTTGACTTACCTTGACCAAGCAGATCAATTGCGATGACCGTATATTTTTTTTGTAAATAAGGTGTGATCTCATCATAATATTCAACTGATCCATTGATTCCAGGAATCAATACGATAATTTTTTTATCACTTTCAAGATCACCTGTAACTTTAATATTTACTTTGCCATTTGTTACTTCATATATTTTTTCCAAATTTTAAGCCTCTTTAATTTTTCTCACTCTCAAAATATACCGAAATTCTGCTAACTTTGCATTGTTTATGCTAAATTTTTTGTTTTTTTTCATAATCGAGTCTTTTTTAATTGACTTTTAGGTGAAAAAACGTTAAATTGGACTAGACCAGACAAAGAGATGGGAGAATATAAATATGAACATTATTAAAGTTAAAGATCAAAATTTAGGCGGTAAAGAAGCATTCAACATTATCGCCACTGCAATTAATAACGGTGCCAAGGTTTTAGGTTTGGCAACTGGTAGCAGTCCTATCACTATGTACAACGAAATGACAAATAGCGACATTGATTTCTCAAACATGACATCAGTTAACTTAGACGAATACGTTGGCCTATCAGCTGACAACGACCAAAGTTATCACTATTTCATGAATGAACACTTATTCAGTAAGAAACCATTCAAGAATTCATACGTTCCTGATGGTTCAAATCCTGACGCTGAAGCAGCTACTTCAGAATACGACAAAATCATCGCTGACAACCCAATTGATGTTCAAGTATTGGGTATCGGTAGAAATGGTCACATCGGTTTTAACGAACCAGGTTCACCACTTGATGGTAAGACAAGTAAGGTTGCTCTTACAGAATCAACTATCGAAGCCAACAAACGCTTCTTCGAAGATGAAAAAGACGTTCCACGTTACGCTTATTCAATGGGTATTGGTTCAATCCTAAAAGCTAAGAAGATCATTCTACTAGCTTATGGTGAGAACAAGGCCGACGCTATTGCTAAGACAGTTAATGGACCTGTTACTGAAGATGTTCCTGCAAGTGCATTGCAAAACCATCCTGACGTAACATTAATTCTTGACGATGCTGCAGCATCAAAACTATAATTCTTATTTAAAAATTAAAGAAAGAATCTTCATGGGAAATTACAAAATTCCTGTGAGGGTTCTTTTTAGTTGTATAGAATTTCCTGTAATTACTAATAATTACGCTTTAAGTGGTAATATCAAAATGAGTATATATTCAGGAGGAACTATCATGAAATATCGCAGATTTGGAAATACTGGCTTTAACGCCAGTGAGGTATCATTAGGCACTTGGCAACTCGGTTCAAAATGGGGTGACCCCTTCTCAGAAAAAGATGCCCTCGCCACCTTAGAGGAAGCCTACGACCAAGGAGTGAACTTCTTTGACACGGCTGACATATACCAGGATGGTGAGAGCCAACGAGCAATTGCTAAATTTATCAAAGGAAAAGAAGATAAAATCTTTGTCTCCACTAAAATTGGTCGCCGCTTAGATCCACATGTTGCCCAAGGATATAATGAAAAAAATCTCCGTAGCTTCGTTGAAGATTGTCTCAAAAATTTGGATGTCGATGCCCTAGATAATGTTCTATTACATTGCCCACTCAAGTCTTCTATGAACCAGAAGTATTTTTCGCAATGGATAAAATGAAAAAAGAAGGATTGATCAAGAACTACGGTGTCAGTGTTGAAAAGGTTGAAGAAGGTATTAAAGCATTAGACTATAATATTTCTTCAGTTGAAATAATCTATAACATGTTCCGTCTTCGTCCAGCAGATAATTTCTTTAAAATGGCAAAAGAACATGATGTCGGCACAATTGTCAGAGTGCCACTTGCTAGTGGTCTATTAACCGGTAAATATACTTTGGAAACAAAGTTTGGTAAGAATGATCATCGAACAACTAATCGTAATGGTGAAGAATTTGATGCTGGAGAAACCTTCTCAGGAGTCGATTATGCTACTGGAGTCAAAGCCGCTCAAGAGCTCGATAAAAAATTAGGTGCAGGCAATAAATTAGCACCAATGGCCTTACGTTATATTCTAATGAACAACGGTGTCAGTACCGTTATTCCAGGTGCTTCAAAACCTGAACAAATTGAAAGAAATGTAACTGCCGCAGAATTGCCACCATTTACTCATGAACAAATGGGAATTGTACGTGACATTTATGACAAGTACATTAAAAATCCTGTTCAATATAAGTGGTAAAAAAACATCTATGGAAAATGAATTATTTTCCATAGATGTTTTTTTGGATAAACTTAGCTCTAAATTGTTTCATGTGGAACATATAGTATAAAGAATGTCCGTTCCCACCATATATAGATAACATTTTCTACTTACTTATCAATCAAGGGACTGACTCTTTAACAAATCAGTACAAATCTTATGACTCAAAATCGAAGATTCAGGACTGATTGGATTTTTCTTTGTATTTGATACTGCATCTAAAAATTTTAAAATTAAAGGTTCAAAACCGCGGGTTATTAAATTACGCTCCCAATCTGGTCGCAATGTTTGTGTGCTACTTCCCGTCTTAAATTCAGTTAGTATATTAAGATTAGTGACCTCGGCACGTCCAGTTAATCCTTGAACTGTGGACCTTTCTAAATTCATACCCCCAACTAAATTAGTAGTAACTTGAACCTCTTCATTCTTAGAAATCAAAGTGACATATCCTTGTTCTAAGTTGTCACCGTTTGTTACCAAATGATTGACTACGTTTTCAATAGGTTCATCTATCAAATACAATGCTGTATCAACTGAATGGATCATTAAATCAAAAATAGCAAATTTAACCGGTTGAGGTGAATTCTCACGTATCTTTTCCGATGTGATTAAGCGCTTATTTGTCACTTCTTTTAACTTCTGATTAAACGGTGCAAAACGACGATTGAATCCGCAAGTTAACATTAAGTTTTTTTCATCCGCTAATTTATATAGATTTTTAACAACGGCTAAATTTTCTGAAATTGGCTTATCTACATAAACGTTTATTCCAGCATTAAGCAGTTGTCGAATAACAGATTCATGCGTACTAGTTGGTGTATGCACAAAAACCGCTAGAGGCTTCTCGTCAATTAACTGATCTAGCGTCTGATGAAGATGCTTAAATCCGCATTTGCTAGCCAGCTTTTGACCTTTTTCTTCATTTCTCGTCGTTAAATGCCATTCATATTTATCCTGTAAACTAGCCATTACTGGCAAGTAAGCTTTTTGTGCAATATTTCCTAATCCAATAACACCAATTTTGTCCATAAGTTGACCTCTACTTTCTTCAAATAGTGTATCAAATTATTGTCATCGCTTACAGCAAAAGTGCCGACACGATAAGCTTTTTAGTTAAAATGTTTCATGTGGAACATATGGTATATGAATCATTTTGTATCACTATATATTGTATGATTATTCACTCGCGTTTAGATACTCATATAAATAACCATTAATTTATTCACTCTTAGTAATTATGATCTAGATTCCGAAAGACAAAAGTAATCTATATGACTTTGGTTCACTCGATATTTTAGTGACTACTAACTTCCTCTATAAAATGACGGTCAGTAAAAAAAATAAAATTTTTATTCGTAAATTTTATACTTTTCATCTGTTTTTTTGTATTAGTCTATACCAATAGTAAAAGGATTGTCATTCCGATATATTAATATTAGAAAACATAATTGGAGGAATCATTATGCACAGTTTCAAGGAACTTTTCATCTTTTTAGCAGTAATCAGTGTAATCGGAATGGTTGTTTTGCTTCTACTTCTACTAGGCTTTGCTTTATCATTTTTACTATTTCTCCCTTTAGAGGATTCATACCCCAACCTATCCTTCTTTTTAACTATTGGATCCAGTATATTTTTCCCAATTATATGTTTCGTGATTTGGGTAGCAAAAAAAAGTTTGGATTAAAAATGAACCGATAGCTTGAATAAATAAATAGGAAAAACTTCGTTGTAAGGTACCTTATAATCGTTAGATATAAAAAATAACGCTAAAATCGTTTTCTGAAATTCAAAGCGATAATAGTGTTATTTTTATTCTTGTTTTCAGAAAATAGTATTATTTAGAGATTTCGTTTTTCCTAAATAATACTATTTCTTTAATTAAGGTTTCAGGTAATTCTTGATCATAAGGGAACTGAATCGCACCCTTAGATGTTTTATATTCTTTCAATTCATTCGAAAAATGAACAATAGGATTAGGTGTAGGGTAAAATCCCAAATGATGCTTAAATCCAGCAAAATGAACTATATTCTCATCCTTATAAAAAGTCGGCATTCCATAAGATATTTTCTCAGTGGCATCAGGTAATTCATTTTTTATAATCTTATACATCTTATTCAGTTGTGATTGATGATCTTCTGGAGCATTTCTTATGTATTTTTCAATTGGTGTCATTTTCTGCACCTACCCTTTTACAGCTATTATAACTTAAGCTTCTGGCAGAATATATATTAAGTAGGATGTAAGGATAACAACAAATAATGAATATATCGAGCCTAAGTACATATATGTTTTTTTACTAGTTAAAATACCAACTAAAAATAAGATTACCCCAATAAAAAACGGTGCCAAAAAGCGCAATTCCATAATTTTAATGATTAAAGGCATGACTATTAACAATAATGTTATAAATGAGAATAGGAATTTAAATTCATAGTTCTCTTTAATTAATAAATATAAGATACATATTTGAGAAAATAAAAATAATCCTACGATAATAAAATAATACATTAAATTCACCTCTTACATTTAATTTACAAAACCAATGTATTTTTGAAATGTATTTAATGTAAATTTTCTGTAAATTTTTTCGAATATATTTTTTAGAAGTACAAATATTATTCAATATGTTCCGTCTTAGAAAAATATTTGTTAATTATCTATTCGAATTATAATATGGATGTATTATCTTAGGAGGTCTTTTTTGTGGCATACAATACAAAGTATATGGAACTCGCAACCAACGAAGCTCAAAAAAATATCAGTACTCATGAGGGTGGTCCTTTTGGAACGGTCATAGTTAAGGATAATGAAATTATTGCTCAAGGGCGTAATCACGTTCTTTCCAACAATGACCCAACTGCTCATGGTGAAATTTATACCATTAGAAAAGCCTGTAAAAAATTAGGTACTTACGATTTATCAGATTGTGAATTATACACTAATGCTTACTCTTGTCCAATGTGTCTCGGGGCAATTATTTGGTCAAATATAAAAACTTGCTATTATGGGAATACGGCTGAAGAAGCTAAAAAAATTGGATTTCGTGACGATAATATTTACAAGTTTATGAACAATGGATGTAAAGATACGCATACGTTGAATCTGGAACAACATGATCATAATTTGACAATTAAGCCTTTTAAAGACTTTGCTGAAAACACTGAAGGTAAAATTTACTAAATAAGTAAGAGAATAATAACAGGCTTTAGATAAAAAAACACCACGGAAATTTGGTTCTTTCTCAAGTTTGGTTATAAAAAAATAGAGTCATCATCAATTTGATTATTCAAGTTGATGATGACTCTA
>NZ_RHNU01000043.1 GCF_003946015.1 Companilactobacillus insicii
GGTCCTTTTTCTATCCAGAAATTTAGACAATAAAAAAACTGGTATTGGCTTTCACCAATACCAGAAAGTTTAGACCCAACTATTTGTGATTTTGATAGTTGGGATTATTTGTTTTATGGAATAAATAATTTTAGTAATTCACTTTGAGGAATTCCCTTAAAGTAATGATCTAGATTAAATTGGCTAAGAGTGTCATTTATGGCATTTTCCTTGAATTCTTGACCAAGTAACGCTTCCTTTATATCAATCGAATCCTTTTCACCGAAGTAGTCTCCAAATATTTCCATATTATTAATTTTCCCAGAAGAAATGTTATATCTAACATCTACAGTTCCCATTGGGAAATGTTTTCTATTTTTAACTTGATAGTCAGGGGATTTGCCATATACCCAATCCCAGTTAAAGTAATATTTATCATTTAAACTCTGAATTGCATTTTTATCTGTATCAGTTAATTTATATTCTTTATCTGCAATTTTTGACCAATCATTTGTATGGAATAATTCAAGAATCAAACGATCACGAAATTCTTCTGTAGTTAAATTCTGAAATTTTTCATTTAAATATGGCTTCACATTAGTTACACGGGATCTGACAGACTTAATACCTTTAGATTGAATCTTATCCTTTGGAACGTTCAGAGCCTTAGTTAGAACATCTAGATCAACATTGTAGGCTAATGTACCATGTGAAAACATTTTGTTGTTTTTAGTGTACATAGCGTTGCCGGAGAATTTCTTACCATCTACCAATAAGTCATTTCTTCCAGAAATATCAGCAGTGGTTGCTCCCATATCATGAAGTGCATTAATTATAGGAGCAGTTAATTTCTTAAAATCTCCAAAGTTTTCATTGTCCGAATTTACAACGAAACTAAAACTTATGTTGCCTAAGTCGTCATAAACAGCTCCACCACCGGAAATCCTTCTAGTTACGGTTATGTTATGTTCCTTTACATAATCTAGATTAACTTCTTCCAGAGTATTTTGATTACGTCCGACAATAATGCATGGCTTTTGAATATAAAACAAAACTAATGGTTCATCAAAATTTACGTTGTTCATTAAATATTGTTCGGGTGCCAAATTGGTTCTGATATCTTTTGATTTCATACGATAAAAATACATAAGTTCCTCCTAAAATATTTTTAATTAATTATAAAAATTCTAATATTCACTCTGGTATAGATCAAATTTTAATCCTATACTAATAGTTAACAAATAAGGAGTGAACGTAAATGAAAAATACAAGTTCTGATTGTACTGAAATTCTAGTTGGTAAAGCGGCTAGTATGGATGGTTCCACTATTGTCGCCCGTAATGAAGACGGTTATGGTCCAATCAATCCGATTAAATTTGTTGCTCATGAAGCGAAGGATCAAAAAGATGCACATTATGTATCTATAACAACTGGCGTTAGTGTACCACTGCCTGATCACGCATATCGTTACACCGCAACACCTCAAGCTGATCAAAGTGATGGTCAGTATGAAGAAGCTGGAATCAATGAGTACAACGTTGGTATGAGTTCTACGGAAACAACTGCAACTAATGCTCGGGTTTTAGGTTATGATCCATTAGTTCACGATGGGATTGATGAAGAAGCAATGTTGACCCTGGTTTTGCCGTATATCAAAACAGCAAAGGAGGGGGCAATACGGTTAGGTGCTCTATTGGAGAAATATGGGACTGGTGAATGTAACAGTATTGCTTTTAATGATAAGAATGAAATTTGGCTTTTAGAAACAGCCGGTGGACATCATTGGGCAGCAATGCGATTACCGGAGGATACCTATGCAATCGTTCCTAATCAAACTGTTATGCAAGAGGTTAATGTGGATGATACAGAAAACTTTCTAGTATCAACAGACTTGGTTGAATTCGTTGAAAAACATCACTTGAACCCTTATCCAGACAGTTTTAACTTTCGTGCAATTTTTGGTACTCAAAGTGAAGCAGATGCATATTATAATACTCCGCGTACTTGGTATGGTCAGAAGTTATTTAATCCGGAAGTTGACCAAGAACCAACGTCACAAGATATGCCATTAATTAGAAAACCAAGTAAGAAAATTTCGATCGAAGACGTTCAATATTTCTTATCATCACATTACAATGGAACGAAATACGATCCATTTGGAACATTTGCGTCCGGAACAGACTCAGAACAAAAGCAGTTTCGTTCAATTGCTATGGATCGCAATCAAGCGTCGTCTATTCTTCAAATTAGAAATGATGTCGATGCTAATCATGCAGCAATTCAGTGGTTATCTCTAGGATTTTTCGCATATAGTCCATATGTGCCATTTTATACAAACATCACTGATACTCCTGAAGACTATAAGAATACAACGAATGATGTTGATATTAATAATGTGTATTGGCTGGAGAAAACTTTATCCGTTCTAATCGAACCACATTATCATGAATACTCAGATATGATTCATGAATATCTAGATAGTTGTCAATCATACGCCCGTCAGCGTGTAGAAAGTACTGATAGATCAATTAATACTTCGATTCAAAATGTGTCTGAGTTATTAACTGAGAGCAATTTGGATACCGCAGGGGAGATATCCAAGCGTACACACGAGTTATTCGACAAGATAGTTAAACAGGGATTGTTACTTTCCAAGACAACTTGGGAAAAAGGTCAAAATCTATAAAATTGGTAAAATAAATGAGGTATCAAGATTTTAAAAGATCTTGATACCTCATTATTTTTGTTTGATTTTGATTAATTTTATGGAGTAAACAAGTTCAATAATTCGTCTTGAGAGATACCCTTAAAGTAATCATCAAGATTAAAGTTATCCATTACTGCAAGAATATCATCACGATCGAATTTAGTATTTAGCAATTTATTTTTAATATCTGTTACATCTTTCATACCAAAGTAATCACCATAAATTTGAGCATCTTTGATTTTTCCGTCAACAACGTTGTAACGAACATCAACAGTACCCATATCGAAGTGTTTTCTTTGTTTTGCAGTAAATTCAGGTGATTTACCGTAAACCCAATCCCAATTATAATAGTACTTCTCTTTAATCTTATCGATTTCTTTTTGGTCTTCAGGCGTAATTATATATTCATGATCCTTGATCTCATCTAATGAGTTTGCGTGGAATAATTCTAGTAATAACTTATCACGGAATTGTTCAGTTGTTAGATTTTGGTATTTCTCATCCAAATATGGACGAACGTTAGTAACACGACTTCTAATTGATTTAATACCTTTAGATGCGATCTTATCCTTTTGAACGTGCAAGGCTTTTGTTAGAACATCAAGATCAACATCTAATGACAATGTACCATGAGAGAATGTTTTGCCATTTCTTGAATACATAGCATTACCAGAGAATTTCTTGCCATCAACCAATAAGTCATTTCTTCCAGAAACTTCTGCGGTGGTTGCTCCCATTTGGTGTA
The DNA here is from genome assembly GCF_003946015.1 of Companilactobacillus insicii. Lineage (GTDB taxonomy): Bacteria > Bacillota > Bacilli > Lactobacillales > Lactobacillaceae > Companilactobacillus > Companilactobacillus insicii. The sequence goes on from NZ_RHNU01000043.1 coordinate 3,432, forward strand.
ATGCGTCGATGATAGGTTGAGTAAATGACTTGAAATCACCGAAGTTTTTATCGTCTGAGTCTACCATAAAACTGAAGCATAGATTTCCAAGATCCTGATATACAGCTCCACCACCAGATAAACGACGAGTAACTGTGATATTGTTGTCTTTGATATAGTCAGGATTAATTTCTTCCATCGTGTTTTGGTTACGGCCAACAATGATACATGGTCCTTCGATATAGAAAAGAACAAGTGGTTCGTCAAATTCAACGTTATTCATGAGATATTGTTCCGTTGCCAAGTTATCACGGATATCTCGATCTTTCATTACAACGTAATACATTAAAAAGCCCCCTCGAATATTTTTGTAAGCGATTCAATAATATCACAACTTTCACAAATCTAACATCAAAAACCACTTACTTGCGCAATTTAATTAATTCGTGATGAACCAAGCTATGAGCGGCTCGATTATCTTTATCTGAGATATGTTTCACAAAGTAGGATGGAAAGCTTGTGAGCTTAGTAAGAATTTCATTTAAAATTGGTTGATAATGTTTAGAATACTTTTTATCTATACTATCTGTTAAAATTTTACTATCTGAATGGATAAACAGTATGTCATTATTCCAGTCACGATTTGCTAAATCATCAAGTGCTAAATTTAATGCCAAAAATTCTAAATAGTGATTATCGTTAGGATTTTGTTGTTGGACACAATTGATTGTTTGATTATTATATTTTATAACATAGGCGGTGGCGGCTAGATTTAAATTAGAATTTAAACCAGCGTCGGTGTACAATTTAATCATCTTATTAAAAACCTTTCAGGAGTAATTATGTCAAAGAAATATTTCGTTCAACCCACTGGCTCATGGGGAATTATTATGTGGTCACTGGCCCTAAGTATTTTATGCCTAGGTGTAGTTCTGCAATTAGAAGTATTTAGTTTCAGCTTTCTTCCATTTTTAGCGTGGATTATGGGAATTATTCTCGTAATTTATATTATAACTAATTCTTGGGTCAAATTTGATAACGACCAAATTATTATTAAAGAACCTAATTATTATAAAGCCAGAGTATTTAATAGATCTGATGTAAAGCTTATAAATGATGGTGAATGGACACTTGAGTTTATTTTCGAAAATCATGATTATTTTCCACTGAAGATTACTTCAACTAAAAAAGTTTTAAAGAAAATTAGAAAAGAAGCTGGTGAAACAATTGTCATTTCCAAGTGATATTGAAATAGCTCAAATAAATGAGCATGATAAAATGAAAAACATTAATGAAATAGCTAATAAAGTTGGTTTGGGTTCGGAAGATATTGAGCCATACGGACATTACAAGGCAAAAATATCTGCTAGCGGTATTCGTAAAGCTATGAAGAATGATGATGGCAAATTAATTTTAGTAACGTCTATCAATCCAACTCCTGCTGGAGAAGGAAAATCTACTGTTGCAATCGGCTTGGCAGATTCACTACAAGCTATTGGTAAAAAATCAATTTTGGCCTTGAGAGAACCATCACTTGGTCCTGTTATGGGGATGAAGGGTGGAGCAACAGGCGGAGGTTATGCTCAAGTCGTACCAATGGAGGATATAAATCTTCATTTTACCGGTGATATGCATGCACTTACTAGCGCTACAAATACGTTGGCAGCGCTAATTGACAATCACTTACATCAAGGCAACACATTAAATATTGATCCTCGTAGAATTATTTGGAAGCGCGCTTTAGATATTAATGATCGTGCATTACGTAGTATAACAATTGGTTTGGGAGGACCCGCCAATTCTATCCCTAGACAAGATCATTTTGAAATTACCGTTGCTAGCGAGTTGATGGCAATTTTATGTTTATCACAAGATATTGATGATTTAAAAGAACGTATATCAAACATCTTGATAGCTTACACTTACGATAAAAAACCCATCTTTGTTCGTGACCTACGTGTAGAGGGTGCTATTGCCATGCTATTGAAGGATGCACTTAAGCCTAATATGGTGCAAACACTGGAAAATACACCTGCTATTGTGCACGGTGGGCCTTTCGCAAATATTGCACATGGTTGTAATAGTATTCTGGCTACTAATTTAGCAATGAAGTTAGGAGACTATACGATAACTGAGGCTGGATTTGGAGCCGATCTTGGTGGAGAAAAATTTATGGACATTGTCACACCAAAACTGAGTCATGCTCCTAATGCCGTTGTAGTCGTGGCAACTATTCGTGCTTTGAAATACAATGGCGGACAAGCTCTGAAGAATCTTCAAAATGAAGATCTTAATGCACTGAACTTAGGATTTAAGAATTTAAAACGACATGTTCAAAATATGAGATACTATCATGTCCCGGTTGTTGTTGCTATTAATAAATTTGCGACAGATACTGATAATGAAATTAAATTGCTTCAAACGTTATGTGATGAATTGGGAGTGGAAGTTTCTGTCGCCGATATACACCATAATGGAAGCAAGGGTGGAATTGATTTAGCAAAAATGGTTGTAAGAGCAGCTGATAAAGATGCTAATTATGCGCGCCTGTATGAGGACGCACAACCTACTATTGAAAAAATAGATACTATTGCTTCAGAGATTTATGGTGCTAATAATGTTGAATACAGCCAAAAAGCATTACGCCAATTACAGACATTAAAGGATAATGTTTGGGATGATCTGCCAGTATGTATTGCTAAAACTCAGTATTCTTTGAGTGACAATCCAAAGAAATTGGGCAGTCCAAGAGACTTTACACTACACGTTAAAGAAATAGTTCCTAAATTAGGTGCTGGTTTTGTTGTTGTACTTACAGGAAGTATCTTGACTATGCCAGGACTACCAAAAGAACCCGCTGCATTGAACATGGATGTTGATAATGACGGCAGAATTAGTGGGTTATTCTAGTGCCTATTGTATATACAGTACTTTTCATAGCGCTTATTATTGGTGATCAAGCACTTAAGTATTATGTAGTTGCCAACATCCCTACGATGACTTTTCATGAATTTATACCTGGTGTTTTGTCTTTAACACACATAACGAATACTGGTGCAGCGTGGAGTATGCTAGAAGGAAAAATGATTTTCTTTTACATCGTAACTATCGTAGCGGTCGTCATATTACTTTATTTGTTTATTAAATCTGATAAAAAAGATTATATCTATCGCTTTTCTCTGTTATTCTTATTAGCTGGAACAATTGGAAATGCTATTGATCGTTTTACAAGACATTTTGTAGTTGATATGTTTAGTTTTGATTTTGTTAATTTCCCTATTTTTAATTTAGCTGATACTTATATTACGGTAGGAGTAATACTTATAATTATTTCATTAATATTTATGACGGAGGGTGAAAAACATAGCAAATAATCCAATAGACTTAGTTTTTGAAGACGTTAAAAAAACTAGGTTAGACAGTTTTGTGAATGACAGTTTAGATGATTTAACTCGATCACAAATTCAAAAGTTTATTAAAGATGGTAATATTTTGGTCAATGGAGAACCAGCCACAAAAACTGGTATGAAATTGACTTCTGGCGACAAAATAAATATTACTATTCCAGAGGAAGAACCAATTGAGGCAATTCCCCAAGATATTCCAATCGATATTGTTTATGAAGATAGCGATGTTATTGTCGTAAACAAGCCGCAAGGAATGGTCGTCCATCCAGCAGCAGGTCATCGAGATGGTACGTTGGTAAACGCCATTTTGTATCATAGTAAGATTAATGATGATGATATGATTCGCCCAGGTATTGTTCATCGGATCGATAAGGATACTTCTGGATTGTTGATGATTGCAAAGAATAATTTAGCAAAGCAGTCACTGATGCAACAACTTAAAGCAAAGACTAATTTGAGAGAATATCTTGCAATTGTGCATGGTAACTTCAAAGAGGTTAACGGAAAAATCAATGCACCGCTTGGTAGATCTAAGAATGATCGAAAAAAACAAGCTGTGGTCGACGATGGTCGTCATGCAGTGACTCATTTTACGGTTTTAGAACAATTTGAAAATTACTCACTTCTTAAATTAAAACTAGAAACGGGACGCACTCATCAGATTAGGGTGCATATGCAATACATTGGGCATCCAGTTGCTGGAGATCCTTTGTATGCCCCAAAGAATACTTTGGAAGGAAATGGACAATTTCTTCACGCTAAAACACTTGGATTTGAACATCCTAGAACTCATAAGTGGATGGAATTTTCTGTTGAACCTCCAAAAATATTTCAAAAAACTTTAGAAAAGTTGCGTACTAATAAGCTTTGACATTGTACTCTTGTATAAATTTAGTTAATATTTAATACAGTGAGAAATAAATTAAGGCGCTCACGTTGTGAGTGCCTTTTTTAAAGAAGAGGAGAGAGTTGTTATGGCCAAAGAGATAATTGATGGACAAACTATGACACGAGCATTGACTCGTATTACTTATGAAATTATTGAACGTAATAAAGGAATTGATGATTTAGTATTAGTGGGTATCAAAACAAGAGGCGTTTACGTGGCACATAGAATTGAATCGCGTCTTAAACAACTAGAAAACATTAGTATTCCTGTTTCTGAACTGGATATTACTCCGTATAGGGATGATGTTACAAATGAGGAAAAGAATCCAGCAGACGTTGAGCCACAACCATTAGGAATTGATATTAATAATAAACACGTTATTTTGACTGATGATGTTTTGTATACTGGGCGAACAATACGTGCAGCTATGGATGCCTTGATGAGTGTCGGACGTCCTAAGAAAATTTCACTTGCTGTTTTAGTTGATCGTGGTCATCGTGAATTACCAATTCGTGCCGATTTTGTTGGTAAAAATATCCCTACTTCTCAAAAAGAAAAAATTAAAGTTTCTATGAAAGAAATTGATGGTGAGGATAAGATTGAAATCGAGTAATTAGTTGATGTTCTTATCAATTAATTATTTTAGGAGTTGCTTTTAATGAAGCGTTATTTAATTTTAGAAGATGGAACAGTGTTTCCAGGTGTTGGTTTTGGTTCATCGATAATCACAACTGGACAATTAATAATTTCAAACAATCGTACCGGTATTGAACAATCAGTGACGGATCCTGACGCTGAAGGCCAAATACTGGCTTTTACTATACCTTCAATCGGTAGTTCGGGAATCAATCGTGATTTTTACGAGTCAATTAACTCACAGTGCAAGGGAGTCGTCATTGGATCGTCTAGTGATACAACAATTGACGGTTCAGTTTCATTTGGAGATTGGATTGCTAGTTTAGGAATTCCTGGTATAAAAAATGTTGATGTCCGTGCATTATCTAAGCATATTTCAGAATATGGAGAAATGAAAGCTAGTATCATGGACACCCATGATGAGCATGCAATTGATCAAATCAAGGCATTAGTATTACCACCTGATTTAGTCAAGCGTGTTTCAACTAGACAATCATATCCAAATCCTAATATAGGAATTAAAATCGTTGTAGTTGACTTGGGTCTGAAATATTCTATTTTGCGCCAGCTATCGTATCGTGATTGCAACTCAGTTATTGTTAACTACAATGCAACACCTGAAGAAATTGAAAACTTGCATCCAGACGGAATTATTTTTTCTAACGGTCCAGGATCCCCAAGTGACATTCCTCAAACAATCAAGACAATCAAGGTGTTGCAAAAAAAATACCCAATTCTTGGTATTGGATTAGGTAACTTATTGATTGCACTGGCCAACGATTGTAAAATCATAAAACTTGATCAGCCACATCACGAATCCTCATTGGCTGTTAAAGAAGTCGCCAGTGGCAAGATTGATTTTGTTAACCACAATCACTCGTACACAATAGATGATAAGTATATTGGTTCATCTGATTTTATTGTTACTAATATTTGTGTCGCTGACGGTAGTATTGAGGGTATTCGTCACGAATACTTGCCAATTATGTGTGTATTATTTGAACCAGAAGCGGTACCCGGGCCAAATGATGGCTATTATGTATTTGATGAATTTATTGATCTGATAGATTCAATCAAGTTTCAGGATGGAGGTATTGATCAGTGGTAGAGAATGAACCTCATAGTATATTAGTTATTGGTCCAACGACTAGTGACAAGAATATTGATTTATCGACGGCGATGTATGATACTGTGGAAATTCTGCATCAGCTAGGATATAAGATTTCTGTTATCGTTGAAGATCCTACCTCATTGCTTTCATCTGGTAAATTCTTTGATCGTATTGTTGTCCAAAGAGTAACAGGTGAGCATGTTTTGCAATATGTTCAAGAATTTCACCCTGATGCAATTTTACCTACCGTTGGAGATCGTAACGCTTTAGGAATCGTATCAAGCTTGAATGGCAAGATCGGCAGTGTCAAAATATTAGGTTCAAATTATATGGCGTCACTAGCGACATTTAAACGTGAACTATTTATAAAAAAGTTAACAGATAATAAATTACCAGTAATAAATTTTGTTTCCTCTGATGACGAAAAAGAAATTTATAGTTTTATAAGATCTATTGGTTTTCCTATTATTGCTAGAAGGCGCTATTCAAATCGTCATTCTAGTGGTTGGACAAATATTAATAACTTGTTCGAGTTAGATAATTTCATGGCTTTAGAGGACATTGAGGATTCTAAAATTGAAATTGAACGTAGTATTCGAGGTTTTAGTGAATACTCATTTACTGTAGTGCGTGATAAGTTTGATAATTCAGCCTTAATTGGAACTATAGAAGATATAGAGCCAATCGGTATTCACCATTTGGATTCTAATTTGATTTCTCCGGCTATATCATTAAATGATTCAAAACTTCAAAAAATGCGTACAGCTTCGTTAAAGCTGGCTCAAGTGTTTGACATCATTGGTATTTGTACAGTTCACTTTGCATACAATCACAAAACCAATGAATATTTTATTACTGAATTTATACCTAGATTGAGTGAGGAAACTAAGTTTCTTGAATATGCTACTAGTTATCCAATTGCTACTGCAGTTGTGGAACTAAGTCTGGGATATCGTTTAGATAAGTTGCAGTTAGACGGTGGACGTGTGTTTAATGGTGCCTCAGAACCTTTTGTAGACCATATAACTTCACGCTTCCCACAATGGTCTAAATCAGGCCAGAAGTATTTGGGTCCTAGTAAAACGTCAGATTCAAGTATTGTAGTTAACGGCTTTAGTATTGAAGAGGTATTCAATAAAGGTGCACTTAATGACAAATTGAACAATAATCAAAAGAGACGTGAAAAATTACAACAATTAGATGATGATGAACTGTTCGAAAAGATCATTCATCCTACCAATTGGATGTTAGACGTTCTCCTTGAGGCTCTTAGACGAAGATTTGAAATGCCCGTATTGTCAGAGATTACTGGTATTAATATGCCGTATTTGACGGTTTTAAAGAACTTATTAGAAGTAAAGCAGCTTATTGATAGTAATGAAGTAGGTACTGAAAATATTGAGCGTTTGGTAGAAATGGGCGTTAAGGGGATCGGACAAAGTAAGTTATTACTTAATAGCGATGATGTAGTTACTAAAACAGTTGTTAAGAGTAAGCGTGCCATCTCTGTATCAAATAAAAATTACAACAATCAAAACTTTTTCGTTACGGCTGGTATTGATAGTGACCTAGAATTAAATGATAAAAATAAAATTATTGTTCGGTCGCCTATAATTACTACAAAGACTGATATTATGGTTCGACAATTTGTTTTGATGCAATTGATTAAATCTATTGCTCAAAATGGATTGGAAGTAATTGTTATTGGTCGTGAACCTTGGACACCTCCACTTTCTTCTCGTGAGAAGGTGATTGAGATTGATGATCCTTATATGGAAATGAAGTCGTTAAATTTAATTCCTGAGGATAGTGTGTTTAAAGTAATTGATTTTTCTAAACATTTGACGGATTTAGAAAAATCTAATGATGTTTTTCAAATAAATGCTAGACAGTTAAAAAGTATAGATATTCCAAGTGAAATTTCATTAAGAGCTATGGTCGTGACAGATGGAAATAATTATTTGGTACCATCGGTTATTTATCGTCAAGAAAAGGATGGTCATTCTTTTGAAGTTAGTTCTTATAATAACTTTTTGCCAGTTGAAGACCGTAGTATTATTTCAAAATTAATTGAACAAGAACTTGAGGATAACCATGAAGTAAATGTTTTTAATTTCGAATTTGTTAGAAGTAATGATCATTGGGTCATTACTAAATCGTTTGAAGGTATGACAAATGATATTATTCGACATGAGTTGGCTAGTTCAGTTCATGTTATCGATACTTTGGTCAAACTTATTCTTGGTAATAAAATTGAAGATAATAAAACATTGGAAGAAATCTTTAATAATCAAGATAGTCGTTATTTAATGACAATTGATGATAAAAGGTATAATTTACTAGATTTCGAAGATACTAAAGAGCAACTTTCAAAGTTGATTAAATAAAAAAGAAGATTGGCCCAAGGGCTAATCTTCTTTTAATTTATTTACTAAGTCTCTATTAGGATCAACAAGAATTGTTTTTTGACCTTCAAAAATCACAAAACCGGGTTTTGAACCGTTAGGTTTGCGTATGTTTCTAATTTGAAGATAATCGACAGGTACTTTTGATGAGTCTCGAGCTTTAGAATAGTAGGCAGCAATAGTTGCGGCTTCAGTGATTGATTTTTCGTCAGGATCGCTGGATTTCAGAATAACGTGTGAACCAGGAATTCCTTTAACATGAAACCAGTAGTGATTCTTCTGTGATAATTTCATTGTTAACTGGTCATTTTCCAAGTTATTTTTACCGACGACTATTTCAAGTCCATTAGAAGTTTCAAAAGGTTCACCGATTTTCTTTTTACGTTTCTTACGAGCGTTCTTTTTACGTTTTTTGATGTAGCCTGAATCTATCAACTCTTCAATAATTCCATCAACATCTTCAATATCGACGTATTCTAGGGATGCAAGAACAGATTCCAGATAGTTAACCTCGTTAGTAGTTATCTCAAGTTGCTCGTTTATATGTGGAATGGAGTTTTGTAACTTTCGATATTTCTTGTAGTATCTCTGGGCATTATCAGAAGGGGATAATTCAGGATTTAATTTAATTTTAACTTCTTCATTATTGTAATAATTAGTTAAAGTAACTGATTTAGATCCACGCTGAACTTGTGACATATAAGTTGTTAGTAGTTCACCGTATAGTTTGTATTCGCCCATGATCTTTGTCTGATCTAGTTGCTTATTTAGCTTTTTAACTTTTGACTTATCCTTCTTTAAGATAATGTCTAGTCGATTAGTAATTGATTTTGTTTGTTGCTCAATACGATCAATTCTGGCTCTATCAATATAGTAACTATCCAGTAAATCACTTAAAGTAGGGTATGTGTTAACCATTTCAGATGTTTTAGTAAATGGTATTGGCATAAATCCTAATTTTTTATTTGAATTCATTTTTGCAGTGTTTGGTTTTATATCACCATATTGTTTAATAAATTCAGGGAGGTTGTCTACTGCAGCCATTTCATTCGATGTATCGATTCCGATACCTTCAAATTTTTGTCGGATATCTTTTGGATCATCTAGTCCATCGAATTCAGAAGTATCAGCTTTAAATGGATCAGCTTTGTTTTGTGCGGGTGGCAACTTATAGTCGTCACCTGGAAGTAGTCCACGAAAACTGTTGTTTTCTGGTGATACTCGTTTAATTAGATCAACAATTTTTCCAGTTTCTTTACTAATTAAGAAAATATTGCTGTGTCTAGCCATAATTTCTATTGTTAACGTGTATTCGTGAATATCTCCTAACTCGTTCTTAGCACTCAAATCAATCATGACAACACGATCATTGTTTAATTGTCGAATATCCTGGACAATCGCACTTGTTATGTACTTTCTAAGCGACATTACAAATGTGGAAGGTTTTGCTGGATTTGCAAATGGTTGTTTAGTTATTTGAACACGTGCATAGCTTGGGTGTGCTGATAATAACAGTTGCTGATTTTTTCGATTACTTCTAACGGTTAATATTAGCTCGTTAGCAAAAGGTTGTTGAACTTTGGCAATTCTACCACCTTTTAAATTTTGATTTAATTCGTTTACCATTGCATGGGTAAACATTCCATCAAATGACATATAATAATTCCTTTCTTAATCTTGCAAAATAATTTGTAAGAATATTAATGATTTCTGAAACAAATTCTGATTTTTTCATCGTGATAAAAATTTCCCGAATGAATATGATATAATCTAATGGTTATACAATCATTATACGTAACCAAACAAGGAATTGATAAATTTATGAAAATAGCCATAGTAACAGACAGTACATCATACTTACCACAAGATATAGTCGATAAATATAATAATATAACAGTCGTACCGATCGAGGTAGTGTTTGATAACAAAACTTATCGCGAAGATATTGATATTACTACATCAGAGTTCTACGAATTGCTTCAAAATTCACCAGAACTTCCTTCAACTGCACAACCTTCGATTGGTGAAATGATGAAATTGTACGATAACTTGGCTAAAGAAGGCTATGATACCGTAATTTCAATACATTTAGCAAGTACTATCTCTGGATTTGTTAATAATCTTAAGACGGCTGCTAAAACAATTGAAAATATCGATGTTACCGTATATGACTCATGGATAACAGTACGATTGATGGGTTATATGGTCCAAGAGGCAGCACGTATGGCACAAAATGATAAGACCAAAGAAGAGATTATCAATCGTCTAGATATTTTAAGAAACTCTATGGGTGAATCGTTTGTTGTTAATGATCTTAAGAATTTGGTTAAAGGTGGCCGTCTGTCTAATACATCTGCAGTTATCGGTACAATGCTTAATATTAAGCCATTACTTGAGTTTGATAACAAAACACACAAAATTGTGGCTTATGACAAAGTTCGTTCCCTTAAAAAGGCTAAACTAAAAGCTGAAGAAAAGCTAGAACAAGCTGTTATTAGATCAAAAGAACCACTCAGATTGCTGGTTATTGATGCTGATGACAAGAAATCAGGCGATGAATGGGCAAAACAGCTTCAAATAGAATATCCTGACTTAACAATAGATAGATCATATTTTGGCCCTGTTATTGGTACACACTTGGGTAAAGATGCCTTAGCTATTGCTTGGATGCGAGATATAGATAAATCTTAATAATAAAAGCCGTAAGGCTTTTTTATTTTTCCGTAATGTTTTAGAATAATACTAATAATCAAGTCTTTATTTAATTTTTATTTAGGGTAAAATTAGTTTAGCTATACATTGAAGAAAAGGGGATTATTATGTTTTCTAATTCGAAAAAAGTAGCCTTACTTTTGGCAACGGGTGTATTGTTAAGTACAAGTTTCGGTGGTACTACTGCATTAGCTGATACTACTTCAACTAACACAGGTAATGATACAGCTGTATCTACTGCAACTAATAATCAGAACGACAGCGAAAACCAAGTTGTTAAGGATACTAATACCACAGTAGGTAATACATCCACAGATGATTCTTCTACAACTAATACAAACGGTGCAAAGACTAACGGTTCAACTGCAGCAACAAGTGCAACAACAAAAGTTCAGTCAGTGCAAGATATTGATTTGTCTGCGGTTAGAAGTGCTATGCTTGCTGAACTTAATAGTTTGCGTGCACAAAACGGATTGTCGACATTAACCTCTGTTGGAGTATTAAATGCATATGCTCAGACAAGAACAGACAGTTTCACTTCTACAGGTGTTGATGATCATGCAGGATGGAATTCAGCCAATATGTATCCATACTATTTAGATGCTGAAGAAAATATTGCACAAATGCCATTTACGATGTTGGGTACAACTGATCCAACTGTAATTGCACAAAAGATTACTGCTGAGTTTTATAATGAATATTACGATCCACAACCTAATTATGGTCATAGAAAAAACATGTTAAATCCATACATCAATTACGTTGGAATTGGTGTTAGTGTTGGTTCCAATGGAATGGTATATTTCTCACAAGAAATGGGAAATGATGCTGAAGCTCATAGCAGATATGCAGCAAGTGATCTATACAGTTATTACTTAACTAACGAAAATGATTATGCTAACGTATCTCAATATAATTTGGTTGATTCTAAACGTAAGAATGCCGATTATAAGGCTAGAGACGGATATGCAGTTGCTGATGTACGTGGTGGTGTAACTACTAAAAATGCACCTGTATCTGTATATGATAGATATGGTAATAAAACTGATCTTGTATTAGCTGCAAATACATCTTGGTCGTCTGATATCATCGCTATCATGGATAATAGTTTTTATTATCATGTAAGTAATAATGGCTTTGTATTGGCTGATGATGTTACACCATGGGCTAGCTTTTTAGCTGGTACAGTGGTTACAGCAACTAATAATGCAATGATATACACTGATAGTGGTTTAGCAACCGGTACAAGAGTTCCAGCTGGAACCATGTGGAAGACAGACAGGCGTTCAACAAATGCTTATACGGGTGTTAAAATGTATCGTGTTGGTACAAATGCATGGTTAATGAAAACTGATTTAACAGGTGCTTAGCATTTAACTCAAAATTTTAATATTATTGAGAGATGTCTAGAAATAGACATCTCTTTTTTGTAAAAAATTAGGAAAGCATTACATTAATCTTTTAATTATAGTTATAATATATGTTTTACGAAAACATAATTAAAAAATCAACACTCAAAAATAAGAAAAAACGTAAAGTTAATTTAAAACCAATTCTACAGAACGTGGACCAATTAAGATTTCTAAATAGAATTAGCAGGCATCACGGGATTTCCTGCTAAAGTCAAAGTTTATGACAAATGATAGAGATATTGATTATGAATTAACACAGCTTTTCGTGAGTCAAACAAGATTGCCGAAAGCACACATTTGGAAAATTCGATGGAGCTCACTAAATTAGCGTCTAATGTAATTCCTATTATCTTGAATAGGGATTGTTAAATAAAGTTCGTTTTTACAAAAAAATAGCAAAAAATTTTTCTACTTAAATTCACATTGAAATTACATCTTATCTAATCCCTGACGTTGCTCTTCATCAATGATATGAGTATACAATCCGGTAGCACTAGTTGAATTTTGGCCTAGCTGAGTAGCTACCAATTGTTCATTCTTAGTAGCTAAGTATAGCTTTGATGCTAATGTATGACGGAGTTTATGTGGTGTGATACGGACTTTAAATACTGTTGAATACTTAGCAACCATTTTTTCTATCGAATTAGCCTGCATACGTGAGGCTTTTCCACGATAAATACTAAGAAAAAGGGCGCGGTCGTCATTTGTAGCATGATATATTTCAGTTCGTTGATCAACATAATTTTTAATATATTGCAATGTCCAAGGTGCGATTGGAACGGTATCACGTTGACCGCCTTTACGAACGACTCCAATTGTTCCAGTTTTTAGATTAAGGTTACGAAGATCTGCATTTGCTGCTTCAGATACTCTAAGGCCACTTCCCAGTAGCAAGGCATTTATTGCAAGATCACGTTTTTTATCACGATCAAAATATCGTTTCTGAACTGATGAAAGGTTAGATTCATATTTATGATCTATAAAATCAAGATAATCATGATCGATTTTCCCTAGCATAAGTTTAGTTTTTAAATTAGCAGCTCTTGTCGCATAGGTTTCGTTTGTTCTAACTAAAGCAATCTTATGCATAACATTACGATCAAAATATGCCTCACCATTCTCATCTTCAGTATCCTCTGTCAGATATTTAAATAGTGACGAGAGGGCATTCAGCGAACGATTAATTGTTGGATGAGTTCGACTGCCATCGCCCGTCAATTTAGTTTGATTAAGCAGGGCAGATTTATATAATTCAACAGTTTCCTTTTTAAGTTCTGCCAATATCTCAATATCAATGTAAGCGGGTTGGGAAACTGATACTATATTCTCACTGATCAACCAGTTAAAGAATCGACGAAACTCCGTAAGATACTGATATAATGTGGCAGGTGACAGAGGAATAGTTGATTTTGCTTGATAATATTCTTTAACATACCAAGGTGAACTGGAAAGTTCTTCGTCTATCAATTTCAAATAATGTTGTTTTTCCATATAAGCATTCTCCAAACGTATGTTCTTATAATACTTTATGATACTGGTGAATTTAAAAATAATCAAGTCCCCTAGTCATTTTTTACCTAATACTTTCATTAAAATGTCTGTTTTAATGAAAGTACGCGATTAATAACACACCAGGTACCCAGTTGTTGTTATAATCAATAAATCATATATTCATTGAAAAACCATTTATATAAAGGTTTTTGAGTAATACATAAAATTAATTGCGTTTGCCAAAATCGATTAGATTAGTAACTACAAAGGTTGATATAATAGCATTTATGAAGATTATAAGTATACTTTGATACGTACTTTTTTCTTATCATCAAATTAAAGTAATCAAGATCATAATAATCAATAAGTATCTAACACTTTAATTAATTAAATTTCCAATTAGACTATTTATTTTATTGTATTTACTTGATTTTTAAGTGGCAATTTTTCGTTTACTTATTGTCAACAAGCACTCGAGATGAGCTCTGAGACGTCATGTTCATTTAAACTCTACAGACTTGTCCGTTAGAATAAACACAGCTTAGTATTAATTAAAACTATATGTAAATTGACAATTCAACGACTTAATCTGCAGTAAGAATTTCAATCTCATACGTTAATTCTAGGCACCAGTTAGGGTATCAATTGTCGTCATCATTAGAACTTTTTAAAATAATCCTAAAAGGACACTTAGATTAGACTTATACGATCATTCCTTGAAGGATCCAGATGGTTACAAGACAATTTTATTTTTCTAATTATTTTGCTGTTTCAATTTGCTGACAATAAACCGATTATATCTATATAATTAACTAGTAGTTAACTTAATCAAATTTAGCAACTTAGCACGAATATTTTCAATAAGGATTCTTAAATCTCATTTGAGGTTACATAATATATATTATACGAAGCGAGATTTAATGGGCACATGTCAAGTCCAAGTGCAACATCTTAATGCTTTCTTAACAATATTTAGAAAATTCTGAATAAAATACTTCGT
>NZ_RHNU01000044.1 GCF_003946015.1 Companilactobacillus insicii
AAGATTGGATCATATTTTGTCATAAAAAATGCCCTACAATCGTTAGATTTCTTGTCTAACAATTGTAGGGCACTTCACGATTTTTAATTAAAATAAATAGCCTCTTACCATTTTCTAATCTTGGCTTGGGATGGATAGTACCGGCTTTGATAGGATTGATAATAGGCTATATTCTTACTAAGATTTTGAGAGATTAAATAGTATCTAGTGGTACAGCATGAATTGGTGCAGGATAGAATCTGTCTAGTAATTCTAATTCGTCATTGGTAAATGATACGTCAACTGCTTTCAAATTGCTTTTTAGATGTTCTACAGAACTGGTTTTTGGAATGCTCAATACGTTATTATTTCTAATTGCCCATGCTAAGAGAAGTTGGAAAACGGTTATGTTTTTTTGATCCGCTAATTCTTTGATTATTTGTTTGGGATGTAAGTAAGAATTTTTATCAGATCCGAATGGAGAATATCCCATGAATGAAATATTATGTTCTTTTTGCCAAGGGAGAACGTTATATTCTACTCCGCGGCTTTCAATGTTGTATAGATTCTGATTAACTTTGCAATTATCACCATTTGGTAGTGAGATTAGTTCTTTTAAGTCGTCGATATCGAAGTTGGAGACACCCCATTCTTTGATATAGCCGGCTTTTTTTACCTCTTCTAATCCTGATATTGTTTCCTCTAATGGTGTATCACCACGCCAATGTAGTAAATATACGTCTAAGTAGTCTGTTTGTAGTCTTTTTAGACTATTATGCAGACTATTTTTTATTAATTCAGGGGTTGCATGATAAGGATAAAATTTAGAAATAAGTTGATACTTTGTACGATCATAGTATTTTGTGGCTTCGCCGACTAGTTTTTCTGATGCACCTTCACCATACATCTCTGCAGTATCAATAACGTTGATTCCATGATCTAGACCATATCTAATCGTATCAATTTCAGAATCTTTTTTTTCATCGGATTCACCGATACGCCAAGTGCCCATACCGATAATAGAAGTTTTTTGACCATTAAATTGTATTTGTCGCATAATTTGATCTCCTATAATTTAGTGACTTCATTTATAAACTAATTCACATACAGTTTAAAGGTTTCATCTATGTTGTGTAAATCTAAATTCCTTTATTTGGTAATTTTAGTTAAAAAATAATTAATGATACCGCGGCAGATAGGCGGTTGTGTCGACGTTTTTGTGATATTACAATTGTTTGTGAAGGAAAAGGACGTTTTGTCAACTGAATAGTAAATTATATATTGGGTGGTTGTCACATATTGTATGGTAGATTATTTTAGATGTAGTGAGGGGATATTAAAATGAAATTTGTATTGGCTCCAGATTCTTTCAAAAATTCTTTAACTGCTAAGCAGGTTGCTCAAGCAATGCAAAATGGCTTAGAAAAAGTCTATCCAGAAGCTGAATTTGTAAAAGTACCGATGGCTGACGGTGGTGAAGGTACAGTTCAGTCGTTAGTGGATGCTAAGAATGGTGAAATATTAACTGAAAAAGTCGTTAATCCTTTAGGGGTAACAACTGATGCACATTATGGATTAATTAATAATGGTCAAGTTGCTATTATCGAGATGGCTGAAGCGTCAGGGATTCAGTTCGTTAATGAATTTACCAAGAATCCCTATGTTACAACGACTTATGGGACAGGACAATTGATGAAAGCAGCAATTAGACACGGAGCTAAAACAATTATTATTGGTATCGGTGGCTCGGCTACTAATGATGGTGGAGCTGGAATGGCTCAGGCTCTCGGCGCACATTTATTGGACAAAAAGGGTGAAGAGCTCAAATACGGTGGTGCTTTATTAGAGAAGTTGGCTAAGATTGACACTAGTGAACTGATGCCAGAATTGGAAGATGTAAAAATCATTGTTGCATCAGATGTTACTAATCCTTTGACTGGAGAGAATGGTGCATCCCATGTTTTTGGACCGCAAAAAGGTGCTAATGAAGAAATGATTGAGTTTTTAGATAAGGCATTGTCACATTACGCTTCGATAATTAAACGTGATATTGGTAAGGACTTAGAAATGACTCCGGGAGCTGGTGCTGCTGGAGGTTTAGGTGCAGGATTATTGGCATTTACTAACGCTACACTTCAATCAGGTGTGGACATTGTGGTTAATTACACTGGACTCAAAGAACAAGTTAAAGATGCTAATGTGGTAATTACTGGAGAAGGTCAAATGGATTTTCAGACGAAATTCGGTAAAACCCCAATTGGTGTTAGCAAAATCACTAAAGAAGTTAATCCGAATGCAACTGTGATTGGAATTGCTGGTAGCGTTGGGGATAAAATATCAGAATTGTATCCATTAGGGATTGATGCGATATTTACGTGTGTTCCTGGCGTAGAAAATTTAAATAAAGCAATAGAAAATTCTAGTATAAATATTGAACAAGTATCTGAAAACATTGGCCGATTAATTAAGAAAGTAAACAGTAAGTAGCAAAAAATAGCTATAAGGAATATTATCATCAATTGATAAACTCCTTATAGCTATTTTTTTATGTTAATGATTTTTCGGCAGCTTCTTTGGTAAAGTCAATCTTCTTAATTCTTGATCTACGGCGGATGAAGAATAGTATGCTCATTCCGGAAAATAGTGCTGTTATACACAATAATATTATCATCTCAGGTATTGCTGAATTACCAATCATTAGTGTTTCTCTTAGCCCTGAAACACTGTATGACATTGGTAACCAAGGATGGATGGTATTGAAGAATCCGTTAGACAATTGAATTGGATAAGTTCCAGCTGATCCTCCTAATTGTAGTACTAACAGAATCATGCTTAGAAATGCTCCAACTTTTCCTAAAACTAAGTTTAGCCAACCGACTATTGACATGAAGACTAGAGCCGTACAGAGAATCATACCAAACGTGGCAAAGGGATGAATCGGGGCCAAGCCATCAATAATACATAACAATCCGAAAACAATAATTGTTTCACATGTAGCAAATATTAATTGAACAGATGCTTTACTAAACCACCAGTTTATTCCACTACGTGGGTACTTTCTTGGGGAGTAAGTGTCAAACATCATGTTGAAGGCTAATGCTCCTACAAACAATGATACAGATAACATGTATGGAGCCATACCAGTTCCGTTATTTGGAGCATCATCATGCTCGGTATGTTTTGTTGTTGCGGGTTTAGCGATTTGATTATAAGTTAGTTTGCTAGGGTTTACTTTGGCCTTTTTTGCGCCAATGGCGAGCTGGTTGGATAAAGCATTATCACCTGAAGTTACTTGGGATATTCCAGTACCCAATTGTGAAGATCCGGTTGCTAAGGCATTTGTTCCATTGGTAATTTGGTTTGCTCCAGTAGTTAGTTGTCTTGAACCTGAAGTTAGTACTGAGTCACTATTTGTTAACTTGTTCAATCCAGAGTTTAATTGATCAGCACCATTATTTAATTGTGATATTCCATCTTGGAGCGCTGGCATTTGACTGTCCATTGAATTGATTCCACTTGTTAGTGAGCTTGAACCAGAAACTAGAGTGTTGCTACTATTTTCCAATTGACTAGTACCGCTAGCCAGTTGATCTGTTCCAGATGCTATTGTTTTGGAATTAGTTGATAATTGTGAGATGCCATTATTCAATGAATTTATACCATTTGTTGCGGTTCCAATATTTGTGGTTAATTGTTTTGAACCGGCGGTAAGTTGACTAATTACATTCGTTAAATCTGTTTGAGAGTTTGCAGATAGTAAGTCTTGGATGTTATTTAAACTTCTGATTGAAGCATTTTGTGTGTCTAATAAATTATTTATGTCTTTGCTCAAAGAGTTAGCAGCTTGGGTAATAGTTGCAGTATTGTTTTCGCTAATTGCTGATAATATTGCTGACTTTTGAGTTGAAGTTAGTCCTTGTTCATCAGCAATATTGGATACCTTTGATTGAAGCTCAGAATTATTGTCATCTAAGCTTTTTTGTAATGTATTTAAATCAGACTTAATTGTGGTTGATTGGTCATTAGCGAACAAAGCATTTTTTAAATCAGAGATTGAAGAATTCAATTTATTCATGTCATTAGAATTGTTGGATAATCCATCACTGACTTTTTGTAATTGAGCCGTTAGTTGTGAACTAGCAGAATAGATTTTCTCCATTCCTGAATTAAGAGTATTGGAACTGTTATTTAATGTATTGGCTCCATTAGCCAATGAATTTGATCCTTGACTTAATGACTTGGTCGATGAGTTCAACTGATCGACACCATTGGTATAACTTTGAATTCCGGAATTTAGATTAGATGATCCACTAGTCATTTGCCCAACACCGTTAGCTAAAATGGATGTCTTGCCTGATAGCTGACTAATTCCTGTAGCCAAGTTATTACTACCGTTTGCTAATTGATCAACACCTTTAATGTATGCGTCTAAGCCCTGATTTAGAGTGTTGGAACCATTTGAGAATGTTAGAGAACTTGTTGATAATTGGTTCAAACCCTCAGTGATTGTCGTGTTGGCAGTTGCCAATTTCTTATCACCTGAAATAATTTTGGCACTGCCTTTAGATGCAGAATTCATGCCATTGCCAAGCTTTTTGATATCCGCAAACATCGTTTTTGAATAATCTCTAGTAACTTCTTGCGATACCTCTTGAGCTACTTGTTTAGCAGCACTAGCCGTCATTTTTGAAGCAGTGTAATTATGCCCGGCACTGGTTTCGTACTTTAGAATCATTTTCTGAGGATGCTTGTTCATCAGAGTTGTAGCATTTTTTGAAAAATTCTTGGGAATAGTAATTATCATATAATACTTTCCATTTTTTAAGCCTTTTTTGGCAGATGTTTTACTTTTGATGATTTTAAAATCCATTGCGGATGATTTTTTTAAATTGGATGTTAAATTATTTCCCACGGCCAAATTAGTTCCTTGATATTTAACCGATTTATCTTCGTTGATTACAGCAACAGGAATCTTGTTTAATTCTTGATATGGATTCCACATTGATTTTAAAAAGGTAACGGAGTATATCGAGGGGATGAACATAATGACAATTAAGACTGCTAACATGAATTTGTGTTTTAGAATATATTTCCATTCAGCTTTTAACATAGTTCCACCTACATCTCATAAAAAGTATTATACTGTGAGTAAAATTAATACTCACTTGTGTAGAAAGATTAACTTTTATGAAATGTGATTACTACACCAGATTTACCACATCTGAGTATTAATACACATAATCGTTGTAAGTGAGGCGTAACTTTTATGAGTGAAGATCTTAGAGTCAAAAAAACAACTGCGGCTTTGAAGGATGCATTTCGTGAGATGGCTAGAAACACAAGGTATCACGATATTACCGTTCAAGCATTGACTAAAAAGGCCAATGTGAATCGCAAGACATTTTATCTACATTATGATTCAATTGATGATTTTGCTGACACCTTTGTAGATGAACTTGCTGATCAATTGATAAATATCATTGTAGTAAGGCCTATGAGCAAAACCCTGTCTGAACCAGGAATTATTTTTGATAAGATTTTTGATTTTTTTGAACAATCTAGAGATTTTTATACTTTTATGATTACCTCTGCTGAATATAGCTTTTTGTCACGAAAGGTAGAATCCAAGGTGTCTGCCAGTTTGGCCGCGGCAATAGGAGAGTCATATCGCATTAGTAGTGCTGATGCTTTTATAAGTTCGAGTTTTATGATTCGCAATACCATGATGTTATTTAGATTAAGGATAAATAGTGATGTTAATATGAGTCGGGATGAGTTCAAAGATAGGATTATTCGACTGGATCAGTCCGGATTGAAGACCTTTTTGAGTAAGAATAATAGTTTATGATGTTTTAAATAAATACTTACAAAACAGATGAAAAGCGCTATCATTAATTTTGAAGAATGATTCATAGAAAATGATTTTGACCCGAAAGGAGGGCATGTATTATGCAACTCACACAAGGACCGCAATTGAGCCAGCGACAATCTCAAAAATTATCTTTAACCCAAGGAATGCGTCAATCCATTTTGATGTTACAATCTGATGCGATTGATCTTAGCGAATACTTGAAGGATATCAGCTTGGAAAATCCTTTATTCGATGTGCATACTAGTTTAGATGTTCCGTTTATGCAGGGAACTAGGGATAATCAATCATATCAACTTAGAGATAATGATCAATCATTGTTTGAATATTTGTTGGATCAAGTTCAATTAACGATGAGAAGTACTCCCTTACGTGATTTAGTTATTTATTTAGTAGAACAACTCGATCCAAATGGTTATTTGCCATTAACGGATAAGGAAATCCTTAAAGAATTAAAAGTCGATAAGATCATGCTATTGGATGCCAAGACTTTATTGCAACAATTAGACCCACCTGGGGTGGGAGCACATGATTTACGTGAATGTCTGTTTTTACAAGCACAGGCAGATTCAGATTCTCCTAAATATGCTGAGGAAATTTTGAATAAGTATTTTGATTTAGTTGTAGCACACGATTGGCAAGAGATTATGAAAAAACTCGATATTGATGAGGAAACACTGAGAAATAATATCGATTATATCAAGTCATTATCTGGTGCACCTGGCGAACGCTATAACGGCAGTGACTTGCAATATGTTGTTCCTGAATTGCAGGTCAAAAATAATGGCGGTAAGTTGAGTCTATCAATGACGAGATATGGCCAACCACAACTTATCTTTGCAGAAGAAACTTATGATTTATTGTCTAAGACTGTGGATAATGACGTTAAGAAATATATCAAACAAAAGTACGATCAATACCAAGTACTTGAATATAATTTGGAACGTCGTATTAAAACTATCTCTATGATTGGAAGAGTGATTGTTAAGAAACAGTACAAGTTCTTCACTCAAGAATCAGGTAGTTTGGAACCATTGTTACTACGTGATGTTGCTCAAAAGTTGCAATTGAGTGAATCCACAGTAAGTCGTGCAATCAATGGCAAGTATATTCAAACTGACTTTGGACTATTTGCATTGAAGCATTTCTTCTCTAGACGTAGTAAAGTTGCTGCAGGTATCGAGAATCGTTCGGTTGATCAGGTTAAGCAACAAATCAAAGAATTGATCGACAACGAGGATAAGCCATTGAGTGATCAAAAAATTTCAGACTTGTTAAGAGAAAAGGGTTCTGAAGTTGCAAGAAGAACCGTCGCCAAATATCGTGAGCAGTTAGAGATTCCAACTGCAAGTAAACGCAAAAATGATAAAATTCTTTAAAAAGAGCGTCAACAAAACATGGGCAGCTCTCGAGCATTAAGGCAAAGAATTTTGTTTCTTTCTCGATTGCCGTCTCTGGGTACAAGAAATATTGCCGCTGTGGGAACCGCTTGGAGCCATTACACCACCTTCACTGCAGCCAACATTACTTACATCCAGAGACTAATACGTTTGTTATTTTTTATGTGATGTAACTAAATAAATGCTATATTATTTGAAATTGAATATATAAAAAAGCTAGATGTTTTTCTTGATTTATACCAAGAAAAAAATATCTAGCCCTTTTTATATTCAGTTCTGTAACTGGATTACTGGAGTCTTTTGTTTTTAGCAGAAAAAGCTATGCTTGGTTGCGCGTTTATGCTGCATATTAGAGACCAGAATGGTTATGTCACAACTTCTCTTGATTTCTGAAGATAAACTCTGATTCAACAGGCAATTGTTTAATTTCATTATTTATCGCTAATTCAAATGCTAGTTTTCCAACTTTGTGGAAATTATGATTAATTGTGGGGATATTGAGAATTTTACCTGACAGTTGATTTTCTTGACCAATTAATTTGGGTATAGGTAAGTTATTATCTAAGTGAAATTGTCTAACTCCAGCTGCAATGTCATCACCGTTAGTAAAATAAATATCTGGTTTATAGTTTTCTTTGTGGAACTGTGATGCAGCATTATATCCATCTTCAAAGGTTGTTATTTTGGTATTTAATAAACGCTTATCTGGATTGGAGTTAAAGATCTGTCGATATGCTTGAAATGTCTTTTGTGCGGTAGAGCTTACCTCGTAAGGACGACTGAGTAGAATGGCAATCTTTTGGTATTTTTGTGCTTGTATCCATTGAAACGCTGCCTTATATGATTCTTCACGTTCAGCATAGGCCGCTGCAATGTTGTAATCACCGGGATTATGACAAATCACAATAGATCCGTATTGTTGATATTTTAAAAACTCTTTGATGGGAATACCGTGAGATGTGAAAATAATAGCGTCATATGCTTTGCGACGTAATCTATTGAGATAATTCATCTCGATATCCGCATCGAACTTGGAAGGGAGCATTACAATTCTATAACCCGCTGGAAAGGCAGCACTCATTATGCCCTCAACTAATTGCGTGTAATAGGGATGCGAAGTGTGTGGAAGTACGACACCAATATTGTGAGTTTTTCCTTTACTTAAATCACGCGCAACTTCATTGGGTACGTAATCGAATTCTTTAATCACACGTTGAATGTCCTGACGTGCTTTTTCTGAAACGTAATTACGATTATTAATAACACGAGAAACAGTTGATGATGAATAACCGCTTATTTTTGCAATATCATGAATATCCATATGCTACACCTCGGGAAGATTGTTTGTGCCATTGTTAGAGAAAATATGTATTTTATAATATTAGTTATTTCAATTTCATGTGTAAGCTCTATCTAGTAATTCTATCAAAATAATAGAGTACAAAATTCGTCTACTAAGATATAGTTTAAATTGTGGAACGCGTTCCACGTCAAGATTAATCTTTTCACGATAAATTTTAAACAAAAAAGGAGCAATCGAATGCTTTTAGATGGACATACACATACAGAGTTTTGCCCTCACGGTAGTGGTGAACCCGCTGAAAAAATGGTTTTACGCGCCATACAATTAGGAATGAAAAAATATTGTATTACTGATCATGCTCCATTACCAAATGATTTTAAGAATGTTTATGCTGGAAATCCAGCTGGATTTTCAACTGGTGCAATGAGTTTAACCGATTTACCTTATTATATGAAAGAGGCCAAAAGACTCCAAGATAAATATAAATCAGAATTGAAAATTTCCATTGGATTTGAAGTTGATTACTTAGAAAGGTTCGAAGATTGGACGAGAGATTTTTTGAACGAGTATGGTCCGCAAACACAGGAAAGTATTTTGTCAGTTCACTTTATGGAAGGTAAAGGACATAAGCAGTGGTGTATTGATTACGATACTGACACTTATTTAGAAGGTTTCGAACAATATTTGGATAATCCTCAGCATATATTTAATCATTATTATGAGACTGTAAAAAAATCGATTGAAGCAGATTTGGGTGATTATCGTCCACAAAGAATTGGCCATATGAGTTTAGTTAAAAAGTTTCAGGATTATTTTCATTTAAATGAAGAATATGATGAACTTAATCAGCATTTGATCATTGAGATACTCAAAGAAATCAAAAACCAAAATAGAGAATTAGATTTGAACTTGTCAGGGTTGTATAAACCATTTTGTAATGATTTTTATCCGGGAAAACAAATAATTCAAATAGCCAAAAAATTAGAAATACCAATGATATATGGTTCAGATGCGCATAATATAATGGCTGTTGGACGCGGTCAACACCTAATTGCATCTGCTGATTTAGCTTGACATAGCAACGATTAACACCTATTATTAGTTTTAGATTAAATAATTATTAAATAACTTAATTTTATTTTAATTATAGTGTAAATAACAAGTCCTTCTTAACTCATTGGTTAGGAGGATTTTTTTCAGGATAATAGGGAAGTGGTGGAAGTATGATTTTTCCAGCAATCGATTTGCATAATGGGCAGAGTGTCAGATTATTTAAGGGAAATTATAAGCAAGTTACTTTGATTAATAAGGATCCTTTGGAGCAAGTTAAGAAGATTGCTTCTTTTGACGTGAATCAGATACACATTGTTGATCTTGATGGTGCAAAAGATGGGGAGCCTAAGAACTACCAGCTTATTAAAGACATTCGTACAAGTTTTTCTGGATTTGTGGAAGCTGGCGGAGGTATTCGAAATTATAGTATTGCTCGTGATTATCTCGAAATGGGAATTAATCGGATAGTTGTGGGTTCAGCTGCGGTTGAAGAACCAATTTTTGTTAAAAGACTATTGGAAGAGTATGGCAGTGAAAGAATTGTTATCAGTGTTGATGGCAAGGATGGAAAGGTTGCCGTTAATGGCTGGATAGATCAGTTAAATGTTGAAATGGAAAATTTAATAAAAGTCATGGCCGATAGTGGAGCAAAACACTTTATTGTAACTGATGTATCAAGAGACGGTACCATGATGGGTCCAAACTTAGATTTATTATTTAAACTGAAGCAAGATTTACCGTATATTAACTTTATTGCTAATGGTGGTATTCGAGATTTACGTGATCTGCACCATCTTAAAGCTTTTGGATTGACTGATGTAATTATCGGCAAAGGTCTTTATGAGGGAACAATTACACTAGAACAAGTTGCCAACGTGGCCAAAAATATTCGACAAGATTTTTAACTTCAAAATAAAACAAACGATGAAGAATTACGTAATTTAATATATAGTTATAATAGAGAGTGAATTAATCACTCTTTTTTTGTTTTTAGGAAGGGAAATCATTCGATGAATTTAGGACAAATAACTAATCAAATTGTATTGATGTTTTGCTTGATGTTAGTTGGTGTTATTATTAATAGATTCAAGTTTATGCATGCGCAGACTTCTAATGATTTGACTAATATATTACTTTACGTGGTTTCTCCGTGCTTGATTATTAATGCTTTTGAGCAAGATTATTCTAGTAGTCGTATCAAGCAATTTATTTTAGTTGCCATAGGGATATTATTTTTTTACGTTATTGCTATTATTGTTTCAAAGCTCGTTTTTGGTAGACTAAAAAATGAGAATTTACGTCGTATAACTCAATATGGAAGTGTCTATTCTAATGCCGGATTTATGGGAATACCGTTGATCAGTGCACTATTTGGTTCAACTGGTGTTTTCTTTGCGGTAGTATCATTAGCTGGATTTAATATTTTCAGTTGGACACATGGAGTTTCGTTGTTTAGAAGTGATGAAAGAATAGATTATAAACAAGTTTTGCTTAATCCTAATTTGATTGCAATTGTTGTGGGATTGATTATGTTTTTAATTTCATTTCGATTACCGGGTACTCTCAATGAGGTTGTAAAATACGTTGGATCAATCAATACTCCATTATCAATGATTGTTATCGGTAATAGCCTAGCAAACATCAAGTTGAGCCGTGATATGTTAGACAAGAATATTGGTTTAACTTTGATATTAAGAAATTTACTGTTTCCAATTATGATGGTCTTTTTATTAAAGATTCTTGGTGTAACGGGAATTGCTTATTATACGACTATCATTATGACTGCTTGCCCGGTTGCCGGAATTGTTGTTTTATTCACGTTACAAGCCCATGGTGATGCGGGACCAGCAATTTCTCTTATGAGTATTTCGACAATTCTTAGTTTAATTACGATTCCATTAATATTTGCTATTGGAAGTTTCGTATTATAATAAAAAACTCGTTACTGATCAATTTTCAGTAACGAGTTTTTTGTTTAGAGATTTAAATATTTACTTTCGATGTAATAACCATCTTTTAGCTCTGCCCACACACTGTAATTGTCTAATTGAATTAGACGGTTAACGAAGACCTCTTGTGCTCCGCGGTAACGTTTGTTATCCATTACCCCATATGGAGTTTCCCAAGCAGTTATATTTTGATCTTCATAATAAAGAATCTTAGCCGGACGATTGATATTTCGACTATCAATAATTTGATAAATATAACTTATGTTATTAGCAGTTGCATTTAGTGGATTATTCAATTGTCTTTGCTGCTCGATTTGTTTAGCGGTATATTCCTTCAAAACAACTGGAGTAATTTCTTCAGAACTAGGAATCCAAGTACTTCCACCTAAGTTGTACCAAATAATATTGCTGTATGTTTCTTTGAGTGCTTTGTATACTCGCCAAGTTGAGTCATGTGGAATAGGTAGTTGAAGTGGAACTTTACTACCGGGTTCCTCGAAGACATTGACGTCATTATTTGTTTTAATGAATAGATCCTTGTCAATTTTATATCTGACTAGAGGAATTGTGTTGTATACAAACTCGTATTCCTGAACTTGACTAGAAAATTGTCCTTTAGCTTTTTTAGGGTAATTTACTAAGAATCGTTCAGCTTCAGCCAGTGGCTTGGCTTGATAATCCTTATTCAATTCACCATATAGAAATTGAGGATCAGAAATTAATTCTCCATTGGTATTTCTATGATAGACAACTACAGGTGCAGCTATTTGTTTGAAATAGATTAGGTAAATACCATCAGAATTAGGGATGAATGATTGTTGGAAGTTTTGAACAGACGATAAGACATATCCAGGAATGGTCTTCCAAGGCATATCAAGAGCATCCATATAATGACCTTGAAGTGTAACTGGTTCTGAGATCGGATTACCAATTGAGTCAACATAATTGATAGTCACTACAACATCATTACGAGTTATTTTTTTTACTTTTGAAGAAACTAAATTGTTGTTCATATTTGTGTCCCCATAATTAGGGGAACTGGTTCTTTTTCTTGTTTTCCCCATAGTTAGACCCCTTCAATGTACTTTTTTATTATTGTAATTCTAACATAGTAAAGTAGGGTAAAAGTTGCTCTTGAGCCGTTATGAGGATAACTTAAATGAAATATAAAGAAGACTAAAGAAAATTTTAAGAAATCAGAGAGTGGAACAAAATGGGAACTTCCGAGCATTACCTAGAATAGTGACTTTATCACAAAGTGATGAAGTCACTATTCGTAGTAAGCGGAAGAAGTTGTTTTGTGCAACTCGTTTCAGATAGGAGAATATGAGAAAAGAAGAGCAAGAAGCCATTTTGTGTAACTCGTTTCGGATAGGAGAATATGAGAAAAGAAGAGCAAGAAGCCATTTTGTGTAACTCGTTTCGGATAAGGAGGAATAAACTGTTTTGTAGAATCAATTTCAAACACAAAAAAAGAATCGAGACATCAAATCTCGATTCCTTTTTACCTATTATATATATTAACTTTCGTCGGTTGACGAATTGTCAGTTGCTGGAGTATTAGAGCTATTGTACTTACCAATAGTAATTTTACCATCGACAATCTTAGCTTCTAATTCTTTTTCTTGAGCATTATCCAAGAAGTAGTCTGCAACCTTATCTTCGATTTGCTCCTCAATAACTCTTCTCAATGGACGAGCACCCATCTTAGGATTGAAGCCTAGATCAACAAGCTTTTCCTTAGCATCTCTTGTAACGTGGATACTTAAACCTTGATCAGCAATCATTGAGTTAGTATCATCAAGCATTAAGTCGACAATCTTCATCAAGTTAGCCTTAGTTAATGAATTAAATTCGACGATACCATCGAATCTGTTCAAGAATTCAGGTTTGAAGAATTCGGATAGACGATTGATGATTGAGTGTGTGTTACCTGTAGCTTCAGCACCGAATCCAACATTTGCTTCTTGCAAACCTTGTCCAGCATTAGAAGTCATGATAATAATTGTATCTTTGAAGCTGACTGTACGTCCTTGAGAATCTGTCAAACGACCGTCATCAAGAATCTGTAAGAACATATGCATTACATCAGGATGTGCTTTTTCGATTTCGTCTAATAGAATCAAACTGTAAGGATTACGACGAACTTGTTCAGTTAATTGACCAGCTTCTTCGTAACCTACATACCCTGGAGGCGAACCGATAAGCTTAGACACACTGTGTTTTTCCATGTACTCAGACATGTCGAAACGAATCATTGAGTCTTCAGTTCCAAATAGTTCACGTGCTAATTGTTTAGCAAGCTCAGTTTTACCAACACCAGTAGGTCCTACAAATAGGAAACTACCGATAGGACGACCGGACTTGTTGAATCCAACTCTGTTACGACGAATTGCTTTAGCAACTTGATCGACAGCTTCATCTTGTCCAATGACGTGACTCTTCAAATCTGGTCCCAAGTTCTTTAACTGAACTTGTTCGTTAGATTGAAGCTCACCAACAGGAATGTTAGTTTTTTCTTCAACGATTTGTTGAATATTCTTTTCAGTGATAACACTCTCATCTGTTGGTTTATCTTTAGCGCTATCCTTCATGTCTTGGAACTTAGTTACTTGATCACGATAGTATGCAGCTTTTTCGTAATCTTCATTGCGTAGAGCAGCCTGTTTTTGAACTTCCGCATCAGAAATCTTATTGTCTAAATCAGCCATATCAACATGATTGATTTGTAGATTCTTCTTAGAACCAGCTTCATCAATCAAGTCAATAGCCTTATCAGGCAAGAATCTATCTTGAATATAACGTGCAGATAATTCTGCAGCAGCCTTGATAGCTTCACTTGAGTATTTCACATGATGATAGTCTTCATACTTAGGTTGGAGACCCTTTAGAATTTGAACAGTTTCATCTACAGAAGGTTCGTCAACTTGAACAGGTTGTAGACGACGTTCAAGAGCTGAATCTTTTTCGATAGTTCTGTATTCATTCAAAGTAGTAGCACCAACTAGTTGTAGATCACCACGGGCTAGGGCAGGTTTCAAGACGTTACCAGCGTCCATTCCACCTTCAGCATTACCAGCACCGACAATCTCGTGGATTTCATCTATAAATAGGATGATTTCCTTACTCTTTTGTAATTCTTGGATCAATTGTTGCATACGTTGTTCGAATTGACCACGGACACCAGTTCCTTGAACTAGTGATACGACGTCTAGACGAACGACACGTTTATTTTGTAGTTTTTCTGGGACATCTCCGTCAACGATCTTTTGAGCAAGACCTTCGACAACAGCTGTTTTACCAACACCAGCTTCACCGATTAAGACGGGATTGTTCTTTGTTCTTCTGTTTAATATTTCAATTACACGGTTAATTTCCTTATCACGACCGATAACAGGGTCGATTTGACCTTTTTTAGCCAATTCTGTTAAATCAACACCATATTGATCTAACACACCATTTCCACGACCGCGACCACGGTTGTTACCCCCGTTACCGCCAGTTTGTGTTTGTGGACCTTGTTGTTGACCAATGCCATTAGCAGCTTGTGCGCCACCGTTGTTCAAGGCATTGAACAAGTCTTCGAAACTTGAAAAACCGTATGGATTTTCTGCCATATTATTCATACCTTCGTTAGCTTGATTTCGTAGTTGTTGATAGCAATTCTGACAGAGGTTTATTTCTGTACGTTGACCATTAACACTTGTATATAAATGAATTGTTGCTTCATTTTTGTGACAATTTTGACAAAGCACTAGCACCCCACCTTTCTGTCTAATATACAGGATACAACGGTAGTATATAATTAGCACTCTCATAATGCAAGTGCTAAGTCCTGAAAAATTTATGTAAATTATAAAGGAATTTATCAAGGCATTTAATCCGTTTTCAAATAGCTTGCATGTAAGCGGTGCATGACTTATTATAAAAGGGTTCATTGAGAGCTTTTTATGTAAAGCTCTTGTGAAAGAAACTATATAATGGTAAATTAGTTAATGAATATTTGTAGAATACTACAATAATTTTAAAAATATGGTGAGGTATTTATATTATGGAAAAGAAAGAATTTCACATTATCGCAGAAACAGGAATCCACGCACGT
Source organism: Companilactobacillus insicii (assembly GCF_003946015.1). GTDB lineage: Bacteria > Bacillota > Bacilli > Lactobacillales > Lactobacillaceae > Companilactobacillus > Companilactobacillus insicii. Next base: position 15,656 of record NZ_RHNU01000044.1, read on the forward strand.
CCAGCTACTATGTTAGTACAAGCTGCTAGCAAGTTTGCTTCAGATATCAACATTGAATTCAATGGCAAGTCAGTTAACCTTAAGTCAATCATGGGTGTTATGTCACTAGGTGTTGGCCAAGGTGCTGATGTTACAATCACAGCTGACGGTGACGACGCTGCTGATGCAATTACTGCTATTTCAGATACAATGACAAAGGAAGGACTTGCTGAATAATGGTTAAAACTATCAAAGGGATTGCAGCTAGTGATGGTATCGCTACTGCTGAAGCATACCTTTTAGTTCAACCAGATTTGTCTTTCGATAAAAAGAGCATTTCTGACGCTGACGCCGAAGTTAGTCGTTTAAAGGATGCAATCGCAACATCAGATGCTGAACTAACAAAGATCAGAGACGTAGCTAAGGAATCACTTGGTGAGGAAGAAGCACAAGTCTTTGACGCACACAAAATGATTTTGGCTGATCCAGAATTCACAGGTGCAATCGAGCAAGAGATTAAAGACCAAACAGTTAATGCTGAACAAGCACTTGACGATGTGTCAAAGAACTTTATCGCAATTTTTGAAGGAATGACTGATAATCCTTACATGCAAGAACGTGCTGCCGATGTACGCGATGTTACAAAACGTGTTATGGCTCATCTTCTTGGTGTAGAATTACCAAACCCTGCATTGATTGATCACAAAGTTATTATCGTTGCACACGATTTAACACCTAGTGATACTGCTCAATTAAATAAGAAGTATGTTAAAGGATTTGTTACTGATATTGGTGGACGTACTGCCCACTCAGCTATCATGGCACGTTCATTGGAATTACCAGCTGTTGTTGGTACTAACACAATCACTGGAGACGTTAAAGATGGTCAAACCGTAATCCTTGATGGACTTAACGGTGCAGCTATTATCGACCCTTCAGATGAAGATATCAAGAAATACGATAAGATGGCAAAAGATTTTGCTGACCAAAAGGCAGAATGGGAAAAATTAAAGAATGAAGCCACAGTTACTGCTGATGGCAAACACTTTGATATTGCCGCAAATATCGGTACACCTGATGATCTAGAAGGTGTTATTGCTAATGGTGCCGAAGGTATCGGACTTTACCGTACAGAGTTCTTGTACATGCAATCTGATGAACTTCCTACAGAAGATGATCAATTCGTTGCATACAAGAAAGTTCTTGAAGGTATGAAAGGTAAGCCAGTTGTTGTTCGTACAATGGATATTGGTGGTGACAAGCATTTGCCATATCTACCACTTCCAGAAGAAATGAACCCATTCTTAGGTTACCGTGCTATCCGTATTAGTTTGGACAGACAAGAAATCTTCAGAACACAACTTAGAGCCTTATTACGTGCATCCGCATTCGGTCAATTACGTATCATGTTCCCTATGATCGGTACATTGGCAGAATTCAGATCAGCTAAGAAGATCTTTGAAGAAGAAAAAGCTAAGTTAGTTGAAAAGGGTGTAGAAGTTTCTGACAACATTCAATTAGGAATGATGATGGAAGTTCCTGCTGCTGCTGTTTTAGCGGACCAATTTGCTAAGGAAGTTGACTTCTTCAGTATTGGTACAAATGACTTGATCCAATACACAATGGCTGCTGATCGTGGTAATGAACACGTTTCATATCTATACCAACCATATAACCCTTCAATCTTGAGACTAGTCAAGCATGTTATTGACTCAGCTCATGCAGAAGGCAAGTGGGCTGGTATGTGTGGTGAAGCTGCTGGTGATAACATCATGGTTCCATTGCTACTTGGCATGGGTCTAGATGAATACTCAATGAGTGCTACATCTGTACTTCGTGTAAGAAGTTTGATGAAGAAGTTGAGTACAGCTGATCTTAAAGAATTAGCTGATCGTGCAGTTAAAGAATCAATCACAAACGAAGATAACAAGAAACTTGTTGAATCATATATCAACAAATAATAAACATTGAATAGCTTGGTGCTGAATGATTTGGCTCTATGTCAAATAGTATTGGTGAGACATCTTAGAGCAATTTCCACACTAGAAATGGTGTGGATTTTTTTATGCC
>NZ_RHNU01000045.1 GCF_003946015.1 Companilactobacillus insicii
TCTCTGGATCTCTTGTCATCTATCGAGTTGAGTGCTGAAACCCTGGCTTTGTCTAGAGCTCTACCAATAAGTTGAATCACATGAAATCTATCGATTACAATAACGGCTTTGGGGAATAATCTATGGATAACGTTTTGATAATTAGCGTTGAGATCTATGGTTACAGATTGAACTTGTTGTCTTTCCTGTAGTGAATACTCTGCCAGAAAGTGTTCAATAACTTTAGAGCTTACTCTAGAAGGTAAAAGAGTCATCAACTCATGCGTATCAGCATTGCACGTGACTAAAGAGAACAGATGATTACTTGATCGGAACTCATCCATACAAATATTAGTCGGAAGTTTATGAACCCTTTTAGGAAGTTTCTGACTACCGTATAGTATTCTTCCAACAGTGCTAGAAGACACTCCCACAATTTCTCCAATTGCCTTTTGAGTCAATGATTGTTTGGCTAATGGAATAATTGCTTGTTCGACTTGATGAGACATAGACTGATTAGGACTCACTAAATTAGTATGAGCACCACAAGTGGCTCCACATGACTTACAAAGGTATCGTTGCTTTGATAATTTCAAATGATACTCACAACCATTGATACTAGATAATCTAATATCAGTTTGTCTGGTGCCATTTTTAATTAATGAAGAAAATCCACAATTAGGACATTTAGATAAGCTATAAGATAGACGGCCATCAATGATTTTGATGCGTTTTTTGCGCTTGCCTTTATGGATAATTTTATCAGTGCAGTTGAATACAGTAATATTTTCATCTGTTATATTTAGTAGATTTAGGATAGAATTTGATTGGGGCATCACGGGATCTCCTTGTTGTTTTTTTGTTTAGTCGCTTAAAGCATAACACGGACCCGTGAGGTCCTTTTTCTATCCAGAAATTTAGACAATAAAAAAACTGGTATTGGCTTTCACCAATACCAGAAAGTTTAGACCCATAAATTGATGACAAACAATGCTACTATAAATATTTCCTGTATATTGAAAAACAAAAGTCAATATCAAACTATCAATGAAATAGCTTATAAAGCAAAAAGAAAATCCATCATGAAGATATGAAAAAATAACAGCAGTCAAAATATAACCAAACACAATAGAAAATTTTTTACTTATGAATTGGTAAATCATCCCTCTAAATACAACTTCCTCCAATATCGGTCCCATACAATCAACCGATATAATAGCAATTATTACTACCCATATATTATTTGACAACATTCTTTCAGCAATCAAACCATTTGAAGATGCTTGTTCAGAATGCATAAGAAGCCCTAAATAAGATAGCGATACAGAAGTAATTTCACTAACAACTGCTGCACCTAATATTAACCATAAATCTCTAACTTTGAAGGGACTACTAACTAACTTCAAATGCCACGTTTTCGCAAGCTTCAGCAATAGCATTAAAATAATAAAAAATACTATTACCAAACCAATAACATTAGTTGATTTAGATACCATAAAAATTTGATTGATTTGAATAACAAATGTCAGTACTAGCATAACAGTAAATATAATAATATTTTTTAAAATATTTAAAACTCTCATATGACCACCCCTTCCGATAATTATATCTGGAAGAGGTTTTTTATCTTATAAAACATCCTGAACTGGGTATTCTGATAACCTGAACAATATTTTAAGAACTCATAATAGTCACTATTATTATCAATTCATAATCTTTCTAATTAAAAAATCTGCAACAATGAATATAAGGCAAAAGAGAACAAAAGCATAGGCAAAATTATCAATTAATTTCAATAGAAAAAACAATACTGCCACTATACAAAAATAAATCATATATACCCAATTACCGACTTTTTCAACCAGTTTCTCTCTTAAAATAACAATCGTCGGAGAATCTTTTAACAAACTGACAATAACTATCGAAATCAATAGGACAGGTCCCTGCATATTACAATTCCTCCATTTTTTACTACTAAGTAATGACAAAGGAAACGTACCATATAGATGTATATTTAAAATATAACTAGTGTAATTTTTTTGTAAATAATTTAAAGTTTGAATATAATCATTTCTTCCTATAATCATATCCGCAAGAAACTTTTTATATTTAGAAATCTAAAAATAGATATTTTGACAAAACGAATAAGGTTCCAGGATATCCAAATACCTAGTTCAGGATACTTTTGACAAAATAAAACTGTTATGTATTATTCTGTACTTAATAAGATAAGAGGAATAACAATGTATGCAGCAATATTTTTTGGTTTTGTTATTTTTAATCCTATTTAAAATCGTATGGAGGACGAGGGTATGTTCAAAATAGTAGATGGAAAATTAAAACCATATAAATTTAAAAATCCATTATCTACATTGCTATATTTTACGTCGATCTATTATTTAACCGAGGCTGGATCAAACCTATTAAATGGTACTTATTTGCTGGTGATGGATTACAGGCGCATGTTTAACTTAACTTTTGGAATTATCCTTTTCATGTCTGCTTGGGATTATTGTATTCAAAAGTTTGTAAAACTGGAGAATTAATAAATTATGGAAAAAGTATTTCAATCATTCCCTATACTTTGGATTATAGTAATATTAGTAGTTGCCAATTCAATATATGCTTTGTATAAGCTTACTCGTGAAATTAAATCAAAATATGATACATCAATAATAATAATAAACTTTTTCAAGAGACTATTTTCTGGTATCTTTGAATTAATAATTTCTTATTTCCCATAAAAATATCCTGAACACAAATGTTTAAGACAACAAACATAATGTTCAGGATATTTTTCTTAATTATTATTTGCATGATTTTTTAACCATTCTGCAAGAGCAACCATCGTCTCTTCATCATCAGTGCTATTAGTAACACTCAAAATTAATTCTTCACCCTCATCTGCAGTAAAACTTAAAATATGGCCATTTACACTTAAAAAAGTTAAACCAGACAAAAGTGCAGTTCTTTTATTACCGTCATTAAAAATATGCTTCTTGGTCAACTTCTGAATTATGAATGACGCTTTAATCCATAAATTAGGATATAGTTCACGTCCAAATACAGCTTGCCGAGGTTGTTCAACAATTAAATCCAATCCTTGAGAATACTGAATACCAATATTCATATTATTGGATTTCATCAAAACCAACTTATTAATTTCAATATATTCTTCTTTAGTCAGATATATCATAAATTTTCTAGTCTCTTCATCAACTCTTTGTTGTTATCAAATAACTTATTAGCTGTTGCCAAAACATTAGGACGAGACTTTTCTATTTTTTTAAAAATAATTTCACTATTATCAGAAGAAACTATTTTTTCAAATTTAGTATCTTTATCAATATTTAAGAATTCTCTATCTTTCTTAGAAATTCTGAATCCATATGAATTCCCATTTTTAAATAATTTCACTTCTTGTTTCAAGTTTTCTGACTTATCCATAGGAGAATCTCCCTTCAAGTAGTATGTACATCTTAATCTATCATAAGTACCAAATCCAGAAATATCCTCAACATCATTACTCAAGACAGTAAACATGATGTTCAGGATATTTTTTCCTTAATCATTACGGACAGTGATAGTTTAATAATATGAAGTCATTAACTACAACACTAGTAAAAAAGCAATTAAGTTATTTAAAATATGCACGCTAATTGGATAGATCAAGTTATCATCTGTGATTTGATAAAGTACGGCAAAGACTATCAAGTTACCATATGAAAAGATAGACAAGTTAGCAATATCGTTCCAGTTATTAGTATGATAAAACATGAATAACAATGTAGGAATAATAACGATCAAACTGATCGATAGCCATTTGGGCAATTTAGTTTTTTGCAAATAAAATTTTACAATGCGGTCTTGAATAAAGTATTGAAAGATAATTTCTTCTACAATTGGTCCAGCAATAACAAACAAGATAAATACTGCTACTAACATGATGGCATTATGATTTTTGATAGCTGTATCAAAATTATTTTGATTAGATGCAGCGGCTGTAAATATGTTTGATAACAGTATTTGTAAGAACACATCTAACAATAGAAATACTGATATTAACCACAATTCGGATTTTTTTGATTTGATACTATTCCAATCACTCTTAAACTTTGGTCTCAAAGCATAAACAGTGCCCAGACAGAATAAATAGGACATTATTATCACGATGGTATCGGCTGTGTTAGCAGTTAGCCAATTCTTTAAAATAGCTGCTAAAAATTCTGCGGTAACGAAGTACAAAATGGTACTAGCAAGTAAAAGGTTGTAATTTTTAGATTTTAACAATGGTTCTTCCTCCAAACTATTTTTAATTGTAAGCATTTATTAGTTTGAAGTGAAAAAATATCTTGAATAGCCTATTTTCATTCTTAAAGTTCAATCACAAACCACTAGGAGGAATAATCATGCAAAAAGGACTATTGGGTAATGTTTTAATTATCTTTATTTACTTCATCATATATCAAGTAGCTATATTGCCACTGATATTAAGTCAAATGACTCATAATATTTTTGTCTATGCTCTCTGTGCAGTACTAGGATTAGTTGCCTCTTATTATTTGGCGCGTAATTTATGGAACTTTTTGAATGACAATTTCACTTTGGAGGTTAATCGAACCTCTCATCCTATTATTGAATTAATTCTTTTTGTCATTGCCCTAATCGCCATTCAATTTTTTTCTGATAACTTACCCGTTTCCAACAATCAAAGCGTGATTTTGGAAGCTCTCAAAGACAACACGTTTAATACGATTCTAACGACTGTAGTTGTATCACCAATTATTGAAGAATTAATTTTTAGAGGCTTATTTGCTAAACTAATATTTTCCAAAATGAAAAGTTTTATATCTATTTTCTTATACGTACTAATTACTTCATTAGTGTTTGCATGGGCACATGAACAAAGCTTTAGTTTAAAACTAATCCCATATTTCTTGAGTGGAATTCTGTTTTCGTTAGCTTATATTCGATTTGGGGACATTCGTTACAGTATGTTTCTACATTTTCTAAATAATTTCATCGCTACAATTACTGTAATTCTTCCTCTGATATACTAGTTACAGGAGGAATGAAGATGATATACGTAGAAGAGGGAGCATTCGCACTAGGGGTGCTATTGTCATGGATCATGGTCTTTGCCATATTCTTTTCAATTTACCATGATCCTAAAAAGCTTAATTTCAAAACAATTACGGCTTCAATAATCTTATTGATAGCGGCCACTATTACTGATAATTATGCAGACGATTGGAGTTTCCTACTATTTGTTTTGGGAATTTATTTGATATTTGAACATCATGTTAAACCTAATTACTTCCTATTAGATGAAGCATTGATATCAAGCATCACAATTTATATTGTTGATATTATTATGTCTGCCGTTATGATGATCTTCGTTAGAACACAGATTACACAAGGTTGGACTTTCACCTTTGTAAGTTCCGCAATAGAATGGATCTTAGCTATTATTATTATTTTATTGTACCGTCACTTTCATTTAACAACATTCCTTAAAAAATCTGAAAAATCACCTGTAGTAACACTTCTACTTACATACTTTTTTGTAGTTTTATCTATTTTTATGAACTTCATTGATCATTTTGAAGCCTATCGAAAATTAATCATCGGCATATTATTATTCGTTGTAATTCAAATCATCGTTCTTCTATTAATATTCCTTTTGGAAAGTAAACGGCAAAAAAATCTCTATCAACAACAACTATCCGAAGAACAATTCAAAAATCTCAAAATGTATACCGATCAACTAGAACGAGACCAACTTAGCTTGCGTAAGTTCAAGCACGATTACGAAAATTTACTTTTGAGTCTACGAACAGTTGCTGATTCAGATAATAACAACGCCCTGCTAGAATCATTGAACAAATTTGAGACGTATTCTGATGACTACTTCAGCAATGTTTCTATGAAGCTATATAAAGATCTGAATAACATTCAAAATCCTTATTTAAAGAGTCTCTTCATCAGTAAGTTGAATCAAATTAATCATGAAAATATCGAGTGTCATTTCGAATGCCGAGATGTGATCACTGATACATCTATCAATATTTTTGATCTGGTCAGACTACTTGGAATTGCAATTGATAACGCCATTGAAGAAACCAAGAAACAACCAGCTGGCAAAATCCAACTAGCTATCATATCTGAGGATGGACAATTAACATTCGTTATTGATAACACCGTTATAACGCCTGAGGCCATCTCTAACATCAAACAAACCGGTTATTCAACCAAAAAGAATCACTCTGGGCTTGGACTATCTAATGTGCAAGATATCAAGAAGAAATATCCTAACTTATTAGTACAATATAGTGAAGATAACAACTGGTTCCATCTTCAATTAGTTTTGATTTAGAAAGGGAAAAATATGACTTATCCAATTATAATTTGTGAAGACGACATGGTTCAATTGCAGCAATTCGAAATTCTCGTCAATAACTATATCTTATTTCACAATGACCCATTCGAAGTTGCCTTTAAAACTCAAAGCCCCGATGAAGTCTTAGAATACTTGCAGGAATACCCTACAACTAATGGCATTTACTTCCTTGATATTGACTTAAAAAACCAACTAACCGGGATCGATCTAGCAGTAAAAATTCGAAAAATCGACGTACAGGCTAAGATTATCTTCGTAACAACACACGATGAAATGGCACCCTTAACATTCAAGAGAAAAGTTGAGGCATTAGGCTTTATTACCAAAGACCAAGAACCTGAAGATTTTCGCCAAGAATTCTATGATACTCTGTCATTAGCTAAAGAACGAATCGACCGAATTATGACCACTCAAAAGAGATGCTTCGCCTTCTCAGTTGGTAATCAAATTTATCATATCAACTTGGATGATGTCCTTTTTATTGAAACATCTACCGTTCCTCATCGTTTAGATCTATACACGCGCACCGGGAAATACGAATTTTATGGTAACTTAAATGACTTAGAGAAAAAATATTCATCCCTCTTTCGTGCCAATAGATCTTGTCTCGCAAATCCACAAACAATTAGTGAAGCGGACTTTAGTAAGAGAAAAATGTATTTCGGTCCAGAGTTAGTTCGTCCTTTCTCACTGGGTAAAGCTAAGAAACTTAAAACGCTGATGTAGTTCAAGATATCAAATCACCTACCTCAGGATATATCTCCCTTATTTTGCTATTTAAATGTTATGTTTGAAGAAGGTATAAAGAAATGGGGAGATAAAATGGATCGGAACAGCAAGGTATTTCAAACGATTGCTTGGATAATCTTTAGTATTGAACTAATATTAATTATTGGTGTCGGACTAGTTTCTCACTTTCATCCAAAAGACCCAACTGCTGTACCAGATAACTTTTTAAAATTCATCATATCGTTTTACTTTATTATTTTTGCAATTATTATAGAAATTTTGACGTATTTCGCCATCAAGAACATGACCAATGAAAATCAATCTTGGAATATTGTTTTAATCATTATGGGATTCATTCATAATCCATTATTTTTAATTCCAGGAATTAGTGAATTAATTTTACATTTAAAAAATAAGGACACTTATGGACATATTTAATGGCAATTTAAAACCAGCACGAAAATTACAATTATTACATTTAATTTTAGGATTAACGGCTTTGTACATAATCTCCAGCCTATTGTTTGGAGATACGCTCAAGTCTTTTTTAACTGACAAATTGTTTTATTTCTTAATATTCAGTGATTTGGTTATGTACTTTAAATATTTGGATAAAAAAGACAAATACTACAAGAAAACTTCCAAGGTTTACTTTACCGGCGTCATTGTCTTCTTAATTATGTGTGCCGCTAAAGCCTTGTTGTAAAAAAATGCCCGACCGATATGGTCAGGTATTTTTACATATTCAAGAAATGTCTAATAATATGAAATGACTTGATCAGTGATTCAAATAAATCATAACCACCTAATTTCAAGAACGCAGTTGCACACCAAATTTTCATCCAAGAAGCTTCTGCTAATAATACTATAATTAATACTGTAGCTCCGATTCTTGTCGTCCACTTCAGCCATCTTTTTCTCATCAAATCATCCCTACTTACTTCAATTAAAGGAATTTTAACATCTATCAAGCGTAAAACCTAACTTTCGTCCTGAATCATACGTTTTCATGTCCTGAATAAATAAATTGTATTTATCCACTCTTTGTATTACAATGTGTTACACAATATGTAGAGGAGTTATTCTTATGGCTATGATCACTATCAGAGTTTCAGACGATGAAAAAAAATGGTTAAATGAAATGGCTAAATTCCATGGTATTACATTATCAGAACTAATTATGAAGTATTCTATAAACGAATTAGAAGATGAATACGATGAAATGACTGCACAATTTGCGCACAAAAGATGGCTCGAACAGCATAAAGAGGCTGAACCAATTTCTAAAGTAATTAAGGAACTGGGGTTTGACGAATGACATATGCCCTTTATATAAATAAGGACGCAAAAAAGCAATTGAAAAAAATGGATAAGTACCAAGCAAAATTGATACTACAGTGGCTATACACTCATATCGACAATAGTATTGATCCACGAGTACATGGCAAAGGACTAACATCTACTTTATCAGGACTATGGAGATATCGAATCGGTAATTATCGAGTAATTTGTGAAATCGAGGATGATAGATTATTTGTTACTGCTATCAATATTGGACATAGAAATAGTATTTACGATAACTAATATTAGAGCATATCGAATTCGATATGCTCTTTTGAATTTACTTTTCTACCTATTATATAGTCCAATTAGTACTTAAATGTTATGATATAAGCATATTATCGAAAGGATGTATCTAAACATGATTGTAATAAGAAGTGCCAACCTTAACACACTTAAATAATTAAATGGCATTAATACCCTGGGGTATAAGTGCCACCAGGAGGATTTTATGGAAAACACTATAAACTCTAAAGAACGAGTTATCGTTGCCGGAGTTAGTCACAAGCAAGTAGACTTTGACTATACAATGGAAGAATTAGGCTCACTAGTTGAGGCCAACAATATGGAAGTCGCTGACGTAATTAAGCAAAATGTTGATTCTGTCAGTGCTAAGACTTATTTTGGATTAGGTAAAGTTACCGAGATCAAACAAATAGCCAATGCTGATGACGTTACAACGATTGTCTTAAATGACGAATTAACACCATCACAAATTAGAAACTTGGAAAAAGAAACCAAATTAAGTTTTATGGATCGAACAGAATTGATCCTCCAAGTCTTCTCAAATAGAGCACATACTCGCCAAGCCAAACTTCAAGTTGAAATTGCCAAACTACAATATCAATTACCTCGAATTCATCCATCAGGTAATCCATTGGATCAACAATCTGCTTCAGGTGGTCTGGCTAACCGTGGTGCTGGTGAAACAAAACTTGAATTAGACCGCCGTGTCATTCGCAAACGTATCACTTACTTAAAGGACCAGCTAAAAACCGTTGATAAGACAATTAACGTTCAAAGTCGCCGCAGAACTAATACTAGCTTGCCATTAGTTTCATTAGTTGGATATACTAACGCTGGAAAATCAACAACTATGAATGGCTTACTTAACTTCAATAAAGAAGATTCCGACGACCGCAAAGTATTCGAAAAAGACATGCTCTTCGCTACATTGGATACTAGTGTTAGAAAGATCGACCTTGAAGATAACACCAGCTTCTTATTATCTGATACAGTTGGGTTTGTTAGCAAACTACCTCACAACTTGATTGAATCATTCAAGACAACTTTGAAGGAAGCCAAAGATGCCGACCTATTAGTGCAAGTAATAGATGTTAGTGATGAACATTGGAAGAATATGTTGGAAGTTACTGAAAACACTTTGCGTGAAGTTGGCGTTACAGGTAAACCAATGATTTATGCTTTCAACAAAGCTGACTTAAAGCCTGATCAAGTCTTCCCTACTATTGAAGGAGACAATATCTATTACTCAGCTTTGGACAATTCGTCTATTCAAAAACTAGTAGAATTGATTAAACTTAAACTATTCTCTGGTTATAAGACAGTTGATCTACTAATCCCTTATGATCAACAAAAAATTACCGAACAACTTTTGAAAAACGCACAGATAATCAGTAAGGAATTCACTAATGACGGCTCATTACTTAAAGCTAACCTTAGTCCTGAAGAACTGGAACGTTACGAAAAGTTTGTGCAAGTAAATGCTTAAACCGAACTTCTAATTTAACAATATAATATTAAAAAATAATAAACAGAAATATCTATTTTATAGATATTTCTGTTTTTCTTTGCAATTTAATCTGTGATGTATTATGATTTTAGAGAACATTAGAGATTTTTTAATAAATAGTCTTTGTATTTAATGTTTAATGGTGTAGTCTAATATTATTGTTATTCTTTTAGGGAGGTTGTGTAATGAAATTTAAGAAGTATCTACTAGCAATGTTGCCTATTCTAGCAATTGCGCTAGTTCTTAGTGGTTGCGGATCATCCACTGAAAAAGACGATAAGAATACTTTGTCGATCAGTTCCAGTGATGTTATCGCAACAATGGATTCGTCGATGAACACGGACGTTATCGGTGCTCAAGGTTTGACTGATACTATGGAAGGATTGTACCGATTCGATGGTAAGACTCTAAAGCCCGCCATCGCCAAAAAGATCGTTAAACCTACTAATAATGGTAAAACTTATACCTTCGAGATGAGACATACTAAGTGGTCTAACGGTAAACCCGTTACTGCTCAAGACTTTGTCTACGCATGGCGCAGAACAGTCGATCCTAAGACTGCTTCACAATATGCTTACATCTATACAGGTATTAAGAATGCCGATGCTATCAATGCTGGTAAGAAACCAGTTGATACATTAGGTGTTAAAGCACTTGGAAAATACACGTTACAAGTAACTTTGGAAGATCCTATTCCATACTTCAACAAATTGATGGGTAACTCAACATTCTATCCTCAATACAAACCTGCAGTTGAAAAAGCTGGTAAGCAATATGGATTAAAGAGTGCCGGCATGGTCTTCAACGGACCTTTCATGTTGAAGAACTGGTCAGTTTCAGACAATAGTTGGACTGAAGTTAAGAACGACAAATACTGGAATGCCAAAGCTGTTAAGTTACACCAAGTTAAGTATTACGTTGTAAAAGATAATAATACTGGATTGAATCTTTACGATGCCAACCGTATCAACCGTCTACAAAAGATCAGTGGTGATACAGCTCGTCAAGTATCTACATACAAGACATTCTCAAACGATAAGATGGCAAGTAACTTCTATCTAGAATTCAACCAAAAGAAATATAAGTTCTTTAAGAACGAAAAAATCAGACAAGCTATTTCAATGTCGATCAATCGTGAACAACTAACAGATAATGTTCTAGGTAAAACAGGTGGTATCGAACGTACTATTGTTCCTTCTGGAATGTCTTATGCACCTAAGAATAATATTGATTTCACCAAAGAACCAGAGCTTAAATCAGTAAGCAAATACACAGAGTACAATCCAAAACTTGCTGCCAAGCTTTGGAAAGAAGGAGTCAAAGAAACAGGTCAAAAGGATCTTAGCTTCACATTATTAGGTGATGATACCGATGGTGCTAAGAAACAAAACGAATATATCCAAGGACAACTTGAGAAAAACTTACCAGGATTCAAACTTACATTACAAAATGTTCCATTCAAGTCACGTCTTGATAAGTCAACAAGTGGTAACTTCGATATCGTTGTTACTGGTTGGAACGCCGATTATCCAGATCCTGTTACATTCCTAGATATCTTCACAACTGGTAACCCTCAGAACAATGGTAAGTACTCAAACCCTGAATACGATGCCTTGATCAAGAAGAGTAAGACAACAGATGCCAATAATGAAGACGCTAGATGGGAAGACTTGATACAAGCCGCTAAAATCCTCGCACAAGATTCTGGTGCCGTTCCTCTATACCAATACTACCAAGCCAACTTAACAAGAGAGAGTGTTAAGAATTATAGAATTTCACCAAATGGTAGTTATAACCTCGTCACTGTATACAAAAAATAATTAGGAGTTAGGGAGATCAAATATGGCTAAATATATTCTCAAAAGAATTTTCTACCTGTTTTTGACCCTTTTCATTATTGCAACTCTGACTTTCTTCCTAATGAAGATGCTTCCTGGTACACCGTTCTCTAACCAGAACCGTATGTCACCAGATCAACTGAAGATTGTTAAGGCTCAATATGGTTTGGATCAATCAGTCTTTGTTCAATATGTACGTTACATGGGTGGTTTGCTTCAAGGTAACCTTGGAACATCATTCCAATTCAACAATGAACCTGTTACAGCATTGATCGGTCAACGTCTTGCTCCATCAATGCAAATTGGTGCTCAAGCAATGATCTTAGGTACCGTTCTTGGTATCCTACTTGGTGCCGTAGCCGCTATTCGTAAGAACACATGGGTTGATACACTTGCTACATTTATTTCAATTCTTGGTCTATCAATTCCATCTTTCGTCTTAGCCGTATTACTACAATTCTACTTGGCCTACAAATGGCACATCTACCCAGTTGCTCTCTGGGACAACTTCCAATCAAGTGTGTTACCAACACTTGCTCTAGCAGCCTTACCATTAGGTAACGTTGCCAGATTCATGAGAACCGAAATGGTTGATGTTATGAGTAGTGATTATATCGAATTAGCCAAAGCAAAAGGTAACTCAAGCTGGAAAGTCGTTACAAAGCATGCGCTTCGTAATTCTTTGATCCCAGTTGTTACAATTATCGGACCTATGGCCGTTTCAGTTATGACCGGTTCAATGGTTGTTGAGAACATCTTCTCGATTCCTGGTATCGGTGAACAATTCGTTAAGTCAATTACAACCAACGATTATCCAACTATCATGGGACTAACAATTTTCTATTCATTCCTATTAGTTGTCATCATCTTGATTGTCGATATTCTCTACGGATTCATTGATCCAAGAATTAGATTAGGAAATGGGGGTAAAGAATAATATGGAACAAATTCCTAATGTACCAAAGGAAAAATTTAAATTAATTCATGACGAAAATAATAACGAACAAGAAAAAATCGGTACACCTTCTCTAACATACTTACAAGATGTTCGCCGTCGCTTGTTCTCTAACAAAGTTGCTGTTGTATGTTTAACACTTCTTTCAATTATCGTCTTGATCTCACTCTTTGCTCCACTAGTTGCTCCCCACAATCCTAATGCTCAACAAGTTACTCTATCTAACTTGCCTCCTAAACTAGGAAACTTAAACATCCCCGGATTCAATGGTTACCAAAACATGGGTGGTAAAATGGTCGATGCATATAAACAAGCTGGTGCCTCAAAAGATACCTTCTATCTCTTAGGAACTGACTATCTTGGCCGTGACTTATTATCAAGAATCATCTATGGTACTCGTCTTTCACTTATCGTTGCTATCTTGGCTACACTTGTTGATTTGATCATCGGTGTTCCTTACGGTATCGTTTCAGGTTGGAAAGGCGGCAGAACTGATACAATTATGCAACGTATCGTTGAAATCGTATCATCTGTTCCTAACTTGATCGTTGTTATTTTAATGATGATCATCTTAAAACCAGGACTTGGTTCTATCGTTATTGCGATTGCCATTACTGGTTGGGTAACTATGGCACGTCTGATTCGTGCTCAGACCTTCCAGTTAAAAGAGCAAGAATATATCTTAGCTGCCAGAACACTTGGTGAATCATCTACTAAGATTGCTACTAAACACTTGATTCCTAATTTATCTTCAACAATTATCATTCAAACAATGTTTACAATTCCGAATGCCATTTTCTTCGAAGCTTTCTTGAGTTTCATTGGTATTGGTATTCCAGCACCAAACGCATCATTAGGTACATTGTTATCTGATGGTCAAAAGGCCTTCAGATTCTTACCATATCAAATGTGGGCACCAGCTATTATCTTAAGTATCATCATGATTGCTACAAACCTTCTTGGTGATGGCTTACGTGATGCCTTTGACCCACAATCAGATGACTAAAAGCTAAGGCGCGAAACATGAATGAAAACTATCATGTGTAGCCCGATTATATAAGGAGTATGAATAAGCAATGGATAAAATTCTAGAAGTAAAAGATTTGCATGTTAATTTTGCGACATACAATGGTACTGTCCAAGCTATTCGTGGGGTTAGTTTCGATCTTAACGCCGGTGAAACCTTAGCTATAGTTGGTGAATCTGGTTCTGGTAAGTCAATTACCGTTCGTTCTATCCTGCAATTATTAGCTAAGAACGCTGATATCGCAAAGGGCAGCATTCTCTATCATGGGGATGACCTGCTACAAAAGAGTGAAAAAGGTATGGATAATATTCGTGGTAACAAGATCTCGATGATCTTCCAAGACCCTATGACATCACTCGATCCAACTATGCCAATTGGCAAGCAAGTTGCGGAACCTTTATTGATCCACAACAATGTTTCCAAAAAAGACGCTATGGCTCGTGCCGAAGAGGTTCTACGTCTAGTTGGTATTCCCAATCCTAAAGCTCGTATGAAAGACTACCCTCACCAATTTTCAGGTGGTCAAAGACAACGTATCGTCATCGCTATCGCCATTGTTGATTACCCAGAGATCCTTATCGCTGATGAACCAACAACTGCGCTTGACGTTACTGTCCAAGCAGAAATCATTGATCTACTAAAAGAACTACAACAAAAAATCGGTACATCGATCATCTTCATCACCCATGACCTTGGCGTCGTGGCTGGTATCGCTGATAGAGTTGCCGTTATGTATGCCGGTAAGTTTGTCGAATACGGTTCAGTTAATGACATCTTCTACAATCCTCAACACCCTTACACTTGGGGACTACTAGATTCAATGCCAACACTAGATACTAGTGAAGCTAACCGTTTGAACTCAATTCCTGGTACTCCTCCTAACCTTTTGAATCCACCAAAGGGAGATGCCTTCGCACCTCGTAACAAATATGCAATGGAAATTGACGAAGAAGAACAACCACCATACTTCAAGGTTTCAAAGAATCACTACGCAGCCACATGGTTGTTGCATCCCAATGCACCAAAGGTCGATCCACCCGCATCAATCAAGAAACGTTTCGAAAAATTCAAGCAGTTAGGAGGCAGTGTTAAATAATGGCAGACGAAAGAGAAAAAATCGTTCAAGTTAGGAACTTGAAACAGTACTTTAACATTGGTAAACCTAACGAGGTCAAAGCCGTTGATGATATTTCATTCGATATCTACAAAGGTGAGACTTTTGGATTAGTTGGTGAATCTGGTTCTGGTAAGAGTACAACTGGCCGTAGTATTATCAGACTTTATGATCCAACCGACGGACAAATCCTATTCAATGGTCAAGACATTAGTAAAATTAAAAGTCATGGACCACAGATGAAGGAATTCCGTCGTGAAATGCAGATGATCTTCCAGGATCCATATGCATCTTTGAACCCTAGAATGAAGGTTAAGGATATCATCGCCGAAGGCCTTGATGTTCACGGACTAGTTAAGGGTGAAGAAGAGCGTGAAAAACGTGTTCGTGAATTACTAGATATGGTTCATTTGAATCCAGAACACATGACACGTTACCCATATGAATTCTCCGGTGGTCAACGTCAACGTATCGGTATTGCCCGTGCTTTGGCTGTTGAACCACAATTCGTAATCGCCGACGAACCGATCTCTGCTCTTGATGTTTCTATTCAAGCTCAAGTTGTTAACTTGATGCAAGATATTCAGAAGGAACAAGGACTGACATACATGTTTATCGCCCATGATCTCTCCATGGTTAAGTACATCAGTGATCGTATCGCTGTTATGTATCATGGTAAGATTGTTGAACTAGCAGACTCTGATGAAATCTATAATCATCCCTTACATGCTTATACTCAAAGTCTTCTGTCAGCAATCCCTGTTCCAGATCCTGAAATAGAAAAGACTCGTGAGAGAATCGACTTCGACCATTCCCAGCCATTCTCTGACGATCAATCATTACAAGAAGTTCTGCCCGGTCACTTCTTGTATTGCAATGCTGAAACAGCAGCATCGTTTAAGTAACAGATCGGGGTCTAAACACCATTATTCTTTTAAGGAGGTCCTAATCCAACCTCCATCCTCACAACCTTGGAATTCCTCTGAATTCCGTAACGAAAGCCACGCAATCAATCCAGTTGCGTGGCTTTTTTGTTACGTAATTTAATATATAGACATTTCCATTGACCAGAATTAAAAATCATAATACACTGTACGTACATTATAACGTACGTTAGGAGGATAACATGTTGAAAGAAATATATACACCTACTAGTGCTAGACAACATCTCTTCGAATTAATAAAAGAAGTAAACTCTGAAAGAAAGCCAATAACTATAGAACCCACAAAAATCGGTGAAAAAGGAGCAGTTTTAATTGGCAAGGACGATTGGAATGCTATCAAAGAAACTTTATTTTTGACTAATAACGGTGTTGTAGATCAAATTAAAAATCGAGAAAACGATGATAACGAGGATTTTGACGACGTATGGAAGAACCTTTAAAGTACCAAATCAAAATTAAAAGTGGTGCAAAAAAAGACCTAAAAAAAATTAAGGGTTCAAAACTTGAATATAATTTTTTAGAGATTATCAAAACGCTTCGAAAAAATCCTTTCGAACAGTCTCAATCGTTTGAAAAATTGATTCCACCAATAAAGGGGTTCTACTCAAGAAGGATCAATTCTCAACACAGAGTTGTATACAGAGTAGATAAAATATCACACACTATAACAATCTATTCTGCTTATAGTCATTACAAAAAAACTCACATCGTCTAAAGATGTGAGTTTTTTATTTCAAAATATATATCAGGGGGGAAATATATTTTATGTGTATATGCTTTTTATATGAGGGGTTTCATTTAATTTAAGGGGGGATTAAATGAGATTTTTAATTTATAGGGATTAATATATGTTTTTAAGGGTTTTATCTATTTTGTGTAATTGTTATTCTTTAAAAATTATAAGGGTTGTTTCATTACCAAGTTTACCGTTTCATTCGTTCACCTCTTTGTTATTTGACTATGCTTAAATAATAACACCTAATTATGAATAAATAATTGGAAAACTTAGAATAAAACCGTAACAATTTGTGAAGAAAATATGAGGATTGCCTAAGATAATTTACACTATAACGCAAAAAGGCTCGCGTCTTCCGGCACGAGTTCCTTTTCAATCTATTCTCATGATATTATCTCTCTTTCTTAAAAGTCTTGTATTTAACTTCTTTTTAAATATATATCGGGGAGGAAATATATTTTTATTTATCTAATTATGAGGGTTGTTTTAAATAAGGGGATTAAATACTTTATAGGGATTTTTAATTTTTAATGTTTTTATCTGTTTTATATTTTAAAGGTTGTCACTCTGAATTTTTTATCAATACCATTCGTTCACCTCTTTGTTATTTGACTATGTTTAAATAATAACGCCCAATTATGAACAAATGATTGGAAAACTTAGAATAAAACCGTAACAATTTGTGAAGAAACTGTGAGTGTACTTACTTATTATTTTCAAAAAAGAGTCTGGGACAAAACTCTAGACTCTAAAAAAAGAACCATCAAAGAAATCTAATGGGATTTCTCTGATGGTTCTTTT